>CANJJT010000075.1:0-20234 GCA_947474715.1 Betaproteobacteria bacterium
AATGAAGAGCAAGAGGGCCCATGTTCGTCACGCTGCCCCTTGCCGATCCCCTCGTCTGAGGAAACGTTATGCTTGCTGTTTTCCTCGCACGCTTACCATTGACATGAAACAGACACAGGAGTACTCCATGTCCACAATCAGGATTCTCACCCCAGGCGGTGGCGCAGTTGAGCAGGCGGCCGCCAGGGTGCCGCTGCTGGCCACGTTGAAGGGCGCCACGGTTGGCGTTATCGACAACTCGAAGAAGAATTTCGACCAGCTGGCCGAAGCCATGGCCACGGTGTTGAAGCGCGATTACGGTGCGGCCGATGTGTTGATCCGCAGGAAGCGCATGCCTTCGCTGCCGGCGCCGGACGAGGTCATCGCCGAGATGACTGCGCAGTGCGACCTGGTGATCACGGGCTCGGGCGACTGAGGCTCGTGCACGTCGTGGAGTGTCCACGACGCCACACAGATGCGCGCAAGGAATGTCCCGGCCGTCACGGTGTGCTCGACGGCCTTCGAAAAACTCGGCCAGCTGCAGGCGAAATCCCTGGGTGACAAGGACCTGCCGCTGACGCTGGTGCCGCATCCCTTCGGCGCGCTGGTGCCGGACAAGGTGCGCGAGGCGGCGGCCAGGTGCATTGCCGACATCGAGCGCATCGTGCGCGGCGAGGGTGCCGGCAGTCAGGCAACGTCTGATACGGCCGGGCCGGCGGAAGTCGAGATCGCCGACGACGCCGAGGCGATCAACAGCTTCTTCATCGACCACCAGTGGAGTGATGGGCTGCCCATGGTGCCGCCCACGCGTGCCCGTGTCGATCGCATGCTGAAATCCAACGGCCTTGATCCCAATCGGGTCATTGGCAAGATTGCGCCGGGCTTCGGCACGGCCACTGTCGAGCGCATCGCCGTGAATGCCGTGATGGCGGGCTGCCTGCCCGAGCATCTGCCGGTGCTGGTGGCCGCGGTGGAGGCGGTGATCTCGCCCGAACTCAACATCCAGGGCCTGCAGGCGACCACCAATCCGGTGGCAGTGTGGCTGATCGTCACGGGCCCCGCAGCGCGCCGCCTGGGAATGAATTCGGGACCGAACTGCCTGGGGCAGGGCAACCGCGCCAATGCCACGCTGGGGCGTGCATTGCATCTGGTATTGCAGAACATCGGCGGCTGCTTTCCGGGCGAAATGGATCGCGCCACCCAGGGCCAGCCGGGCAAGTACCTGTTCTGCTGCGCCGAGAGCGACAGCGACAATCCCTGGGAGCCGCTGCACGTGGAGCGTGGCTTTGCACCGGGGCAGAGCGCAGTCACCGTCGTTGGCGCCGAGGGGTCCATGAACCTGAACGCACACACCAAGGATGGCGCGCAGCTGGTGCAGGCCATGGCCTTGTCGATCAAGCGTCCCTGCGGCAATGATTACCGCTCGGGCGGCGAGCCCTGGTTCGTCATCTCCCCGGAACATGCGCAGGTGCTGCACTCGGCCGGGTTTTCCAAGGCCGAGGTGAAAAAACGCTTGTGGGAACTGTCGAAGACGCGCGCCGGCGATATGGCGGACGTGGATTTCCTGCATTCGGTGGATTGCCGCCGGCATGAGCTGGGCGAGATCACCCGCGAGACGCTGCTGCCGATTTCGGTGTCGCCGGAGGCGATCCACATCATCGTGGCGGGTGGGCCCGGCACGCACTCCACTTTCGTGCCCAGCTTCGGCAATACGAAGTCGGTGACGCGGTTGATCGCGGAGTAGCCTGAGCCGGAGTCTGGTGAGCACGAGTCAGAACAGGCTGCGCCGCGGCAGGTTTCAGCGGCGGCGCAGCGAGCGCCAGTTTTTCGGCAGGCGGATTTTCTTCGCCACCGGATAGCCCAGCGGGCCGTTGCCGGAGAACATGTAGGCGCTGTTGCGCCCGGTGTCGCCGGTCACCAGCACCATGTAGTCCTCGGCGTCCCAGACGATGGGCACCAGGCGCTCCGGGTCGTCGGATTCGTGGTACACGCGCGGCAGCCGTCCCACGCGCACACCCTTGCTCAGTTCCCAGTTGCGCTTGCCACGCCAGTCGCGCTGGCTGCGTTCCAGGTGCCCTGCCGGTACGCGCGCCTGTTCGTGGAGCGCGCGCTTGAAATCCTGCCGGGACCAGCCGCCACTGGCCACCACCTCGGCCAGCACCGGGGAGAGCATGACGCAGGGCCGTAGCGTGCCGGCCATCTCCTCGGCCGAGAAGCTCACCTGCCAGGGATGCTGCTTGACCATGGCGTCGGCGAGGTAGGGCATGATGGCCTGCGGCGTGGAACCGGAGACACCGGAGATATGGTTGCCGCCGGTGAAGCGGGCGATGGTCACCACGTTGTCCCCGGCTTCGAAGCCCATGTCCACACTGTGCGGTGTCCAGCCCAACCTCGCCATGACTTCCTCGTTCTCGGCGACTACCACGCGCCAGGTGTTGCCGAAGGTGGCCTTGTCGTTGCCGTGCGGCAGAAAGCCGGCGACATTGCGCAGGTAGAGCCGGAAGAAGCGGCCGACACTGGTGTTGGCACGAAAGCCGTCGCGCATCACGCCCTGGGTGTAATTGAATTCCAGCTCGCGGATGATGGGGCCGTTGAGGATGATCAGGGTCTCCGCCCCCGGGGTGTTGCCGCTGTGCTCCACGCCATAGTAGGGATCGGCCATGGCTTCGGCGATGGCGACCAGCACCGGCATGTATTCGGGCCGGCAGCCTGCCATCACGCCATTGACGGCAACGCTCCACAGGGTGGCCGGACGGCTGTCCGGGAGCAGGATGCCCAGCACTTCTGCGGCATCGCGGTCGGTGTGGCGCAGGAATGCATCGATCTTGTCGCGCGTGGGCGGCACGATGGGCAGGCCGTCGGAGAGCTGCTGATCGTAGAAATACTCGTTGATGTCTTCCCAGGTGCCGGTGCGGATGATGTCCAGGCGCGCCGGTTCCTGCTGCAGCGTCATGGCCTGCTCCGGCGCCTTGAGCAGGTTCCCGATCACGTGGTCGAGCGTGACATCCAGGATGTTCCCGCGCAGTGCGGCATCGCTTTGCACGCTGGGGTGGCCCACCACACGCGCGGTGGCGAGGCCGGGCATGCCCAGGCCCATCGAGGCGGCGCGGGCCAGGGCCATGAACTCCTCGCCCACCAGGGTGGAGGAGGGAATGCCGGCCGCTTCACACGCTGCACTCGCCCGCAACACGGCGGGCGTGCAGCTGCCTCAACAGCCCATCCCGGAGATCACCGCGTCGATCTTCAGGTCGCGGATCTTTCCGGGGAGGCTCGCCAGGACTTCATGTTCCTGATTGCCGTGGGTACTGCCGAACTCGCGCCAGCTGACAAAACGGATGCCCGGGTAGCGGGCTTTGAGTGCCTCCTCCAGCATGAGGAAGATCTCGTCGCCGCGGAAGATGTAGTCCCAGAGCTGGGCCACGGTCTTGCCCGCGAGCGTGTCCAGCCGCGGCGCCAACGGCCGCAACTGCAGTTGTCTGGCAGGGCGGGGTGAATAGACGGCAAACGTCTGGGCTGCAGGGGCGTCGCTCATGGGGTCAGTCATCCAGCTTGATGTTGGCCGCCTTGATCAGTCTGCCGTACTTCGCCAGGTCGGCACGCAGCAGCGCACCGAATTGCTCCTGGGTGGAGATGTAGGGGTCGGTGCCCTGGGACACCATTTTCTCGCGGATCTCGGGCAGGGCAAGGATACGGTTGATCTCGCCATTGAGCTTGTCGAGGATGGGCCTGGGCGTGCCGGCCGGTGCGAGGATGCCCTGCCAGAACTTCACGTCCATGCCCGGTATGCCGGCTTCGCTGAAGGTGGGCACATCGGGCAGTGCGGACATGCGCGCCTCGCCGGAGACGGCAACCGCCTTCAGCTTGCCGCTGCGGATGTGCGGCACCAGGGCCACCGGCTGGTTGAAGTGCACCTGCACCTGGCCGCCCATCAGGTCGGGGATCACCTGCCCCGAACCCTTGTAGGGGATGTGCTGGATCTTCGTGCCGGCGGTGATGTTGAACATTTCGCTCGCCAGATGGGTGGCGCTGCCGCTGCCGGAGGAGGCGTAGTTGAGGGAGCCGGGTTTGGCTTTCGCCAGCGCGATCAGTTCTTTCAGGTTGCCGGCCGGCACCGTGGGGCTGACCACCATGACGAACTCGCCCCCGGCGACCGTGGAGATGGGGGCGAAATCCTTGATCGGGTCGTAGCTGGTGGGCAGCAGCTGCGGAATGATCACGTGCGCCGCCGAGAGCAGGATGATGGTGTAGCCATCGGCCGGGGAGCGCGCCACGGATTCCGTGCCGATCACCGTGTTGCCGCCGGGTCGGTTGTCCACCAGCACCTGCTGGCCCCAGCTCTCGGTCATCTTCTGGCCGATCATGCGCGAGAGGATGGTAGTGGCCCCGCCCGGTGCAAAGGGCGTGACCATGCGGATGGGTTTGGTGGGGTAATTCTGCTGGGCCAGCGCGGCGTTGTTGCCTGCCGCCGTGATTGCCAGTACGAAGGACGTGGCCGCAGCCCTCAGGAATGCCTGTTTCATGTCGTCTCCTCCTCCCGTTTGTGGGTGTGATGCCCGGATGTGATGCGCCCTGGGCTTTTTGATCGGGGGGTGGGCTATGTTGCACCGGGAGCACCGTGCTTGTCGAGCGACTGGATCCGGTTTGGTCGGACCCGGGGTTTGGTGCAGAATCCCCGCAGGTGACATCGACGGGGAAGATCGATGCACCGCGGGACCAGATAAGGAGGAAGTCATGATCCGATACCCCACGCCCGGACAGCGGGCCGCAGCACTCGTCGCACTCGTCACTCTGCCGGCGGCAATCGGTGTGGCCAACGCCCAGCCAGTGACGATGCGCATTGCCGAGGCTTATCCGGTGAAGCCGGTGAAGATCGTGGTGGGCGCGGCGCCTGGCGGTGGCAATGACGTGATCGCACGGCTGGCCGCGCAGAAGCTCACCGAGCGCAGCGGTGAGCAGTTCCTGGTGGATAACCGGGTCGGCGCCAACGGCGTGCTCGCCATGAATGCGGCGGCGCAGGCGGCGCCGGATGGCTACACCCTGTTCAGTGCCGGCAACCTGATGGTCCTGAACGGCGTGCAGAAGAAGGTGAGCTACGACATCCGCACGGTGTTCGATCCTGTGGCGCAGATGACCGTGCAGCCCTACCTGATGCTGGTGTCGCCCGGATTGCCGGTCAAGACGGTGCGCGAGTTCATCGATTACGTGAAGGCCAGACCGGACCAGCTTTCCTATGCGTCATCGGGCGTCGGCTCCGTGAACCACCTGGGCACGGAATTGCTGAAGATACGCGCTGGCATGCAGCTGGTACACATCCCCTACAAGGGCAATCCCCCGGCCTTTGCCGACATGCTGAGCGGTCGCGTGCATCTCATTTTCGCCAGCGGCATCAGCAGTGCCGCCCTGGTGAAAGCCGGCAAGCTGAAGGCCCTCGCAGTGGCGAGTGCCGAGAGGACGCCGGCCGCCCCCGATCTGCCGCTGCTGGCAGAGACCGTGTCCGGATTCGAGCTGGGCAACGCCTACTTCCTCTACTCGCACGCCAGCACCCCGCGTCCGGTGCTGGCCGGGCTCAACAAGGCGGTGATGGACATCATGAATTCCGCGGAGGTGAAGTCGAAGCTGACGGCCGATGGCGCCGAACCGGGTCGCATGAGTTCACTGGCGGAACTGAAAGCGAAGTTCATCGGCGAGTACGCGATGTGGCAGGGCTTTCTGGAGAAGTCCGGCATCAAGCTCGATGAGTGAGGCGTGAGCACTACAGCGCTGCGCTTGCTTGACAAGCTGATGCGCTCAGAATCTACTTATGGAAACACTGATCAAGTCTCGAATCGAGGATCACCGTTCAACTGTTTCCTCTGACGTGGGGGATAGACAAGGGGGCTAGCCCACTTGTTCAGTCCTTCCTTAATGGAACGCAGTTCTGTTAGTCAGAATCAGTTCCGTCTGTAGGGGATGGCCGTGCCGGCCTTTCCGGATCCACCCGACAACCCAGTCATCCACCCGTTGATTGCCCACGCAGAGTCCAACATGTCACAGCTCATCCGTTTGTATCGCCCGACCGCACCATCCTTCTCGCAGCGCCGGCATGAGAGCCGGCTGCTCCCCAGCCTGCAGGGGGCGGTGGTTGGGTTCATCGACAATACCAAGCCCAACTTTGCACAACTGGTCGACGACCTTGCCGAACTCATGACCACACGCCTGGGCGTGCGCAGCACGATCAAGCGCCAGAAGCGTGCTTCGTCGGTGCCGGCCCCCGATTCGTACATTGCGGAGCTGGCAGCGCAATGCGACCTGGTGATCACCGGGTCGGGCGATTGAGGCTCGTGCACGTCGTGGAGTGTCCACGACAGTGTGCAGATCGCCCGCCAGGGCAGGGCGACGCTGGTGATCTGCTCCACCGTGTTCGAGGCGCTCGGTCATGCGCAGGCGAAAAGCCTGGGGATGCCTGATCTTCCCGTGGCGGTGATTCCCCATCCCTTCGGCCTGCTCAGCCGGACCGAGGTACGCGCGCTGGCTGAGCAGTGCCTGACGCAGATTTCAGCCCTGGTCGCGGGGCGCAAGTCATGAACAGCGTGCCGCAGGCCAATACCGCCGAAGACCGGTTCGTCCAGGCTTTGGACGATTTCGACGAGATCAACCGCCTGTTTCGCGCCAACCAATGGACTGACGGCTTGCCCATCGTGCCGCCCACCGAAGCACGCGTGGCACGCATGCTGGCGGCTACCTCGCTGGCGCCGGAGACCTTGATTGCGCGTCTGGCACCGGCTTTTGGCGAGGCCACGGTCGAGCGCATCGCCGTGAACGCCGTGATGGCGGGTTGCGACCCCGGCTATCTGCCTTTGCTGATCACCGTGGTGCGCGCAGTCAATGAGCCACAGTTCAACCTGCAGGGCATACAGGCGACTACCAATCCAGTGGCGGTGTGGATACTGGTGAACGGGCCGGTCGCCCGGCAACTGGCTATCAATGCCGGCCACAACTGTCTGGGTGAGGGCGCCTGGGCCAATCTCACCATCGGGCGGGCGCTGCGCCTCATCCTGCGCAACATCGGCGGCGCCATACCCGGGGAGATGGACCGCTCCACCCAGGGCCAGCCTGGCCGCATCGCTTTCTGCTGTGCCGAGAACGAGGACGATACACCCTGGACGCCGTGGCATGTCGAGCGCGGTTTTGCCAGGGCGGCAAGCACGGTCACGGTGATTGCCGCCGAGGGCACCATCAACATGAACACGCATACCAAGACGGCGGAAGAGCTGATCCGTGTCACCGCCGATACCATGATCCATCCGCCCAGCAACGAGTACTGCAATGGCGGCGAGCCCTTCATCATCTACGGCCCCGAACATGCCAACATCTTCCACGCCGCCGACCTGGACAAGGCCGAAGTGAAGCGCCGCTTGTGGGCCGCCTCGAAGATGCCAGCCTCGCGCATGGCGGCCAAGGACCTCGGGCGGGCGCGTGGCTCGCGCCGGGAAGAACTCGGTGAGATCGGCTCTGATACGCTGCTGCCCATCGCGAAGTGCCCGGAAGACATCGGCCTGGTGGTGGCCGGTGGTCCGGGCACGCATTCCATCTACGTGCCCTGTTTCGGCAACTCGCGCGCCGTCACGCTGGAGATCACCGGCGGACTACCGGAATGAGCTTAAGGCATCCCGAACCATCCAACGCAACACAGGTGAATACCATGAGACTGACCAAGACCATTCCGCTGATCCTGCTGCTGGCGGCGCAGGGCCTCGCTGCACAGACCTGGCCGGACAAGCCGGTGCGCTTCGTCCTGCCGGTTACCCCCGGCGGGGCCACCGACATCGTGGCACGCATCGTCACCAACGACCTGAGCAAGGCGCTGGGACAGCCGGTGGTCATCGAACACCGGCCGGGTGCCGATGGCATCGTCGGGGCGCAGTCGGTGGCGCGTGCGGCGCCGGATGGCTACACGCTGATCGTGGCCTTGTCCTCCTTCACCACGGCGCCCTACCAGCAGGCCACCATGCCCTATGACCCGGCGGCCGACTTCGCCGCGATCACGGAGATCGCCACCCAGCCCATGGTGCTGCTGGCCAATCCCAACATTGGCGTGAAGACCATTCCCCAGTTGCTGGCGCTGGCGAGATCGAAGCCACAGGGCATCAATGGCAGCCAGGCCGGGGGTGCCGGGCAGCTGGCCATGGAGGTGTTCAAGCGCCGTGGCGGCGTGGAGAAGAACATCGTGACCGTGGCCTACAAGGGTGGTGCGCAGTCCATGGCCGCGGTGATGTCCGGCGAAGTGCAGTTCGCCTTTGTCGGTGGTGCCACGGCCCTGCCTTACATCAAGGGCGGCAAGCTGCTGCTGATCGCCACCGCGGGCAGCCAGCGTTCGGCCAGTTTTCCCGATGTGCCCACGCTCGCCGAGTCCGGCGTGCCCGGCATGGATGTCACGGCCTGGCAGGGTTTGCTGGCGCCGGCCGGCACGCCACGTGCCATCGTGACGCGGCTGCACACGGAGATCGCGGCCGGCATCAGGCGTCCAGAATCCATGGAGCGCCTGCTGGTGACCGGCTCGGAACCGGTGTTGAGCACCCCCGAGCAGTTCGGCGCCAAGATCAGGCGGCAGATGGAAGAATACGGCCCCATCATCCGTTCCATCACCCCGGGCTGATTCAGCATCCTTCGGAGAATAGCCATGAATAAAAATTCCATGCTGGCGTTGCTGTTCGGCGGCAGCTGCCTTGCCGTGGCAGGCGCTGTGCTGGCGCAGGGCAGTGCGGCAGCCTTTCCCGCAAAGCCGGTCACCATCGTCCTGCCGTATCCACCTGGCGGCTCGACCGATCCGGAGAATCGGCTTTATGCGCTGAAGCTCACCGAGAACACCGGACAGCAATTCCTCGTCGACAACAAACCTGGTGCCGGGACCACCATCGGCACGGCCTACGTGGTGAAGGCGGCCCCCGATGGTTACACCCTGCTGGCGGTGAATTCCACGATCTCGGTGATGCCGCTCACCTACAGGGACCTGCCCTTTGACACGGTGAAGGACCTGGCCGCGGTGACGCAGATCAGCAAGCGATCCTCCATCCTCACGGTGACCGCCTCGCTGCCGGTGAAGACCATGCAGGAGTACATCGCCTACGCCAAGACCAATCCGGGCAAGATCAATTTCGGCACTTCCAGCCTGGGCGGGCTTACCCACCTGGTGGCAGAGTGGCTGAAGGAGGCGACACGCACCGACGTCACGCTGGTGCCGTACAAGGGCACCGGGCCCATGACCACCGACCTGGTGGCGGGGCGGCTGCATGCCGGGATGTCGAGCGCACTGCCGGCCAAGCCTTTCCTCACCTCGGGCAAACTGAAGGCGCTGGGCTCCACCGGGGCCGAGCGCATCAAGGCGCTGCCTGACCTGCCCACCATCCTGGAGCAAGGCGTGACCGGCTTCGATTACTACCAGTGGTCCGGATTCTCGGTGCCGGGCGCCACGCCGCGGGCCGTCATCGCCAGACTGAATCAGGAGTTCGCCAAGGTGGCGCGCGATCCGGTGGTAATCCAGAAGATGGAAGCGGATGGCTACAACATGGTGGGCAGTTCGCCCGAGGACATGCGCAAGCTGATCGCCACCGAGACCGAGCGCTGGAAGCAGATCGTCGCGCGCACCGGCATCAAGCTGGAAGAGTGATGGCAGAATTTTCAATGGGTAATGACGCAACGACGGGGGCTGGATGCAGGGCTTGATCATCGATACATGCGTGCTGGATGCGAATACCGAAGGCTTGCGCCAGGAGGTGAGGGATTTCCTGGCGAAGGAGCTGCCGCCGCGCACCACCAAGGAACGCTTTCGCAACAAGGGCGGGGCTGATGCGGCGTTCAGCCGCAAGCTGGGCCAGCGGGGCTGGATCGGCATGAGCATTCCCAAGGCCTATGGCGGCCACGAGCGCTCGCCGCTGGAGCGTTACGTCGTCACCGAGGAATTGCTGGCCGCCAGCGCGCCGGTGAGCGCGCACTGGATCGCCGACCGGCAATACGGTCCGGTGCTGATGCATTACGGGACGGAGGAAATCAAGCGCGATTTCCTGCCGCGCATTGCGCGTGGCGAACTGTTCATCTGCGTAGGCTTGAGCGAACCGGATTCGGGGTCCGACCTGGCCTCCATTCGCACCAAGGGCGAGCGCACCCAGGGCGGCTGGATCATCAATGGGCGCAAGGTGTGGAACTCCGCCTCGCAGTGGTCGCATTACGTGGTGGCGCTGGTGCGCACCGGCCAGGGCGAGAAGCGCCAGGCCGGCCTGTCGCAGTTCGTCATCGACCTCAAGGCGCCTGGGGTGACCCTGCGGCCGGTGCACATCCTCACCGGCGAGCATCGCTGGAACGAGATCATTTTCGACAACGTCTTCGTGCCGGACACGCACCTGCTCGGCCAGGAAGGCCAGGGCTGGGCCCAGGTGACCACCGAACTGGGCTTTGAGCGCGCCGGCCCCGACCGTTACCTCTCCAGCCTGTTCCTGCTGCTGGAGATGCTGGATGCCGCCGATCCGGACAATCCGCATCACGCCGCACTCATGGGCAGCCTGGTGGCGGACATCGCCACCGTCCGGCAGATGTCCCTGGGCATCGCCGGCATGATGGCCCGAGGCGAAAGCGCTGGCCTCGCCGCCTCGCTGGTGAAGGAGCTGGGCAATACGCTGGAGCAGCGCATCCCCGAAGTGGCGCACGAACTGTTCGACATGGACATTGCCACGCGTGACACCACGCTGGCCGAGGTGGCGGCCTACCTCACCCAGACCTCGCCGACCTTTTCGCTGCGCGGCGGCACCCGGGAAATCCTGCGCGGCATCATTGCACGGGGGCTGGGGGTACGATGAATGACATCAACGACATGAACGAGACGCGGGAACTGGTGGGCGAGAGCATCAACCGCATTTTTTCCGAGCGGGTTGATCGCAAGGTTCTCGAGGCGGCAGAGAAAGGCGTGTCGCAGGAGGGATTGTGGAAGCAGGTGATGGAGTCCGGCTTCACCCGCAGCCTGGTGCCGGAAGAGTCGGGCGGTGGCGGCCTGTCCTGGCCGGATGCCTATCCGCTCATGCATGCGCTGGGATTCTGGCGCGCCCCGGTGCCGCTGGTGGAAACCCTGATCGGCACCCACTTGCTGGCGCGTGCCGGACTGCCCTGCGACATGGATGGCCCGGTCAGCCCGATACAGGTGGATGAACGCGGCCCGCTGGATGCCGAACTGTCCTCGGGCAAGCTGCTGCTCTCGGGCACCGCCAAGGCCGTGCCCTGGGCGCGGCAGGCGAGCCACTTCGTGGTGGGCGGCAGCCTGGGGGGCAAGGCCTGGCTGGCCCTGCTCGATCAGTCCGCGGCATCCGACATCGTCGAAGGCCAGAACATCGCCTTTGAGCCGCGCGACCAGGTCAGCTTCAAGCACGCGGCCGCCACGGCATTTCGCATTTACGACAATGACGCCGAGGCCCAGGCGGTGCGCCTGCACATGGCATTGGGACGCGCCATCAGCATCGTCGGCGCGGCGCAGTCTGCGTTGACGCAGAGCGTGCGCTATGCCCAGGAACGCCAGCAGTTCGGCCGGCCCATCGGCAAGTTCCAGGCGGTGCAGCACATGCTGGCCATCATGGCCTGCGACATTGGCTCGGCTGCGGCCGCGGCCAATGCCGCCTGCGATGTCATGCACAAGGCCGATCCCCGGTTCTCCGTATCGGTGGCCAAGGTGAGGGCGGGTCAGGCGGCCGGCGTGGCTGCGCGCAATGCCCATCAGGTGCATGGCGCCTTCGGCATGACGTACGAGCACACCCTGCATTTCGCCACCAAGCGCATGTGGGCCTGGCGCGCCGAGTATGGCAACGAGACCACCTGGGCGCGTGAGTTGGGGGCCGCCTGCATCCGCCGCGGTGGTGCTGGTTTCTGGGCGCACATGACGCGCGAGTCGGCGGCGGCATGAGTCCGCCGGATCAGGCGCAGGCAGCGACTGCGGCGGTCGATTTCGGGCGGCTGCTCAGCCCGAAGTCGGTCGTGGTGGTCGGCGCCTCTGAAGATGGCAAACGCATCGGCGGGCAGCCGGCGCGTTACCTGAAGGAGTATGGCTACCAGGGGCGGGTGTACGCCGTGAACCCGAAGTACCGGGACATCCGTGGGGTGCCCTGCTTTGCTTCGGTAGGCGAGGTGCCGGAGGCCTGTGACGTGGCCGTGGTGGCGGTGACGGCTGCGCGCGTGCCTGGCGTGGTTGCTGAATGCGCAGCACGCGGCATACGCCATGCCATCGTGCTCTCGGCCGGCTTTCGTGAAGTGGGCGAAGCCGGTGCGATGCTCGAGGCGGAATTGAAGTCCGTGGTCCAGTCCACCGGCATACGCGTGGTCGGTCCCAACTGTGTCGGGCTGGTGAACCTGCGCGATCGCGTGTTTAATGGCTTTGGCAGTGGCATGCAGCAGGCCAGCGAACTCAAGGTCGCGCCGATTGCCATCGTGTCGCAAAGCGGTGGCTACGGGTACACCATGGTGAGCGCCGCCGCCTCCGAGGGACTCGGTTTTTCCCACATCGTGTCCACCGGCAACAGCGCCGATGTGTCCCTCCTCGATTTCCTTGAACACTTTGTCGAATCCGATGAGATCGAAGTGGTGGCCACCTTCATCGAAGGGGTGGCCGACGGTCGCCGCCTGATGCGCATCGGACGACGGGCACTGGAACTGGGCAAGCCCATCCTGGTGTGGAAGGCCGGCGTGTCGAAGAGTGGCGGGCAGGCGGCGCAATCGCATACGGCCAGCCTGGCTTCTCCCTACGCGCTGTACCGCGCGGCCTTCCGCGAAGGTGCCTTCCTCGAAATCGAGGACGCCCATGATTTTGTCGACCTGGCCCGCGCCTTCCGCACCCGCTCGCGCCCACGCGGCAACCGCGTGGCCGTGGTTGCGACCTCCGGAGGCACCGGCGTGGTACTGGCCGACCGTGCCGAGCAGCATGGACTCGTGCTGCCGCCGCTCGCGGATGCTACCGTCACCCGGTTGAGGCAGATCGTGCCGGCCTATGCCTCGGTGGCCAACCCGCTGGACCTCTCGGCACAGCAGCCAGGGTTCAAGGGGTCGTGCATCTCCAATGTGGCGCTGGGTATCCTGCTGGAGGATCCCGGCATCGATGCCGTCATCCTGCGCGCCAAGCAGAGCATCGAGTCGCAGGCCACTGCCACGGAGCTGGGCCAACTTAGCCTGAAAACCGGCAAGCCGGTCTTCTACACCATGGGTTCCGCCTTCAATCCCGGCGCTGTGGCCATGATCGACGAGAAGGCCGTTTCCTGGCACGCCACGCCTTCTCGCGCAGCGCGCGCAGCCGGTGCAGTGAGCGCCCTGGTGGAAAGACAGCAGCATGTCCTGGGCAGATCATCGGCGCCGCGTCCCGTTGCCCGGCAGGCGTTGACGCTTCCGTCCCGGGGCGGCCCCATGAGCGAAGAGGCTTCCCGCGCCTGCCTCGCTGCCTATGGCATTCCGCTCACGCGGGGTTGCCGGCTGTCCGAGGCATCGCTGGATGGCCTGAGCAATGCGCCAGTGACATTTCCCGTGGTGGTGAAAGTCAACTCGCCGGATCTCCCGCACAAGACCGAAGCGGATGCCGTACGCGTGGGGGTACGCAGCCTGGATGAATTGAAGCGCGCCGGCCATGAAGTAATGGCCAATGCCAGGCGCCACAAGCCCGATGCCGCCATCGAGGGCGTGCTGGTGCAGGAGATGGCGCAGGGGCTGGAGCTGATTGCGGGCGCGGTGAATGATCCCTGTTTCGGGCCGGTGGTGGTGCTGGGATTTGGTGGCATATTCTCGGAAATACTTCAGGATGTCAGCTACCGGTTTGCCCCCTTCAGTGCCCATGAGGCGGGTGCCATGATTGCGGAACTGAAAGGGCATGCGCTGCTCGAGGGTTATCGCGGCCAGCCGGCCGCCAACGTGGCTGCGCTTTGCGACGCCCTCAGCCGGCTCTCCTGGCTGATTGCCGATCAAGCCGGGCGGATTCAGGAAGTGGACATCAACCCCCTGTTCGTCAATGCAGACGGGGTGCTGGCGGCGGATGCGCTGCTCATCCTGCGTGACTGAACGATTGCACAGATAGGAAAGGCGGAGCGGGATGAATCTGGTGTCGGCTTATCACGATGTGGATGACATCGAGGCGGCGGTCGAACTGTGCTTCGAGCAGGGCTGGACCGACGGTCTGCCGGTGGTGCCGCCCACGCAGAAGGCGGTGGAGCGCATCATTCGGTATCTCGGGCGGGATCCGCAGGACGTGGTTGGCGCCATTCCGCCCAGCAACGGCGTGGCAACGATCGAGAAGATCGCCATCAACTGCGTCATGGCCGGCTGCAGGCCCGAATATGTGCCCTTTGTCATTGCTGCGGTGGAGGCGATGCTGGAGGAGCGCTTCAACCTGAACGGTGTGCAGACCACCACCCACGGCTGCGCGCCGCTGGTGATGATCAGTGGGCCGAAAGTGAAGGAACTGGGCTTCCTGACCCGAGAAGGCGCTTTTGGCCATGGCTGCCGTGCCCGCGCCACCATCGGCCGCGCCGTGCGGCTGATACTCTGGAACATCGGCGGCGGTTATCCCTCGGATCCATGCAAGACCACGCATGGCCATCCCGGTTACTACAGTTTCTGCATCGCCGAGGATCAGGAGTCCAATCCCTGGGCGCCGATGCATGTGGAGGCGGGCTTCGATGCCCGCGACACCGTGGTGACGGTGACTGCCGTGGAGGCACCCCACTCCATAGGCACTGGCGCCGGGTCGCGGCCGGCACAGGACGTGTTGTATGTCATTGCTTCGGATATCGCTTCGCTGGGCAGTGCCGCGGTTTCCGGCGGCGACATGGTGCTGGTGCTCGGGCCCATGGCCGCGCGCAATCTGGCCGATGCCGGCTTGAGCATCCCCCAGGTCCGACGCGAACTCATGCGCATGGCCACGCGGCCGGTGCGCGAGGTGAAGCGGCGCGAGTCCATCGCGGAAAGTCATCCCTGGCACTGGAAGAAAACCGTGGATCCGGACAATGACGACGCCCGCGTGCCTTTCCTGAGGCATGAGGAGGACCTCGTCATCCTGGTGAGCGGTGGCTGGGGTTCACCGGCCGGGTTTTGTTCACTCTGTCCGGGCTGGGGCGCGCCGGGCGGTTTCACGGTCAGGCGCAAAGTCGGGTTTCCCGTCTAGCTGTGCAGGCAGGCATTGTCCTTACACGAGGAGAGATCATGACCATACGCATCTACGATCCGGTCGGCATTCCGGAAGTGATACACGCCAGGGAGAAACCGAAGTTCAAGTCCCTGCATGGATTGAAGGTGGGCTATGTTTTCAATCAGCACACCTCGGCGCAGATTTTCTGGAAGGCTCTGGAGGAAGAGGTGACCGAGCGGCTGGCACCCACAGCGGTGCATCGCCTCTACAAGACCAATACCTGGGCTTCCGCGCCGAAAGTCGACATGGACAAGCTCATGGCTGACACTGACTTCGCACTGGTGGGTGTCGGGGCCTGAGGCTCCTGCACATCCGGCGCCGTGCGCGACGGTATTACCCTGGCCAAGGCAGGTCATCCCGTGGTCGTATTCGTCCACGACAATTTCGAGCGGGCGGCACGTGCCCAGGCGGCAGCACTGGGCCTGGCCGAACTGCCCATCCTGGTCTACCCGCACTATTCGCCGACCGATCCGGACCGGGTCGAGGCGGAAAAGGCCGGCAAGGCAGCCATGGCATTCCCGAAGATGCTGGGCTGAGACACCCCAAAGGAGGAGAGTGCAATGGCAATGCGCAGACTGAGCGTGGTGGCAGTGGCAGGGCTGGGGCTGGCCGGTGTGGTGAGTTCGCCGGTGTTTTCCCAGGAGTATCCCAACCGGGTGATTCGCTTCGTCGTGCCGGCCGCGGCCGGCGGTGCTGGCGATATCGTCGCCCGCACCGTGTCCGGCAAGCTTGCGGACCTGTGGAAGCAGCAGATCGTGGTGGACAACAAGGCAGGGGCCAACACCATCATCGGCACCGAGTTCGTGGCGAAATCAAAGCCCGACGGCTACACCTGGCTGCTGGGCGTGCAGGGCAGTCTGGCCATCAATCCTGCGCTTTATCCCAAGCTGCCCTACGATGCGGTGAAGGATTTCGATGCCATTACCCTGCTGACGGTGTACGGCTACGTGCTGGCGGTGCATCCTTCCATGCCGGCGCGCAACCTGCAGGAACTGATTGCGCACATCCGCGCCAATTCCGGCAAAATCACCTACAGCACCTCGGGTGTCGGAGGCTCCAACCATCTCGCCGGCGAATTGTTCCGGCTGACCACCAATGTGGACATCGTTCCTGTTCCCTACAAGGGCACGTCCCTGGCGCTGAACGGCCTGATCGCCGGGGAGGTGTCAATGATGTTCGACACCCTTATCACTTCCATTCCGCAGATCAAGTCCGGCCGGGTACGCCCGCTGGCGGTATCGCTGGCCAATCGATCGAGTTCGCTGCCGGATATTCCGACGCTGGCGGAGTCCGGGGTGCCGGGTTACGAGTTCGGCGCCTGGCAGTCCATCGTCGCCCCCAGTGGTACCCCGAAGGACATCATCAACAAGGTGTACGCTGACACCCGCAAGGTGCTGGTCCTGCCCGACGTGCGCTTCAAGCTGGTGGACCAGGGCGCCAACGAACTGGTGGGCTCGACGCCTGATGAGTTGTCGAAGCTGATACGGTCGGAGATCGAGAAGTACCGTGCGCTGGTGAAGCGGGCAAACATCCGGCTGGACCAGCAGCCCTAGTCATTACAAGCTTTCAAGAACATGGAGGAGTTCGCATGAGCACCAATCGCTTGTCGCAGCCGTTCGTGATGGCCGCTGCTGTCTTGGCAGTCGCAGGGTCATCCGCGTGGCCGGCCATGTCACATGCCCAGGGCCTGTTCGGCAATGCCGCCAAGCCCATCATGATGGTCATCCCCACCGGCCCCGGGGCATCCAATGACCTGGAGACGCGCATGTACGGGCAGAAGCTCACCGAGCTCACCGGGCAGGCCTTCATTGCCGATTACAAGCCGGGTGCGGGAACGACGTTGGCAGCCGCCTACGTCGCGAAGGCGGCGCCGGACGGGTACACGCTGGTGGGCGTGTCGAGCAGCTTCACCGCCGCTGCGGCGCTGTACGACAACCTGCCCTATGACCCGCTGAAGGACTTTGCACCGGTCACGCTGATGAGCAAGCGCAGCACGGTGATCATGGCCCATCCCAGCATGCCTTTCAAGAACGTGCAGGAATACATCGCCTACACCAAGGCCAACCCCGGTGCGATCAACATCGCTACCGTCGGTTCAGGCAGCGGGCCGCACATCAATGCCGAGTGGTTCCACATGATGGCCAATACCAAGGTCACCTTCGTGCACTACAAGTCGGCGGCTGCCATGCAGTCGGACCTGCTCTCGGGGCGCGTGCAGATGACCTGGGCTTCACTGCTCACCGGCCTGCCGCACATCCGCTCGGGCAAATTGAGGTTGATTGCCATCGGCAACACCGAACGCAGTCCGCTCGTGGCGGATGGCGTGCCCGCGGCAGAGCAGGGCATGCCCGGCTATGACTACGGCAGCATGTATGCGCTGCTGGCACCCGGCGGCACGCCGCCCGCCATCGTCAACCGCCTGGCCACCGAGTTTGCGCGCGTGGTGAAGTCGCCCGATGTGGCCAAGAAGCTGGATGCCGATGGTGGCTTTGCCGTGGGCAGCACGCCGCAGCAGCTGTCGCAGCTGCTGGCGACGGAAATCGCACGCTATCGCAAGATCGTGCGCGACGGGAACATCAAGGCCGAGCAATAAGCGGCTGCGCCGGGCCCCGGGCCCCGGGGCCCGGACGGGGCCCTCCCCGGGCTAGTCCGGCTTCGCGCCCGACTCGGCCACCACCTTGGCAAACTTCGCCACTTCGGCCCTGATGAAAGTCGCCACCTGCTGCGGTGATCCGCCGGCCGGATCGGCGCCCTGGCTGGCCAGTTGCTCGCGTACTTCCCGTGTCTGCGAGAACTTGACGAGGGCGCCGTTCAGCTGCGTGACGATGCCGGCCGGTGCCCCCGTGGGCGCGAGCAGGGCGAACCAGCTGGAGGAGTCATAACCGGGCAGGCCTGCTTCAGCCACTGTCGGCACATCCGGCATCAGGGTGCTGCGTGCCACGGTGCTGACGGCGAGGATGCGCAGCTTGCCGGCCCTGGCGAAGGCCTGCACCTGGCCCACGCCGGCGAACATCATGGCCACGTTGCCGTTCACCAGATCGGGCAGGGCGGTGATGGTGCTCTTGTACGGGATATGCACGATCTTCACGCCGGCCATGCTGTTGAAGAGTTCGCCCGCGAGGTGGTTGGTGCCACCGGTGCCGGTGGAGGCGAAGTTGAACTGGCCGGGCTTGCCCTTGGCCAGCTTGATGAGTTCCTGCACCGTCGTCACACCGGTGGAGGGATGGACGGCCAGTGCGAAAGGCGAGGAAGCCAGCATGGCGATGGGCTGGAAGTCGCGCACGAAATCGAAGGGCAGGTCCTTGTACAGCGACATGCTGCTGGGAATCGAAGCTGCGGCCGAGAGCAGGGTGTAACCGTCCGGGGCCGAGCGCGCCACGAACTCGGCGCCGACATTGCCGGCGGCACCGGCGCGGTTCTCGACGATGAAGGGCTGGTTGTAGAGTTCGGTCAGGCGCGGCGTGAACAGGCGGGTCACCAGGTCCACCGTGGTGCCAGCCGGAAAGCTGACGATGGTGCGTACCGTCTTGGCAGGATACTGCTGGGCCAGCAGGCCGGACGCGTTGCCGAGCAGCAGTGCGAATGCGAGGACCGACAGCGGGGCGCGATGCTTCATCATGGTCTCCTCCCGGGGATGGGTTATTGTTGGTCCTGATCCTGGTCCGCTGCCCGTTTCCGGGCAAGGCCATTTCGGAATCGTTCTCAGGTTCTGATCCTGATCGGCCTGAGTATATAGAACGGAATGCGTCACCCACTCGGAGTCAGGCCTGCGTGATTCGGACTGATGCCGGGTAGAACCGCCACTGCAAGGAAATGACCCATGTTGATGTATTCACCCCGAAGCCGGCGTTCCGCCACCACGCTGCAGGTGCAGCCCAGGCCGGCCAGCCTGCAGGGCCTGCGCATCGGTCTGCTCGACAACACCAAGGCGCCGGTGGACAGGATGCTGCTGCACCTCGAGGCGCAGTTGCAGCAGCGACTGCCCAGTGTGCAGACCTTTCGCATCGCCAAGCAGGGCATGGGGCTGCCGGCCTCGCCTGAAGTGATGGCTTCGCTGCGCCAGCAGGCCGATGTGCTGATCAATGCCCTGGGCGACTGAGGCGGGTGCACGTCGTGGAGTGTCCACGACAGCATCGAGGCCGAGAAGCTCGGCTTGCCCACGGTCCTGCTGGTGACCAGCGCCTTCGAGGGCCTGGCGCGCAATCAGGCCCGCGTCCTCGGCTTGTCCGGGCTGCCCATGGTGGTGATTGCACATCCGGTGGCCGGCATGCCGCTGCCGGGGGTGCTGGTCAAGCTGGATGCGGCCTTCGATGACATCCTCCTGAAGCTGGTGCAGCCGCTGGCGGCTGCCGAAGCCGATGCCAGAAGCAGCATCAGTCTGGAAACGGTCGAGATCGATGCGCGCGATGACTGGGCTGACCTGCAAACCGAGTTCATCGCGCGCGGCTGGGGGGATGGCTTGCCACTGGTGCCCCCCACCGAGGCGCGTGTGGCGGCCATGCTGGCCGGTTTCGGTGGTGATGGCACACGTGTCATCGGCAGCATGCCACCGGGCCTGGGTGTGGTCACGGTCGCTCACATCGCCGTCAACGCCGTGATGGCCGGCTGCCGGCCGGCGCACCTGCCCTTGCTGGTGGCCGCAGCCGATGCGCTGATCGATCCCGCCTTCAACCTCAAGGCCGTGCAGGCGACTACCCATCCGGTGGCGCCGCTGCTCATCGTCAGCGGCCCGCTGGCGAGCCGCCTGGGCATCCACGCCGGTGCCAGCCTGTTCGGTCCCGGTCCGTGGGCCAATGGCGTGATCGGGCGTGCCATCCGGCTGATGCTGATCAACATCGGTGGTGGACAGCCGGTGGAGATCGACAAGGCCACCCTCGGCCACCCCGGCAAGTACAGCTATTGCATTGCCGAGAATGAGGCGGCCAGTCCCTGGGCGCCGTTACGCGTTGATCGCGGCTTTGCAACCGATGTCAGCACCGTGACCTTGCTCGATGCCGAGGCACCGCTGAACATCAATGAACACGAGAGCACCTCCGCCGGCAGCCTGATGACCACCATCTGCGGCGCCATCGCCACC
>CANJJT010000076.1:0-20078 GCA_947474715.1 Betaproteobacteria bacterium
CCAGTTCGAAAACACCTTCATGATGTATCTGCCCAGGTTGTGCGAGCACTGCCTGAACCCGGCTTGCGTGGCGTCATGCCCCTCCGGCTCGATCTACAAGCGTGAGGAAGACGGCATCGTGCTGATCGACCAGGACAAGTGCCGTGGCTGGCGCATGTGCGTGAGCGGCTGTCCCTACAAGAAAATCTACTACAACTGGAAAAGCGGCAAGGCCGAGAAGTGCATTTTCTGCTATCCGCGCATCGAGGCAGGCCAGCCCACAGTCTGCTCGGAAACCTGTGTCGGGCGCATTCGTTATCTGGGTGTACTGCTGTACGACGCGGACCGGATACAGGAAGCCGCCAGTGTCGAGCACGACCGAGACCTGTACCAGGCACAGTTGGACATATTCCTCGACCCGACCGACCCGAAGGTGATCGAGCAGGCACGCACCGACGGCATCCCAGACAAGTGGATGGAGGCTGCGCGCATCAGCCCGGTGTACAAGATGGCGGTGCAATGGAAGGTGGCGCTGCCGCTGCATCCGGAATACCGCACACTGCCCATGGTCTGGTATGTGCCGCCACTGTCTCCGATCAGCGCAGCGG
This sequence comes from Betaproteobacteria bacterium, assembly GCA_947474715.1. Lineage (GTDB taxonomy): Bacteria > Pseudomonadota > Gammaproteobacteria > Burkholderiales > SG8-39 > CAIYPG01. Next base: position 588 of record CANJJT010000076.1, read on the forward strand.
CCAACGCCGGCCACGTCGGCATCAACGGCGAGATCCCTGATGTCAGTCAGCTACGCATTCCGGTCAAGTATCTGGCCAATTTGCTCACGGCCGGCGATACCGTGCCGGTGGTGCGCTCGCTGGAACGCATGCTGGCCATGCGCGCCTACCAACGCGAAAAGCATGTCGAGGGGCGGATCAATACCGCGGCGCTGCAGCAGGTCGGCATGACCCAGCTGGAAGTGGAAGACATGTATCAGGTAATGGCGATCGCCAATTACGAGGATCGCTTCGTCATCCCCAGCTCCCACCGGGAATATGCCGAAAACACCTTCAACGTGCGCGGTGGCTGCGGCTTTTCCTTCGGCAATGGCTGTTCCGAGGGCACCGGGGAAACCAGCCTGTTCGGCAGCGAAAAACGGCGCACCATTCCCATCAAGGCGGAGGTTTGACCATGTTCACAGGCAACCGGATTCCTCCGATGGCAAGGACCCTGCGCGTGCTGGCGGCTCTGCTTGGCTACCCTGACGCACAGATGCGAAGCTACCTGCCTGAAATGCGCGAATTGCTGCGCTCGGAGGGCGCGCTTGTACCGTCACGCCTGGCCGAGATCGAGTCTCTGGCGGATGCACTGAGCCGCGGCGAGCCGCTTGAGACCGAGGCCACCTATGTAGAGTTGTTCGACCGTGGCCGCGGCACCTCACTGCACCTGTTTGAGCATGTGCATGGCGACTCGCGCGATCGGGGTCCGGCGATGATAGATCTGGGCCAGACCTACGAGAAGGCCGGGCTGATCCTGGCCGAAGGCGAACTGCCTGACTACCTGCCGGCAGTGCTCGAGTTCGTCTCCACCCAGCCACCGCTTGAAGCACGCGCCTTCCTCGGTGAAACGGCGCACATCCTGAATGCCATATTCAGCGCGTTGCAGCAGCGCGGCAGTGCCTACGCCAGCGTGCTGGGCGCCCTGCTCGAACTGGCCGGAGAACAGGCGCAATCGGTCAAGATTGCCCCCGAGGAACCGCTGGACGAGAGCTGGGCTGAGCCAGTGGTGTTTGACGGCTGCTCCACCAAAGGCCAGGCCCGGCCGGACCAGGCGCAGCCCATACACATCGTCCGCGGCCCCAATCCCTCAAAAGGAGCAGCATTATGAGCGCGCTGCATGATTTTCTTTTTCAGGTCTATCCCTACATCTGCCTCACAGTGTTCCTGCTGGGCAGCCTGATCCGCTTTGACCAGAACCAGTACACCTGGAAGAGCGACTCTTCGCAATTGCTGCGCACGGGACTTCTTCGCTGGGGCAGCAATCTGTTCCACTTCGGCGTGCTGTTCCTGTTCTTCGGTCATCTTGTTGGCCTGTTCACCCCGCACGCGGTGTATGGGGTCTTCATGACTGCAGCGACAAAACAAATGCTGGCGGTCGTGGCGGGTGGCATTGCCGGCCTGGTGTGCTTTGTCGGCCTGTCCATGCTGCTGTACCGGCGCATATTCGATCCACGCATCCGGCTGACCAGCCACCGCACCGACATTGCGATCCTGCCGATCCTGTGGGCGCAATTGACCCTGGGCCTCATCACCCTGCCATTTTCACTGCAACATGCCGATGGCAGCGTGATGATGATTCTGGCGGACTGGGCACAACGGATCATGACACTGCGGCCTGTCGACGCGACCACACTGTCCGGACTGCCCTGGCCCTATCTGGTGCACATTGTCTTCGGCATGACGATCTTCCTGCTGTTTCCTTTCAGCCGGCTGGTGCATGTCTGGAGCGGCTTCGCCACCGTTGCCTACCTGTTCCGCTCGCCACAGCTTGTACGCAGCCGGCGCCTCAATCTTCCCGAGGGCCACAACCAGCCGCCCCAGCCTGGCGCGCGCGTCTAGAACGAGGGAGTGCATGACATGAGCCTCAACAAGTTGCCGGACAATTTCAGCAATGCAAGCCCTGGAGCCGCACTGAAGGCCAATGCCGAACCGGCCGTTGCCAGCATCAATGGCACGGCCCTACACTCGCCGCAGGAAACGCTTTCGGCCGAAGTATTGCGCCAGCGTGCATGCACCGAACTGCTGCGGCAGGCGGCGCAACGTGCTGGCCTTCTGGACCGAGCCGACCCGCCATCAGCCGATGGCGTGATCAGCGAAGCCGCCACCAGCGCCATCAATGTGCTGCTGGAACAGCAACTCTGTCTGCCCGACCCCTCCGAGGAAGCCTGCCGCCGCCACCATGCCATGCATGAGTCTCGTTACAGCCTTGGGGAACGCGTGCGGGTTCGGCACATGCTTTTTGCAGTAACCCCGGGCGTGGATGTGGTGGCGCTGCGCAAGCGTGCCGAAGCTGCGCTGCTTGATGCGCGCTGTCATGATGGCGGCAGCGACTCCTCCGGAGGCTTCGCCACTGCCGCAAGCCGGCTGTCCAATTGTCCCAGTGGCACCGACGGCGGGGAACTGGGATGGCTCAGTGCGGCTGATTGCGCGCCTGAGTTCGGGCGTGAATTGTTCGGTCACACCGAAGTGGGCGTGCTGCCGCGACTGGTGCACAGCCGCTTCGGCCTGCACGTGGTCGAAGTGCTGGAGCGTGAGCCCGGCCGGCCGCAATCATTCGAAGCAGTGCGTGGCGCTGTGGCGACGACATTGCGCCAGCAGTCCTATGTCACGGCGCTGCGCCAGTACCTGCAGTTGCTCGCCGGAGAGGCGGTTACAGAAGGTGTGGATCTCGATTCCGCCGCAACCCCTCTGGTTCAGTAACAAGGCGCGCGCTTCAGATGTCTGACGAGTTGCTCGAGCGCCTGCGGCGCTTCCATACCGACGCATTTCCGCAGTATCGCTCGCAGTTTCGCACCTTGGTTGACGACGGCCAGCACCCGACCACGCTGTTCATCGGCTGCTCGGATTCACGCCTGGTCCCTTACATGCTTACCGGAACCGGCCCTGGCGAGCTCTTTCTGGTGCGCAACGTCGGCGCCTTCGTACCGCCGCATGATGGCTCGACCGGCTATCACGGCACCGCTGCCGCCATCGAGTTTGCGGTGCTCAATCTGGAAGTCAGTCACATCATCGTCTGCGGCCACTCACACTGTGGTGGCATCCGCGCGCTGTACAGCGACCTCCCCCCTGCCGCCACCAATCTCACGCATTGGCTTGACCTGGGTCGCGAGGCCGTGTTGCCGGTGGCCGAACCCGGCCCAGAAGCCTTGCGCCGCACCGAGCAGCGCGCCGTGGTCCTGCAACTGGAGCGGCTCATGGACTACCCCATGGTGCGCGAGCGCGTGGATACGAGAAATCTCTCTCTGCATGGCTGGCACTATGTGATTGAGGATGGCGAGGTCCACGTGTTCGACGTGCAGCGTGGTGCCTTCATTGCCGCCTCCCAGGCCGACAATGCTGGCACCGGGCCATACCACGGTTATGAGGAGCCGCCGCCGGCATCCGGCTGATGGATGCAGATTTATCGCAAAATCATTGACTTGAATCAAGTGGGCTGGATCCGCACCAATCTACACTCGCTGTAGCAGGGCTTATCGTGAGGACGTGTACCGAAGCGCATCTTTACTTCTATTGCGAGTCGCCCGCCATCAGTCCATGAAACCAGATTCACCACTGCGGGAAGGAAGGCCATGATCACCGATCGTATTGATGCGATCACGATTATCCCGGATGCATGGCGCCGCCCCGATCCACCACCACCGAAGAGCGTCAAGATCGAAATTTCTCCACGCTGCAACTATCGCTGCGGATTCTGTGCGTTACGCACACGCGAGAAGCAGCCTCGTCATGACATGGATTTTGAACTATTCAGACGCATCACCCGCGAGATGCGCGATGCCGGTGTTGAGGAGATCGGGCTGTTCTTTCTTGGCGAATCGTTCATGAATCCCGGTCTGCTGCTGCAATCCATACGCCACCTTAAGCAGGACATCGGCATGCCCTATGTCTTCCTGACATCCAACGCGTCACTGGCCACGCCGAAAGCGGTGGACGCATGCATGGCCGCAGGACTGGACTCGCTCAAGTGGTCCATGAATGCTGCTGACATTGGCCAATTCGCGCAAGTCATGGGCGTGTCCGACCGCATGTATGGCAAAGCCCTGCAGAACGTGAAGGCGGCCTGGGATATCCGCACACAGGGGGGCTACCACACCACTCTGTCCGCCTCTTCCATCCGCTACGACGATGCCCAGACTGTCCGTATGCAGGTCATGCTGGACGAGCATGTCCTGCCCTACGTCGACACACACTACTGGCTGCCGCTCTATTCGATGGGATCCTTCGCCACCCAGCGTGAAGGGGAACTGGGATACCGGCCCACCGCGGGCAACCAGGGCAGGATAGGCGCGTTGCGAGAGCCGCTGCCCTGCTGGTCGGTATTCACCGAGGGCCACGTCACTGCCGAAGGCAAGCTGTCTGCCTGCTGCTTCGACGCCGGCGGCCATTGGACCATGGGCGATCTCACCACCCATTCATTCATGGACTGCTGGAACAGTCCCGCGTTCAGTCGCCTGCGCGAAGCCCACCTCAGAAAAGACGTGACCAACACGCCCTGCGAGAAATGCGTGGCCTACCACTGATGCCTGCCTGCCACCTGCACCGGGCTCCGTGCATTCAGACAGCGGTGGCCCCGGCGATCATCAACACCCATTGAAAGCCTGAAATGAATGCACCACAACTGGATGCCCTGCGCATCCGCAACCGCGAGATCCTGCCCATCGTCCAGGGCGGGATGGGCGTGGGGGTATCGGCCCACCGCCTGGCCGGCGCCGTGGCCGAGGCCGGCGGCATGGGGACGCTGTCCAGCGTCGACCTGCGCCGCCATCATCCGGACCTGCTGCTCGCCACAGCACGTTGCCGCGACAAGGCCCCCATCGACGCAGTCAACCTGATTGCACTGGACCGGGAGATCCGCGCGGCGCGCGAGCGCGCCGGCGGCCGCGGCCTGATCGCCGTGAACATCATGAGAGCGGTAGCGGAGTACGCAGCTTATGTCCGTCAGGCCTGTGAGAGTGGCGCCGATGCCATCGTGGTGGGCGCAGGCCTGCCGCTGGATCTGCCGGAGCTGGTGGCCGATTTTCCCGAGATCGCCCTGATCCCCATCCTGTCGGAATCCCGCGCAGTGGGCCTGGTGGTGAAGCGCTGGATGCGCAAGGGCCGCCTGCCCGATGCCATCATCATCGAGCACCCGGGCTACGCCGGCGGGCACCTTGGCGCAGCCAAGCTGGATGAGGTGACAGATCCGCGCTTCGATTTTGCTCGCGTCATTCCTGAGATCCATGCCCTCTTCGACCAGCTTGGCATAGAGCGTGGGCGCATCCCCATCATTGCTGCAGGCGGCATCAATTCACCGCTACGGGTCAATGCAGCACACTCCACCGGGGCCAGCGCCATCCAGGTCGGCACCGCCTTCGCCGTCACCGAGGAAGGCGATGCCCATCCCGAATTCAAGCGCGTGCTGGCTGAAGCGCGTCCGGAAGACATCGTCACCTTCATGAGTGTGGCGGGTCTGCCGGCTCGCGCGGTACGCACCCCCTGGCTGGAAACCTATCTCGAACGTGAAGCCAGCAAGCAGCGCCGGGCAAAAAAACGCCCCTGCACTCTCGGGTTCGATTGCCTGGCACAGTGCGGCCTACGCGATGGCATCGCCAAAGCCGGCCAGTTCTGCATCGATCACCACCTGGCCGCTGCGCTGCGTGGCGACATCAAGCACGGACTGTTCTTCCGCGGATCCGAACCCACCCCGTTCGGTTCTGCGATCCGGCCGGTGGCGGACCTCGTGGACTACCTGCTGGGACGGAAGACTTTCACGGGAAGCAGTCTGGCGACCGCATAATCCCCGCATGGGAAACAACCTTCCCGGCTTCAATGCGCCGGCCGCCGGATTCGATGCCCCCTTTGACATGCTGGCCGCCTGTCACGAACGCATTAGCAACCTGCTGGACATCATCGGCAGGCTGCAGGCGCACCTGCCGGTCCGCGGCGCGGACTCTGAAGCCCGGGCTGCGGCCGTGCGCATCCTTCGCTACTTCGACATGGCTGGCCCCAAACACCATGCCGACGAAGAAGCCGATCTTTTCCCCTTGCTCGAATCCCGGGCGGCCCTGAGCGAACTGCTGCCAAAGCTGAGAGCAGATCACCGCGACATGGAAGCTGCATACGCCGTATTCAGGCCCGGCCTCGTGGCCGTGGCTGAAGGCGATGCAGTCCTGTGGCAGCAGGGGCCTGCGACCCATTTCTGCCTGCTGTACCGCCGGCATATCGCACTGGAGGATGCCGAGTTGATTCCCGTCGCCAGCGCGCTGCTCAGCGCAGCGGAGCAGGAACAGCTGGGCCGATCCATGGCCGATCGTCGCAAGACCACCCCTTGACGCCCGGGTGGTACGAACAGTTGAAATGGCTGCACATGGGGCTGGTCACAGTCAGCATCACAGGCTTCGTGCTGCGCTGGACGGCATCGATGCATGGAGCAGACTGGATGCGGGCACGCTGGGTGCGCATCGTGCCGCATGTGCTCGATACCCTGTTGCTGGCCTCGGGGGTCACTCTAGCGCTTCAATGGAATGCGTCCGCCTGGCTGGGCTGGCTTGGCGCAAAGATGCTGGGCCTGTTGGCCTACATTGCATTTGGAGCTGCCGCCATGAAGCCATCGCGCAGCCGTCGAGGCAAAATCATTGCCTTCCTGTTCGCCATGGCTGCAGCAGCCTGGATCGTGTCAGCAACGATGCTGAAATCGGCGTGGGGGCCGCTGGCCCCGCTGCAGTAAGCCGTTCACTCAGCGGCGTTCGTACTGCCTGGCACCGAACATGTTGTCCCGCCACGCCTGGTTATCGACCGGCGGACGACCGACATCCTTGAGCACCGCCAGTCCGCGCTTGACTGCCGGGCGGGCCCTGACAGCGTCGCGCCAGCGCTTCACGTTCGGGAAATCGTCGATATTGACATTCTGGCGCTCCGGGGCGCGCAACCACGGCATGATGGCGATGTCGGCGATGGTGTATTCGCCACAGGCCACCCATTCCGATACTGCGAGCTGCCGGTCGAGCACCCCGTAAAGGCGCCGTGCCTCGTTGGAATAACGCTCGATCGCATAGGGAATCTTCTCCCCGGCATAACCGATGAAATGGTGGGCCTGGCCCAGCATCGGGCCTATGCCACCCATCTGGAACATCACCCATTGCATCACCGACCAGCGCTCGCCTGGATCCTGCGGCAGCAGCATTCCCGACTTCGACGCGAGGTAGAGCAATATGGCGCCCGACTCAAACATCGACAGGGGGTTTCCGCCCGGCCCGTCCTGGTCGACGATGGCCGGGATCTTGTTGTTCGGGCTGATCCTGAGAAATTCCGGGGCAAACTGCTCACCCGCACCGATGCGCACGGGATGGACCTGATACGCCAGCCCGGCTTCCTCGAGCATGATGTGGACCTTATGCCCATTGGGCGTGGGCCACGTGTAAACATCGATCATCAGCGAATCTCCAGGCTCAATCGTCGTCCTCGATGACGACGGTGCGTGCCAGTTTGTCGTGGAAGGACTGTTTTCGGCGGTCTACCGCCACCCACAGAAAACCAAGGCATAGCGGCAAGGCGGAGACAAAATAGGCAAGGTAACGAATGAGCAATCGCCCTGTGGTCGGCGGCTCCAGGCTCACAGCATCGGCAATGTGCAGACCCAGAACGATCTTGCCCGGCGTGGCTCCTCGCAGCTTCCAGAACACCAGTGTGAATGCCGCAGGCAAAACAATCTGGATGAAAAAGTCGCCGAGCCCGGCAAACCCCTCCTCCGGGGACCGCGCGAAGTAGCTGGTGCCGTAGAGCGCAACCAGCAAGGGCAGTGTTACCACCACGATGATGACCAGGTCGATCAGTGTGGCTGCCGTGCGCTTCCAGAAGCCCGCATAGGACGGGGCGATGGCGCGTTCTATTTCTTGTTCCAGATCCACGGGCTCTACCTGCTGGGGTTCTCGGCCGGGTGATTCTCCCACGCCAAAGCTCCGGGCGGGAAAGCCGCAGCAACCCTCGTACGGTACCATTGGCCTTCAAATCCAGAACGATGGGAAAACACGACATGCGCGCTGTACTTTGCAAGCAATGGGGACTACCGGAAACCCTGGTGATCGAACAACTGCCCTCGCCCCAGCCAGGGGTGGATGAAGTGGTGGTTAGTGTCAAGGCCTGCGGCCTATCCTTTCCGGACGTGCTGATGATCCAGGGCAAGTATCAGCTGAAGCCGCCGTTTCCCTTCACCCCCGGCGGCGATATGGCCGGCGTAGTCAAGGCTGTAGGAAGCAACGTGACCGCCTTCAAGCCGGGCGACTCGGTGTTCGGCAAAGCCAAGGACGGCTGTGCCGAAGAAGTGGTGGCCGAAGCAACGCGCCTCTGGGCGCTGCCCAAAGGCGTCGATTACGCGGTGGCTGCCGGTTTCGGCGGCAATTACGGCACCAGCTATTACGCGCTGCGCGACCGCGGCCAGTTGAAAGCCGGCGAGACGCTGCTGATCCTGGGCGCCTCGGGTGGCGTTGGTATGGCAGCCATCGAACTGGGCAAGATGATGGGCGCGCGTGTCATCGCCTGCGCTTCGACCCAGGAAAAGCTGGACACCTGCAAACGCGCGGGTGCCGATGACACCATCAACTACGAGCAGGAAAACCTGCGCGATGCCATCAAGCGGCTGACCAACGACAAGGGCGTCGATGTGGTTTATGACGCCGTGGGAGACAAGTTCGCCGACCCGGCCGTGCGCAGCCTGGCCTGGGGTGGACGCTACCTCGTGGTCGGGTTTGCCGCCGGTGAAATCCCCAAGGTGGCGCTCAACCTGCCGCTGCTCAAGGGCGGTGCCATCGTGGGCGTATGGTGGGGCGGATTCAACAAGAACGAACCGGACAAGGCACGCAGGCTGTCCGAGGAATTGCTCGAGATGGTGGCCTCAGGCAGGATCAAGCCCTACATTTCCGCCACTTATCCGCTGGAGAAGACCGGCGAAGCCCTGCGTGACCTGATGACACGCAAGGTCCAGGGCAAAATCGTGGTGGTGATGAACCAGTAAAAGCCGTCAGGCGGCGCGCTTGCAGCCGGCGAATATCGGCGCGCCGCTTTCTTCCACGGACACCACGTCGCCCTGACTGCTCAGGGTCGTCTTGCCGTTGGTATAACGGCCACTGCTCCCGCTCTGGGGGTCGAGCCTGAATTCGCGATCCGGCAGTATCACCATGACCCAATCCTGCCCCTGCGGCGCCTGGCGCAACGCAAACGACTTCTTCGCATCGCATTGATAGAACACCGCGCCAACCAGGCGTTGCGGTCGCTGCTCCTCGGGGTCACCCCGCCACCAGGTCATGGGATTCAGGGATCCGCAGCCCGACAATACGGACAGGGCAAGGGCAATGGATGCGATCTTCTTCATTCAGGCATTTTCCTGTTGAGGGACGGGCTCGGACACGAAGTGGAATCGGGCAGGCAAAATCTTGCTATCCACCGCGCTGGCCAAAATTGTATGGCCCATGAGCTGGAGCTGAATGGAGTCGCTCGACGCACGCAGGCGGACCATGAGAGCCTCCGGATCGAGGGCTGCCCCGCCCTCGGCAAGACGCTCCAGCAGAACGGAAATATCCCTGTCATCGACGATACCCGGGCCGGTTTCAGCGACCAGGACCAGCTGGTCGTTTTCATCCAGCAGCAACTCGAGGATGCGGCCGGCCGCCGTACCTGACTGGGTGATCCAGGTGCGACCATCATCACCCAGCCGCATCACCTGCGGGGTGTAATCCAGCCCTACGAACACGCGCTGGGGACCGTTCTGGAAAAACCAGCTTCCATTGGCATCGGGCTCGTAATTCCTGGCAATGAACTCGATCAGCCCACGATTGCCAATGCGCTCGAAGCGGCCGGGCGCTGTCTGCAATAGCCAGTTACCACGTCGGTCGAGCCTGAGCCAGCCGTACACGTTGGGCACGTTCGGCCACTTCTGCATTGCCTTGATGACGGTGTCGTCCATGGGCGGCGAGTTTAGGAGCGTCCGGCCAATTCCCGCAACCCAAATATTTTTGCTGTGCAGCATGAAAATACTGCCGAGTTTGCGGATATGAGAGAAGGCGGTGATCTAACACCTGTCTGCGGTCATTCCGATTTCTCTATGTTGAAATATCGACACTTTAAGGGCGGCCTGCTGCAATTCCAACAAACTGGTTCAAAATAAATCCTTAAAATACGGATTTTCAAGGGTTTTCTTTTGTTTTTTTGTGATTTATTACCGCCTTCAGCATGGGAACGTATCGTGCTTCTGACTAAGTAGAAATACGCTTCACCGTTGAGAGTTTTCAGTAATCATGCACCCGCAGTTTCCTCACAAGTTGATGGCCCTTGCGCTGGCATCCTGCTTTTCAGCTGGCGCTTCAGGCAATCCCGTCGGCCCGGCCGTGGCCATCGGCAACGCCAGTGTTCAACGCGCCGGCAATACGCTGAACATCACCAACACGCCCGGCACGGTGATCAACTGGCAGGGCTTCTCCATAGGCGCCAACGAAGTCACGCGCTTCATCCAGTCCGGCCCGGAATCGGCCGTGCTCAACCGGGTCATCGGTGGCGATCCGTCCAATATCCTGGGGCAACTGCTCTCGAACGGCCGCGTCTTCCTGCTCAATCCCAATGGCGTCTTCATAGGAGGTGGAGCGGTCATCGATGTCGGCGGGTTTATCGCATCGACCCTGAAGCTGTCCGATGCCGATTTCCTCGCAGGCCGCTTCAAGTTCGATGATATTGCCGGTGCCGGTCGTATCGTCAACCAGGGCACCATACGCACGCCGGAACACGGCAAGGTCTTCCTCATTGCGCCCGACATCGAGAACAATGGACTGATCACCAGCCCCAGCGGCGAAATCACGCTGGCCGCCGGGCGCAAGGTCGAGTTGGTCAATGCCGCGTCACCGGATGTGCGCGTGGAGTTGAGCGCGCCTGAGGACAAGGCAGTGAATGTGGGCCAGCTGATTGCTGCCTCGGGAGCCGTTGGCATTTTCGGCACCACCGTACGCAATGCCGGCACCATCAGCGCCAACAGCGCACGCCTGGGTGAGAACGGGCGGATTGCGCTGGTGGCGCGGGGCATCACGCTCGAGGCCGGTTCAAAGACCACGGCCAATGGAACATCCGGAGGACTGGTCCGCATTGATGCCGGGAACGGCACGCTGGAAGCTGCGGGTGAAATCAGTGCCATCGGATCGGCTGGCAAGGGTGGCGAAATCGTCCTGACCGGCCAGCGCGTCGGACTGTTCCAGCAGGCCCGTGTCGATGCCTCGGGAGAGCGAGGCGGCGGCATGGTGTTGGTGAGGGGCGACTATCAAGGCGCCAACCCGGAAGTCGGCAATGCAAAACTGACCGTGATCGGCCCGCAGGTTGAAATTCGCGCCGATGCCCTCGATGCCGGCAAGGGCGGCAAAGTCGTAGTTTGGGCGGATGACACCACCCGCTACCACGGCAGCATCAGCGCACGCGGCGGCCCGCAGGGCGGTGATGGCGGCATGGTGGAGGTCTCCGGCAAGGACACGCTCAGTTACAAGGGCCGCGTCGACACGCGAGCCCCGCTGGGCCGCACCGGCTCCCTGCTGCTGGACCCCGCGAACATCGTCATTACCAACGGAAGCGGTGACAGCACCGATGACGGCGCAGACGTTTCCACCACGTCGTTTGCCGGCAACCCTTCAGGCGTGACCGGCAGCGTGTCCTCCGGTGACAACCCGGGCGGCGGCACACTGACCCTGTTCGAATCCGAACTGGAGGGCATCGCCGCCGGCACCAACCTCACCCTGGCTGCTACCAACGCAATCACCATCAATAACCTGGCCGACGACAACCTGAATCTGGCCCAGACTGGCGGCGGATCGGTGAGCTTCAGTTCGGCGAGCTTCAACATGCATGCCAGCGATATCATCACCACGGCCGGTGCCGCCATCAACATCACGACCTCCGGATCAACCACCGCGGGCGGATTGAATGCCGCAGGTGGTGCCATCACGCTGAACACAGGTGGCACCTCCTCGGTCAGCGGCACCATCGCCGGTAGCGGCACCACGCTGGAGAAGCTCGGTGCCGGGACGCTGACCCTCGGGGGCACCAATACCCATACCGGCACTACCACCGTGTCGGCCGGCACCCTCACCCTGACCGGTGGTGCCGCCATCGCGAACAACGCGGCGGTCAACCTGGGCACTTCAGGCGCCGTGCTCAATGTGGTGAACGCCGAGGTGCTGGGTTCGCTGTCCGGCGTTGCCGGCACCACGGTGAACCTGAACACCGCCACTCTCACCACCGGCGATGCCGGCAATGCCACCTTCGCCGGGCTGATACAAGGCGCGGGCAATCTCGTGAAAAACGGCTCCGGCGCCTGGACGCTCAGCGGCAGCAACACTTTCACCGGCCTGACCACCATCAATGCAGGCACCCTCAAGCTGGGGGCTGCCGGTGATGCCAGCAACACGCCGCTGGGCACCGTCGCCAACGGAACCTTGGTCCGCCCCGGCGCCACGCTGGACCTCAATGGCTACTCGCTGGGTACGGCAGAAGCGCTTGCCATCAATGGAACAGGGGCGGCATCCGCCGGGGCACTCACCAATAGCGCTGCAGGAGCGGCCAGCTACAGCGGCCTGGTCACCCTGGGCATGGCCAGCAGCATCACTTCGAGCGCCGGTGACATCAGCCTCACCCATCCGGGCCCCATCACCGGCAATGGTTTCGCGCTGACGCTGGGAGGCAGTGGCAATGGCACCATGTCCAGCATCATCGGGACCGGCGCAGGCACCGTGACAAAGGAAGGCGCCGGAACCTGGACCCTGTCCGCACTGAATACCTACACCGGTGCCACCACCGTGAACGCAGGCACCCTGCGTTTCGGCACCAACTCTGCAATTGCTGGCAGTGCCACCACAGTCAACAATGGCGGCACGCTGGACCTCAACAACTTCTCCGGCACCATAGGCGCACTGGCCGTCAACAGCGGCGTCACGGGCGGCCAGGTCACCACCGGCACTGGCACGCTCACGCTGGGCGGAGACATCACATCCACCGGTGGCAGCGCCACAGCCTCGATCAGCGGAAACCTGAATCTCGGTGGTGTTACCCGCAACATCACCACCACCAATGCCGCCGATGGCCTGGGCATTTCCGCAGTCATCAGCGGCACTGCGGGCATTACCAAGGCCGGGGCCGGTACCGTCACGCTCTCGGGCGCAAACAGCTATACCGGGCTGACCACCATCAGCGCCGGCACCCTGAAACTGGGTGCTGCGGGGGATGCCACGAACACGCCCTTGGGCACGGTGCTGTCAGGCACCACGGTGGCCAGCGGTGCGGTGCTCGATCTCAACGGATACTCACTAGGCGCGGCAGAACCCCTGACGCTTGCCGGGACGGGCATCGCCAGCAGCGGCGCCCTGAGCAACAGCGGTGGTGCCGCCACTTACAGCGGACTGGTCACGCTGTCTTCCGCCGCACTCATCAAGGCCGGTGCCGGCGACATCAACCTCAGCAACACCGGCGCCATCACCGGAGCCGGACTGGGTCTCACCCTGGACGGCACCGCCAACGGCTCCATCGCCGGCAATATTGCCACGGTGACGGGCAGCCTCACCAAGAACGGCACCGGGACCTGGACCCTGACCGGCAACAGCAATTTCTCCGGTGCAACCGCCATCAATAGTGGCGTCCTGAGTTTTTCCGGTGCAGACGGCGGCAACAGCGGCCAATCGGCCTATACGGTCAGCGCAGGCGGCACGCTGAAGCTGGACAACAGCGGCGCCAACAACAGCGCCCGCATCAACGATGGCAGCAATCTGACCATGACCGGCGGCGAATTGCTGGTCACCGGCAATGCCAGCACCAACACCAGCGAGTCCCTGGGCGTGCTGACGCTCAGCACAGGGCATTCAACGGTCACGCTCAATCCGGATGCCGCAAGGAACACGCGCTTGAACTTCGGCTCATTGACGCGCACTGCAGGTGCCACAGGCCTCTTCCGCGGCACCCAGTTGGGCAACAGTACCGTGGCCGCCCAGACTGCCGGGGAATCGAACATCACTTTCACGGCAGCGCCCGCGTTGACTGGCAGTGGCGGCAATGCAGGGACCACGACCGTCAGCATCCTCAATGCAAGCATCGGCGCAGGCGGAGCCGGCGGCACGTCAAACAGTGGAAGTGATTTCCTGACCTATGACCCACCAACCGGGACGCTGAACGGCTTGCGCCCCCTGACTGCGGGTGAGTATGCCGCCACGCCGGCTACCGGTGTCAACCTCAAGCTGAGCTCAAGCCGCGTCGGCAACGACAGCGTCTCGGTGAATTCCCTCCTGCTTTCAGGCGGCATCAATTACGACTTCAACACCAGCGGTGGCGCAGACACCCTCACCGTGACCAGCGGCAACATACTCTCCGCTGGCGGCAGCAACAGCATTCAGAACACCCTCAACACCGGAGCCCTTGCCTTCGGAACCACCGAGGCGAAGATGTTTGCCGTCTCTGGCTTGACCCTGGGTTCCAACACCCCAATCACCGGAACCGGTGGCCTCACCATGAGCGGCACCGGCACACTGCTCGAAAATCGTGCCACTGCGCTCACGGGCGGCATCACCGTCAACCAGGGTACCCTGCGATCCGGGATCGCCAGTGCATTCGCATCGCAGGCCCTGACAGTACGTTCACCCGCAACGTTCGATCTCAACGGCAATAACCAGACGGTGAGCGGCACGACCTCCCTGACACTGGATGCCGGCACCACGGGGGCCAGCATCCTTGGAGCGGGGACCCTGACCGTGGGCGGCAATATCGCCGTCAATGTCAACGGCGCAGGGGCCACCGGTGCTAGCATAGCCAGCAATCTGGCGCTCGCTGCCGCCCCCACCATCACCGTGACCGATGGTGCTACGGCCAATGACCTGACCATCTCCTCGGTGATCAGCGGCGCTGCCACCAGCCTGTCCACGGCCGGCACCGGCACCCTGCTGCTCTCCGGGGAAAACACCCATACCGGCAGCACCCTGATCACGGCGGGGACACTCAAGCTGGGTGCGGCCGGCAATGGCACCAATACGCCTCTGGGTACCGTGGCGGGTGCCACCAGCATCACCGCCAACGCCGCGCTGGACCTGAACGGCTTCACCCTCAGCACTGCAGAGCCGCTAACGATAAGCGGCACGGGCGTGTCCAGCGGCGGGGCGCTGACCAACAGTTCAGGCTCAGCCGTGAGCTACAGCGGCCTGCTCACCCTGGGCGCGGCGGCCAGCGTGGTGGCCAATGCCGGGGACATCAACCTGACCCATGCCGGCACCATCACCGGCGCCACCTTCGGCCTCACCCTGGGCGGATCGGGCAACGGCTCCCTCGCCAGCATCCTGGGCACCACCAGCGGCACCCTCACCAAGGCGGGCACCGGCACCTGGACGGTGAGCGGCGCCAGCACTTACACCGGCCTCACCTCCATCGGCGCAGGCACCCTCAAGCTGGGGGCCGCCAGCGGTGCCACCAACACCCCCCTGGGCACGGTCGCGGCAGGCACCAGCATCACCGCCGGAGCTGCGCTGGACCTGAATGGTTTCACCCTGGGCACCAATGAAGCGCTCACCCTCAATGGCACCGGCATCAACAACGGCGGCGCACTCACCAACAGCTCCGGCACAGCCGCCAATTACACCGGTCTGGTGACCCTGGGCAGCGCCTCGAGCATCCTCACCAATGCCGGCAACATCAACCTCACCAATACCGGTACGACCCTAGGCGCGGGCTTCGGCCTTACCCTGGGAGGCTCAGGCAACGGCTCGATCGCAGGCATCATCGGCACCACCACGGGCGGCCTCACCAAGAACGGCAGCGGCACCTGGACCTTGAGCGGGGCCAATACCTACACCGGCACCACCACCATCAATGCCGGCACCCTGCAGTACGGGGCCAGCAACGCAATCAGCACTGGTGCGGTGACCGTCAATGACGGGGGCGCGCTCAACCTGGCCGGATTCAGCGACAGCGTGGGTGCCATCACCGTCAACGGCGGCAACACCGGGGGCAGCATCACCACCGGTGCGGGCACGCTCACCACCACCGGCACGGTCACCTCCGCGGGTGGCAGCAATGCGTCCATCGCCGGCAACCTGGCCATGCCCGCCGCAGCCTCCATCACCGTCACCAATGCAGGCGATACGCTCAGCATTCCGGCAATCATCTCCGGTGCAGGCACCAGCCTCAGCAAGACCGGGACGGGCACACTGGTGATGGCAGGCGCCAATACCTATGTGGGTAGCACTCTGGTGACTCTGGGAACCCTGAAACTGGGTGCCACGGGAGATGCAAGCAACACGCCCCTGGGCACCACCGCGCTGGGTACCACTGTCAGCAACGGAGCAGTACTCGACTTGAACGGCCAGACCCTCGGCACGGCCGAAGCGCTAACGCTGAACGGCACTGGCATCAACGCGAGTGGGGCACTGACTAACAGTTCCGCGACCGCTGGTAACTACAGCGGTCTGCTGTCCCTGGCCAGTGCATCCCAGGTCGAGACCAATGCAGGGGCCATCAACCTCACCCATACGGGGACCATCAGCGGTGCCACCTTCGGGCTGACGCTGGATGGCACCGGAAACGGCTCCATCGCCAGCATCATCGGCACCACCAGCGGCACTGTCATCAAGAATGGCACCGGAAGCTGGACCCTGAGCGGCGCCAACACCTACACCGGTGCCACCAGCATCAATGCAGGCGTGCTTCGCGCTCAGAACAGCAATGCCGTGGGAACGTCCGCTGGAGGCCTGACCATCGCTTCCGGGGCGGCGCTCGAGCTCGACAGCGTGGCAGGCATCACCATTGCCGATGCTATCACTGTCAATGGCACCGGCATCAGCGCGGCCGGTGCCATACGAAACATCGCCGGCAGCAACAGCCTGACCGGCGGGATCACGCTGGGCTCAGCGACTCGCGTCAACTCCGATGCGGGCACCCTGACCGTGGCAACAGGTGGAGTTGGCGGTGCCGGACAAAGCCTCACCGCAGGGGGCAATGGCAGTATCACCATCAGTTCCGCGATAGCAACCACCTCTGGCACCCTGACCAAGGACGGCACCGGCACCCTGACGCTTTCAGGTACCAATACTTACACCGGTGCTACGGCGATCAATGCCGGTGTTCTGCGGGCAGAAAACAATGCCGCACTCGGCACCGCGGCAGGGGGCACCACGGTGGCCTCGAGTGCTGCGCTGGAACTCAATGGTGGCACCCTTACCGTAGCGGAAGCGGTCACGATCAATGGCACCGGCATCGCAAATGCCGGCGCCATCAGGAATGTCGCCGGCACGAACAGTATCACCGGTGGCCTCACCCTGGGTAGCGCAGCCCGTATCAATTCGGATGCAGGCAGCCTGACCATCAGCACGACTGGCATTGGCGGTGCCACACTGGGCCTGACTGCAGGTGGGGCCGGCGACCTGACGATCAGCTCCAACATCACGACCACGAGTGGCACGCTGACCAAGGATGGCCTGGGGACGCTGATTCTTTCCGGCACCAACACCTACACAGGTGCCACGGCCATCAATGCCGGTATCCTGCGTGCGCAGAGCAATGCGGCACTGGGCACGGCTGCCGGCGGTACCACCATTGCCGCGGATGCCGCTCTGGAGATCAGCGGCAGCGGACTGAGCCTGGCGGAATCGCTCAACATCGCCGGCACCGGAATCAGCAGCGGCGGGGCTGTGCGCAATCTGGCGAACAACAACACCCTAACCGGGGGACTGGTCCTCTCCAGTGCCGCGCGGATCAACTCCGATGCCGGGACGCTTTCGATCTCCACCGGAGGGATCAGCGGTGCATTCAATCTGACGGCCGGAGGCAGCGGCAATGTCACCGTCAATTCAGCCATCACCACGGGAACCGGCGGCGTAAGCAAGGATGGCACGGGGACACTCACCCTGGCCAATGCCGGCAACAGCTTTACCGGGGCACTGACCCTCAATCGCGGCACCACCAGCGTGACCACGCTGGCCAATTCAGGCGCCAACAGCGCGGCGGGAGCCGGCAGCTCCATTGTTCTGGGCAGTGCCGACGCAGCCAATCTCACCTACACAGGGACAAGCACTTCCATCAACCGCAGCCTGACGATCGGGGGTGCCGGCGGCGGCACCCTGCAGGCCAGCGGTTCAAGCCAGACACTCACCCTGAGCGGCGCGGTCGCCGGAACCGCGGGCCCGCTCACCATCGCTGCCGGCACCAATAACATTGCCCTTACCGGCACCAGCAACACCTTGGGCACGGTGGCAATTACCTCCGGCAACGACATCAGCCTGCGCAGTGCCAACCTGACGCTGGGCGCATCGACGGTATCCGGCACTCTCGACGCACGGGGAACCGGCAACGTCACGGTTTCGGCCACCCAGACCGTTACCGGCGCGGTGACCATCGTTGCCGACGGAACACTCGCCCTGAATGGCAGCATCAACACTTCAGCCGGCGGCAATGCCATCACACTGGCAGGCAATACCGTCTTCACGCGCGATGCAGGCGCCAATCTGAGCATGGGCGGCGGCGGACGCTGGGTCATCTATTCGGCAGACCCCGACCAGAACACTTTCAACGGCCTGGCCAGCGGAAATTCTGCAGTCTGGACAAAGACATTTGCAGTAAATCCGCCATCGGGGATTGCTTCGGGGAACCGATACGTCTTTTCCGCAACACCGACCCTGACCTATACATCGACCAATCTGTCCAAGACCTATGGCGACGACGCCTCGGCATCCTTGCCGGCTGCCTATTCCATCAGCGGCCTGCGGGGCGATTATGGCGGGGTCATGACTGCAGACACATTAGGCTCGGTGGTTACGGGGTCGCCTTCCCTGACTTCAGCGGGTTCAGCCGCCAGTGCCAATGTGGCCGGATCTCCGTACACCATCAATATCGCTACCGGAACTCTCGCCGCAAGCTCGGGCTATGCCCTTGCCTACAATTCGGCGGGGCAACTCACCGTCAACAAGGCTGCACTCACTGCCACCGCTGATGACAAGAGCAAGACCTACGGGGGCAGCGATCCAACACTGAGCTACACCGTCAACGCCACGCAACTCAAGAATGGCGACACCGCTGCGGTCGTCTCCGGTGTGAACCTCTCCGCCCCTACTGCCGCTGCAGCCACCGCCGGCACCCACACCATCACCGCCACCGGTGGCACCGCATCGAACTACACCGTCACCGCCGGCAATGGCACGCTGACGGTGGCCAAGGCGGCGCTCACCGCCACCGCCGATGACAAGAGCAAGACTTACGGCGGGACTGATCCGACCCTGAGCTACAGCGTCGGCGGCACGCTCTTCTACGGTGACACTGCTGCGGTCGTCTCCGGCGTGAACCTCTCCGCCCCGACCGCGGCTGCGGCCACCGCCGGCACCCATACCATCACCGCCACCGGTGGCACCGCATCGAACTACACCGTCACCGCCGGCAATGGCACGCTGACGGTGGCCAAGGCGGCGCTCACCGCCACCGCCGATGACAAGAGCAAGACTTACG
>CANJJT010000077.1:0-20061 GCA_947474715.1 Betaproteobacteria bacterium
GCATCCTGGAGCGCAGTTCATTCCCCGATTTCCGGGGAGCACATTCTTACTTCGAAGCCGACCTGCGCAATGGCCTTGCCCCGTTTGAAGGCGCTTTTTCTTGCCTTGCATCTTGTTGCCTTTGGTTTGGCAAGAGTTATTCCTCTCCGGCGTCATTCCCGCGCAGGCGGGAATCCATTGTTTCGAAGGCAGTCAACATGGATCCCCGCCTGCGCGGGGATGACAACCTTGATCGGGCCATGCATCCAGACAGGACGCAATGGCTTGCTGACCCTGGAAAGTCACCTGAAAACGTTCCGGACCGTTCCCGGGAAATTGACCAAGAACCTTTGACAAGGGGATTGACACCACCGATCGCCTTGTCGCCGGCTACAAGGGCTTGAACATCGGCAGTTTGATCTTCGGGTCGTCGGTGGGTTTGAAGCACACGGTGACCCGCTGGTCGCAGCGGATGGTGTCCAGGTCGCAGTCGACGATGTTGGTCATCATGGACGGGCCTTCATCGAGGGTGACGAAGGCGATGGCGTAGGGCACCGGGGTGGCGCGGGTGATGCTGAAGCTGTGGATGGTGCCGGTGCCTTTGGCTGGACGGAATTCGGTCTTGTCGGAAAAGCACATGGGGCACAGCGGCCGCGGGTAGTGGTGGTACTTGCCGCAGTCGTTGCAGTACTTCACCAGCAGCCGGTCCTGGCCGCAGGCCTCGTAATACTCGGTGTCGCCCTCGATCAGTTGCGGGGCCTTGAGTGGGCGGTCCTGATAGGGTGTGGCCATGGTTTTACTCCCTTCCCAGAATGACAGTGGCGCTGCCGTGGCGCGCCGTGAGTGAACCGCCGCCCGTGGCATGGGCCAGCGCGATGTCGCAATTGGGGACCTGCACCTTGGGGTGGGTCTCGCCGCGCAGCTGGCGCACCGCCTCGATCACCTTGGTCATGCCGCCGCGGTTGTTCGGGTGGTTGCTGCACATGCCCCCGCCATCGGTGTTGATGGGGAACTTGCCCACACCGGAGATGAGGTTGCCGTCCATGACGAACTTGCCGCCGTCGCCCTTCTTGCAAAAGCCCAGGTCCTCCAGCTGGATCGCCACCATGATGGTGAAGCTGTCGTAGATGGAGGCGTACTTGATGTCGGCCCGCGAGACGCCGGCCTCTTCGAAGGCGCGCGGCGCGGTGTAGATGGCGCCGGTGTAGGTGAGGTCGATGGCGCCGCCTGCCTGGTTCTTGCTGGTTTCGGCCTGGCCGAGGATGGGGATGAGCGGGCGCTTGAGGCTTTTGGCGATCTCCGGCCGCGTGATCACCAGAGCCCCGCCGCCATCGGTGACCACGCAGGCATCCATGCGGCGCAGCGGGTCGGCGATCATGGGTGAGTTGAGCACGTCCTCCACGGTGAGCACTTTGCGCAGCAGCGCATGCGGGTTGTGCTGGGCGTGGTGCGAGGCGGACACCTTCACCCAGGCCAGTTGTTCCATGGTGGTGCCGTAGTCGTGCATGTGGCGCATCGCCGCCATGGCGTACTGGTTCAGCGTCACCGGGCCGAAGGGCTGCTCGTAGGCCACGTCGGGCAGGCCCGAACCGTAGACCATGGGCTTGGTGCCTTTGCGGCCTTCGGCGCGCGGGCGGCCGGCCAGGGTGATCACCGCGACATTGCACTTGCCCATGGCGATGGCCTCGGCGGCGTGGCCCACCTGCACGATGTAGGAGCTGCCGCCGGACTCGGTGGAGTCGTAATGGCTCACCTTGAAGCCCATGTAGTCCATCATGTTGATGCCGCCCACGCCGGGCGCGTCGGCGGCGCAGAAATAGCCGTCGACGTCCTTGTGCGACAGCCCCGCGTCCTCCAGCGCGCCCTTGGCGCATTCGGCATGCAGTTGCGCCACCGATTTGTCCATGGCGAGGCGCGTCGGATGTTCGAACGCGCCGACGATATAGGCCTTTCGTTTGATGCTCATGAACTGATCTTCCTCCGATAAAAATGATGGGGCCATCCAGGCTGGGGCCATGCGTGCTTTGCGCAGCGCTATGCTAAGCCGGAAAATCGCACGGGTCCACCCGTGAGGCCGGATTTTCCAGGAGACCTGCATCCCCGGAAGGCAGCAAATGGGCGGCGCGCCATGGCGACCACCCGCTACACGTCCTTGCGCATCATGACGATGTCGTCGCGGCTCACGTCAGCCATTCAGGTGGCACGCATGCCGGTTGAAAGCAAGCTGTCAGGCCCTTCTGCATAAACGGCTATCATCAGTTTCCCGGATCGAGGCCAAGGTCACCGGGAAGAGCGCGCGGATCAGTCGCGATCAGACCAGGCATCGAACCGGTCCAACAAGAGGCTGCGGACGATATGAATGGGAGGGGTGTCAGCGTGAAAGCATCAGGCAGGGGTAAGGCGGCGAGCAGCAAGGACATGGTCATCATGGCGGTGGGCGATGTCTATGTGAATCGGAAGAATCCGCCCTCCATTTTTTCGAAGGTGGCCGCCACCTTGAAGCAGGGCAATGTGGTGGTGGCCAATCTGGAGGGGGCGATCTGCGATCGCGGCGAACCGGTGCCAGGCAAGGTGGAGATCGGCTCTCAGTACCTGCGCTCGGATCCGGCGCAGATCAGTGCCTATGTGAGTGCAGGCTTTAACCTGGTGGCGCTGTCCAACAACCACATCATGGACTACGGTGCAGAGGGTCTGGTCCAGACGATGGACATCCTGAAGCAGCACGGCATCGCACATGCGGGCGGCGGGCGCAACCTGAAGGAGGCGCACCGTCCCGCCATCGTCGAGCGCGAGGGCGTGAAGGTGGCGCTGCTGTCCTATACCTCCATCTGCCCGCAGGTCGGGCATGCCGCGGGCGAGGATACGCCCGGCATCGCCACGATCAAGGTACATACCTGCTACGAGGCGCCGGACAACATCCTGTACCAGCCCGGATATGCCCCCATCGTCTGGACCATCCCCGACGATGAATACCAGGAGCGCATGCTTGCCGACGTGCGCGCCGCGCGCAAGAAGGCCAACATCGTACTGGTCGCCTTCCATGGCGGGATTTCATGGGGCTTCGGACGTCCAGCCGGCTATCTCAAGGAGTTGAGTCGTGCCGCCATTGATGCGGGAGCCGACTACGTCATGTGCGCGCATCCGCATTCCATCATGGGCATGGAGATGTACAAGTCAAAGCTCATCAGCTACTGCATGGGCAATTTCGTCATGGATGGCGTGATGCAGGCGCACTTCGGCTCCGACAGCCTGATCGTCAAGTGCCATGTGCGCGGCGGGAAGATTGTCAGGTACAGCATCCTGCCCGTGGGCATCAGCAAGGAATGGCAGCCCTACCTGCACAAGCGCCGGGACATCCTGCGCGTGATGGGGAAATTGGACACCATGTCGAAGGAATACGGCACGACCTATGCCTTCGAGAACGGGGAGATTGTCATCGGTGGCCCGCGGCCGGGCACGCCGCCCGCCCGGCGCGGCCTCGCCATCGAGCCGCACCGCGGCTTGCCCGTGCTGGCCGATTCCTCCATGCCGATTCCCTCGCGCGAAATGGCGCTCAAGCTCAAGCTCAATCCGGCGCTGGCCGGAAAACCGGTGGTCAAGCTGGCGAGTGCGAAATCTGCCTCAAACGTCAGGCGTCCTGCAAAGTAGTTTTCGCGAGGCCATGCTCAATGTTCATCGTCGATGCACAAGTGCACATCTGGGCAGCCGATACGCCCGAGCGGCCCTGGGTGCAGACGCCCTATCGGGTGCATCGGACAGTGCCATTTTCCAGGGACGACCTATTGCACGAGATGGATGCGGCCGGTGTGCAGCGGGCAATGCTGGCACCCCCGCCACTGGAGGGTGACCGCAACGATCTGGTGCTGGCGGCAGCAGTGCAGAACCCCGACCGCTTCTGCGTGATGGGGCTCCTCGACATTGACAGGCCGTCCGAGCGCGGCTGTATTGCACGCTGGCGTGAGCAGCCGGGCATGCTGGCCCTTCGCCTCAATTTCAAGACACAGGGCAATGCCGCGGAGGACTGGCTGTGGGCGGAAGCCGAGGCCGCCAGGGTTCCCGTGGTGCTGGCCATTTCCCATGATGACATGCACCTGCTGGGCGAGGCGGCCGGGAGGCATCCCGGCGTGAAGATCACGGTGATGCACTTTGGCCTCGACCAGCGGGACAAGGACGAGGCCGCATTCGCGCACTTTGACCGCTTGCTGGTGCTGGCCCGGCATCCAAACATATCGGTGAATGCAAGCTGCCTGCCTTTCTATACGACCGACGTCTATCCTTATCGACGGCTGCATCCCTACGTGCGCCAGGCGTATGAGGCCTTCGGTCCGCGCCGGATGTTCTGGGGCACTGACCTGACACGCCTGCCTTGCACGTACCGCCAGGCGATCACCATGTTTACCGAGGAAATGCCATGGCTGTCGTCGGAAGACAAGACGTGGATCATGGGCCGGGGGTTCTGCGAATGGTTTGAATGGGCGTGAGTCCTGGAGTCACCAACGAGCGATCTTTCAAAGGGAGAGGTTTCATGCGTGCTTCTTTGCTTCTTGCAGCGGGAATACAGTTGGCGGCGTCCTCGGCCTGGGCCGCAGATGCTTATCCTGCGAAAGTAGTACGGGTGGTCGTCAGTTTTGCCCCCGGCGGGGCCGCAGATTTCATCGCCAGATTGATGGCACCCCAGCTTTCCGATCAGATGGGCAAGCCATTCGTGGTGGAAAACAGAGCGGGGGCCAGTGGTGCCATTGGTGCGGATCTGGTGGCCAAGGCGGCGCCTGACGGCCATACGCTGTTGCTGGCCGAATCCGGACTGACGATCATCGCTGGTCTGGCGAAGACATTGCCGTTCGATGTGCTTAAGGACTTCACGCCCGTCACCCAGATCACCCGCAGCGCCCAGGTGCTGGTGGTGAGTCCCACTCTGAACGTGGGGACACTGAAGGCGTTCATCGCTCTGGCCCAGGCCAATCCGTCGAAGCTCAACTATGGCTCGGCGGGAAATGGCAGTCCCAATCATCTGGCCACCGAACTGTTCAAAATTGCCGCCAGGGCGCCGGTGACGCACATTCCCTTCAAGGGCAGCGGTCTGGCCACGGCCGCCCTTCTCGGAAACCAGGTGCAGGTCCAACTCACCACCATCTCCACCGTGCTGCCGCATATCAATAGTGGCAAGGCACGCGCGTTGGCAGTGACCACGGATGGAAAGCGTTCACCTGCGCTTCCCGATGTGCCTTCGTTCAGCGAGGCCGGTTATCCTGACTTGAGCTCGGTCTATACCTGGGCCGGGCTGGCCGGTCCGGGCGGATTGCCCAGGGACATCGCGAACAGACTCCATGTGGAGGTGGTGAAGGCATTGCAGGTCCCTGCGCTACGGGACCGTTATGTCGCTGAGGGCGCCGAGCCGCTCGGGAGCAATCCCGAGGACTTCAACAAGTACTGGCGTAATGAAGTGAGGCTGTGGGGCGAGGTCATCAAGACGGCAGGCATCACCACGGACTGATCACAGGGAAAGCGTGGCCTTACGTCCCTGGTCATGATTCCCCTCCAGCATCTCATTTGAATCGCTCACACAACCGATTCCCCAACCGATGGAAACCAAGCCCATGTCTCCAGTCGAACTCGAGGTGCGTAAGCTGAACGACCGCGCCGACATCCATGATGTGATCGGCCGCTATTTCCAGGGCCTTGACCGCTCCGATTACGAGCGTGTCCGCAGCTGTTTCACCGACGATGTGCTTGCGCAATACGATGACCGGCCCGGCGTGAGCGGCATCGAGGCGATGATGGATTCCTTCAAGACCTTTCGGCGCATGAAGGACGGCTCCATGCGCATCACCACGCATTTCATGGGCAATCTGAATTACATGAAGCTCGAGGGCGATGTGGCGGAGACCGAAACCAATGCCATCGCCTTCCTTGTGCACAACGAGTCGCCGGAAGGGCCGGTCGCGATGCGGTCGCTGCGCTACCTGGACCGGCTGCGCCGCGTCGATACTGGCTGGAAGATCGCGGTTCGCCGGCACACCCTGGACTGGAGCTGCCAGGTGTCGGCGGACTTTTCGCTCAACTTTGCCCGGCGCCTGGTCAGCCTGCCGGCATGAGATTCACGGAGAACAAGATGAACACTCGCACAATGCTGATTGCAGGGCTGCTCGGGATGGCGCTTGCATGCGCGGCGCCGCTGACAATGGCGCAGGGCTATCCGGGCAAGGCCGTACGCATGGTCGTGCCTTTTGCCGCGGGTGGCGGGACTGACGTGATTGCCCGGCTCATCGCGCAGAAGCTCGCTGATGGCTGGGGGCAGCCGGTGCTGGTGGAGAATCGCGGCGGCGGGGGCTCGGTGATCGGCACGGAAATGGTTGCAAAGAGCGCGCCGGACGGCCACACCCTGCTGCTCACGGCCTTCCCCTTTACCACCAATGCGGCGCTGATGCCCAAGCTGCCCTACGACACCATCCGTGATTTCGCGCCGGTGACGCTGGCTGCTGCCGCGCCACTCATCGTGGTGGTGCATCCCTCGTTGCCGGTGCGCTCGATCAAGGACCTGATCGCCCTGGCGAAAGCGAAACCGGGGCAATTGAGCTATGCCAGTTCGGGCAATGGCGGTCCGCAGCACCTCGCCGGGGAATTGTTCAACAGCATGGCGGCTGTCAGCACCACCCACGTGCCTTATAAGGGGACAGGCGCGGCCACCTCGGACCTGGTGGGCGGGCACGTGCCCATGAGCTTCAGCAGCATGCTGGCGGTGATGTCGCTGGTGAAGAATGGGCAGTTGCGCGCCATAGCAGTCACCGGCAGCCAGCGCTCGGCCATCGTGCCGGATCTGCCCACCGTGGCAGAAGCCGGGCTAAAGGGTTACGAGATGACCACCTGGTACGGCGTGCTGACTCGGGCCGGTACGCCGGGCGCGGTGCTCAACACCCTCAGCACCGAAATTGCCCGTGTGGTGAAGCTGCCGGAGATCCGCGACAAACTGGCTGCGGAGGGCGCTGAAACTATCGGCAGCACGCCAGCGGCCTTTGCCACTTTCATCAAGGCCGAGATCGAACGGGTGCAGGCCCTGGGCAAGACCACCGAGATCAGGCTGGAGTAAGCCGATGGCTGCGGGGAGTGCAGTGCGGGCAGGAAAGAGCCTGTAAAGCAGTCCCATTCCCTGGGGGATTCATTCCAGGATTAGAATTGAAATTGGTGGCCCGATCGGAGGCTGGTGGAGACCGGCAACGGGGCCTGAACAGCAGCTCGGAGGAGGGGACTATGCAAGGCAGTATGCGCAGTATTGTTGTTGCTTTCATGGCGCTGGGGATGTTCGCATCGAGAGTGGCGTGGGCCCAGGACTATCCGGTGAAGCCCGTCAAGCTGGTCATGCCCTTTGCACCCGGCGGGGCGACTGACCTGTTTGCCCGGCTGGTCAGCCAGAAGATGGGCGAATCCATGGGGCAGCCTGTGGTGCTCGATTACAAGCCGGGTGCCGCCAGCATGATTGCCAATGAGGCAGTGGCCACGGCTCCGAAAGATGGCTATACGCTGCTGGTTGGCACCACCGGCATGGCACTCAACCTCATCATGTACAGCAAGGTGCCCTACAGGATGGAGGACTTCGCCCCGGTGTCGGTGATTGCCGTGCCGGCTTTTGCCATGAGCGTGGGCAAGGGTTCGCAGGCGAGGAATGCGAAGGAGTTCATCGATTTCGTGAAGGCCCGTCCCGGCAAGGTCAATTACGCCAATATCGGCAGCGGCAGCACGCCGCACCTGCTGGCCAAGATGCTGGAGGATGTGGCCGGCCTGCAGATGCAGGATATTCCCTACAAGGGCGCCGGGCCGGCGCTGACCGCGCTGGCGTCCGGGGAGGTTCAACTCTATTTTGATTCGGTGACCACGTCGATTCCCCAGCACAAGTCAGGCACGATCAAGATACTGGGTTTTACATCCGCGGAGCGCCTGCCGGCAGCACTGGACGTGCCCACTCTCAAGGAGCAAGGCATTCCGCTGGTGGCCACCAGCTGGTTCGGCATCATGGCGCCTGCCGGCACGCCGCGCCCCGTGATCGACAAGCTGCACCGCGAGGTGCAGAAGGCGGTGAATTCAAAGGATTATCAGGCCAAGGTGAGTGCCACTGGTGCCACGCCGGCAGCCTCGTCCTCGCCGGAGGAATTTGCCGCCCTGATCGAAAGCATGACCCAGCTCTGGGGCCGGATTCCAAGCGCGCTCAAAATCAAGTTCGACTGAGGATCGGGCAGGGACTGCCGCTGCGTCCCTCGACGGGCATCGGCCCCGCAGGGCTCGGGGGCTTTCTACACTGTTCCCTTGATCGTATAAGCGCGCATCATCACGTTGGCGTCCCGGCCGATCTCCAGCGCATCGAGCAGGCGCATGTCGGCGACGCGGTGAAAGAGGCGCTTGGTGGCGCGCTGCGAGGCGCGCGTCTGCCCGGCGATGGCCTGGGCCATGCCGAGGGTTTCGGCCATCAGTTGGTCATCGGGCACCACGCGGTTGACCATGCCCAGCTCCAGCGCGCGCCGGGCGCTTTGCTTCTCGCCCAGGGACACCAGTTCATAGGCGGCCTTGCGTCCGACCTGGCGCACCAGGTTGGCCATGACCACGGCGGCCACGGCATTGCGGCGTGTCTCCGGATAACCGAAGGTGGCGCTCTCGGCGGCCACCGCCATGTCCCCGGCGATGGCCAGACCGCAGCCGCCGCCCATGGCTGCGCCATTCACCGCGCACAGGATGGGCAGGTCGACGCGGGTGAAGGTGGCATGCACTTCGGTGGTGAGGTCGGCGCGCCACTGGGCGAGGTCCGGGTTGTCGGTGGTCATGTCCTTGAACTCGGTCACGTCCGCCCCGGCGCAAAAGCCGCGGCCGGCGCCGGTGAGGATGAGGGCGTGCACGCTCTCGTCACGGTCGGCGGCCTGCAGGGCGTCGAGCAGCGCCACGGTGAGCGCGTTGTTGAGCGCGTTCATCTTCTCCGGGCGGTTCATGGTGAGCACGCGCACCGCGCCGTGATTCTCGACGAGTAGTTCCAGGGCCATGTGAAGCTGTCCTCCGCTGTTTTTATGGGGGCTGCGTCCGGCGCATGCAGGTTTCGCATGCAGAGGGGCAGCGCCGCTGACCAAAAATGTAACATGCGCACCGCCCTGCTCAGGACGTGTGTGAGAATGTTGTGCAGGTTTTCTGATATCGGAACACGGCGCTGCATGGACAGGCAGGCCGGATAAAACAAGGGCGGCACACGCATGCCGCCCGCCATCCCTGGAGGAGATCATCATGCTTGACACTCGTTTGTCTGCCACTGGCGCTGCCGTTCATGGCGCTGCCCTTGCTGCA
The DNA here is from genome assembly GCA_947474715.1 of Betaproteobacteria bacterium. Lineage (GTDB taxonomy): Bacteria > Pseudomonadota > Gammaproteobacteria > Burkholderiales > SG8-39 > CAIYPG01. Next base: position 9,298 of record CANJJT010000077.1, read on the forward strand.
CTGGCCCTGTCATCCCTGTTTGCCGCGCCCCTGCAGGCGGCCCAGCCCGCCTTCCCCGAGAAACCCATCCGTGTGGTGGTGCCTTTTGCCGGTGGCAGCGGCACCGACTGGATCGGCCGCGCGGTGGCCGACGAGATGGGCAAGAGCATGAAGGTGCCGGTGATCGTCGAGAACAAGGCCGGCGCCGATGGGCGCATCGGCACTGACTTCGTGGTGAAGTCCGCCCCCGATGGCTACACCCAGGTGATCACCTCCAGCGCCACGCACTCGGCCAATCCCGGGCTGATCCGCAACCTGTCCTACCACCCGGTGAAGGACTTCGCGCATATCTCGCTGCTCATCACGGATCCTCTGATCTTCTCGGTGCATCCTTCGGTCGCGCCCTCGGTGAAGGCGTTCATCGCCGTGGCGAAGCAGAAGAAGCTGTCGCTGGGCTATGGCTCCAACAGCAGCCTGGTGGCGGCGAGCACCTTCAACAAGCTGGCCGGCATCGAAGCGCTGACCGTGCCCTACAAGAGCCAGCCGCAGGCCGCCACCGATGTGGCGGGCGGCCAGGTGCATTACATCTTCGCCGACGCCACGGCCACCGGCGGCCTCATCCAGGCGGGCAGGCTGCGGCCGCTGGCCATGACTGGCACGAAACGCTCAGAGCAGTATCCGGACGTGCCCACGCTGGCCGAGCAGGGCGTGGAGGGCTTCGACCTGCAGGTGTGGGTGGGCCTCGCGGCGCCGGCCGGCACGCCGGCCTCGGTGATGACCTACCTTAACAGCGAGGTCAACCGCATCATGAATCGCGCCGACGTGAAGGAGAAATTCCGCGCCGTGGGCAAGACCACTGCCCCCAATTCACTGCCGGAGCAGCAGGCGTTGGTGGAAAAGCAGATGGAAGTCTGGGCGCGGCGCATCGCCGACGCCGGCCTGAAGGCGGAGTAGTCGCCGCCCGCGCCGCTGCCTTGCAGCGCTTGCGCATGGTCTCGCCGAAGCAGATGTCGAAGCGGTAGTCGTGGTCCTGCTGCAGGTGGGCGGTGAGGGTGTTGGCTGCCACGTTGTGAACGCCTTCTGTGGTTGATGTGCAGGGGGATGTGGTCATGCCGGACTGCGGTCGGCAGTCCGGCCAAGCAGGTTGAGCGGTGTCCTGAGGTAGCTGACGCCGTTGGCTTCCGGCGGCGGCAGTTCACCGGCCCGGATGTTGATCTGGATGGAAGGGATGATCAGCATCGGCATCTCCAGGGTGGCATCGCGCGCCCGGCGCAGGGCGACAAAGTCATCCTCGCTGACACCGTCGTGGATGTGGATGTTCAACCGGCGCTGCTCGGCCACCGTGCTCAGCCATTGCGGCGGGCGTGGGCTGGCCGGATAGTCGTGGCAAATGTAGAGGCGCGTGTCAGCGGGCAGGGCCAGGATCTGCCTGATCGAGCGATACAGTTGCCGTGCGTCCCCGCCGGGGAAGTCGCAGCGCGCGGTGCCCACATCCGGCATGAACAGTGTGTCCCCGACAAACACGACATCGCCCACCTGGTAGGCCAGGTCCGCCGCCGTGTGCCCCGGCACGAACAGCGCCTTCACCTGGAGCGTGCCGACCATGAAGGTCTCATCGGCGGTCAACAGGTGGTCGAACTGCGAGCCGTCCACGGCAAACTCCGCGCCCAGGTTGAAGACCTTGCGGAAGACCTGCTGGACTTCACCGATGTGCTGGCCGATGGCGACCTTCCCACCGGCGGTCTTGCGGAGGTATTGCGCGGCGCTGATGTGGTCAGCGTGGGCGTGGGTTTCGAGGATCCAGTCCAGGCCGAGGGAATGTTGCTTGAGGAAGGTGATCACGCGGTCGGCATTGGTGCTGCGCAGACTGCCGGATTTCTGCTCGTAGTCCCACACCGGGTCGATCACGGCGGCGCGGCCGCCTACGCGGTCGTAGATCACATAGGTGATGGTGGAGGTGACCGTATCGAAAAATGCTTCCACCAGCGGCTGCTTCGGCAGGATCGTGTCCACGCTGCTGCTGCTGCTGCTGCTGCCTGGCATACCGGTCATCCCGCCGACGTGAAGCTGTCCCAGCATTGGCGCGACAGGCGCCCCATCAGGTAGTCGGCCGAGGACGCGCCGGGGTCGCCATTCGGCATGACCGCGGGGACACCGGCTGTGAAGACGGTCAGCGCATACAGTGGCTTGTCATCCCGGAACACCACGCCCACGTCGGCATGGGCGCCGGCATGGGTGCCTGTCTTGTTGGACACTTTCGTGCCTTCGGGCAGCCAGCAGGGAATCCGGTTGCGGGATTTCTGCCAGGACAGGATGTCCAGCGCGAGCTGGCACAGCGCCGGCGTGCAGCCCAGCCGCGCCGCCGCGGCGCGATCACTCGCACCGCGCACGATCATCTCCAGCAGGATCAGCTGATCGTTGGGCGTGGTGGCGTTGGTGGTGGAGGGGGCCGGATTGCGCGGCTGATCATCCGGCGGGACGTTCTGCCGGTGGGAGGTGGCCGTCATGCCCCATTCGCTGCACAGGCGATTCACCCGCTCCAGCCCGACCATGGAGGCGATGTATGAAGTGCAGGTGTTGTCCGAAACAATGATCATCATCGTCAGGGCATCCTGCAGGGTGATGGTGATGCCGCTGCTCAGGTACTGGAAGCAGCCGCCGGAATCCTGGTTGACGTGCGTGTCGAGCCGCACCGTGTGCTCCAGGGAGAAGCGGCCTGCGTTGACGCCCTTCAGCATGGCCATGAGGATGGCCACCTTGCGCGTGCTCATGGCGGGAAAGACGAGGTCGCCATTGCGGTGGGCTGACCAGCCGCTCGGAAAATGCTTCACGCTCCATCCGATGGCGTAGGGTGCGGCGTCACACAGTGCATTCAGCGGCTGGGCCAGATCGTTCATGTCATCGCTCCCTAGTCGTGGATGGGTGGCCAAGCCTGCAGTGGGACAAGGTGCGAGCTGCGATCCAGGCAAAGCCATGGCCATAGTGTAATGGCGCCCCCGGGCCGAGTGCCGGATCTGCCTGCGAAATTCCGCCCGTGCGATGCGGGTGGCCTGGCGGGGGCTGGCTGCCCGGGGTTGGCGGTGTTGTTCATGCGGGGATTTCGCCCTGCCTGCCCAAACCGGTCAAAATGCCGGCTGGTTTCAGGAGGAGTGCAGCAAGATGACAGGCAACCGTCCGCTGGACGATGTGCGCGTGCTCGACATGAGCACGCTGATGACCGGCCCCCTGTGCGGGCAGATCCTCGCCGACTATGGCGCGGACGTGATCAAGCTGGAGCGCCCCGAGGGCGATGCCATGCGCCATGCCGGGCCGATGCGCCATGCGCAGATGGGCCCGATGTACATGCACGCCAACCGCAACAAGCGCTCGGTGTGCATCGATGCGAAAAAGCCCGGCGCCATCGCCACCATCCTCAAGATCGCCGCCACCTGCGATGTCTTCCTCACCAACATCCGCCCCGCGGCGATGCGCCGCCTGGGTCTGGCACCGGAGCAGTTGCGTGCGGTGCGGCCCGACCTCATCTATGTCTCCATCGTCGGCTTTGGCCAGGGCGGGCCGTATGCGAAAAAGCCCGTCGTCGATGATGTCACCCAGTCGGCCAGCGGCATGGCCGACATGGTCAGGCGCTACAGTGGTGAGCCGCGTTACGTGCCCAGCGTCATGGCCGACCGCGTCACCGGGCTGACTGCTGCGCATGCGGTGATCGCCGCGCTCTACCAGCGCACGCGCACCGGCCGCGGCCAGGACCTCGAAGTGCCGATGTTCGAGACGCTGGCGGCCTTCGTCATGGGTGACCATCTCGGCGGCCTGTCCTTCGACCCGCCGGCCGGCCCCACCGGCTACAACCGCCTGATCACCCCCCATCGCCGGCCGTTCAAGACCAGCGACGGCTACATCGGCACCTCGGTCTATACCAACCGCCAGTGGAAAGCCTTCCTCGGCGCCATTGGCCAGGGCGATCTCTACGACAGCGACCCGCGCTTTCATGATGCCGCGGTGCGCGCCGGCTGCTACGACGAGGTCTACGGCATGCTGGGCGACATCTTTACCGCCAACACCACGGCGTACTGGCTGGCTGTGCTGGAAGGCTGTGACATTCCCTGCAGCCCGGTGCGCAGTGTCGATGAGCTCATCCATGATCCGCACCTGAAGGCGGTCGGCTTCTTCGAGGAGTTCGACCATCCGCATGAAGGGCGCATGCGCACCATGAACGTCACCTCGAAGTGGTCGGATGCCGACATGAGCATCCGCCGGCATGCGCCCAAGTTGGGCGAGCAGACCCGCGAGATCCTGGCCGAGTGCGGCTATGGCGCAGAGGCGATTCAGCGCCTGCTCGATGAGAAGGTGGCGCTGGAGGGATAGGGAAGGTTGCGCCTGCCGCGGCCGGCGCAACGATTTAACCGCCCTCCCTTTGATAAGCTTCTTCACCGATTTCCGGGGAAAGGTCTGGGCAAATCTGTCTCTGGTGCCTGGCGAACAATGGCCTCATATCTGAAAGCAGGGACAACCCACTACTGTCATTCCCGCGCAGGCGGGAATCCATTTTGATTGCTTCCAGAAAAATGGATCCCCGCCTCCGCGGGGATGACGCCGGAGATTGATAGCTTTCGACCAAGCGGGGCACTTCCGTAGTATTGCCCCGGGCCTGAATGCCTGTGGGGTTGCAGGACGCGTGATAACAATGCCTATGAAAGTTGTTTAATGGTCGGGTTAATGGATCGAAATTGAGCATTATCGACAACCGCTCCGCCAGGCCCGCCGGCGACACCACCGATGGCTATGCCACCGGCGTGCCCTACACCTTCGGCTACTACCGTGAGCTGGCCCCGGCGCTGCTCCGCGTGGCGCTGCTGGCCGGCGGCGTGGCGCAATCCACCGAACCTCGGCGCTTCCGCTATTGCGAGCTGGGCTGCGGGCGCGGCCTCTCCAGCAACATCCTGGCGGCCACCCATCCCGAGGCGGAGTTCCAGGCGGTGGACTTCGATTCCGCGCACATCGCCGAGGCGCGCGCGCTGGCGCAGGCGGCGGGCCTGGCCAACCTGCAATTCAGCGAGGCGAGCTTCGAGGCCTTCGCCGCCGAAGACGGCCCCGCGTTCGATTTCATGGTGCTGCATGGCGTCTATTCCTGGGTGAGTCCGGCCAACCGCGTGATCCTCATGCGCCTCATAGAGCGCCGGCTGAGGCCCGGTGGCATCGCCTATGTCAGCTACAACGCCCAGCCGGGCTGGTCCCATCTGGAGCCGCTGCGCCGGCTGCTCTGGGAACTGGTGGCGCACGGGGAGGGCGCGATGCTGGAACGCGTGCGGGCGGCGCTGGCCACCTGTTGCCAGATGCGTGATGCCGGTGCCGCTTATTTCGCGCGCAATCCGGAGGCCGGACGCGAGCTCGACCTCATGCAGGCGCGGGGCCCGGGTTACATCGTGCACGAGCACCTCAACCGCTACTGGCAGCCGCAATACCATGCTGACATGGTGTCGGTGCTCGCCGGCGCGGGCTGCCGGTTCGGCGCTTCGGCGGATCTGACGGACCATCTGGATGCGCTCGATCTGGGCGCGGCCGATATCCGCCGGCTGCGCGCCATCACCGATCCGGTGCACGCCCGCACGCTGAAGGATTTCATGGTGGACCGGCGCTTTCGCCGTGACCTCTTCGTGAAGGGGCCACAGGCCGCGGACCGGACCTTGACCGAAGCACAGTCCTGGGCGGCCTGGCAGGACCAGCACCTGGCGCTGGCGCAGCCACGCAGCCTGCTCAAGCTGGCGGTGCCTGCACGTCAGGGCGTGGTCCACCTGGATCCGGCCATCCATGTGCCGCTGCTGGATGCCCTGGCCGATGGGCCGTGCAGCGTGGCGCAATTGCGCGCGGGGGATGCCCGGGTCGCCGCCCTGTCGCCGGCCACGCTCATCGAGTCGCTGGTGATGCTGCTGGGATCGGGGCATGTGGAGCCTTGTCCGCAACGCGATGAACAAGCGCAGGACGTAGTCGATGCCGCGCATGGAGCGGCGCAGCGGCTCAATCAGGCCCTCCTCGCGCGAGTACGGGACTCAAGTGAAATAACGCATCTGGCTGCGCCGCGCATCGGCGGCGCGGTGCAGGTCGACCGCAGCAGCCAGCGCTTCCTGCTGGCCGAAGCCGAAGTGAAGGCCCGGCCGGGGGGAGGGGCCGATGCGGTGGACTTGGTGGCCCGGCATCTGGGCGCGCAAGGCGCGCGCCTCGCACGCCTCGCACACGGCGGCAAGGTACTGGAGGACCCCGCCGCCATCCGCGCCGAGTTGCAGCGGCGCGAGGTCAACTTCCGCAGCGTGATCCGGCCGCACCTGCAGCGGCTGGGGGTGGTGGGGGCTGCGCCGCAGCGCGATGACACCTGACCGTGCGGCCGGGACAGGCATTCAAGGAGACTGGACATGATCACCTTCGAAGGCGGCTGCACCTGCCGCGCCATGCGTTACCGCATGAACTCATCGCCCATGGTGGTGCATTGCTGCCATTGCACCTGGTGCCAGCGCGAGACCGGATCGGCCTTCGCGCTGAATGCCATGATCGAGGCTTACCGGGTAGTGCTGTTGCAAGGCGATGTAGAGCTCATCGACCTTCCCTCGAACAGCGGCTACGGCCAGAAGGTGGCGCGTTGCCCGCAATGCCGCATTGCGCTGTGGAGCCACTATGCCGGGACCGGCCCGCATGTGCGCTTCGTGCGTGTGGGCACCCTCGATGAGCCCTCGCGCCTGCCACCGGACATCCATGTCTTCACCTCGACGAAACTGCCCTGGGTGAGGCTGCCCGAGGGCGTGCCGGCCGAGCCGGCCTTCTATGACCGCAAGGCCATCTGGCGGCCCGAAAGCCTGGCGCGGCGCGAAGCCATCCTGCCGCAGATCCAGGCGTGGCTGGCCTCCCGCCCGGCAGCCGTGCCGGTCACGACGAAAGCCTGACGCATGGACGCCCTCAGCCTGTTCGGCCTGTTTGCGGTGAGCGCGATGATGGTCTGTTACGCGCTGGAGCAGAAAAGCCGCTGGTACATCCTGGGGTTTGCGCTGTCCTGCGGCCTCGGTTCCGCCTATGGCTTCCTGCAGGGCGCCTGGCCCTTCGGCGTGGTCGAGGCGGTGTGGATGCTGGTGGCGCTAAGGCGCTGGGGGCTTACACGGGAGCCTGCCGCGAATCGGTCTGCTTGACCGCTGCTGCCGTGCTGCTTAACCTCGGACCCCTGTCCGGATCACATCATTGAAGCGGCCAATCTGAAAACAGCCACTGCCTGCCGCTTTCACCTGAGGAGAAGACCTTGAAATTCACGCTTTCCACGCTGACGGCTGCCGTGCTGTCGGGCCTGCTTGCCCAGGGCGCGTTCGCCCAGACCCGCATCGAGAAATCCGCCAATCCCTACACCACGCAGCCGGTGCGCTTCATCGTTCCCAATGCGCCGGGCGGCCCCACCGATGTCGTCACGCGCACCGTGAGTGACAAGCTGTCCGAACGCCTGGGTGTGCCGGTGCTGGTGGAGAACCGCGCCGGGGCCAGCGGCACTGTGGGTGGTGACCTCACCGTGAAGTCGGCCCCCGATGGCCGCACGCTGCTCCTGTGCAGCAGCAGCGCCTTTACCTCCACACCCATCCTGGTGCCGGAAGCCCCCTATGACGGGCGCACCGCGCTGACGCTGGTCACCACGCTGGTGTCGGTGCCCTATGTGCTGCTGGTGGACCCATCCAAGGGGGCTTCCTCGGTGAATGACTTCATCGCGCGCGCCAAGGCCAACCCGGGCAAGATGAATTACGGCTCGGCCGGGCATGGCAGCACCTCGCACATGGTCGGGGCGCTGTTCGGTTCCATGGCCGGCATCCAGGTCACGCACATTCCCTACAAGGGCAGCTCGCAGGCCGCAGCCGACCTGCTGGGTGGCCAGTTGCAGTTCATGTTCGAGGCGGTGGCCGGTGGCATGCAGTACATCAAGGGCGGGCGCCTCAAGGCGCTGGCCATTTCTTCCACGAAACGTCTGCCGCAACTCCCCGATGTGCCCACGGTGGCCGAGGCCGGCGTGCCCGGCTTCGAGGCGTCGGTGGGACACGGCGTGTGCGTGACCGCGAAGACCCCGGCTGCGCTGGTCCAGCGCATCAACCAGGAACTGGTGGCCACGCTGAAAGTGCCCGAGGTGCGCGAACGCCTCATCGGTATCGGCGCGGAGATCGTCGGCAATACGCCGGAAGAAGCCCAGACGGCCATCCGCGCGGAGATTCCGCGCTGGGACAAGATCGTCCGGGAAGTCGCGGCGCAGTCGAAGTAGGTCGCACAAGCAATGCGGCAGCGGCACAGTCTGCTGCCAGCAGTTCGGGTAATAGCTGCAACTATCCTAAACGGGAAAGCACGATGACACACAAACTGGTATTGATGCCGCCCCAGAGCGGTCTGTCGCGCAAATGGGCAGTCCGTCTGCGCAATGAGCTGCCGGGCTGGGCCATTACGGTCCCGGAGGATGATGCCGCGGCGCGCAGCGAGATCGCCGATGCCGATGCCGCTTTCGGCTGGGTGTCGCCGGAAATCCTGCCGGCGGCGAAGCAGCTGCGCTGGCTGCAGAGCGCTCTCATCGCGCCTCCCGCGAATTATTACTATCCCGAGTTGATCGCGCATCCGGTGGTGGTGACCAATCCGCGCGGCGTCCACTTCGATCACATCGCCCACCACATCATGACCTTCGTGCTGTCGCTGGCGCGCGGCATGCCTGATTACCTGGAGGCGCAGCGCGAGCGGCGCTGGGACAAGCAGGCGCGCAAGCGGCCCTATGTCTACCTGTCCGAAGCCACTGCACTGATTTCCGGGGTGGGCGCTATCGGCGCGGAGGCGGCGCGGCTGTGCCGGGCTTTCGGCATGAAGGTGTTGGGCGTGGACCCGCGTCCGGAGCACGCCGTGGGCGATGTCGAGATCTATCCGGTCTCGGCGCTGGACCGCCTGCTGCCGCAGGCCGACTTCGTCATCGTCACGGCGCCGCACACGCCTGAAACCCAGGGCATGTGGAACGCGCAGCGTTTCGCACAGATGAAACGCACGGCGTGTTTCATCAACATCGGCCGCGGCAAGACCACGAAGCTCGATGATCTCGCCGACGCCATCGAGAAGGGCGTCATTGGCGGCTGCGGGCTGGATGTCTATGAAGTGGAGCCACTGCCGGCTGAGCATCGCCTGTGGGGGCTGCCCAATGTGTTGCTGACGCCGCACGTTGCCGCGCACGATGCGGAGAACGTGCCGGAGCGGCGTTTCCAGATCCTGCTGGACAATGCCCGGCGCTTCGCCGCCGGCGAGCCCTTGCGCAACCTGGTGGACAAGGCGAAGTGGTTCTGAGCTTGTCGAGCCTGCGAGCGTGCATCAAGCCACGCGACCGGAAGAAAGTCTGGCGGCCCTTGAGCATCACGCGGCGCGCGGCCATCCTCGCCGCAGATCCAAGCGTGTCTGGCTTCCCGGCTGGTGCCGGTGAAGTCGGTTTGACCGCTGCTGCCGTGCTGCTTGACCTGGGTCCGCTGTCTGGAACACGTCATGGCACGGCCCCGCTGAAACCCTTGTTGCTCGCTGCTTCCACCTGAGGAGAAGACCTTGAAACTGAAGCTGTCCGCACTGACTGCCGGCGTGCTTGCCAGCTTTGCCGTGCAAGCGGTGCTGGCCCAGACCCGCATCGAGAAATCGGCCTATCCCTATACCACGCAGCCGGTGCGCATCATTGTCCCCAACACGCCCGGCGGCAACAACGACATCACTGCGCGCACCGTGAGCGACAAACTGGCCGACCGCCTGGGCGTGCCGGTGCTGGTGGAGAATCGCCCCGGCGCCAGCGGCACCGTGGGCGGGGACATTGTGGTGAAGTCCCCGCCGGACGGCCGCACCCTGCTCATTTGCGCCAGCAGCGCCTTCACCTCCACGCCGATACTGGTTCCCGAAGCGCCCTATGATGGCCGCACCGCGCTGACGCTGGTCACCACGCTGGTGTCGGTGCCCTATGTGCTGCTGGTGGATCCGGCGAAGGGGCCCTCGTCGGTGAATGACTTCATCGCGCGCGCCAAGGCCAACCCGGGCAAGCTGAATTACGGCTCGGCTGGGCATGGCAGCACCTCGCACATGGTCGGTGCGCTGTTCGGCTCCATGGCCGGCATCCAGATTACGCACATCCCCTACAAGGGCAGCTCGCAGGCCGCAGCCGATCTGCTGGGTGGCCAACTGCAATTCGTGTTCGAGGCAGTGGCTGGCGGCATGCAGTACATCAAGGGTGGGCGCATGAAGGCGCTGGCCATTTCCTCCGCCCGACGCCTGCCGCAACTGCCCGATGTGCCGACGGTGGCCGAGTCAGGCTTGCCCGGGTTCGAAGGATCAGTCGGAGTCGGTATATGCGTCACTTCGAAGACCCCGGCTGCGCTGGTCCAGCGCATCAACCAGGAACTGGTGGCCACGCTGAAAGTGCCCGAGGTGCGTGAACGCTTGATCGGCATTGGCGGGGAAATTGTCGGCAATACGCCGGAAGAAGCGCACACAGCCATCCGCACCGATATCCTGCGCTGGGACAAGATCGTCAGGGAAGTCGCGGCGCAGTCGAAGTAAGGCGGACCTGGACGGCGAAGCTTCTTCGCCGATGTCCGGGGATGGCACTGGCAGCAAGCTTGGCAGGCCCGGGGTTTACCCCCTTGTCAAAGGGGGCCGACTGGCCGCAGGCCAGCGGGGGGATTTTGGCCAACCAGGCTCTCATGGCCGTTTGCCGACATTGCATAAACCCTGAGCACGGCTGTTGCCTTGCAGAGGGGAAGCACCGGAGGACAC
>CANJJT010000078.1:0-19973 GCA_947474715.1 Betaproteobacteria bacterium
GCGACGCGCATATGGACTGCGAGACGAAGAATATTTGCGACTGAAAATTCTCACTTGCATGCTCCCAGCGCTCTAAAATGACCCAAAATCACCCACACTCTTACGCGAAGACCCATTTTTTTATTGTTTGTGTACAGCTGCAAAAAGTATGTCACACGACGATTGATACCGAAACCCGGATCGCGACACAATCATTTCAATATGATCAGTTTTAATATGAAGTCAACATGATTATTGGGTTTCCATAATGATTGATATCAAAATATATTGATTCTCAATGGCCCCAGGATTGGGGCGGCATGCCCGTTAGTCAGCCAACTGAAAGGTTCTGCAGAGCCGCCCGACAGGCGGGGCAAATGTTCAAAGCACGTAACGAGCGAGGTCTTCGCTGGCCGCGAGATCCTTGAGGCGGCCATCGACATAGGCCGCATCGATGACGATAGATTCGACGCCGCGCCGGCCCGCCTCGAATGAAACCTCTTCGAGCAGCTTCTCCATCACCGTGTACAGTCTTCGCGCGCCGATATTCTCGGTTTTCTCGTTGACCGACCAGGCGATCTCAGCCAGACGGCGGATCCCGTCTTCAAGGAACTCCAGCTTGACCTGCTCGGTGCCCAGCAGTGCCGCGTACTGAACGGTAAGACAGGCATCGGTGGCAGTGAGGATGCGCTCGAAGTCGGCCACGCTGAGCGAGTCCAGCTCCACACGTATTGGAAAGCGGCCCTGCATTTCGGGGATGAGGTCCGAAGGCTTGGAGAGGTGGAAGGCGCCGCTGGCAATGAACAGGATGTGGTCGGTGCGCACCATGCCGTACTTGGTGGTCACCGTGGTGCCCTCGACCAGCGGCAGCAGGTCACGCTGCACGCCCTGGCGCGACACATCGGCGCCTGAGGTTTCCTGGCGCGCGGTGATCTTGTCGATTTCGTCGATGAAGACAATGCCGTTCTGCTCGACATTCGCCAGCGCCCGGGCGCGCAACTCTTCCTCGTTGACCATGCGCCCGGCCTCCTCGTCGGTCAGCTGCCGGAAGGCATCCTTGATACGCAGTTTCTTCAGCTTTTTGCGCCCGGCCCCCATGTTCTGGAACATCCCCTGGATCTGCTGCGTCAGATCTTCCATGCCGGGGGGCGCCATGATCTCCATCTGTCCTGGACTGGCCGCCACCTCGATCTCGATCTCCCGCTCATCCAGTTCGCCTTCGCGCAGCTTCTTGCGGAATTTCTGGCGTGCCGCGGAGTCTTCTGCCGCTTCCGGGCGCGGGGCAAATCCGACCTCACGCGCCGGCGGCAACAGCGCGTCGAGAATGCGCTCCTCGGCGGCGGCCTCGGCCTGATGGCGCACCTTGCGCGTCGCAGCCTCGCGCGTCTGCTTGATGCCGGTTTCGACCAGGTCGCGGATGATGGTGTCGACATCGCGCCCCACATAGCCGACCTCGGTGAACTTGGTGGCTTCGACCTTGATGAAGGGGGCGTCAGCAAGACGCGCCAGGCGGCGCGCAATCTCGGTCTTGCCCACGCCGGTGGGCCCGATCATCAGGATGTTCTTGGGCGTGATCTCCTGGCGTAGCGGCTCGGCCACCTGCTGGCGGCGCCAGCGGTTCCTGAGCGCAATGGCCACGGCCCGCTTGGCGCGGTCCTGACCGACGATGTGCTTGTCCAGTTCGTGGACGATTTCCTGCGGGGTCATCATGGACATGGGTGTGGGGGTCAGGAGTGAGGCGTGAAGAGTGAGGAGTGAGGAGTGAAAACCGCTGGAGATTCAGAGGCCGTAGCGCACAGGTAAGGACAGTGTTGGGCAGGTGAAGGCCACACAAAGGCATCGCCCCTGCGTCTCACCCCTCACTCCTCACTCACGTCTCACAGCGTTTCCACCGTATGGTGCTGGTTGGTATAGATGCAGATATCACCGGCGATGCCCAGCGATTTGCGCACGATGTCTTCGGGACCAAGCTCGGTATTGTCGAGCAGGGCGCGTGCCGCAGCCTGGGCGTAGGCGCCACCCGAGCCTATGGCCACCAGACCGTACTCAGGCTCGAGGACATCTCCCTGTCCGGTGATGATCAGCGACACATCCCGGTCAGCCACGGCCAGCATCGCTTCCAGCTTGCGCAACATACGATCGGTACGCCAGTCCTTGGCCAGCTCCACGGCAGAGCGCATCAGGTTGCCCTGATGCTTCTCCAGCTTGGCCTCGAAGCGCTCGAACAGCGTGAAGGCGTCTGCGGTGCCACCGGCGAAACCAGCGAGGATGCGGTCATGGTAGATCCGGCGCACCTTGCGCGCACTGGCCTTGACCACGATATGACCAAGGGTGACCTGACCGTCGCCTCCCAATGCAACGCGGTTGCCCCTGCGGGCAGAAACAATGGTGGTGCCGTGAAACTGTTCCATGGGGAAGGCCAAACCTGCACAAGATCGGGGAGGGAAAGCATACGCGAATCGTTCAGATGGGGCCGCCCAACCGATTTTCAAGTGGCCACGGGAGAGCCGCCCGGTCCAGCCTGCTCAGGACGCGCCGGGGCGCTTGTAGGGCTGTGTCTGCTCCGCCTTGATGCGATAGGCGGCATTGCCCATTTCCGTCTTCGACTGCCCCAGTTCCAGCAAGCCGTTGACCCAAACCGCATCCATGGTCTTGAAACTGGCGGGCAGCGGCCGTGCGGGAAACACGTGGATGATCTGGTTGGAGGGCGGCGGTGGCGAATGGATACAGGCACCGAAGTAGGGCACCAGCAGAAACTCACTGATCTGCTTGCCCTTGAATTCGATCGGTACGATGAAGCCGGGAATGCGCACGCGCGTCCCATTCAGTGCCGGGTTGGCTGGCGCATTGTTCCAGACCTCGCGCAGCTTGTTCAGTGCCTCGGTGGCGCGCGGATCGGCGTCGTTGAGCATGCTCATGTCCAGGCCCTTCAACAGGTCCTTGGGATTCCAGTCAGCGGGCACCAATTCCTCCCAGCGCAGCTCGCGCAGGACCGGCGTGCTTTTCTCCCCGGCCTTGGCTCCCTGGGAGAGGCGTTCCCCCAGGCGGTAATCCGCAGCCAGTACCGGCACAGCGAACAATCCCGCCAGCCATGCCAGCAGAGTGGTGCGCAGTATTCGATGCATCATCATCGGTTTGCTCCTTAGAACCTGTTTCATAATGAGTCGAGTACTTCGCGGATCATTATGAAACACGTTCTTACGATCTTGGCGACAGCCCGTCCGCCAGCGAATGGCGGTAGGCCATCCATCCCGGCACCAGGCTCGCTGCCAGGCCACTGGCAAGGATAGCAGCCAGCGACTGCAATTCATCGACGGACAAGAGGCGCGGACGGATCACCACGCCGAACTCGGCCTGGGCCAGCGGCCCCGCCAGCCAGGCCATGCCGGCCATCAGCACCACCCCGCCCATGGCGCCGACCAGCGTGATGCCCAGGCCCTCCAGCGTCAACAGCGTGAACACGTCAAGCGGCCGCGCCCCGGCCGCGCGCAGGATCGCCAGTTCGCGCCGCCGCTCATTCAGGCCGGCCAGCATCACCGCCATCAGCCCGCACAGGCCGACTGCCACCACCCAGGCGGAGATGGCCTGCATGGCACGCTCGGCCGTATTGAGGGTTTCCCACAATTCGCCCAGGGCTATGCCCGGCATCACCGCCATCAGGGGTTCTGCCGCATGCTGGTTGATCTGACGCTGCACGTTGAACACGGCCGCGCGGTTCTTCAAGCCGACCAGGACGGCGGTGATCTCCTTGGGGGATAGATCGAACTTGCGCACAAACTCTGCCGGAATGCTCAAACCCGGCATGGGAGCACCCCCCTGCCAGTCGAGGTGGATGGCCTCCAGCCCTTCCAGGCTGATGTGCACAGTGCGATCCACTGGCGTGCCGGTGCGCTCAAGAATGCCGACGATCCCGAAGGGTTTGTCGGCATGTTCGGCGAGCCCTGAATCACCGCCCCCGTGGTTGAGGACGATACGTCCACCCACCTTGTAGCCCAGCTGCTCCGCCAGTTCCGAGCCGACCACCGCATCGAACACGCCACTGAACACCCGCCCCTGCGACAGCCTCAGCGCCTCGCGCTCGCCGAAACGGAAATGCTCGAAATATCCCGGCACGGTGCCCATCACGGGATAGCCCTTGTGGGTGTCGCCCAGCGACAAGGGCACGGCCCAGGCCACCGCCGGGTGGTCTGCCACCATGCGATAGGCATCCCAGCGGATGTTGTTGCTCGCCCCGCCGATGCGGAACACTGCGTAAAGCATAAGCTGTACGCTGCTGCTGCGCGCGCCCACCACCAGGTCGGTGCCCGACACGGCGTGCGAGAAACTGTCGCGTGCGTCCTCCCGTAACCGTTCCACGCCCAGCAGCAGCGCCACGCTGAGCATGATGGCAACCAGCATCAGCCCCAGCGTGCCACGCCGGTTCCAGGCACTGCGGCCGGCCAGGATGATGAGATGGTTCACGCGTCACCTGTCGTCATTGCGCCGGAGGCAGCCCGATTCACCGTCATGAGATCGATGCTGCGGTCAAAGCGCGGCATCAAACGACGGTCATGGCTGACGAACAGCAGGCTGGCACCGCTGCCTGCACATTCGCGCATCAACAGCTCCAGAAATGCCATCTGGCGGCCCTCGTCGAGCGACGAGGTCGGCTCATCGGCAATGATGAGTTCAGGCCGGCCCATGAGCGCGCGGGCGGCCGCCACCCGCTGCTGCTGGCCGACACTCAGCTGGCAGGCGGGACGCCGGTGCAATGACGGATCGATATCCAGATGCTGCAGCAGCGCCATCGCCGCCGCTGCCAGGGAATCCGCTGACTGCAAGGCGCGCTGCTTTCTCATCTGGGAAAAACGGCAGGGCAGCAGCACGTTCTCCAGCACCGACAGATAAGGCACCAGATTGAACTGCTGGAAGATGAGTCCGATGTGGTCACCGCGAAAGCGGTCGCGTGCCGCACCACCCAGCGGCCCCAGGTCCTGCCCCAGCACCTGCACCCTGCCTGCGTCCGGACGCAGCACGGCGCTCAGCAACCCGATCAGGGTGCTTTTGCCACTGCCACTGGGCCCGTGGAGGAACACCCGCTCCCCACATGCCAGCTCCAGCGCAGGAACATCCAGGCAGGCAGCGTCACCCTTGCGCCAGCGGAAGCGCAGGTTCTCGATGAGGATGGCAGGCGGCGCGGAATCAGGCATGGCGGCCGACTCTACCAGTTCAGGGTTCGACGGGCCGGGGTGAGTCTGGCGGAAGACTGCCCGCGTGGTCCGACGATGCGGGCCTCGATGCGATGAAGCCGGCGGTACTGCTCGAACAAGGCGACATCCAGCGCGCGCAATTGCGCAGGCTGCTCGCAGCGAAATTGCATGGTCGACACCAGTTCCGCGTGGGCATCCTTGTCCGCCGGCTTGGCACCGGCCGCGCCAGCAGGCGTTACACCCAGCACCGGCGCATCGATTTCCGTCGAAGCCGGAACGCATTGGGCCGCAGCGCTGGGCTTGAACAGGGCCGCCGGGTCACGCAACCGCTGCAGCAGGGTTTCGGCAGCCGCCTTCTGTCCCGCCGTGCGCGGGGCCCGTTCAAAGCCAAGCAGGCTGTCCAGGGGACTACGCAAGGTCACGGTCAGACTGGCGCCCTCCACGGTCACTTCGAGTTCCGCCTGCCCATGCACATGGCCACTGGCAGCCATTGCAGCCTGCGCCGTCATCGACAGTGCGACGGCGCTTGCGGCGACCAGTCGCCGGAATCCTGTTGTTTCACTCATTGTTTTCATTCTCCCAAAAAAATCGACCTGCCGCGGGATGCCATCCGGCATTCGGATGGCTGCCTCCCGCGACGCAAAAAAAACAGCCGGGACAGACACCCCACAAGGGATAAAGCTCCCTTGGAAATCCCCACTTCAGAGAGATGTTTCTCATGAAGGTTCCCGCAGGGGACAGGGGGTGCCCGGCGATCTGCGCTTCCCTAGAACCGGCTGCGCACCCCGGCCATGATGCTGCGGCCCGCCATCGGCGCAATGTCCTTGATGAAGGACACGTGATTGCGCGCTTCGACATTGAGCAGGTTGCGCCCGCGAAGGAACAGCTCCCAATCGGCCGCCATGGACCTGAACTGCCAGGTCGCCGAGGCGTTGAGCAGGGTATGGGCATCCGTGGGAATCTCGTTGGCAGCGACCCGGTTCTGCGCCTGCGCGTGCACCACTTCCAGCCGGGATGTCAGGGCACCGCGGGAGTGCACCAGCGCCATCCCGAGGCGGGTCGGGGAAATCCGCGGCAACGGTGTGCCGGTGGCCGAATTGCGGGCGCTCACCGTGTCGAGGCGCAACTCAAGGTCGAGCTGACCATTTCGCTCCCACAGCCTGAACCGGCCTTCCGCCTCGATGCCACGAAACACCGCGGGCACCTGCTGGAAAGCCACCTCCGGAAAGATCTCCTCACCGGAGGCAACCGACGTGCCGTCGCTGGCATCCACGGGCGCCACTTCACCATCGGCACCGCGGGTGGCGCCGGTGCGGAACTCGGTGATGAAGTTCCTGAAGCGCGTGTGGAACACCCCGATGCTGCCCGAATGGGGACCGGATCGAAGCCGTAACGCCGCATCCAGGGAGCGCGAGCGCTCCTTGTCGAAGGCGACATTGCCCACCTCGTAGGCCCCGGTCGCTGCGTGCGGACCGTTGGCAAACAACTCCGTGGCCGTGGGTGCCCGCTGCGTCGAAGACAGGTTGGCAGCCAGTGCCACACCGGGGGCGATTGTGTAGAGCAGCCCCCCCGCAGTGCTGCTGGCATCGAAGCGCCGAGTCTGAGCGACGCCAAAGCGTGGCGCCGCCCCCCCGGTGGGAACCGCGCCGCCACCGGCCGAGGCGATCGATGTGCGCTCGGTGCGTGCCCCGACGTTCAGCTTCAGCCTGCCCACGGTCATCTCCTCGAAGATGAACAAGGCCTTGCCATCGGTGTTCGTGGTGGGCACGAAGGCTTCCGCCCCCAGCGCGGAAAAGTCGGATTGGTTGAGCTGCACACCGAAGGAACCGGTCAGTGGACCCAACCGCCTGTGGATGGCTTCGACGCGCGTCTCGCCGCCCTTGTTGATGAAGGTGGTGCCCACCGTGCCATCGGCGATTTCCCTGTGTACATAATCGGTCCGGCCATGCCGCAGTTTCACGGCACTGATCAGGCCGAGGTCGCGCAATTCGCCGGACAGGTCCCAGCGATTGCTGTCCATGTCGACAACGACACCCGGCTCGGCCACCGCGCCATAGTCACTGCGGAACTCCGAGTACGACAGTCCGGCCTGGCCACGGTCCCACAGCACCGAGCCGCCCAGGCCGCCGCCCATGCTGCGGCTGGCGCTGTTGGGCAGTGTGCCCCTGGCATTGAGCGAAGGCGCCTGCACATTGCGCAGCCCTGCATCGGACAGGGCACGCAGGCGGCTGGACACCGCCGGGCCCTTGATGGACAGGTCATCGGACTTGCTCATGTGGGCATCGGCGTGCATGACCAGGCGGCCGGTGCCGGCCTCGACTGCCACCGAGCCACCCTCTTCCCGGCCGGCGCCGCCAAAGCGGAACTCCGCCCGGCCCTTCACGCCCTCCAGCGGTTCCTGCGGAATGCGGTTGTCGATGACATTCACCACCCCGCCCACGGCGCTGCCGCCATACAGCAGCGCTGCCGGTCCACGCACCACTTCGATGCGATCGGCAATCACCGGGTCGATGGCCACGGCATGGTCAAAACTCAATGAGGATGCATCCAGCGTTCCGCCGCCGTTCTGCAGGATGCGGATGCGGTCCGCATCGAGACCGCGTATCACCGGCCTGCCGACTGCCGGCCCGTAGCCGGTGGAACCCACACCGGGCAGACCGTCCAGGGTATCCCCCAGCGTCGCCCGCCGCCTGAGCACCAACCCCTGCCCCTCGAGCACGGAAACCGGGGGAACCAGTTCGAACAATCCGGACCCCAGGGGGTTTCCGGTGACCACCACGGCCGGCACTTCCTGCACCAGCCGCGGCATGACTTGCGCGGTCGCCAGCGCAGGCCATGCGGTGTGCATGATGGCCATGGCCATCGACTTCATCTTGAATGACATTGCTTTTCTCCTGCTGGCCATACCGCCTGCTGGCGGCATTCGCCCGGCGCATCAGGGATGGCGGCACGAATGCACAAGAGCGACGCGGAGGAGCCAGCGACCCCGATCCAATGCCACCCCTGCGCGTGCCGTATCCCGGTTTTGGAAACCTGCCGGCAGATCGACTGCCGGCAATCAGGATGCAGACTCAGGAAAAAAGGAAGGGCGGCGCCCGGGCAGAGAAGGGAACCCGCTCGGCGGCAAACAACCACCACGAACGGGAACGCAAGGTCGTGGCTGCCGGCGCAGCCACGTCTGGAGACAAGTGGGTCGACGCAATGGTGCAGTCGACGGCAATGAATGCCGCGCAATGATCCTTGCCATGGTCCAGCCTGGGGCTGTTGTCATCGCTGTCAGGAAATGCGGCATGGGCATCCTCTGCATGGGCGAGGTGCCCGGCCTGCTCCGCCGCATGCTGCCAGGCCGCACTTTCCAGGTCATGCCTGGCATGCGAGAAAGCGTGCGCCTGCGCAGCAAACTGTGCCGACAGCACCAAGAAGGCAAGCAGCAGGTGCAGCAGTCGGCGCATGCAGGGTGCCGGTGCTATCAACGACCGTAGAGCTTCTGCTTCTGCTCGCGGCGCGACTGCGCTTCGATGGTCAGCGTAGCGGTGGGTCGCGCCAGCAGGCGGGGAATGCCGATGGCTTCACCGGTCTCCTCGCAGTAGCCGTAGCTGCCATCCTCGATGCTCTTGAGCGCCTCTTCGATCTTGCGCAGCAACTTGCGCTCGCGGTCGCGGGTGCGCAACTCGAGGGCGTTTTCCTCCTCGATGGTCGCCTGGTCGGCAATGTCGGCCTCGGCCTCATGCTCGCGCAAGTGCTCCGAGGTATTGCTGGCATTGTCCAGTATCTGCTGCTGCATCTGCAGCAACTGGCCTCGGAAGAAATCGAGCTGTTGCTCGTTCATGTACTTGGACAGCGGCATCTTCTTCAGCGCCGCCTCGGTAAGCGCGCCAGCTGGTGTGGCAGTAGCGGGCTTGGCCGTGGTCTTGGTGGCAGTCTTGGCAACAGCCGTTTTGCGAGCAGTCATTGTTCAGTCAACTCCATCCTCGACGTCCGGTGCTGCCGGAACGCCAGTTTTATACACCCTCAGGAAACAGCCGCCAGGCACTGTTCCAGCCCCTTGACAATCAAATCCTCGGGCAGATTCCGCCCGATGAACACCATGGTATTGCTGCGCTTCTCGTCCTTGCCCCAGGTGCGCCCCATGTCACCGCCCATCATCATGTGCACGCCCTGGAACACCACTCGCTGCGGCACACCCTTCAGATAAAGGACTCCTTTGTAGCGCAGCAGGTTCTCGCCGTAAACCTTGACGATGCCGGAAAGGAAATCCTCCAGCCTGGTGCCGTCGAACGGCCGCTCGGATCGGAACACGAAGGAGCGCACATGCTCATCATGCGTGTGTTCGGAATCCTCGAGGAATTCCGGGTCGATTTCCAGCACCGCATTCAGGTTGAAGCCGCGGATATCCAGGATTTCGTCGACGGGCGCATCCCCGAAGTTGACCTTCTTCACCGGCGCACGCGGATTCATGCGCACCAGCCTGGCCTTGAGTTTCTCGGATTGCTCCTCGGTGACCAGGTCGGTCTTGGACATGAGGATGCGGTCGGCAAAGCCAACCTGTTCCTGGGCCTCCTTGAACTGGTCCAGGGTCTGGTCGCCGTGCTTGGCATCCACCAGGGTGATCACGCTGTCGAGCAGGTAGTACTCGCCGACCGTCTCGTCGAGGAAGAAAGTCTGCGCCACCGGGCCCGGATCGGCCATGCCGGTGGTCTCGATGATCACGCGCTCGAACCACAGCTTGCCCGACTCGCGCTTGGCTCTCAGGTCGGCCAGGATGCGCAGCAGGTCCCCGCGCACGGTGCAGCAGATGCAGCCATTGTTCATCTCGACGATTTGCTCGTCCCGATCGTCGACGAGGATCTCGTTGTCCACGCCAGCTTCGCCGAACTCGTTCTCGATCACCGCAATGCGATGGCCGTGCTGCTCCTTGAGTATACGGTTGAGCAGGGTGGTCTTGCCCGCCCCGAGGAAGCCGGTGAGGATGGTGACTGGCACCATCTTCTTGTCCGCCTTCCTGTCTGTCTTGCGTTCCGCTGCCTGTTGCTTCTTTGCCATTGCCTTTGCCTATTCCTGTGTTCCGGTGTGCCGGGGCGCACATTGTGCACATTGCGGACAACGCCCCCGCACCGTCAGTTCCACCGCCTCGGGTTCGAACCCCCGGGGCACCTTGACCCCATCGCGATCGGCCGGAACCTCGCTCAAACATACTATTCTGCCGCAATTGCTGCACTGGAAGTGCGCGTGTGTTTCGTGGGCCTTGCGGGACCCGCCGGCGACACCCTCGCTGTCGGCTGCCTGCAGGGCGCCAAAACGCCAGACGCGGTCGTCACCGGCGATCCGGTGGGCCAGGCCGCACTCCACCAGGGAATCGAGCACACGATACAAGGTTACCCGGTCAATCGGGGGATCGCCCAGCAGGGCTTCGATGTCGTGATGGGACAGCAAGCGTCCCGCCGCGCTCAGCCCGGCCAGCACCCGCACCCTGGCCGGGGTTACGCGCAGACCCGCCTGCCGCACCCGCTCGTGTGCCGATTCCGGCAGCATTCCGTCTGTTGGTTCAGTGTGCATGATGCGTCTGGTGCATGATGGCAATCAGCGCGATGCCGGCTCCAATCAAGGCGATCTGCGAAAAGGCGGCCTTGGCGTCCCAGCGCCGCTGCAGTCCGGGTATCAGATCGGTCATGGCCACATAGATGAAACTGGCTGCCGCAAGGGCCAGAACATGGGGAATGGCCGCTTCGGCAAGGTCCAGCAGCAGGTAGCCGGCGATGCCCCCCACCACCGAGGCCAGGCTGGACACGAGATTCCAGAACAAGGCCCGGCGGCGCCCGTAACCGCTGTTCAACAGCACCATGAAATCGCCAATTTCCTGGGGAATCTCGTGGATGATGACCGCAGTGGTGGTGGCAATGCCCAGTTGTACATCCACCATGAAGGCTGCCGCGATCAGGATGCCATCGACGAAGTTGTGAAAACCGTCGCCGATCAGGATCATCATCCCCGAGGCAGAATGTCCTTCCCCGTGTCCATGGCCGTGGCCGTGATGGTCATGCCCGCCCGCCTCGTCACCATGGCTGTGACGCCACAGGGCGGCCTTCTGCAGGATGAAGAAAAGCAGCAGCCCGGCCAGCAGCGTCGCCAGCAGCGACTCCGGGTCATCGGCCCGGTGCAGCGCCTCCGGCAACACATCCAGGAATGCCACCGCCAGCAGCGCGCCCACGGCAAAACTCACCATGTGGTTCACCCAGCGGGTCAGCAGGGTCAATGCCACCACCCCGGCGATGGCGAGCGACAGCACGCCGCCCGTCAAGGTGGCAATGATGATGTAAACCAGTACGGGATCGATGATGCGGCTCCGCCGTTGGCGAAAAGGGGCGAATTAAAGCATGCGAAACGCCCTTGATGCAACTAGGTTGCAAGTCATGCCGCTGAAAAAAGCCGGTTTGATGACATCGCGCCCGCAGCCAGTCGCCTCACACACGAAGCAGTTGCAGACCTTTCAGGTATTCACCTTCGGGAAACTCCATCAGCACCGGATGATCAGCAGAAGCGCAATAACGTGCCTCCAGCACGCAGGACGCCACCGCATCTGAGGCAGCCCCGGCAACGATCTTCTGGAACAGGTCGGCATTGACCCCGCTGGAGCAGGAAAAGGTGGCCAGCCGGCCACCGGGCCGCAGCAACTTGAGGGCGTTGAGGTTGATGTCCTTGTAGCCACGCGCGGCGCGCTCGGCATCGCGGGAGGTCGGCGCAAATTTGGGCGGATCGAGGATGATCAGGTCAAAGCTGCGGCCTTCGCCGCGCAGTTGGCGCAGATGTTTGAACACGTCGGCCTCGGCCCACTCCGCGCGCGCCGCGTCCAGGCCATTCAGGGCCACGTTGGCACGTGCGGTTTCCAGTGCTGCTCCGGAACTGTCCACCGACAGCACGCGCTTGGCGCCGCCGGCCAGTGCCGAGAGCGTGAATCCGCCGGTGTAGCAAAAGCAATTGAGCACTTCGCGATCACGGGCGAGTTCCCCGACCGTGCGGCGGTTGTCCCGCTGGTCGATGAAGAAACCGGTTTTCTGCCCGGCGACGATGTCCACCTGATAGCGCAGGCCATGCTCATCGATCACCAGTGGCAGGTCCACAGCCGCGCCGGCAATCCAGCCGCTGCGTGGCGCCATCCCCTCGAGGCCGCGGGCATCGGCATCGGAGCGCTCGTAGATACGGGTGCAACCGCTGGCTGCCCGCAGGGCATCGACGAGGACATCCCGCCAGCGCTCCGCCCCCGCCGAGGTGATCTGCACCACCAGCACCTCGCCATAGCAGTCGGCGATCAGGCCGGGCAGGCCATCCGCCTCGGCGTGCACCAGCCGGCATGCGCCGCCCGGGCTGCGGCTGCGGCGGGCGACGCCAGCCGCTACCCGGTTGCGCATCAGCGACTCGTCCGGCATGGCGCGCTCGTCGAAACTCCAGACCTTGGCGCGGATGGGCGAAGCCGGACTGTAAGCCGCCCAGGCCAGGAAACGGCCGTCGGCCGCGCGGATGGCAATGGTGTCGCCAGCCGAGGCGCTGCCCCTGACCTTATCCACGCCTCCCGAGAACACCCAGGGATGCAGGCGCAACAGCGATTTCTCGCGGCCGGGCTTGAGATTCATGACAGCGTGGCTCATAGCAGTCCCATCAGTCCGGCCAGGGCACCTGCAGCCACCAGCCAGAGTGGATTGATCTTCGTGGTCAGCATCAGGATGCAGGCCACGGCGGTGGCGACATAAGCGCCATAGGTATGCGCAGCGCCGCGTCCCACCAGCCAGGCCGCGGCAAACATCAGTCCCACCGTGACCGGCACCAGGCCGGCCTGTATGCGTTCACGCCAGGGGGAATCGCGAAAGCGCGTCCACAGATGGTTGGTGACGTAGGTCAGGAGGCAGGAGGGTCCGAGGAAACCCAGCACCGCCACCAGCGCCCCCACCGGGCCAGCCACGTGCCAGCCGATGATGGCGGAGAACATGGTGGTGGTTGGACCGGGCGCCGCCTGGCTCAGGGCAAACAGTTCGGCGAATTGCGCGTCACTCATCCAGGCATGCCGCTCGACGGCGTTCCTGTGCATTTCCGGCAGCGTGGTCACCCCGGCCCCCACCGCGAGCAGCGAGATGCCGAGATAGTCCGCAGCGATCTGCCAGAGCAAGGACCAGTCCGTCATGCCGCCTTCTCCTGCCGGCCCTGACGGCTGCGGAACCAGGCAGCCAGCACGCTGAGTGGCAGCAGGACCGCGAGGATCATGCCGAGCGACAACTTGAACACCACCACGGCGCAGAACGACAGCACCGGGAAGATCGCCATCCATGACCGCAGGCGCGGCCCCATGGCCATCTTCACTGCCGTGGAAAGGATGAGACCCGCGGCCACCGGGGACACTCCGCGCAGCAGGGCGTGCACTTCAGGGCGGTTGCCGTACAGCGAATGCAGCAGTCCAAGCAGCATCACGATGAGTATGGGTGCGCCAATGATGCCCAGCACCGCGGTCGCGGCACCGGCGGCACCACGGAAGCGCGCGCCCACACAGAGCGCCCAGTTCACCACATTGGGGCCGGGCAATGCCTGGCACACCGACCAGATGTCGTCGAACTCCGCAGCGCTCAGCCAGCGCCACTCTTCCACCATCATGCGGCGGGCATGCACCACGGTGCTGCCAAATCCCGAGATGCCGATCTTGAGAAAGGCCCAGAACACCTCGGCAAGGCTGTCCGGCGGCGCCGTCCCGGTGTCGTTCATTTCTTCTTCGCCCGCGGATGTGCTTCGTCGTACACCTTGGCGAGGTGTTGACAATGTCCGGCCTCACCGGACATTGCGGCGAAGGCTGACTTGCGCTTGTCGCAAGTCAAGCCCGGCTCCCAGGCCGGGCGGCCGAAGTCAAAATCCCCACTCATTTCTTCTTCGCCCGCGGATGTGCTGCGTCGTACACCTTGGCGAGGTGCTGGAAGTCCAAATGCGTATAAACCTGCGTCGCCGCGATGCTGGCATGGCCCAGCAGTTCCTGGACCGCGCGCAGGTCCTGCGAGGACTGCAGCACATGGCTGGCAAAGGAGTGGCGCAGCATGTGCGGATGCACCGCCAGACCGAGTTGGCGGGCCCAGGCGGCCAGACGCCGTTGCACCACGGTGGGCGCAATGCGCCGGCCGCGCGCCCCGACAAACAGGGCCGGTTCGTCAGGCCGGGCCAGTTCCGCCCTGATCGCCAGCCAGGCACGGATGGCTTCGACCGCCTTGCCACCCACCGGGACATTGCGTGTCTTGCTGCCCTTGCCCAGCACATTCACGGCGCCATCCTGGCAAAGGGCCCTCCCGTCATTGACATCCAGGCCGATGAGTTCGGCCAGCCGCAGCCCCGAGGAATAGAACAGTTCAAACATGGCCCGGTCGCGCAGGCCTGCGCTGCCCTCGACCGGCGCATCCAGCAGGCGTGCAGCCAGATCGGGCGACAAGGCCTTGGGCAAGGGTTTGGCGACCCGTGGGGAACGCACGCCTGCCACCGGGTTGAACTGCGGCCCGTGCAGACGATCCAGCCATCGGAAGAAACTGCGCCAGGCCGACAGGCGGCGTGCGATCGAGCGTCCTGACAGACCCCGACCATGATAGCGGGCGACCGCACGCCGCACCTGGGCGTCCTGCATCGCCTGCAGAGGCTGGCCATCGAGTTCCAGCAGCAGCAGTTCGAGTTCGCGGCCGTAGCTGTCCAGGGTATGCGGGGACAGGCGCCGCTCTTCGCGCAGATGGCGCAGGTAGTCCCCGATGAGTGCGCGGCCGGGTTCCTGCTCCCCGGCCACGTTCAGACGAACCGACGCAATGCCGCGGCCGTCAGCTCACCCAGCCGCTGCAGGTAGACCACGCCCATTTCCGGGTAGAAGCGCATGACGTCCTCGCTGCCCAGGGCCAGCAAGCCGATGCAGGCGCCGCCCTCGTCACGGATGGGCATCAGGGCCGTCGAACGCACGTGCGAGGCGGCTTCGCCAAACCAGGCTGCCAGTTCCGGATCGGCACTCGGCCCGCAATAGGGTCGGGTCAGCCCGCCGGCATGCGTCTTGGCGGCATCGCTCACCGGTTTGAATTCATCTCGGTCCTCGCCATCCCCGGCGTAGGGACGGCCACCCCAGATACGCAGTGCCGTGTGCGGCACGCTCATGCCCTCGCGCAGGGCGAGGTGCAGCGGGGCCAGCAGTTCCGGCAGGCTGCCCGCAGGCAGGACCGTCAGCACCAGCGCATGCAGTTTGGACACGATGGCATCGTTCTCCTGGGCAAACTGCACCAGCTCCTGGAGCTTGGACTTGTAGGCCTTGTTCTCCTCGCGCAGTGCCTGGACCTGGCGCTCCGACAGCGCGATGGCCTGCCCGCCGTGGGGATTGGGCAAACGCAATTCGCCCAGCAGCTCCAGATGATTCTCGAAGAAGACGGGGTTCTGTTTCAGGAATTGCGCGACGTCATCGTCATTCATCGAGGTCAATCTCTCCATCAAAGACCGTGACGGCAGGTCCGGTCATGAGTACGGGTGCGAACATGGCGGGATTGCCATGACCGGAGTTTACATGGTCGGCAGGCGCTGCAGTCCCGCCACCGGCCCAGGCGATGAACAGATCACCGCCCTGGGTGGTGACGCGCACCGGCGAATCGAGCAGGCCGCGGGCAATGCCGGCCACGACAGCCGCGCAGGCCCCGGTGCCGCAGGCCAGGGTCTCCCCGGCGCCACGCTCCCACACCCGCAGGCGGATGTGATGCCGGTCGACCACCTGCAGATAGCCCGCATTGACCCGTTGCGGAAAACGCCGGTGGTTTTCGATCAAGGGCCCCTGGGTGCGCACCGGCGCCGCCGCCACATCATCGACCACCTGAACCGCATGCGGATTGCCCATGGACACCGCGGTGATGCTCAGCGTGCCGGCCTGCCCCGGCAGCTGCAACGGCTGTTCGATGGCCTGGCTGTCACTGTCGAAGGGGATGCGCCGCGGCTCGAACACCGGTGGCCCCATGTCCACGGTGACCTGTCCGTCGGCCTCCAGGCGCGGGGTGATCAGGCCGGCCAGCGTCTCCACGCGGATGGCCTGCTTGTGCGTCAAGCCCTGGTCATGGACAAAGCGCACAAAGCAGCGCGCACCATTGCCGCATTGCTCCACTTCGCCGCCGTCGGCATTGAAGATGCGGTAGCGGAAATCTGCGTCTGCCGCACTCGTCGGCCGCTCCACCAGCAGCAACTGGTCGCAGCCGATACCGAAGTGCCGGTCGGCGATGCGCCGCACCTGCGCTGGCGAAAGCGCCACCTTCTGGCTGACCCCATCGAACACGACAAAGTCATTGCCCAGGCCGTGCATCTTGGAAAAGCGCAGTTTCATCAGGCCACCCGCCCGCCGCAGAGCTGGTTGTAGTCGTTGAGGATGCAGCGGTCCATGACCACGGTCATGCCGGCATCGCGGGCGCGCTGTGCCGCCGCCTCATGGACCACGCCCTCCTGCAGCCACACCGACTTCAGGCCCAGGCGCAGACATTCGTCAATCACCTCGGGGACATACGCGCTGGCACGAAAGACATTCACCAGGTCGATGGGGCCCGGCACCGCCGCCAGATCACCGTAAGCCTTTTCACCAAGGGCCTCGCGCAGACCCGGCCGCACCGGGATGATGTGGAAACCATAGCGCTGCATGGAGCGCGAAATGTTGTTGCTCGGCCGCGAGGGGGTGGGCGAGAGGCCGACCACGGCGATATGCTTCACGCCCTGGAGCAGTTCGCGTATGGCATCCGGTTCCGGATTGGCAAAGGACATGGTCTGTTTCGTCTTGCAGTAGGGGCTTGAGGAAATACTGATCAGGGGACACGCCACGAAAATCTTCCAGCTCAGGGGAGATTCGTCTTGATCAATCCTGTTCGGGACTGGATCAGTGCCTCCTCAATACCACTTCGGCTCCCCGGCCGGGCGTGTCTTGAAACGCTTGTGCGTCCAGTAATACTGCTCCGGCATTTCGCGCACGCGTTCCTCGATGAAGGCATTCATGCGGCGTGTGTCGGCTTCGACATCATCGCCCGGATAATTATCCCATGCAGCATGGCAGCGCACCTCGTATCCGGCGCCACCGGGCAGCATGACGGCAATGCAGGGCACCACCAGCGCCCCCGACAGGCGCGCCAGTCGCGTCAGCCCGGTGATGGTGGCTGCCGGCACGCCGAAGAAGGGCACGAATATGGCATCGCGCGGACCATAGTCCATGTCCGGCAAATAGTAGAAGGGCATGCCCTGGCGCAACGCCGCGACGGTCTTGCGCACCCCCTCCTGGCGCGAGAACAGGCTTTGCCGGCCAAATCGCGTGCGTCCTGCCTTCATGACGCGGTTGAACAGCGCGCTCTTCTGGTTCGAATACAAGGCAGCCATGTCGACATCACAGGACAGCCGCGAGAAGGCGGCATCCAGCGCGATGAAATGCGGCGCCAGCAGGATCAGCGGCCGCCCCTGCGCCCTGGCCTGGGTGATGTGCTCGATGCCCGCCACCCTCACCAGGTGCTCGATACGCGCGCGCGGCGACCACCACAGGATGCCGCGCTCGAGGATGCTGCGGGCGAGGCAGCGGAAATGCCGCCGTGCCAGACCCTGACGCTCCACAACCGGCATCCCGGGAAAGCAACGCTCCAGGTTGATCAGGCAGACGCGCCGGCGTCCGACTGCCAGCGTGTAGAGCAGCAGGCCGAACCCATCGCCGATACGCGCCAGCAGCGCCAGTGGCAGGCCATGCAGCAGCCACATCAGCGACAGTCCGGCGCGCGCTAGCACGACCCGCCCTGCACGATCATCCCGCTACGCCCGGGGGTGGCGTCACCCCGGCGGGCACCTTGTAGCGGTTGTAACTCCAGAGGTACTGCTCGGGACAGCGCCGGATCAGTGTCTCCAGCGCGCGGTTGAGGTGGCGCGCCGCAGCTTCACCCGGCTCGGCCACCGGCATGGCCTGAACATGGCCACGATAGCCGGCACCACCCGGCAGTCGTTCGGCATAGGCCAGCAGGACGCACGCGCCGGTGGACTCGGCCAGACGCCGCACCAGGGTCATGGTGTAGGCGGGACGGCCGAAGAAATCGGCCCACTCGCCCTCGCCGCGCCCGGGCGCCTGGTCGGGCAGGATGCCCACCGCCTCGCCGGATTTGAGCGCCTTGAACAACTGGCGGATGCCGCGCATGTCCGGCAGCGCCAGCTTGAGCTGCGGTTTTGCGCGGCCCGCTTCGACCAGCGATCTCACGAAGGACCGCTTGGGCGGCGAGTACAGCGCCGTCATTGGCCCGTAGTGCTGGGCATACCACTGCGCTGTGACCTCGAAACAACCCAGGTGCGGTGTGACAAAGAGGATGCCCTGGCCGGCGGCACGCGCCGCCTCGATGAGTTCACGGCCTTCGAGGTCGGGCATCAGGGCCGCGGCCTGCACCTGCGGACGAAACCACACCGGCAGCAGTTCCAGCACGCCCTTGCCCGCTTCGGCCACCGACCGGTGCAGCACCTGCCGGTCGTAGCCGGCCGTGGCGACGTTCTCCCGGCTGATACGGCGAAAGCGGGACGACATCAGCCACACCAGCCAGCCCAGCGCCGAACCCAGAACATGGAAGAAAGGCAGCGGCAGGGCCGCCAGGGTTTTCAGCACGCGAACCGGGGTGAAATTGCCGAAAAACCCGAACCGCCGGCCCTATGACGGGTACTGCAGTCGTGATACCCTGCGGGCCTGATTTTTTGGGGGGTACCAAGCATGTCTAGCTTTCTGTTTACATCCGAGTCCGTGTCAGAGGGACATCCGGACAAGGTCGCAGACCAGATTTCAGATGCAATCCTGGACGCCATTCTAGCCCAGGACCCTCGCAGCCGAGTCGCCGCCGAGACGCTGGTGAAAGACAACCTGGTCGTTCTGGCAGGCGAGATCACCACCGGCGCACGCGTCAATTTCGACGAAGTGGCGCGCAAGACCATCAAGCGCATCGGCTACACCGATCCGGCCATCGGCTTTGAGACCAACACCTGCACGGTCATCGTGGCCTACGGCGAGCAATCGCAGCACATCGCCCAGGGCGTCAACGAAGGCTCGGGCCTCGACCTGGACCAGGGTGCCGGCGACCAGGGCCTGATGTTCGGCTATGCCTGCGACGAAACCCCGCAACTGATGCCCGTGCCCATCTGGCTGTCGCATCGTCTGGTCGAGCGCCAGTCCGAACTGCGCCGCGACGGCCGCCTGCCGTGGCTGCGCCCGGACGCCAAGTCCCAGGTGACCCTGCGCTATGTCGACGGCAAGCCCGATGCCCTGGACACCATCGTGCTGTCGACCCAGCACGCCCCCGGCCTGACCCACAAGCAGATCGAAGAAGCCGTCATCGAGCAGATCATCAAGCCGGTACTGCCCAAGGAACTGGTGAAGGGCAACATCAAGTATCTGGTCAACCCGACCGGCGCCTTCGAGATCGGCGGCCCCAAGGGTGACTGCGGCCTGACTGGCCGCAAGATCATCGTCGACACCTACGGCGGCTCCGCCCCGCACGGCGGCGGCGCCTTCTCCGGCAAGGACCCCTCCAAGGTGGACCGCTCGGCCGCCTATGCCGCGCGCTACGTCGCCAAGAACGTGGTGGCCGCGGGCCTGGCTTCCAAGTGCCTGGTCCAGGTCTCCTACGCCATCGGCATCGCCAGGCCCACCAGCGTGCTGGTGACCACCCAGGGCACCGGCAAGATTTCCGACGAAAAGCTGTCGGAACTGGTGCAGCAGCACTTCGACCTGCGCCCCAAGGGCATCGTGCAGATGCTGGACCTGCTGCGTCCGATCTACGAGAA
>CANJJT010000079.1:0-19886 GCA_947474715.1 Betaproteobacteria bacterium
CTGCGTCCCCGGGAATTTAGTATGCGAAAAATCCCGACTCAGAATTGCGCTAGTCAACGAACGACATCAATTCCATCGAACCGCGCCCCTTGATCGCATTTTGGCTGCAACTTGTTTCTCCACCTTCCTCATTTGAAAGTAAGCGCCTTGAAAAATGCACTTCGAATTGCCACCGGCATTTTGTTCGCTAACTTGTGCGGAGCGACTGCATTTTCGCAATCTGCTTTGAACGCAACAGTCGGGGGTCCGGGTTTTCCGGTACAGGCTCCAAATCAGCCTGCTGCGTATACATATTCGAGTAGCAATCCTGCTATTGCAACTGTTGATCCTGCCACGGGTGTTGTCACACCGATCAGCATCGGGAGCGTGACAATAACGGCGACCCAACCCGCCGTTGGTTACTATTCCCAAAGCATCAGAAACACTGTTGTCAATGTAGTCGCTGCGACGCAGCTTCCGCCCGGATATTTTTCGGGCATATATTATTATAAAAAACTGGTGTGGACCAAGCCCGATGGGGCAAAAATGTCCTTTGAAGCTGCAAAAACCTATTGTTCCACCGGAACCTTCAATGGCCAAGTCAAATGGCGTCTTCCGGATAGCTTAGAGTTGGATGCATTCATCAAGGCAAGCGGCCCCCAAGCGGCAGCATCCGGATGGCCAGCACGCGAACAGATATGGACGAGTACGACATTTCAATTTCGAGGTCAAACCCTTGTGCGACACGGAAGCATGGACGGGGGGGGGGGCTCATCCTACCCCACTGCGATTTACACTTACCATGTGACCTGTGTGCGTGCGTGAGCGAACCCGATAGTGGCATTGGAATTGTTTCAACCAGGGCTTCGCGGCTCTGAGGCGGCCCGATATCAAGTGATGCCAAATTGAGCCGGGCTGTTGGCGCTGATTGAATATTGACCCCCATTTGATCAATCGGTGTCCGGCAGCGACACTGCAGGCGTCGCATCAGCATTTGCATCCCGGCTACCGAAGGACCAAGGAGCACAACCATGACACGCTCTGTGAGGACCAATCTGCCGACGCTGGCCAAGACGTTGTCGTATTACGTCCTGCACATCAGCGTCGCCGCGGCGGTGGCCTATGCCGTGACCGGCGATCTGGTGGCCGCCCTCACCCTGAGCCTGCTTGAGCCGACGGTGCAGGCCTTCGTGTACTTCTTCCACGAGAAGGCCTGGCAGCGTTTCAATGGCGGTGCGCTGAAGGGAATGGCAGCGATCTGAGACGCCGGGGCGGACTTGCCTGCGGAACGCCATCGTCAACAGCGTTTCCCATCAACACCGTTCGCCCGGAGCCTGTCGAAAGACTCCTCAATGCATCACCGGCCCCTGGAAGAACTGCAGCCGATCGATGGAGCGCACACTAAAGTCCTTCACCTGCCCCCCCTGCAGCAGCTTGAGCGGCACTTCCACGCCTGCCTCGCCCATGGACCACAGCCGCCGGTAGAAGGCCTCGTGGTCATTCACCGTGTCGCTGCCGATGGCGAGCAGGATGTCGCCCCGGCGGATGCCCGCCTTTTCTGCAGGCCCCTCGCGCGAGACGTTGGTGACCAGCAGGTAGCCCTGCACCGCCTCGGTACCCAGACCCAGCCAGGGTCGTGCCGGGCCGGCACGCCGACCGCGGGCGATGAGATCGGAAAGTATGGGCTTCAGCTCGTCCACCGGGACGAACATGTTGCCCGGGAGTTGCTGCCCCCCTTCGCCCGTTGCGAGCACCGAACTCACCAGCAGCGAGCCGATCCCCACCAGCCTGCCCTGGTGGTTCACCAGGGCGGCGCCGGCCCACTTGAGCGTCGGCGGTGACACGAAGAGGGCGCTCTCCAGCAGGTATTCCCAGCTCGCTGTGAACTTGCGCTTGGAGATCACATAGGCCAGGCTTGCCGCCTCGCGTCCGCCATAGGGCAGTGCCATTACTGGTTCACGCGCTTCCAGGCTGGCCGCCTCCCCCAGCGGCATGGGTGTCACTTTCTCCAACGGCAGGGTGCTGCGCAAGAGGCCCAGGCCAGTGGCATGGTCGTAGGCCACCAGCCGCGCCGGCAGGGTCCGGCCCGCCTGGGTGGTCACTTCGATGGACTCGGCCTCGGTGACGACGTAGCCGATGGTGACGATATGACCCTGCGCATCAATCACCACCCCGCTGCCTTCGCGTTCGGCGCCGAGATTGGCACTGGAGCGGGCATTGGGCAGGGCCTTCATGCGCACTTGGACGATGGCCGAGAGGATGGCGTCGATGTCGGCCTGCGGGCGGCCCTCGTCGATGGTGGAACGCTGGGCCAGCGCCGGCGCCGGTGCCAGCAATGCGGCCAGCAACGCGACCAGCAACAGCACGACACGGACGAACAAGGAATGCCTCATCTGGAGCCCCCGCAGACATCAGGACAACGAAGGCCGGCCGCCGGCCCGCCTGACAAAGTCATTGTTGCGCGAAACGGGATCCGATGCCAGGGGTGGATGGTGGCCGGCAATCCCGCCGCAAGTGCCGCCCGGCCGCGCCTTGTTGCAACAATGGGCATTGAGCCGGGTCTCGCGACGGACTTCAGGCCAGCGCCTCCTCCACCTGGGCGAGGCGGTCCTTGCCGAAGAACATGTCATCCCCGACGAAGAAAGTGGGGCAGCCGAAGATGCCGCGCTCCACGGCGGCCTGGGTGGACTGGGCGAGGGCGTCCTTCACTGGCTGTTCCTGCACCCGTGCGAGCAGGTGCGCGGCATCCAGGCCCGCTTCGGCGAGCGTGGCGCGGATGACTTCCGGGTCATCCATCTTGCGACCCTGCTCCCACATGCCGGCGAACATCGTATCGGCGTAGCGAGGCAGGAAGCCCTCGTCACGGGCGACGATGGCGCCACGCATGATGGTGACGGTGTTGACGGGGAAATGCGGATTACGCTGGAAAGCGATGCCGTGCTTGGCGATGAAGCGCTGGCTCTCCAGTTGCAGGTACTCACGCTTGTTCTTCACCTCCTTGAACTGTTGCATCGGCGACTGGTTGTTGGTCAGCTTGAACACGCCGCCCAGCAGCACCGGCAGGTAATTGAAGGTGGCGCCGGTGCGCGCTGCAATCTGCGGCAGCACCTTGTGGGCGAGATAGGCGTTGGGGCTGCCGAAATCGAAGAGGAAATCTGCGGACTTCATGTTGCCTCCGGCCTGATTCAGGATAGAGGGATTCTAGCCCGCGAGCCTGACCTGAGCGGGCGTTCGAAAATACACGCAGCCGCCCTCGCCGGAGAAACGCCTTCGCTCAGCCCTTCAGCACCACCACCGCATCGGCCGCCACCACGCCTTTACCGGCCGGCCGCACCAGCACCGGATTCACATCCAGCTCGGCCAGTCGGTCACGATGCGCCCAGGCGAACTGCGAGATGTTCACCAGCGCCTGTGCCAAGGCCTCCTTGTCCGTCGCCGGTGCGCCACGCACGCCATCGAACACGGCCGCGGTGCGCAGCTCGCCGATCATGACGCGCGCATCCTCGATGCCAAAGGGCGCCACGCGATAGGTGACGTCGTGCAGCACCTCGGCCAGGGTGCCGCCCATGCCGAACACCACCACCGGGCCGAATACCTCGTCATTGGTCACACCCACCAGGGTCTCGATGCCATCGGTGATCATTTCGCAGACCAGCACGCCGGTGATGCGCGCCTGCGGCTTGTGGCGGCGGGCATTGGCCACCACCTCCTTGCAGGCAGCCGAGAGCTCCACGGCATTGCGGATGTTGAGCTTCACCCCGCCGACATCGGACTTGTGCGCGATGTCTGGGGAGACGATCTTCACCACCACCGGATAGTTGACCTGCACTTTGGACACAGCCGCCTCGTCATCGGCCGGCACCAGCACGTCACGCGTCACCGGCAGGCAGGCGCTGACAGCGGCCTTGCTCGCCGCTTCATCCAGCACGCCCTGGCCCTGCAGCGGCGCCCAGGCCTTCTCCGGCGCGGCCTGGCGCACCTGCATGCGGCTGCGCATCGCCGAGTAATCCGCCAGCATGGATTGCGCGCGCACCACGCCATTGGGCGAGCCCAGCACCGGGATGCCGGCTTTTTCCAGCACCTGGAAGGCGGCTTCGCCGAATTCGCGCGGCACCGAGGAGAAGGCGATCATGGGCTTGTCGGTGTGGGGGAAGATCTCCGCCAGCACGTCGGCCATCAGCTTCATGGGATGGCCGGTCATGGCCGAGAACATCGGGCAGACCTGGTGCATGGCCGGGTCGGCCAGCAACGCCTCCATGGCGAGCTTGTAGCCCGGCTGGCTGGCCTCGTTGAAGCCATTGGCGGCGAGGTCGACCGGGTTCTGCAGCGTCGCCGCCTTGGGGAAGGCTTCGGCGAGGATGGCATGCGTGGCCTGACCCGGGGGCTGCAGCTCCAGGCCGTAGCGGTCGGCTGCGTCGGAATAGATCACCGCGGCGCCACCGGAGGCGGTGACCACGGCGGTATTGCGGCCACGCGGATATTTTCTCGGCGTCAGCGCCTTGATGTACTCGGCGGCCTCGTCCATGGACTGCACTTCGATGATGCCCGACTGCTTCAGGCCAGCGCGCCACACGTCGTAGGTGCCGGTCATGTTGGCGGTGTGCGTGGCCGCAGCGCGCGCGCCCTGGCGGCTGTTGCCGGCCTTCCACACCAGCACCGGCTTGCCCTTGGCCATGGCGCGCTCGCCCACCGCCATGATGGCGCGGCCATCGTCGGCGCCTTCCATGTAGGAGAGGATGATCTCGGTGCGCTCATCATCGACCAGCGCGTCCATCAGCTCGGCGGTTTTCAGGTCGGCCTCGTTGCCGCTGGACACCAGCACGCGAAAGCCCACGCCGGCCATATGGCAGGCATAGGCCAGGCTGCTGCCGAAGCCGCCGCTTTGCATGACCATGGACACCGGGCCCGGCTTGAGCAGCGGCGGGCGTGACAGGCTGCCGAAGGCGGCAAACATGCGTTCGTGGATATTGGCCACACCCAGGCAGTTCGGGCCGATCAGGCGGATGCCGGCGCGGCGCGCGTTCTCCACCAGTTTCTCCTGCAGCAACGCACCCTCGGGGCCGGACTCGCGAAAGCCCGCGCCCAGCACGATGGCATTGGGGATGCCGCGCGCGCCCAGCTCGGGCACCACATCCACCACCGCCTGCGCCGGCAGCGCGATCACCGCCAGGTCGATGTCACCGTCGATGTCCTTCACCGAGGCGTAGCACTTCAGGCCCTGCGCCTCCTTCAGTCGCGGGTGCACCGGCAGGATGCGGCCCTTATAGCCCTGGGTGAGCATGGCGTCGATGCCGCGTCCGCCGGGGCGGGACTTGTCGTCGCTCGCGCCGATGATGGCGATGTTTTTGGGGGAGAAGAGTTTCTCGACCTGGATCATGGTGGCAGTTCCCGATATACGAATGACAGAAGACCTTGCCGCAGACACGCGGCGCAAGGCGAGCATGTTAACAGGCTATTGAAGATCGATTTCCGGATGGCCCCTGTTCAATCCATGCACGAGACGCCTCATAGGGAAGCGATTTTGAATTGCACCCGACGCAGGGAGTCACGGGGGTCGCATCCCTCCGCTTTCAACAGGTGTCGCCGATTTCCGCGACGGTGCTGACGGCAGGGATGGGCAGGCATCGGTTGACCCCCTTGTCAAAGGCTTTTCGTCAAATTCCGGGGGACGTGGCTGCGGCGCGGTTTACCCCTTGTCAAAGGTTCTTCGCCGAATTCCGGGGAGACGTGGCTGTGGCGCGGTTTACCCCCTTGTCAAAGGGGGCCGACTCGTGAGCGCAGCGAACGAGCGGGGGGATTTTCTCCCGTTGCCTTTATCGGTCGCCAGTCATGACCGGATGCGGGCCCTGAGTATCGTCCAGTGCTTCCCATCTGCAAGGCAACAGCCATGCTTAGGGTTCATGCAATGTCGGCAAAAGGCCATGAGACCAGCCTGGCGGGTCAAAATCCCCCCGCTGGCCTGCGGCCAGTCGGCCCCCTTTGACAAGGGGGTTAACCCATGCCTGCGCCGGCCCGCCGCCAGCACCATCTCCGGGAATCGGCAAAGCGCCTTGCAACACCCTGTTAAGCCAGGACGAGCGATCACGCGAGGAACCGACTCGAACGGACTGCGGCGTTGCATGCACGGAATCCGCCACCGGGATACCATCCCTCTGAAGCGACCGCCCCACCGATAACGCGCTACCAGCACGGCAAGACATCGGACAGAGCGCGCGGCGCCCCATCCAAGGAGAGAGCATGGAACGCAATGCAATACGGCCGGGGCAGTCCGGACTGGTTCGACTCGGCGCCTGCCTGCTGTCGGCAGGGCTCATCAACGCAGCCGCATCCCTGCCCGCCGCCGCACAGGCCTGGCCCAATCGCCCGGTGACCGTGGTGATCCCGCTGGCCCCCGGCGGCCCCATCGATGCGGAAGGGCGCGTCTACAACCAGAAGCTCACCGAGGCGCTGGGCCAGCCCTTCGTGCTCGACTACAAGGTCGGTGCGGGCGGCCTGGTGGGCCTGCAGTACGCCGCGCGCAATGCGCCGGACGGCTACAACCTGCTCATCGGCAGTTCCAACTTCACCATCATCCCGGCGGTCAACCGCAATCCGGGCTTCGACATCCTCAAGGATTTCGCGCCGATCTCGCTGATGACCAAGAAGTCCTCGGTGCTGCTGGTCACGCCCGGGCTGGCGGCGAAGTCGCTGCCGGAACTGATCGCCTATGCCAAGGCCAACCCGGAGAAGCTCAACTTTGGCACCACCGGCGCGGGCGGCGCCACTGAACTCGCCGGGCGCTTCCTCGCCAGCGCCTCGGGCATGCCGCTCACCTTCGTGCACTACAAGGGCACCGGGCCGCTCACCGTGGACCTGATCGCCGGCCGCGTGCATCTGGCCATCACCAATCTGTTCTCCGGCATGGCGCTGGTGAAGTCCGGCAAGCTGCGCACCCTGGGCGTCACCTCCACCGTGCGCCAGGCGGGCTTCCCCGACCTGCCCACCCTCACCGAGAACGGCGCCCCCGGCTACGAGTACGTCGGCTGGTCCGGCTACCTCGCCCCTGCCGGCACGCCGCAGCCCATCATCACCCGACTGAGCGGCGAACTGGCGAAGATCGCCAGGGCCGAGGACGTGAAGAAGAAACTCGGCGATGACATCGACTTCATCGGCAGTGGCCCGGAGGAACTGCGCAAGCACCTCGCCGCCGAACTGGGGCGCTGGCAGAAGGTGGTGAAGGAAGCCGGCATCAAGCCGGAGGAATGATCGATATGACCAATCGGCAATTCCGGATTGTCAGGCACATGGCGCTGGCCACCGCGATGCTGCTCGCGGTGATGGGGCCGGCGCAGGCACAGGCGCAAGCGCAAGCGCCCGCAGCGTGGCCGACCAAACCCGTGGTCATCATCAATCCTTTCCCGGGCGGCAACACCGAGATTGGCGCACGCCTCTATTCGGCCAAGCTCGCCGAAGCCCTGGGCAAGCCCTTCATCGTCGATGGCAAGCCCGGTGCCGGCACCGTGATCGCCAACACCTACGTGGCCAAGGCGCCGCCCGACGGGCATGTGATCCTCATCACCTCGGCGAGCTACACCGTGGTGGCGGCCACCCGGGTCGACCTGCCCTATGACCCGCTGCGTGACCTGACACCGGTGTCACAGATGCTGACCAAGCCGGCCATGCTGATGGTGACGCCCTCGCTGCCAGTGAACAACTACGAGGAATACATCGCCTATGCCAAAGCCAATCCGGGCGTGCTCAACTTCGGCACCACCGGCATCGGTGGCGCCTACCACCTGGTCGGTGCCTGGCTGCATGGCGTGACCGGCACCAAGGTCGCCTTCGCCCATTACAAGAGCACTTCGCAACTCTTCACCGACCAGATGGGCGGGCGCATCCACGTGTCCCCGGCCAGCGTGTTCAACGGCCTGCCCTATGTGAAATCGGGCAAGCTGCGCGCCATCGCCGGCATCAGCCGTGAACGCTCCTCCATGTTGCCCAACCTGAAAACCGTGGCCGAGCAGGGCATCCCCGACTTCGACTACTCGGCCTGGGAAGGCATCTTCACCACCGGCGGCGTGCCGCGCGCCATCGTCACGCGCCTGGGCGCCGAACTGGCACGCATCGCGAAGATGCCCGACGTGGCCGAGAAGTTCCGCGAGGACGGCTCCACCATGCTGGGCACCACGCCGGACGAATTCCGCAGGCACGTGGGCACGGAGATCGAACGCTGGAAGCGCATCGTGAAGGAGAACGGCATCAAGGCGGTGGAGGAATGAGCAGCGACCAGCTGTCCTGACTTGATTACAATCAACCTATCTGACCAATAATGACAAGGTTACCTGTCAATAATTGATCACAATGACAGGCCATCGGATCAGTTCTCGCCCTGGATCCCGTTGTCCACCACCAGCTTCTTCCAGCGCACCGCTTCGGTGGCGATGAGTTGCCGGAACTGCGCCGGCGTGCTTCCCACCAGGGTGCTGCCATCGGCTTCAAGGGCGGCGATCACATCGGGCGACTTCGCCGCCTTCGCAAAGGAATCGGCCAGCCTGTTGACGATGCCCGCCGGCGTCGCAGCCGGCGCCACGAAACCCAGCCAGTTGCTGTAGCTGAAACCGGGAAGGCCCGATTCGGCGATGGTGGGCACATCGGGCAGCAACCTGGATCGCTTGTCGTCGGTGATGGCCAGCACGCGCACCTTGCCTGCCTTCACCAGCGGCATGGCCACCAGCACCGTGACGATGCCCGAATCCACGCGCCCGGTAAAAAGATCCGGCAGCATCGGCGCCACCCCCTTGTAGGGGATGTAGGTCACCGTGGTGCTGGTGGCGCTGTGCATCCAGGCACCCAGCAGGTGCGATACGCTGCCCGGCCCTGCGGTGCCGATGTTGAGCTTGCCCGGATTGTTCCGCGCATATGCGATGTATTCGCCGAAGGTCTTCGGCGCAAAGGCAGGGTTCACCACCACCACGGCGGGCTTCTGGCTCATCAGCGAGAGCGGCGCGAAGTCCTTCACCGCATCGTAGCTGGGCTGGGTGGACAGCGCCGGCAGCATGGTGAAGGCCCCTGCCACCAGCAGCAGCGTGTAGCCATCGGGCGCGGAACGTGCCACGTACTGGCTGCCGATGACGCTGCCCGCCCCCGGCTTGAAATCCAGCAGGAAGGGCTGGCCCAGGTTGGCCTGCATCCTGCCCAGGTACAGGCGGGCCTCCTGGTCGTTGGGCCCACCCGGGGTTTGCGCCACGATGATGGTCACGGGCTTGGCCGGGTAGCTGTCGACCACACCCTGTGCAAGCGTTGTGCCGGACATCATGAGCAGAGACACTGCGGTGAGCCACTTGCTGCATGAAGCTTGCATGCTGCTTCCTCCATTGCGGATAAAACGACACGATGAACCGGGCTGTTCAGGCCTTGAGGAAATCCCTCACGGAGCGCGCATAAGAACCATCGCGTCGCCTGAGTGCCCGCGTCACCCCCGGCGTATGCCCGAAGGTGGGAATGAAGGCCGAGTGCTTGCCCGAGCCGCCCGCTACGATGACCACGAACTCCTCGGGCGAGCCGGCCATGGGCGCGCGGGCATCAAGGCCATCGGCAGCCCAGCGCTCCGGGTAGAGCACCTTCATGCGCCGCTCGATGTATTCATCGGAAAAGCGGTTGAAGGGCACCTGGGTGGCCTCGTACAGGTAGCGCTTCACATCCATCTTGGAATAGCCGTCGCCTGCCACGGTGGCCGCATGTTCCGGCCCGAACAGGATCAGCGGGTCGCCACCGGGCAGCGTGACCAGATTGGTGCCGGTGATGGCCACGGTGTTGGCGATCATTTTGAGGATGCCCTTGCCGCTGGTGCTCTCGTGGTCGTTGACATTGTGCGGACCCTCGGCGCTGAACACCGACACCGTGCTTGCCTCCAGCGGATACCCGCGCTCCACATGCAGTGGCTCCCACGGGGAGGCCGCCTCGTTCTCGGCGATACAGAAGCTGTACTTCCCCGGTGAGCCAAAGGTGGACATGTCGCCGGTGCCCGGCGTCGCCCCGCCGATGTTGAGCAGCGCCAGGCGTATGGCCCGGCCTATGGTGGCATTGCTGCGCCAGCCCGGGCCGAAGGCATTGTGTCCGGCATTGATATCGAGTTCCCGCGCCACCGGCCCGTTCACCACGATGAGCGGTGCGCACTGGTGGGTGGTGGCCTGGATGCCATACAAGTTGAAGGACTCCTCGCACATCGTCTCGATGGCCAGCAGGATGAGCGGAAAGTATTCCGGCAGGCAGCCGGCCATCACCGCATTGGCCGCGATGCGTATCGGCGTGGCCTCACCCCAGCGCGGCGGAATCTTCGCCACCGGCTCGTCCCAGGGACGATCACAGTAGGCCAGCATCTGTTCCACGCGCTCGGCACTGGGCGGCACGATGGGCAGGCCGTCGGACCAGCCCCTGGCCAGATACAGGTCGTTGACCGACTGAAAATCATCCACCGCCTCGATGGCAGCGCCCTTCAAGGTCAGTTCGCTGGCAAAGCCGCTCATGCGAATTTCTCCCGGATCAGTTTCACCAGTTGGCCGGCGGCCACATCGGCGCGGGTGGCGACCACATCGAGCGTGATGCCGCCCAGCGGATGCGGAATCATGAGCAGCGGCAGATCAGGCACGCCCAGCACCTTCGCCTGCGTGCGCCCCAGCTTCTCGAAAGGCATCGAGCAAACCGCCGCCGCAACGAGACCTTGTTTCGTCAGCTCACACATGTCGTGGACACTCCACGACGTGCAGGCGCCTCAATCGGCCATTGCGGTGACAACGCAGTCCGCCTCCCTGATGAGCTGGTCCATCACGTCCTTGGGCATGGGCAAGCCGGCGGTGGGCTTGCGCAGTCTCAGCACCGAGGCCACCGTCACCTCCCGCTGCAGGCGCTGCATGAGCATGTCGAGCAGGTGGTCGGCATTGCTCTTGCTGTTGTCCAGAATCGCGATGCGTATCGGACCGCTGCGCCTGCCGGCCTGCTTCGCCGCCGCCACCACAGATGGCTGCGGCGCCTCTGGAATCACGAATATGCCCATTTGACTCATGCTGACTCTCCTATTTTGCAGACCGACAGCGAGGCACCGGGTCAATCGACCTTGATGCCCGCATCCCTGATGACCCTGCCCCAGCGCTGGTAGTCGCTGCGGATGAAGTCACTGAACTGCTCGGGGCTGGCGCTCGCCGAGAGTTCCACGCCCTGTTGCGAAAAGCGCGCCAGCAGATCCGGGCTCTGCACGACGCGCACGATTTCGCGATGCATGCGATCCACGATGGCTTTCGGAGTCGCCACCGGCGCCACCATGGCATTGAAGATGCGTGCCTCGTAGCCAGGCAGGGTCTCGCTGATGGTGGGCACATCGGGAAACAGTGCCGAGCGGGTCGGGCTTGTCACGCCCAGCGCCCGCAGTTTGCCTTCGCGCACATGGGCGCTGGAGGTGCTCAGGGTGTCGATCATCATCGACACATGCCCGCCCACCACATCGGTCAGCGCTGGTGCCGAACCCTTGTAGAGCACGGGCACCGACTGTATGCCGGCCTGCCGGCTGAACAGTTCACTCGCGATATGCGAACCCGACCCGCCTGAAGTGGCGAAATTGAGCCGGCCCGGACTGGCCTTCGCCCAGGCAATCAGCTCCTTCACGTTCTGCGCCGGGACCGAAGGATGCACCACCAGGATCTGGGGTATCCAGGCGATCAGGCTGACGCCGGCAAAATCCCTTACCGGGTCATAAGGCACCTTCGCCATGATGCCGGGGGTGATGATGAAAGTGCTGGCAATCATCAGATACGTATGGCCGTCAGGGGCTGACTTCGCCACGAACTCGGTGCCGATGGCGCTGTTCGCACCGGCCCTGTTCTCCACCAGCATGGGTTGCCCCAGCTGCTGCGACAGCCTGTCCGCCACGGCACGCGAGATGATGTCCAGATTGCCACCCGGTGCCACCGGGACCACCATTCGCACCGGCTTGTTCGGGTAGTTCTGGGCCCGGGCGGGGGGCATCATGGCTGTCAATGCCATGGCTGACGCCACCGCAAACGCATACGCGGTTTTCATGTCGCCTTCTCCTTTGGTTCGATCAGCCCTGTCGCGGTCTGGCGCCGGATCCTGACTGTCTGCCGGAACATTGTAGGCACAAACGCCGCCCCAGGAACATACGCGCATGGATCGCAGCAGCGGTGCTGTCACTGCCCGCCCAGGCCCAGACCTTCCGCGTTCGGGGTTCTGCCCCCCACCCTGTCAATGCCGCTGGCGTCCGCCTCAGCGCACCCCATGCCACGCACGATGCGGCCCCGGGCGACTGGGGCGCCGGAAGTCATCCGGCACGCTGTGGTGGGTGATCTCCTGCAGGCCCAGCCGCGCTACCAGTTGCGGGTTGATCTCGAAGGAGCGCAGGTTGGTCGAGAAGAACAACTCGCCGCCGCGGTTGAGCAGGTCATGGCACTGCTGCACCATGCGCGGATGGTCACGCTGCACGTCGAGCACACCCTGCATCTTCTTCGAGTTGGAGAAGGACGGTGGATCCAGCACGATCACGTCATAGTGCTCGCCCGCAGCCACCACCGCGCCCAGCCAGGTCATCACATCGGCGCGCACCAGCCCGTGCCGCCCGGCATCGATGCCATTCAACGTGAAATTGCGCGCCGTCCACGCCAGATAGGTGTTGGAGAGATCGACCGTGGTGGAGTACTTCGCACCAGCCCCGGCGGCATACACGGTGAAGCTGCCGGTGTAGGCGAACAGGTTGAGAAAGCGCACATCCTTGCCGGCCGCGACGCGCTGCGCGATGGTTTCGGCCACCTGCGCACGCGTCGGCCGGTGGTCGAGGAACAGGCCCGTGTCCAGGTAACTGTCAAAATTCACCTCGAAACGATGTCCGCCCTCCACCACCACAAACGACTCGGCCAGGGCGTCATCGAGCTTCTCGTACTGCGAGGTGCCACGCTGGCGTTCACGGCGCTTCAGGTGCAGTTGCGCCGCCGGCACCTCGCAGATGGCGCAGATGGCATCGCACACGGCCACCAGCCACGCGGTGTAGTCCTCATCGGTACGCTTCCAGCCGGTGTCGATCTCCTGCACGTGCAGGTGCACTTCGGCACGCGGGGCGAGCGTCTCGAACCAGTCGATGGCGAAGGGAAACTGCGGCACGTCGCGGTCATAGATGCGAAAGCAACTGATACCACGCCGCTTTGCCCACTTGGTCGAGTGGGCGATATTTTTGCGCAGGCGGTTTTCAAAGGCGGAGAGCATGGGGCCATTATCTCCCGGGAAGCGAAGGCCTCACGGTTTACCGCCTTGACAAAGGCTCTTCACCGATTTCCGGGGGAGCTGCGAGGTTTACCCCCTTGTCAAAGGGGGCCGACTCGTGAGCGCAGCGAACGAGCGGGGGGATTATCTCCCGCGGCCCACCGTTCACCAGTCATGGCCGGATGGAAGCCCTGCATGTCGTCCGGCATCACCCTGCCTGCAAGGCAACGACCCTCACCGGGGATTCATGGTCGTCAATTGCGAAGGCAGTCAGACCAGCCTGGTTGGCCAAAATCCCCCCGCGCGACGGCGTCGCGTCGGCCCCCTTTGACAAGGGGGTTTACACCGGCCGCCCTTTTGAAGCTGCAGCGCTCAAT
The DNA here is from genome assembly GCA_947474715.1 of Betaproteobacteria bacterium. Lineage (GTDB taxonomy): Bacteria > Pseudomonadota > Gammaproteobacteria > Burkholderiales > SG8-39 > CAIYPG01. Next base: position 13,599 of record CANJJT010000079.1, read on the forward strand.
CAAACTTCAGGTTGATCGACTTCACCACTTTGGACCAACGCTCCTGCTCGAAGGCGATGCGCTTGGCCAGGTCTTCAGGCGTGCCGCTGCCCAGGGTGACCATCTGGCCTTCGACGGGCTGGCGGACTTCCGGGGACTGCAGGGCGCGGTTGATCTCGCGGTTGAGGCGGTCGATGATGGGCTTGGGCACCGCCTTCTGCGTCACCATGCCCACCCAGGTGCCCACGGTGAAGCCCGCGTAGCCGGCCTCGGCCACGGTGGGCATGTCGGGCATTTCGGGCAGGCGCTTGTCCGAGCCCATGGCGAGTATCCTCACCTTGCCGGCCTTCACCAGCGACATGACGGTGGCCGGTCCCAGCGTGGCGGTGTCGACATTGCCGCCCAGCAGGTCGGCGATCATGGGCGTGTTGCCCTTGTAAGGCACGTGGATCATGGTGATGCCCGCCATGCCTTCGAACAGGATCTGCGCCAGGTGCCCGGACGATCCTTCGCCGATGGAGGCGTGGCTGAGCTTCCCCGGGTTGGCCTTGGCATAGGCCACCATCTCGGGAATGTTCTTCACCGGCAGGCTGTTGCGCGCCACCCAGGCGTACTTGTAGTCGGTGAGCATGGCGATGGGCGCGAAGTCCTTGTTCGGATCGTAGGGCAGCTTGCTGTAGCTGTAGGGGTTGATGCACAGCGTGTTCTGCGCCGCCAGCAGCAAGGTGTGGCCATCCGGAGTGGCTTTGGCGGTGATCTCGGCGCCGACGATGGTGTTGGCGCCGGGGCGGTTGTCGACGAGGAAGCTCTGGCCCATGGCCTCGCCCAGCTTGGTGGCCAGCGGCCGTGCCGTGAGGTCGGTGTTGCCGCCGGAGGCAAAGGGCACGATCACGCGCACCGGGCGCGAGGGATAAGCCTGTGCCAGCGCCGAGCCGGCGGCTGCCGACAAGGCCAGGGCGAGGGTGGCGCGTTGCCAATTCATTGCGGGGGATCGTGTGACGATCATGATCTTCTCCTTGGATATGCCGGGACTTCTTCGGGCGCTTTGTGGCGTCAATCAGGATCAAGGCCGCGCCTCATTGTCGAATCATTAGAGCACGCGCCAAGATTGCGGGTCAAAACGCCGACCGGCATTCCCATTTGGGAACCGGCCGCGTTGACACACCCCTGCCCCGGATGCACCATCCAAGACCGGATCCAAGCCCTTCCACCAGACACGACAGCGAAAGCACAACCCATGAGCGAAGTCTTCATCATCGGCGCCGGCATGACGCCGCTGGGCAAGCACACCGACAAGAGCGTGAAGCAGCTCACCGCCGAGTCCGTCACCCTCGCCTTGAAGGATGCCGGCATCGAACAGGGCGCGGTGCAGGCCGGCTGGTTCTGCAACACCCGCCAGGGCGTGCTCGAAGGCCAGCACGGCATCCGCGGCCAGTGTTCACTGCGCGCCATGGGCTTCGAGGGCATCGCCATCTACAACACCGACAATGCCTGCGCCAGTTCATCGAGCGGCGTGCTGCAGGCCTATGCCGCCATCGCTGCGGGCCTTTACGACATCGCGCTGGTGGTGGGCACCGAGAAAATGAACTTCCCCGAGCGGCGCAAGGAGATGTTCGAAGCCTTTAAGGGCAGCTGGGACCGCGAGCTGGCCGACAGCCACCTGAAGGATCTGCTCGCCATGGGCGAAGGCCTGCCCCTGCCCCCCGAAGCGCTGGTCGACACCGGCGATCGCAGCGTGTTCATGGACATCTATGCCGCACAGGCGCGCTTTCACATGAAGACCTTCGGCACCACCCAGCGCCAGATCGCCGCGGTGGCCTCGAAGAACCACTGGCATTCGCAGTTCAACCCGCTGGCGCAGTACCGCACACCCATGACGGTGGAAGAGGTGCTGGCCGACAAGCTGGTGTCCTGGCCGGTGACGCGCTCCATGTGCGCGCCCATGACCGATGGCTCCGGTGCGCTCATCCTCGCCTCGAAGGCGGCGGTGCAGAAGCTCGCATCGAAGCGCGCCGTGCGCATCCGCGGCATTGCGCTGGCCTCGGGATCGAACCGCACGCCCGAGCAGTACGACAAGCACCTCACCCGCGTCACGGCGCTGCGCGCCTACGCCATGGCCGGCGTCGGCCCGGAGGACATCTCGGTGGCCGAACTGCATGACGCTTCGGCCATCGCCGAGATCGTGCACTCGGAGAACGTGGGCTTCTGCAAGTATGGCGACGGCGGCGCACTGGCCGAAAGCGGCGACACCAAACTCGGCGGCCGCCTGCCCATCAATGTCTCCGGCGGCCTGCTCTCCAAGGGCCATCCCGTGGGCGCCACCGGTGCCATCCAGCTCTTTGAACTGGTGACGCAATTGCGCGGTGAAGCGGGCGAGCGCCAGGTGACCGGCGCGCGCCTGGGTCTCGCCGAAAACGGCGGCGGCTTCTATGGGCTGGAAGAAGCGGCCTGCGTGGTTACGATCCTGGAAAAGCCTTAGCGCCTCGTGTGGCACAGTGCCCGACCAGCCTGCTTGTTAAATGATTTCCACGCTATGACTATCCATCACTATCCATACCCCCACCCACGTCGTCCTCGCGAAAGCGGGGACCCAGTGTCGTGTTCGCCGCGGAAACTAGAAATCCGCCTGATGCCGACGCAAGGCATGACGCCCCACTGACCTCTCCTCAAACCGCCCGAACCACAGAAACCGCCGGACTCACACCATGATCAACCTCACCCCCCTGCTCTCGCCTCAAAGCATCTGCATGATTGGTGCAAGCGAAGACCCCGCCACCCTGCGCGGGCGCATCCTCGACTTCCTGTTTCAGCGCAATTACCCGGGCACGCTGCACCTGGTGAGTCCCAACCATGCCGAGATCCGCGGCATCAAAACGGTGAAGAACGTCAGCGAGATCAAGGGCCCCATCGATGTGGTGCTGTGCGCCCTGCCGGCCAGCCTGGCCGAAGGCGTGCTGAAGGAATGCGCCGCGGCCGGCGCCAAGTTCGCGGTGTGCTTCAGCTCGGGCTTTGCCGAGGAAGGCGAGGAAGGCGTGGAGCGCCAGCAGAACCTGGCCAGGCTGGCGCGCGACACCGGCATGCGCATCGTCGGCCCCAACACCGCCGGCTACTTCAACGTCACCGACATGGTGCCCATCACCTTCACGCGCAGCGCCGATGCGAAGAAGGGCTCGCCCAAGGGCCAAGCCAAACCCGGCCCGGTGGCCGTGGTGTCGCAAAGCGGGGGCCTGGGCTTCGCGCTGCAGCACCGCGCCGCCATGCAGCATGGGCTGGGCTTCTCCTGCCTGGTGAGCTCGGGCAATGAGGTCGACCTGGAAAGCATGGATTTCGTGGAACACCTGGTGGCCGATCCCCACACCAGGGTCATCATGCTGCTGGTGGAGTCCTTCAAGAACCCATCCCGCGTGGCTGCGGTAGCCGCCGCCGCGCGTGCCGCGGGCAAGCCGCTGCTGGTGACCAAGATCGGCCGCACCGAGGCCGGCGCGCGCGCCGCCGATTCCCATGCCGCGCGCCTCACCGGCTCCGACACCGGCTACGACGCCGCCTTCCGCCGCCACGGCCTGTTGCGCATGGAAGATGAAGAAGAGATGTGCGATGCCGCGGCCGCCTTCTCGCGCCTGCCGCTGCCGCGCGGCAACCGCGTCGGCATCGTCACCACCTCCGGCGGCACCGGCGTGCTGATGGCCGATGCCTGCGAGCTGGCCGGCCTCAAGGTGCCGCTGCTCGACGAAGCCACACAACAGGCCCTGAATGCCTTCGTGCCCTCCTTCGGCTCCACGGTGAACCCGGTGGATGTGACGGCACAGGTGTCCATCAACCCGGTGGGCGGCAAGCGCAGCGGCGTCAGCCCGCTGGTGGGCACGCTCAAGGTGCTGGCCGACAGCGACGCGGTGGACGCCATCGTGCTGGTGGCCAACCTGTCGGACGGCGAGGTACTGGTGCGCGAGAAGCAGTACCTCTCCGAATTCGCCGCCGGCCTGAACAAGCCCTTCCTCGTCTACACGCACGCCCAGGCCTCCGAAGACAGCCTGGAGCTGCTCTGGGGCATGGGCCTGTCCTGCTTCGGCAGCACGCGCCGCGTCGCGCGCACCCTGCAACTGATGCTGGCCTACTCGCGCATCGTGGAGCAGCCGGCCACGCAGCCCGCACCGGCACTGACCATCACCAAGGCCCCGCCAGCCACGCTGGGCGAGCTGTGCGAATACCAGGCCAAGGCGCTGCTGCGCGAGTGCGGCATCACCACCCCGCGCGAAACGCTGGCGAAGACGGCGGACGAGGCGATCGCTGCAGTCAAGGCGCTGGGTGGCAGCGTGGCGCTGAAGATCCAGTCGCCGCAGATCCAGCACAAGACCGAAGCCGATGGCGTGCTGCTGGGGCTGACTGAGGCCCATGTGCCGGCCGCCTTCGCCACCCTGATGGCGCGGGCGAAGCAACATGCCCCGAAGGCGGAACTGCACGGCGTGCTGGTGCAGGAGATGGCGCAGCCCGGGCTGGAGATGGCCATCGGCGTGGTGCGCGATGCCGACTTCGGCCCCATGATGATGGTGGGCCTGGGCGGCATCCACATCGAAGTGCTGAAGGATGTGGCCTGGGAACTGCTCCCCGTGCGCAAGCCCACGGCACTCGCCATGCTGCAACGCCTGCGCGGCTATCCGCTGCTGGAAGGCGTGCGCGGTCAGGCGGCGCGCGACATCGATGCCCTCGCCACGCTGATGGAACAGTTGTCGGTGGTGGTGGAACACCACGGCGATCTCATCAATCAGGTGGACCTGAACCCGGTGTTCGTGCGCGCCGTGGGCCAAGGCGTGGAGATCGTCGATGCCATGATCATCGGGCGGGACCGCGCATGAACGCGCCTGACAGCACCAAAAAGAATCGCCGCCCGCTCGATGGCGTGATGGTGCTGGAGCTAGTGCAGAAAGGCCCCGGCGCCTACGCCACCATGATGCTGGCCGACATGGGCGCCGATGTCATCAAGATCGAAACCCCACCGCGTACCGGAGAGTCCGGCTCCGGCGGATCGGCCTCCGCCGCGGATGCGCGCGCCCAGGCCGCCAACATGACCAACCGCGGCAAGCGCAGCCTGGTGCTGGACCTGAAAGACCCCTTCGGCCAGCAGGTATTCCAGAAGCTCGCGGCGCGCGCCACCGTCATCGTCGAAGGCTTCCGCCCCGGCGTGACCCAGCGGCTCAAGGCCGACTACGACACCCTGCGCGCCAACAACCCCGGCCTCATCTACTGCTCCATGAGCGGCTACGGCCAGAGCGGCCCCTACCGCGACCTGCCGGCGCACGACCTCAACTTCATCGGCACGGCGGGCGTGCTCAACTTCATCGGGCCGCAGAGCGGCGCCCCGGTGGTGCCGCCCAACCTGATCGCCGATTACGGCGGCGCCGCGCTGCACGCCGTGGCCGGCATCTCCATGGCGCTGCTGGTGCGCCACCAGACCGGCCAGGGGCAATTGGTCGACATCGCGTACCTGGATTCGGCCATGGCCCTGATGACGGGCACCACCATCGCGCGCGAGTATGTGCAGCACGGGCGCGACGCGGCGCGCGGCGATGGCCCGCTGGCCGGGCACTTCCCCTATTACACGGTGTACGAGACGCGCGACGGCAAGCACGTGACCGTGGGCACTGTCGAACCCTGGCTGTGGAAGAACCTGTGCCTCGCGCTGGAGCGCCCGGATCTCGTCGACGCTGGTTTCGAGAAAGGCCCGGACCCGCACCACCCCGGCGAGCGCCAGCAATGGTGCCGTGCCGAGATGGCCGCCATCTTCAAGACGCGCGACCGCGACGACTGGCTGCAGCGCCTGGCCGGCGTGGATACCTGCTTCGGCCCGGTCAACACCCTGGGCGAAGCCTTTGCCGACCCGCAACTGCGCGCCCGCGAGATGGTCGTGCCACTGCAGCACCCGCAGGCCGGTGAAGTGCTGCACCTGGGCGTGGCCATCAAGCTCTCTGAAACACCCGGCCGCATCACCGGCTTTGCGCCGTGGAAAGGCCAGCACACCGCCGACATCCTCACCGAGCTGGGCTATGACCCCGAAACCATTGCGAACCGACGAGGCTGATCTGCGACCAGACTTTCGCCGATCAACCCACTCCTCACCCCTCACTCCTCACTCCTCACTCCTCACCCCTCACCCCTCACCCCTCACCCCTCACCCCTCACCCCTCACTCCTCACTCCTCACCCCTCACCCCTCACCCCTCACCCCTCACCCCTCACCCCTCACTCCTCACTCCTAACTCCTCACTCCTAACTCCTCACTACCAGGACACCACCATGGATTTCCATTTCAACGAAG
>CANJJT010000080.1:0-19646 GCA_947474715.1 Betaproteobacteria bacterium
GGGCCGGGCGAGTTCCGCAGCCGCCCGGCCGCAGTGAGCACCGCAGGGTATTCCGTAGCGAAGCGGAGGAACGATGCGCCGGGGTGTGCTTCTCTTTGCCTACTTTCTCTTGCACAAGCAAGAGAAAGTAGGTCGCCGAAAGGCGAAACAATGACCCAGAAAGTCAGCTCTCTCACCGAAAAGCGCAACGTCTTCCAAAAACAACGGCCTCATCTGCCTAAACAGACAAAGCGAAACCGGCTACTCCAGCGGAAACCCCAACTCATTCAACTGCTGCTTCAACTTCTTGCGCTTGTCATCAGAGAACTTGTCCGCAATCGGCCCGGTCCAGGCGGCATCCGGCGTCTCCGCGCCGCGGCTGCGGTAGTACTTGGCCAGGTCCTGGTCGTATTCGGCCACGGCCTGCTCGCGGTGCTTGGCATCATAGGTGTCGTAGTGCACCACGCCGGACTGCGGCTGGCGCGGCTTGGGCAGCGGGCCCTTCTTTGCCCAGCCCACGCACAGGCCGAACACCACGTAGCAACGCGGAGGCAGCTTGAGCAATTGGGCGACCGCCACGGCGTTGTTGCGCATGGCACCGATCATCACGTTGGACAGGCCGAAGGAATCCACCACCAGCGACAGCGTCATGCCGACCAGCGCAGCATCAATACTGGACACCAGTCCGGCCTCGAAGGTGCGGCCGGGGTATTCCTTGCCGTGCATGGCGCAGGCATGCACCAGGCGAGTCTGGTCGGCGCACAGGGCGAAGAACACCGGGCAGTCGATGATGTGCTGCTGGTTGCCCGCCAGCACGGCCAGCTGCTTCTTGATCTCCGGGTCACGCACCACGACGATGCTGTAGGCCTGGATGTTGGATGAGGTGGGCGCGCGCTGGGCTGCGGCAATCATGGCCTCGATCCAGGCCTCCGGGATGGGGTCGCTCTTGTAGCCGCGCACCGTGCCGCGCTTGTTCAGCAGGCGCACCAGTTCATTGTCGGGAATGGGTGCATCGGCGGATGTACCGCCGGCAAGATCAACAGCTGCGAGTGTGTTCGTACTCATGGCGTCTTCCTCTGTTTCGCTCTCTGGCAGGGCCGGCCCCGGGTCCGGAGCGCGGTCTGGATTCAGTCTTCTGGATGCACCAGAATACCAGATGCCCCGTATTTCCCGCCCGTCCGCGCCTGCATCCGTGCCTCCCGACTCCACGCTGGCGGCCGGCTCCCGCCTGCCCCGCAGTTTCTACGCCGGCAAGACCGAGCGGGTGGCACGCGCCCTGCTCGGCAAGCACCTGGTGCACCGCCATGACGGGCTTGAGCAACGCGCGCGCATCGTCGAGGTCGAGGCCTATCTCGGCCCGCATGATTTGGCAGCCCACACCTCCAAAGGGCTCACCCCGCGCACCCGCACCCTGTTCGGCCCGCCCGGGCATGTCTATGTCTACCTGATCTACGGCATGCACCACTGCATGAACGTGGTGACTGAACCCGAGGGCAAGGGCGCGGCGGTGTTGTTGCGCGCACTGGAGCCCCTGTCAGGGATCGAAGGCCGCACCAGCGGCCCAGGCCTGCTCTGCCGCACCTTGGGCATAGACCGGCGCCACAACGGTCACGACCTGCTGAGTGACAGCCTGTTCATCGAGGACACGGGCGGACCACGCCCGAAGATCGTCAGCCGGCCGCGCATCGGCGTGGATTACGCCGGCGAATGGGCGGCCAAACGGCTGCGCTTCTACATTACGGGCAACCCCTGCGTGTCACGGCCCTGAGCGGATGAATGCCACCAGGCATGTCGGCATTGCGCCCCATGCCCCATGCCAATTGCGCGCGTGACATTCGCTGCCACGATGACTTCGAACGGTGCCTTTTCACGACTGACCATCGGCGTCACCGCTGCATCGCCGGCGCTGCAGGGGTAAGCTCATGTCCCGGACGAAGATCCATCCCGAAAAAATCCTGAGGAGGAAAACCGCATGACCCGAGACGAAGCACTTGCCGTGATGCGCAAGGAAATAGGCCAGGACTCCGAACCCGGTGAATGGCTGCTGGTGGACCAGGCCCTCATCAATCAGTACGTCGCGCTGAGCGGCGAAACCGGCTGGATACACACTGACCCGGTGCTGGCCCGTGAACGGACCAAGTTCGGCAACACCATCGCCCCGGGCAACATGGGCATCGCACTGATGCCGCGCCTGAGCCGCGCCAATTCCGTCTACAGCCGCTATCCGCGCAAGTATTCACTCAACCAGGGCTGGGACCGCATCCGCTACCTCGAGCCCCTGCGCGCCGGATCGCGTATCCGCAGCCGTTCGCGCCTGGTCAACATCGAAGAGCGCGAAGACGGCTCGCTGCGGGTGTCGGTGGAATTCCGCATGGAAGTGGAGAACCAGGAAAAGCCCTGGGTGATCGGGCTGAAGGTGGGGCGGTTTTTCTACGACGAGTAGTGGCTGGCCCGCCTGGGGAGATCAGAAAGCGTCGCTTTGGTAATGCCGTTCCACCAGGCATCACTGCCGCGAATGGTTCTGTTGCCCTCGACACGGTGCGCAACAAGGTAGCCGGTCTTTACAGGGCTGTTCCAGTGGGGTTGTATGTTAAAACACGACCCTGCCCCTGTGGTTTCACGAGGAGATGCCGAATGAAATCCATTTTTTCAATGCTCATGCTTGCACTGCTGGCTGCAGCCGGCAACAGCGCCGCCCAGCAGGCCTACCCCAGCAAGCCGATCCGCATGATCAGCCCCTACCCGCCCGGTGGCAGTGTCACGGCCATGGCCAGGCTCGTCAGCCAGAAGTTGACCGATAGCTGGGGCCAGCAGGTGATCGTGGACAACCGCCCCGGCGGCAACACTGTCATCGGCGCCGAAGCCCTGGTCCGGTCCGCTCCTGACGGTTACACCCTGATGACCATCGCGGCCGATCATGTCATCGTGGCCAATCTGGTGAAAACGCCTTTCGATGCCATCAAGGATTTCGCACCGGTGGCCACCATCGCCAGCAGCGAGTACGTGCTGGTGGTGCATCCTTCGGTGCCCGCAGGCAGCCTGCAGGAGCTCATTGCGCTGGCCAAAGCCAGACCCGGCCAGCTCAATTACGCGACCTCCGGTAACGGCACGGGCATACACATGGCCGCCGAGCTCTTGAAGATGTTGGCGGGATTCGACATGCAGCAGATTTCCTACAAGGGTTCCGGGCCCGCGCTCACCGACCTCATGGGCGGACAGGTGCAGGTCATGTTCAGCTCGCCGGTGAACGTCATTCAGCACATCAGAAACGGCCGGCTGAAAGCCATTGCTTATGCCGGGGACACGCGCTCGCCGGTGCTGCCGCAGCTCCCCACCTTTGCCGAAAGCGGACTGTCCGGTTTCGAGATGCAAACCTGGTTCGGGGTGCTGGCGCCGGCGGCTACGCCCAATGACATCATCAGCAAGCTGAGCACCGAGATCACCCGGCTCATGGGCACCGCCGACGCCCGGGAGCAGCTGACCAAACAGGGGCTCGCGCCCTTCACGTCCACGCCGGACCAGTTTGCCGCACTGATGCGATCGGAGATGACCAAGTTCTCCAGGATCATCAAGACGGCCGGCATCAAGCTGGACAATTGAAGGCGGCGGCACAGATCAAGGCCTCCATCGAGACAAACATCCGGCAGGCAAGGGAGAAGCTTTCATGACCATGCGTTTCTGGTATCAGTCCATGACCAATCTGGAGCGCCTGCCCAATTACCGGGACGCCCTGGAACGGCATGCACACCAGGTGTGCGAGGCTGGCGTCGAGGTCAGCGTGAATGGCATTTCGGACAAGTGGTTCAAGTCCCATCTGCCCACCGAGATGTACCGCTACGCCTATGCCAAGCACCTCATCCAGCACGAGGTGATCGGCATTTGCCGACGCGCCGAGGCTCAGGGCTTCGATGCCGTCATCCTCGGCAGTTTCAGCGAGCCTTTCCTGGGAGAAATACGCTCGTTGCTGGACATTCCAGTAGTCGGCATGGCCGAAAGTGCCATGCTGCTGGCCTGCACCCTGGGTGAACAGTTCAGTTTGGTGGCGATGGGCCCCGCCCAACTGGTCCGCCTGCGCCACGTCATCGACAGCCATGGCCTGGGTAATCGCATCCGCGACATCGTCACCATGGACCACCCTGTGCACGAGAAGGAACTCGATGCCGCCCTGAAGAGTCCCGAGGCGGTGATGGCCAGTTTCCGCTCGACTGCCCAAAGGGCTGTTGATGCAGGCGCGGACGTCATCATCGCCGCAGAAGGCGTGCTGAACGAAGTGATGTTCTGGAATGACGTGAAATCCATCGATGGCGCCACCGTGCTGGACGCGGTGGGCGCCAGCTTCCTGTTCGCCGAGATGATGGTCAACATGAAACGCAAGATGGGCCTCGGCGTCGGGCGGCGCTGGGCCTATGCGATCCCGCCGAAAGATGTTCTGGATGCACTGGATTCGAATCAAGGCTAGCCACGGATATGATGAAAAATAACAAATCAACCTGGCAGTTCAAAAGGTCCCTGAGGTGCGCATCTGGCGTCTTGCTTCTCGCCTTGCACGGAATACAGGCCCATGCCGCTTATCCGGAGCGTCCCATACGACTTGTTGTGCCATTTCCGCCGGGTACATCAACCGATGTCACCACCAGGGAGTTCACCCCCAGGCTCGGGCAAATCCTGGGACAACCCATTCTGGTCGACAATCAGGCAGGCGGCGGGGGCATCGTGGGAACACTTGCGGTAGCCAAGGCTTTGCCTGATGGTTACACCTTGCTATTGGCATCGGTGTCCCATGCGACCCGAGTCAGCATGCAGAAGTTGCCCTATGACACGCTGAATGATTTTGCGCCTGTCGCCCGCCTCGGAAGCGCGCAGTTTGTTCTGGTTGTCAGCCCTGAAGTTTCGGCCAAATCGATTCAGGAGCTTCTGGCTATTGGCAAAGCACGTCCAGGTGCATTGAATTACGCCTCAACCGGCAATGGCACGATGGGGCATCTTGCCGGCGCACAATTGGAAAGTCTTGCCGGAGTCAAGGCGGTCCATGTGCCTTACAAGGGCATCGCACAGGCAACAGCGGATATCATCAGCGGCCGTGTGACGATGATCTTTTATCCATGGGCTGGTGTGGCACCCCTTGTAAAGGCCGGAAAACTCCGGTTGCTCGCTACAACTGGAGAGCGCCGCGCATCCTTTCTACCGGATGTGCCAACCATGGCGGAATCCGGAGTCACCAACTTTCTGGCGGCCACCTGGCACGGAATTTACGCGCCGGCCCAGACGCCAAAAGCCATCATCGATACCTTGTATTCCGCTTTTGCCGAGACCATCAAGGATCCGGCCATCGTTGCCAGCATGCAAAGAGGCGGGACGGATCCGGCACTCGCCTCGCCTGAGGAATTCGCGGCATTCACACGATCTGAGATCGATCGGTACCGCATACTGATCGAACGTTCAGGGGCAAAAGCCGAGTGAAGCACTATTGCCCGATTGATACCGGGCTATCCCTTGTGTCCGATTCGCCCCGATCAAATAAAGCCAAATAGGGAGGTCGGATCGTGCCGTCGGTGACATTGCCTGATGGGGCCAGGATAGCTTACGACCTGTTCGATTTCACGGACCCCTGGAAGCCTGCGCCAACCGTGGTGCTGGTGCATGGGTTTACGAAGAACAGGAAGTTCTGGTACGAGTGGATTCCAGGCCTGGCCAGGAAATTCAGGGTCATTTGTGTAGACCAGCGCGGACACGGGGATTCAGATCCGATCGAACCAGGATTCAAGATGGGGCTGGAGCCCTTTGCACAGGACCTTGCTGCTTTCATCGACAAGCTTGGAATCAGGCCGGCATTTCTGGTGATGGCCGAGTTCACTTCGGCGGTGGCCATCGAACTGGCCACCCGGTTTCCGGAGCATGTGGCCGGACTGATCCTGCCCGGGTTCTGGTCCAATGCGAAATCGTCCCCGGTCAATCGCACGGAATGGATCCGGCTGGTAGAGGAGGAAGGCGCCGAAGCCATGGTCCGCGCAACCAATAATCTGCGCTTGCCGGCAGATACCGACCCGGCGCAGCGCGAGTGGTATATCCAGCAACAGCTTCGTGTCCCCGGATGGTTTTACAGCGCACTATTCCGGTTCAATCACGACCTTGATCTGACACCGCGCCTGCCTGCCATCCAAGCCTCCACGCTGCTGATCGTCGGCTCCAGGGGGCAACAAGGATCATTGGATGGAGCAAAGCAGGCCAGCGAGTTGATTCCACACTGCCGGCTCGCCATCATGGAAGGCATGCCATTCAATGTGATGTCAGCCTGTGCTGACGCATGCGTGAGTGAAACCCTGCAGTTCCTCGATGGGCTGTCATAACAGGGATCCAACGATCGCGTGTGTCCTCGGATTCTGCACCACCATGGAATGGCACGCTGTGCTGACACTCCACGTCCGGATGCAACGCCTACTCCATCTTGATGCCGGCCTTGCGGATGATGGGCTCGAGCATCGTCATTTCCGATTTGATGAACGAGGCCATTCCCTCTGAACTCAGGGGGGCCATGGGTGTGAAGGCGCTTGTTTCCAGCTTCTTGGTAAAGACCGGCGTTCTTACGGCTGCCGTGAAGACACTGTTCAGGCGGGCGACAATCTCGGGCGGCGTATTGGGATGCACGATCGCCCCGTACCAGAGAGAAGCCACCACCGGGATCCCCGATTCGGTGAGGCTGGGTACATTGGGCAGACCCGCCCAGCGCTCGCGGCCGGTGGTTGCAAATGCCACCAGTTTCCCGGCTTCCACCAGCGCCTTGTCCGAGCCCACCACCAGATCGACGCGTCCGGCCATCAGGTCGACATAGGACTGCGACGATCCCTTGTATCCGATCATGGTCATATCGATGCCGGCAGCCTCGCGTATGCGCTCGGCGATGATGTGGCTGCTCGACCCTATCGTCACCGCCACATTCAGCTTGCGCGGATTGGCCTTGGCGTAAGCCACCAGACTCTTGATGTCCTTGAACGGCAGTGACGGCGGTCCCATCAGCCTCAATGTGGCCTCCACATGCAGGGCCACCGGTGCGTAGTCGCGATTCGGCAGGAACCTGAAATCCGGGTCGAGCAAGGGCTGGCTGGTCAGCAATCCGTCAATGACTGCGGCGATCAGGTAGCCATCCGCCGGCGCATTGCGCATGGCAACCACGCTCAGCCTGCTGTTCGCCCCGGGCCTGTTTTCGAACACGATGGGCTGACCGAGCATCGCCGAGGCCTCGGTCACCGCGGCACGCAGCGGGGTCTCCGAGGGACCGCCCGGCGGAAACGGATAGATATAGGTGATCGGTTTGGCGGGATAGGACTGCGCAATGGCAGTCGCGGCCAGCATGGCCGCCATCGGCAGGGCGATGAGTGCACCGATGAAGCACTTGAAACCCTTTTGCATGTCCGCTCCTTCGTCGAGGTTCAGGAAAAATTGATCTGCAAGCTGCGACTGGTGCAGCTGTTAATCGTGCCGATGCAGCAGGCCGCCGTCCACTGTCACAACCGTTCCGCTCATGTAACCGGCAAGGTCGGATGCCAGAAAGGCGACAACTGCGCTGATTTCCAACGGCGTGATGGTGCGCCCGAAGGGCTTCGATGCGGTGAGCTCCTGCCACCGTTCCTCGTCGCCGAACTTCTCCCTCGCCTTCTTCCTGAAGGAGATCAGCGTCTTGTCGGTCAGCACCGAGGCCGGATTCACGCCGACGACGCGTATGCCGTGATCCGGCGAAGCCGCCCCCAGCGCCTTGGTAAACGCCATCAGGGAAGCATTGCCCGTGGTTCCCGCAATGTAATCATGGCGCATCCGCTCCCCGGCCGCCCCGATGATATTGATGATCACACCGCGGCCACGCGCCTTCATGAGTGTGTAATAGGCTCGGGTCAGATTGATGTAACCGTAGACCTTGAGGTCCCAGTAGCTTCGCCACAGGGCGTCGTCTATCTCCTCCAGAGTGCCGGTCTGGATGGCACCCGCATTGTTGACCAGGATGTCCACCCCGGGAAATGCCGCGGCCACGGCGCGCACGCTCGCCTCCTGCGACAGGTCTGCCGGCCATATGCGCACATCGACGGGAAACTTCTGCAGGACCTGGCATGCCTTTTCCAGATCCGCCAGGCCGCGCGCCACCAGCACCAGATTGCAGCCCTCTTCAGCCAGGCGCTCCGCGATGAACAAGCCTATGCCTTTGGAGCCGCCGGTGATCAGTGCCGTCCTGCCTTTGATGCCAAGGTCCACGACTGTGCCTTTCAGGGCTCCGTTTGCCCATAGCGTACAGGATGAGTAGGCTGGGCAATTCCGGCTCAGTCCAAAACCGGAATAACCTGAAATTTCAGTTTAGCATCCCGAACCCGATGGTCTGCCGGGGAGATCGCGCTTTCATGCCGGTCTTCGTGCCTGAAACAAAGCGGCAATGAGCCGCTTCTGGTGACCATTCTGCGGTTGATATACTGGAAATGACGATCCGCTCCTGAAGCGAACACGAATGAGACCACAACACCCGACCAAGGGAGATCTGACAATGCCGGCAAGAATACCGCTGCTGAGTGTCGAGGAGAGCGTGCAACGCGTGACTGCACTGGGGTTTGATGCAGACTGGGGGCGCCTCACCATGAGCCGTTCGCTGCTTCATCAGCCGGCCGCAGCAGCAGTGCTGGCCAATGTCGCAACCCAGCTACTTCGTCAGCCGGCCCGGCTCGAAGAACGACTGCTGGCACTGATCATCATGCGTACAGCCCATGTCACCGGCATGGGCCTCGAATGGCGACGGCACTTGCGGGACCTGCTCCATCCAGGCCTGTCCGAAGCCGACATGAATGCCGCGATTGAAGGGCCCCATCACGCCGGACTGAGCCCCTCCGGACAGGCCGTGCTCATGGCCGTGGATGACGTGCTCGCCACCGGTCGCATCCATGACGAAACCTGGACTGTCTGGAACCAAGCCCGGCCTTCTGTGGAGGCCAGTATCGAGATGGTCGTTGCGGTCGGCGTCTGGCGCATGGCATCCGAGCTAATACTCAGTCTGGACATTCGGCCCACTGATCATGTCACCCCGTTACCGCCCGTCGAAGAACAACTGCCTGCCCGACCGCAGACACTCTTCGATGGATCTGCTTCGGCCATTGATCGGCTGGCGCCTGTTGGGGTGGTGGAAGCCGAAAGCCTTTGCCGTGATCACGAAATGAGTCCGGGATTGGCGAAAAGCGCAGTCTGGACCCGCATGCTCCGGCACCCGCCGGTTGGCGCCGCGCTGAGCCGCCAGCTCTATCACCTGCTGCAGAACGGCATGCTTTCTGCGCGCCTGCGCGAGTTCGTCATCATGCGCATTGGCTGGGTGACCGGGACCGCCTACGAATGGACACGGCACTGGCCCCACGCCATGAAGGCTGGCATCACCAGCGATGAACTGGTGGCCCTGCGCAACTGGCGCAGCGCAGGTTTTGGCAGGGAAGAACGTGCCGTTCTTGCGGCAACCGACGAAACGCTTTGCATGGGCCGCGTCTCGGATGCAACCTGGGTCGAGTGCAGCGCCGTGCTGGAACCCGCGCTGCGGGTGGAATTGCTGGCCGTAATCGGCACCTGGCACCTCTTCTCCCAGCTCATGCGCAGCCTGGCAATCCCGCTTGAGTCCGACGCCCTGTACTGGCAGCCCGACGGCCAGGGCCCTTTCGGTTGATCTCGAATCAAGGACGGAACAAGCGGGCAGGAGGCGTCACCGGGCTGGCATCCGCCAGCGCCGGCTAGCTGCGATTGAACAGCGCCCCACCGTCGATGTTGATCACTTCGCCGCTGGTATAGCCGGACAGGTCTGAAGCCAGCAATGCCACCGTGGCGCTGATCTCCACCGGCTTGATGGAGCGGCCAAAGGGCATGTTCTTGACCAGTTCCGGCCATCGCTCGGCATCGCCGAATTGCTGCGTGGCCTTGAGCCTGAGGGTCTTGAGCAATTTTTCCGTCAGCACCGGCCCGGGGTTGATCCCGACAATGCGCACGCCATAAGCAGGCGATTCTCCGCCCATCGACTTGGTGAACGCGATCAGGGAGGCATTGCCCGTGGACCCGGCGATGTAGTAGGACTGCAGCTTTTCCCCCGCCATGCCGATGATGTTGATGATGACGCCGCGACGGCGCGCCTTCATCAGCGTGTAATAGGCGCGCGTCATGTTGATGTAGCCGTACACCTTGAGGCTCCAGTATCGGTGCCACAATTCTTCGTCCACCTCCTCCAGGGTGCCGGCTTGAATGGCACCGGCGTTGTTGATCAGGATGTCGATGTCCGGAAACGCCGCCGCCATTTCTGTTGCCGCAGCCGCCGTCGAGAGATCCGCCGGGTGAACAAATACTTCGACCTCGGGATAGAGCGCAACAATCCTGTTCCTCGCACTGGCCAGGTCATCGGCATTGCGCGCCACAAGGATGATGTTGCAACCCTCGCCCGCCATCATCTCGCCGATGGCATAACCGATGCCCTTGGAGCCCCCTGTAATCAATGCGGTCTTGCCTTTCAGACCCAGATCCATGCTTTCTCCCTGGTGCGAACTTCAGTAATTGACTCCAACGGCCCTGCCTTGTACCGCCTGCCTATTGCTCGAGCTTGATGTCATTTTCCTGCAGGAACTTCTTCCCACGGACGATCTTGAGCCGGCTCATCATACGCCGGAACTTTTGATGGAAACACTGAACACCCTCCCCTTAAGGAAGGCTCTTCGCCGATTTCCGGGGAGACGTGGCTGCGACGCGGTTGCCCCCCTTGAGGAAGGCGCGCAGGGTGTTCCCTCCCAGCAGGCAGCACCATGGACAGGCGGCGCCATTGACCCGCCCACCTTACCCGTCTAACCTCTGCATACTTTCAGACGATCAATAATAAAAGCCCGCGAGCGAGGACATCAGCGCCTCCTAAAGGCCTGTGATCGCAACATCTTGTGGAGGAGCATCGCATGAACCATCCCGGACATTCGGTCCTGGCCAAAGACGCCTGCAGCGAGCAGGCGCTTGTCGAGCAGTGGCTGGCATCACTGGAAACCGCGCTGCACAACGGCAACCAGGCGGCTGTGGCAGCGCATTTTGCCCCGGAAGATAGCCACTGGCGTGATTTCCTGGCCTTCACCTGGTCGATCACGCCGCACCGTGGCGCACAGGAAATTGCAGCGTCCATGCTCAGCAGGCAGCCGGACATCCAGGCTCATGGCTTTGCAGTGGCCAAAGACCGCACTGCGCCACGGCGCGTGCAGAGGGCGGGCTTCGAGGTGATTGAAGCCATCATCGAATTCGAGACAGCTGTCGGCCGGGGACACGGCGTGGTGCGACTGCTGGCGGATCAACCCGAGCATGCTTTCCAGTTCATGACCAATCTCGAAGAGCTGAAGGGATTCGAGGAGAAAACCGGCAGGAACCGGCCTTCGGGTGATGCCTATTCGCGCAATTTCGGCGGGATGAACTGGAAGGACCTCCAGGCTCGGAACCAGAACTACGACGATCGCGAGCCCACGGTACTGGTGGTCGGTGGCGGCCAGGCGGGCCTGACCGTCGCCGCGCGTCTGCACCTGCTTGGCGTTGACACGCTGGTGATCGACAAACTGGAGCGTATCGGTGACTGCTGGCGCAATCGCTACCACTCGCTGGCACTGCACAACCATACCGACGTCAATCATCTGCCCTACATCCCCTTCCCGCCGAACTGGCCGAAATACCTGCCCAAGGACATGCTTGCCGACTGGCTCGAAGCCTATGCCTGGGCGATGGAGGTCAATTGCTGGGCCGGCACAGAACTGATCAGCGGCAGCTATGATGAATCCACGGGTACATGGACGGCCCTTGTGCGCAGGGCCGATGGAACCGAACGCACGCTGCGCCCGCGTCACCTGATCATGGCCAATGGCATTGTCGGCTATCCCAACATTCCTTCGGTACCCGGACTGAGTGAATTCAAGGGCGATGTGCTGCACACCAGCGAATTCACCAATGGCGCCCACTGGAGGGGCAAGAAGGCACTGGTGCTGGGCACGGGCAACAGCGGACACGATGTGGCGCAGGATCTGTACAGCAACGGCGTGGACACGACCATCGTCCAGCGCGGCTCGACCACGGTGGTCAGCATCTCGCCGAGCGCGAAACTGGTCTACGCCATCTATGACGATGCCACGTCACTGGAAGATGCCGACCTGCTCGTGAACACGAACACCCTGCCAGTCACGAGGAAAAATCTGCAGCGGCTTGCTGCGCGCATGGTGGAACTGGACAAGGACCTGATCGCAGGCCTGAAGGCGCGAGGTTTCAAGTGGGACATGGGTGAGGACGGTGCCGGCCACCAGATGAAGATACGCTCGCGATTCGGCGGGTATTACCTGAATGCGGGCTGCTCTGACCTGATTATCAACGGCGAGATCGGCTTGCTGCAATCCGAACAGATCGACCAGTTCGTGGCCGAGGGCGCACGCCTCAAGGATGGCGCCCTCCAGCCGGCTGACCTCGTGGTGCTGGCCACGGGCTTCGTCAGCCAGCAGGTCCTGGTGGGCAAGCTCTTTGGCGAGGAAATGGCCAAGCACGTCGGGCCGATCTGGGGCATCGCGCCCGATGGCGAGATGAACAACATGTGGAAACGCACTGCCCAGGAAGGACTGTGGTTCGTGGGCAGCGGCTTTGCAGCCTGCCGGCAATTCTCACGGACGGTCGCCCTTCAGATCAAGGCCATAGAAGAGGGAATGTTGTCGAAGAAACAGTGAGGCACTGCCCTATCGCCTTGACAAAGATTGCTGCCAGGCGCGGCACGATGCGCGCTTGGCCCCGTTCCGGTCGATGCTTTCCTGTGGCCTCGCGCAGGCATGGGCAAGCGCGTCCGGAATGACCTTGAGGCTGATGCCCCTCCGGAAGTCAATTCGACGCATCAACAAACGCTTCAAGCATTCCTGAATCACAGCCTTGCTTCACGGCTTACATAGGAAAGCACTGAACCAGTGGGCGACGCCCCCTTGCCTATCCCCCACGTCAGAAGAAACCGTTGAACGGTGATCCTCGATTCGAAACTGGATCAGTGTTTTCTTAGCGCAATACCACCAGCGCATCGGCCGCCGCCACACCCTGGCCTGCCGCCCTGACCAGCACCGGATTGATGTCCATCTCGGCCAGACGATCACGCATCAGCCAGGCACATTCGGAAACCGCCACCAGCGTTTTCGCCAGCGCCTCCACGTCACGCGGGGCGCGACCGCGCAGGCCGGAGAACACCGCCGAGGCGCGCAACTCGCCCACCATCTCGCGCGCATCGTCCAGGCCGAAGGGGGCGATGCGGAAGGTCATGTCACGCAGGGTCTCGGCCAGCACGCCGCCCAGTCCGAAGGCCACCACCGGACCGAACACCGCGTCGTTGACCACGCCGATGATGGTCTCCAGGCCATCGCCCACCATCTCCGAGACCAGCACGCCCGACAGCTTGGCATCGGGTGCCGCCTTTCTCGCATTGGCGGTCACTGCGGCGACAGCCGCGGCCAGCTGCGCATCGTCGGCGATGCCGAGGCGCACGGCGCCGATGTCGGTCTTGTGCGCGATGTCGCGCGAGGCGATCTTCACCGCCACCGGGTACTGCATGCCTCGCGGCAGCCCCGCCGCCTGGGCATCCAGCGGCAGCAACACATCGCGCGTCACCGCCACACCGAAGCCTTCCAGCAGATTCTTCGATTCGTGTTCGTCCAGCGCCAGCTGGCCAGCCGGCAGCTTGGGCAGCGCGCGCGCCGCCACGCTGTGCCCGGCGACCAGACGTTCACGGCGTTCCAGTGCGACCTGGTAGTCGGCCATGGTCGACATCGACAGCGCGATGCGCCGCGGCGACTGCAGGAAGGGCACTTTCGCCTCGGCGAACAACTGCCGTGCTTCGGTGGTGAGGGCGGGTGGCATGGCCGAGTAGACAATCACCGGCTTGGTGCTGTCCCCCACCGCATCCACCACGTGGCGCGCCGTGGCAGCGAAGGCTGGGCCAGTACCGGTGAGGTGGAACACCGCCAGCTGGTCGATGTTGTCATCGGCCAGCAGGGCGCGCAGCAGCGACTTGTACTTGGGCGCATTGGGCTCGGTGACGAAACCGGTGGTGTAGTCCACCGGGTTCTGCGGCACGGCGATGGGCGGCAGGATCTCCTTCATCAGCGCCACGGTCTTCTCGCCCACCGGCGCCAGCGTCAAGCCGAACTCGTCACAGGCATCGGCAAAATTCACCACCGAGCCACCGGACCCGGCAGTGACCGCCACCTTGCGCCCGCGCGCGACGCGCCCGGCACCCAGGCAGTTCATGATGTCCACTGCATCCATGGCTTCCTTCGCCTGGATCACGCCGCACTGGCGGAAGGCCGCGCGATAGATGTCGAAGTCGGCGGTGAGGTTGGCGGTGTGCGAGGCGGCGGCGCTGCGCCCCTGCGCGGAGTTGCCGGCCTTCAGCACGATCAGCGGCTTGCCCGCGGCCAGCGCGTAGCGTGCCGCCTCCATGAAGGCGCGGCCATCGGCCAGGCCTTCCAGATAAGCGAAGATCATGCTCGTCTTGTCATCGTCGACAAAGGCGCGGATCAGCTCGGGCGCAGCGATGTCGCTTTCGCTGCCGGTGGCGACGATGTAGCGAAAGCCCACCCCGGCATCGGCGGCCTGCACCAAGAGGCTGTTGCCGTAGCCGCCGCTCTGGATCAGTGCCGAGACCGAGCCCGGCTTCTTCCAGGGCGGGCGGGTGATGCTGCCAAAGCCGGCGTAGACATTGTCATGGATGTTCGCCAGGCCCAGGCAGTTCGGGCCGGTAAGACGCACGCCGGCCTCGCGCGCCGCGGCCAGCATGCGCTGCTCGCGCTCCACACCGGCAGGGCCGGCTTCGCGAAAGCCGCCGCCCAGCACCACACAGAACTTCAGGCCGCGCTTGCCGCACTGGGTGATGGCATCGGGCACCTGCGCCGCAGGCAGCGCAATCACCGCGAGGTCACAGTCCCCGGGCACATCGCCCACCGTGGGATAGCAGGGCCGGCCCTTGATCTCCTGGTACTTCGGGTTCACCGGATAGATGCCGCCCTGGTAGCCGCGCTCGCCCAGCACATGCACGGTCTGCCCACCCGGGCGTGACACTTCGGTGCTGGCGCCAATGATGGCAATGCCGCGTGGATTGAACAGGCGCGTGAAATCGGTGTTCGGCATGCAGGCTCCCCCTGGGTCTTGTCGTCATCGGAAAATCCGACAAATTATTATCAATTCTGTACAGCACTATCGGCCATCATTGCTTGAATGAATGAAATATGATCATGCAAATATGGCATGTTCAGGCCGCCACTCCCCGCAGGCACTTCCCCGCCGGACTGCGTATGTTAATACCGGACCGCCAGCCCGCCCCTTTCCCTCCAGCCTGTTGGTGCGAAAATGCACGCAAGTCTCATCCGGATGATCCGGTCTGCAGAAGACGCCCACCCACCCGCCAGGAGGCGCACACCATGAGCGACACCGACACGCTGGCCACCGCCACGCGCATCACCGACCCGGGGCTGCGCGCCCTCTACCGCCAGGACAACCGCTGGCAGGCCTGGATGGATGTGGAGGCGGCACTGGCCCGCGCGCAGGCCGGCCTGGGCATCATTCCGCAGGAAGCCGCGGTGGCCATCACCGCCAAGGCCAAGCTCGATCTCATGGACCGCGCGCGCATCGACGAGGGCTTTCGCCGCACCGGCCACACCATCGTGCCGCTGGTGTGGGAACTCTCCCGCATCGTCGGTGAACCGCATGGCGGCTGGGTGCACTGGGGCGCCACCACGCAGAACATCACCCAGACCGGGGACATCCTGGTGCTGCGCCAGGCGCATGCCATCTTCCTTCGCCTGATCGGCGAGATCCTCGTGGCCATGGCCGATCTGGCCGAGAAGAGCGCCGACATGCCCATGGCTGCGCGCACCCATGGCCAGCATGCGGTGCCCGCCACCTTCGGCTTCAAGGTCGCCACCTGGATCGATGAACTGCTGCGCCACGTGGAGCGCTTCCAGCAGGCACACGCGCGCATCTTCGTCGCCATGCTGGGCGGTGCCGCCGGCACCTACGCCTCGCTGGGCGAACAGGGTCCCGCGGTGCAGGCGGCGATGGGCCGTGAACTGGGCATGCCCTCCATGGCCGTGCCCTCACGCGCCATCGGCGACCACCTCACCGAAAACATCTGCCTGCTCGGCATGCTGGCCGCCACCTGCAGCCGCATCGGCCGCGAGGTCTACACCCTGATGAAAACCGAGTTCGGCGAAGTGGAGGAACCGGTGCCGCCGGGCACCGTGGGCTCATCCACCATGCCGCAGAAACGCAATCCCAAGCTGTGCCAGGACATCGTCGGCACCGCTGCGGAGATCCGCTCCATCGTGCCGCTGGCGCTGGAGGCGATGCAGACCGAGCACGAAGCCGACCGCACCACCACGGTGATGATGGATGCGGCCGAGTCGCGCGCCTGCATCCTGACTGGTGACATGCTCTCGCGCCTGCTCGAAGTGATGCGCGGCCTGCGCCTGAATCCTCAGCGCATGCGTGCCAACCTCGACCTGGGCGGCGGACTGATCATGGCCGAGGCGGTGATGCTCGACCTGGGCAAGGCGCTGGGGCGCCAGCATGCGCACGATGTCATCTATGACGCAGCACAGGCTGCCTTCGTCGAGGGCAAATCCTTCTCCTCGCTGCTGGCCGCGGATGCGCGCGTCACCGAACACATGAAGCCCGCCGAGATCAATGCCCTGCTCGATCCGGTGGCCTATACCGGGCACTGTGCGACCATGGCGCATGAAGGCGCGGCTCGCGCGCGGGCCGCGGCTGCCACCCTGCACGCTGCTGGCTGAGCGTGCTCCCTGGTGCAGGACAGCCAGCCGCGGCACCACCAGCGTGATCCAGCGGCCTGCCCCTGCCCCAGGCGGGCAAGGCCGCGAGTGTCGCGGCAGCCGTCGCCGGGCGGAAAATGCGACAGGCAATAGAACTCAGAACCCCATCTGCTGCCCACCGTTGGCACGCAGCGTCTGCCCAGTGACGAACCCGGATGCCTTGCTGCACATGAACAACACGGTGGAGGCGATCTCCTCGGTGCTGCCGTAACGACGCATCGGGATGTATTCAGGCACGGCCGGCCGCTCTGTGCGATGCGCAGGGCGGCTGGTATCGATGTGGCCGGGTGCCACACAGTTGATGCGGATGTTGTGCGGCGCCAGTTCCTTGCCCAGGGCCCGCACCAGGCCGGCCAGTCCGCTCTTGGCGGCAGAGCTGTGCGCCTTGCCGACAATGCCCCATTCGGCCCCGCCCAGGGTGACGATGGCGCCACCGCCAGCCTTGAGCATGTGCGGCACACTGGCCTTGATGCAGTGAAAGGCTCCATCCAGCGTGGTGTCGATCGGTTTTCGCCATTCCTCATAGCTCATGTCGAGGAACGCAATCTCGCGGCGCACCGAGGCGTTGAGGATGAGGTAATCCAGCCGGCCGAACTTCGCCACCACGCCCTCCACCATGGCCTTCACCGCAGCGGCATCGATCACATCGGCCATGAACACTTCGGCGCGGCCGCCGCCTTTTCTGATCTCGGCTGCGGTGCCCTCGGCCGCTTCGCGCGAGGAGCGGGTGTTGACCGCCACTGCCGCGCCGGCTTCGGCAAAAGCCAAGGCCACCGAGCGGCCAATGTTGACACCGGCTCCCGTCACCAGAACCACCTTGCCTTCGAATTCCTTGTCTTGCATGTTCACTGCTCCTTGGGTTTCTTTGGGGTTGTTTGAATCTTGGGGAAAGACCACTGAACCTTGGTATCACTTCAAGCGTACCTGAGCATGCTCCAGCGCGATCAGGCAACCGGTTGAGGCTACGTCGAGTGCGCCCGCCATGGCCTTCCCTTCAGGTTCTCCACCGCGGTCCTGATGTTGTGCAGGCTCAGCGCGGCCTCTTCATCGATGCGGCGGATCATGTCGGGGGTGGGCGCCCGGGGCCGTGCCGGATTGATCAGCGTGCGCCGGTACAGGCAGCCCGCCGCGGCCGGCTCGACCTCGTAGCGCACGATGATGGTACCGATGAAATCGGTGTGGGTCTCCGCCTCCCAAAGACCGGGGTGGTCGCGCCGGGTCACCAGCCAGTCCAGCAGCACCTCACCCCTGCGCGTCTGCCAGCGCTCCTGGAAACGCTCACCCGCCTCGAGCGGCCGGTCGGCGCTGCGGATCTCATGGGAGGCGGCGATCCACTCGGGCCAGGAATTGGGGTTGGACACATAGTCGAGGATGTCACCTGCCGCGGCCTGGATCAGGATGTCGTGGCTGCGCTCGAAACGGACAGCGGGATTCATTTTCCAATCCTCATGGGCATGGGCGAACCGCGATGCTGTGACAGATTCCTGCGAAAGGCAATGCTGTATCGGTCTTTCCAGAACGATGGCGTGCACGCATGCGCTCCGCGGGCAAAAGGGCTCCCCGCCGATCTCCGGGGAGAACAGGCTGCGGCTCGGTTTACCCCCTTGTCAAAGGGGGCCGACTCGTGAGCGCAGCGAACGAGCGGGGGGATTTTCTCCCGCTGCCTTTATCGTTCGCCAGTCATGACCGGATGCGGGCACTGAGTATCCTCCGGTGCTTCCCCTCTGCAAGGCAACAGCCGTGCTCAGGGTTCATGCCATGTCGGCAAAAGGCCATGAGACCAGCCTGGCTGGCCAAAATCCCCCCGCTGGCCTTCGGCCAGTCGGCCCCCTTTGACAAGGGGGTAAACCCCGAGCCTGCCAAGCTTGCTGCCAATGCCATCCCCGGAATTCGGCGAAGAGCCCCAAAAAAAAGGCCGGGTTTCCCCGGCCTTTTCTAGGCTGCTGGTGAAGGGATCTACTTCTGTTCCTTCTCCATCAGCTTGTCCACCAGGCTGGCCGGCACCTCGGCGTAGTGCGCGAACTCCATCGAGAACGTGCCGCGGCCGGAGGTCGTCGAGCGCAGGAAGTTGATGTAGCCGAACATCTCGGCCAGCGGCACGAAGCCCTGCACCGTGGCCTGCGGGCCTTTCTGGCCCTGGTCGGTCACCTGGCCGCGGCGGCGGTTCACGTCGCCGATGATGTCGCCCAGGTACTCGGCCTCGGTCACCACTTCAATGCGCATGATCGGTTCCAGCAGCTTCGGCTTGGAGCCCTTGTGCGCTTCGCGGAAGGCCGCGCGGCCGGCGATTTCGAAGGCCAGCGCCGAGGAGTCGACGTCATGGTACTTGCCGTCGATCAGGCGGGCCTTGAAGTCCACCACTTCGTAGCCGGCGATCATGCCCTTCTTCGACTCGGTGCGGATGGCGTGCTCCACGGAGGGAATGAATTCACGCGGAACGCGGCCGCCGGTGACTTCGTCGGACCACTCGATGCCGGCACCGGCCTCCAGCGGCTCGAAGATCATCTTCACTTCAGCGAACTGGCCGGAGCCGCCCGACTGCTTCTTGTGGGTGTAGACCAGCTCCACAGACTTGCCGAAGGCCTCGCGGAAGCTGACCTTGGGCTTGCCCATGTTGGCTTCCACACCGAGTTCGGAGCGCATGCGGTCGATGGTGATTTCCAGGTGCAGCTCACCCATGCCCTTCAGGATGGTCTGGCCGGTTTCGTGGTCGACTTCCAGGCGCAGCGACGGGTCGGCCTTCACCATCTTGTAGATGGCGGTGGACATCTTGTCGATGTCGGCGCGGGTCTTGGGCTCCACCGA
>CANJJT010000081.1:0-19588 GCA_947474715.1 Betaproteobacteria bacterium
ATTGCCGTCAGGCGCCCTGACTCAGGGGAGCGCGAGGGGATGTGTCCCCTCGCATTGTCAGGCACTCTCAGCCGACGTCCCGCGCCAGTCTGAGGCCGGAGAACTGCCAGCGCGCCGTGGCCGGAAAGAAGTTGCGATAGCTGGCGCGCACGTGGCCGGCCGGCGTGGCACAGGAACCGCCGCGCAGCACGTACTGGTTGACCATGAACTTGCCGTTGTATTCCCCCAGCGCACCGGCGGCTGGCCGGTAGCCCGGATAGGGCGCGTAACTGGAGGAAGTCCATTCCCAGACATCGCCAAACATCTGCACAGGCCCCCGGGCTGCTGCGGGGGCTTGCGGGTGGTGGTGGCCGGCATCGGCGAAGTGGCCTTCAAGCGGGCAGCCTGCGGCAGCCTGCTCCCATTCCGCTTCGGTGGGCAGGCGCGCGCCGGCCCAGCGCGCGTAGGCATCGGCTTCGAAGTAGGAGAGGTGGCTGACAGGGGCGGCTGGATCCGGCGTTTGCAGGCCGGCCAGGGTGAACTCCGTGAACGCCAGGCTCTGATCATCGGCTGGGCGCCAGTAGAACGGGTGGCGGATGTCCTGCGAGCCTATCCAGTCCCAGCCTTCGGCCAGCCACAGCGCATGGGTGCGATAGCCACCGTCGCGAATGAACTCGAGGAAATCGGCATTGGTGACCGGGCGTGAGGCAATGGCATGCGGTGCCAGCAAGGCCGGATGGCGAGGCAGTTCGTTGTCGAAACAGAATGCCCTGTCCCCTGCCGCACCGATCTGCACGATGCCGCCAGGCTGCTCCAGCCATTGCAACGGGGCGGGCATGCGGGGAGGCAGAGTGACGGGCCCCTCCTGGTGATACGCCGGGGCCAGTGGATTGAACGACAGCAGGTGCTTCACGTCGGTGAGCATGAGTTCCTGGTGCTGCTGTTCGTGCTGCAGCCCGAGTTCGATCAGTGCCGCATCGACGTCATGCCCAGCCGAGGCGAAGAGCGTCACCATGCGGCGATCCACCTGCTGGCGGTAGGCCAGCACGGCCTCCAGTGAAGGCCGGGTCATCATGCCGCGCTGGGTGCGCGGGTGTCTGTCGCCCACGCCGTTGTAGTAGGAGTTGAACAGCACGCGGAAGGCCGGATCGAAGGGCTTGAAGCCGTTCTCGTGCCGCTCGAGGATGAAGGTCTCGAAGAACCAGGTGGTGTGCGCGAGATGCCATTTCACCGGGCTGGTATCGGGCATGGATTGCACGCAGCAGTCCTCGGCGGAGAGCGGGGCCGCCAGCTGGATGGTGGCGGCACGCACCGACTGATAGCGGGCAGCCGATGCCACCGGTGCTTCTGCCTGATGGGCGGGCTGGGGCTGCATCAGCGGGGCATTCATTGCCTGACCCCGTGGGCGGTCGCGTGTGCCAGGCAGATGGCGAACCAGCCGCGCGGATCGGTCCAGATGCGGATGTCGCCAAAGCCTGCCTGGGTGAGCAGCTGTCGCACGCCGTCGGGTGTGTACTTGTGGCTGTTTTCGGTGTGGATGCGTTCGCCGGCCTGAAAGCTGCGCATGCCGCCGGGCCAATGCACGCTGACGGCCTGGCGTGCCTCGAGGTGCATCTCGATACGTGCATGCCGGGCGTGGAAGAAGGCGTGGTGGTGCCAGTCAGCGGTGCTGAAGTCGCTGCCGATGAGGTGGTTGACGTTGTTGAGCAGGTTGAGGTTGAAGCTGGCGGTCACGCCCAGCGCATCGTTGTAAGCGGCTTCCAGCACCACGCGATCCTTGACAAGGTCCACGCCCAGCAGCAGGCCACCCTGCGCATCGCATTGGCGGCGGACGTCGCCGAGCAGGGTGAGGGCCTCGTGCGGCTGGAAGTTGCCGATCGATGAGCCGGGGTAGAAGAACATGCGCTGCTGCGTCCGCACGCTCTCCGGCAGGTGCAGTCCGCGCGAGAAATCCTGTCCCACGGCCAGCATGTCGGTGCCGGGGAAGCGGTGCGCGAGCGCATCGACGGCGGCGCGCACATGCGCTTCGGCAATGTCCACGGCGACATACTGGCGTGGGGCCAGTGCCGGAATCAGCTGTGCGGCCTTGGCGCAATCGCCGGCGCCCAGGTCGATGAAGGTGCTGCCAGGGCCGATGAGTGTGGCGATCTCCCCGCCATGATCGCGATAGAGCTGCTGTTCCACCCGCGTTGGGTAGTACTCGGGCAGGGTGGTGATGGCCTCGAACAGCCGGCAGCCGAGTTCGTCATAGAAGTACTTGGGCGCAATGCGCGCATCCGGGGCCAGCAAGTCCGCAGTGATCTGTGCAGCCTCTGCAGTCAAGCCGGCATGGCCGGGCTGCGACAGGGACGGTGAAGTCGGTGCAATGGCGGCGCCTGGCGGGAGGTGCTCGTGGGCTCGGTGGGGGCTTGCATCCATGTAGGGATTTCCTTTTGTGCTGCGGCTGGCTGTATCTCGGGAAACACTGATTAAGCTTCGATTTTGAGGAAGAGTAGATAGTGTTTTCTCTGAAGCAGGGGATATACAAAGGGACTAGCCCACTTGTTCAGTGCTTCCCTAGGGCATTCGTCCGGGAGGGTTGGGATCGGACAGACTGGGTGGATCGGGGCGGACGGCCTCTGGATGCCTGTACTACGGCATGCAGGCTAGGGCGTTCTGCCTTGCGTTGTGGTGGGGCCTCACGGGATGTCGGGTAATTCTACGCAGGCTTTGTTCCCGGCGTTTGTGACGATTCGCCCGTCCAGGTTCATTGCGGCTTTCGAGGTCGGCGAAAACCGTAACGATGTCGAGGCATTTTGTAATGTTTGCCCTGCAGCGCACCTTCGTGGGGCCATTTCAGCAGTGAAATGGCGGTCGCAGGCACGGGCATGGACATTGTCTTCATGCGGATCTGTCCTGCCGGCTGAAAGCTGGCATTGCGGAAGCTGGCTTGGCGATGGATGCAGGATGCGTGAACCCGGAAGACTGACTATGAGCAAGGAAAACACATCAGGTTGTCCTGTGCGCAAATCCGCGAGGACGGGATTGCCACGATTGCGTCCTTGGGTGTTGTGGGCCGCCGCGGGTCAGGAGGCGCACCCGGTGGGCAGAAACGGCTCCGTTCGTGCTGTGCCCTTGCCACTCCGTTTGAAATGCCGGCGCTTTTCGCTCAGCCGGTGTGGAGGCCAGGGCTACATGCGCTGCAGGGTCAAGCGCTGATGGGTCCATCAATGCATGCCAGGCGCTTTCGATGATCAGCGGGTTCTGGCTTATTCCCGCAGCGTGGGTGGGCGCAATCGCGACGCTTCTGGTGATGGGACTGGGGCGCGTCAGCCGCGGAGTCTGACCTGCACTTGCCGGTCGCTCCCCAGGGCTGATTCCCCATGCTGGCACCGGGCTAGTGGCGCCAGCATGGATGTGCAGGACGTGCGGACGTGCGAACGACGCTTCAGGTGCTGAACAGTCGCGCCACGCCATGGGCGAGTGCGGTAATGATTTCGGGCTGCTCACCGATGGCCGGTGTGACTTCGATGCTGCAGTCGGGGTGGCTGTTACGCAGCCCCCCCACCATGGCGGGCAGGTCGCGCTTGAGGTGGGTGCCCTGGCCGAGAAACACCGGCACGATGGTGACCTGCTTCACGCCTTGTCCGGCCAGTTGTGCCACCGCTTCAGGCAGCGCCGGCGTCATGAATTCCAGGAAGGCCAGTTCAACCGGTGTGCCGGGCAGTTGTGCGCGCAGCTGCGTGCACAGTGACTGGAAGGGCAACGCCCACTGCGGATCGCGTGCGCCATGTGCAAACAACACCAGGGCGCGTTCAGCAGGCATGGCCTGTTCCGGCGGTATTCTGGTTTCTTGCGATGATCACAATGAGCCTTTCCTTTTATTACTGATAAGGAGTTATGTCTGAATATGACAATATTTTAATGTGCCGGAAAAGGCCTGCCTGGTCCACTGCATGTTACGCCCGCCGGGAAGATGGCGCGGGCAGTCGCCAGACAACCGACGCACAGTAGCAGGGTATCCCGCGGGACACCGCCACGACATCCACCCTGCCAGCGAAACAAGGCACCAGCAAATACGACGGGACACATGGCTGCCGCAATGCGACATTCAGGCCCATTCGGGACGCAGGATCGAGTGATTTCCGCCGAGAGTGCTCAGCCGGCCGCCGCACGGCGATGGCCGCGGGTGGGCAGGAAACAGTACTGCAGGCTGCCGGAATCCAGCCTAGCGGCCGGAGTCGATTTCCTCGTCGTAGCGGCTCAACTCGTCACTGATGGTCTTGCCCTTCCTTGCATCCAGGGTAGATGTGCGCGAAGGAAGTACCTGTGAGAGTCGTTGGGCGGCCGCCAGCGCAGAAGACGGGTCAGACAGCAGGCTGAAGGGGCTAACCTTATGATTTGACATATAAATAACCATGCAAGGATGTCAATGAGAGCCCTAGTTATGCGGGCTTTCCGGGATTTTGTAAAGGGGGTTGCGCACTGCGCAACTGTTGACAAACTGTCGGACTGCCCAGGAGGGCAAAGGTTCACTGAGGCGATGCGGCGCCGATGAGCCGGGTTCCCGGCAGCTTACAGTCCAGCGCCGCCTGACGGACCATCTCGATGGCCGCTTTTCGAGGGAAAGACTTCCTAAAAATCAACGCGATACGGCGATCCGGCACGGGCGGGGAAAAGGGCACGTAGGCGAGCATGCTGTCGCGCGGCACCTTGACCGGCACCGAACTGGCCGGCAGGACGGTAATGCCCACCCCCGAGGCCACCATCTGCCGGATGGTTTCCAGGGAGGATCCCTCAAAGGTGCGCTGCAGGCCTTCGCCGCTCGAATGACGATTGAGCTCCGGGCAGACTTGCAGCACCTGGTCGCGGAAACAATGTCCGGTTCCCAGCATCACCATGCTTTCCTGGCGCAACTCGGTGCTCTTCACCGACTTGCGGCGTATCCAGGCATGGTCGCGCGGGATGGCCACCATGAAGTCTTCGTCGTAGAGCGGTTCCACGGTGAAGCCCGGCTCTTCGAAGGGCATGGCAAGGATGGCTGCATCGATTTCGCCCTGCCTGAGCATCTCGGAGAGTCGGTGGGTATAGTTCTCCTGCAAGTGCAGCGGCATTTGCGGGGCGCGCTTGTGCAGCAGCCGCACCAGGCCCGGAAGCAGATAGGGGGCGATGGTGTAGATCACGCCCAGGCGCAGCGGACCGAGCAGCGGATCCTTGCCCTGGCGGGCGATTTCGCGGATGTGGCCGGCCTGCTCGATGACGCGCTGCGCCTGTTCCACGATGCGTTCACCCACCGGAGTCGGCGCGACATCGCCGCTGCCCCGTTCAAACAGCGCTACGCCCAGTTCGCCTTCCAGCTTCCGGATGCCCACGGACAAGGTGGGCTGGGAAACGTGGCATGACTCGGCGGCACGACCGAAGTGACGCTCGCGGGCGAGCGCAACGATGTAGCGGAGTTCTGTGAGTGTCATCGGTGAGGCGCTGGTTGGAAGTGTGCATTCTAGCGTTGAGTATCGAGCGCGGTGGCTGCCGTGGGTGACCGCATTGTGCGCAAGACCATTTTTTAAATGGGGGGCATTCCGGAGCGCATAAAATCGTCACGAATCTGGATTCAATATTAAGAAACGACAAGTGTTGCTACGCTCGCTCTTGTTCGGGGAGGATCCCCGGCAGGCCCATCGCATCAGTCGTTATCTGATGGGGGTGGGATCGTCCCTGCTCGCTTGGGTGCTCATGTACGCGCTGTATCGGCGCGATGCCATGGATGCGGACGGTTTTGGTCAGGTCAGCCTGGCCATGCTGTTTTTATTCCTGACGTTCTATGGCTTGCTGCGCGCGGGGGGCAACCTGCGTTTTGCCGATCCCAGTCTGACGGTGTGGCAGATAATGGCTTCGCTGGTGGTGGTGATGGTGGCGATGTTTCACTCATCCAGCGATGTGCGGCCGGTTTTCCACCTGATGTTCCTCATGACCTTCCTGTTCGGCATCTTCCGCTTGGACACCTTCATGATGCTGACCATCAGCCTGTTTGCCGCGGTCGGCTACGGGCTGGACATTATCCTGCTGATGCAGTGGCGCCCGCAGGCGCTGGAACTGGAGTTGGAGATCCTGCGCTGGGCGGTGCTGACGACAACGCTGGTGTGGTTCTCGCTGATGGGAGGCTACATCAGCCACATCCGCAGGGAGTTGATCGCCAGCCGCAAGGAACTGGAGAAGGCGCTGCTGGCCATACGCGGCATGACGATGCAGGACGAGCTCACGGGGGTGCCCAACCGGCGCTTCCTCATGAATGCCCTGCAGCAGCACCAGACGCTGAGCGTACGCACCGGCGAGCCCTTCTGCGTGGTACTGGCCGACCTCGACTTTTTCAAGAATATCAATGACACCCTGGGTCATTCGGCCGGGGACACGGTGCTGCGCACGTTCTCCGAAAGCGCCATGCGATCGCTGCGTGCCTCTGACCAGTTCGGTCGCTGGGGCGGCGAGGAGTTCATGCTGCTGATGCCCCAGACCACCATGCAGGACGCGCTTACCGGCGCCGAGCGCTTGCGACTGAATGCCGAGGCGCTGAAATTTTCCGTGGGCGAGAACCTTGCCCTGACCGTATCCATCGGGCTCGCGCAGTACCGCATCGGCGAGGACATCGAGGGCACGTTACGGCGTGCCGATGTGGCGCTGTACCGTGCCAAGGCCGCTGGTCGCAATTGTGTCGAATACGAACTGGGGGAAGAGGGCCGCGTCACCGCGGCGGCCGCGGCCTGAGAGCGGGCACGCCGCGGCCTGAGAGCGGGCACGCCGCGGCCTGAGAGCGGGCACGCCGCGGCCTGACGGCGGCCCATCCCTGCCTGTCAAGCCTCAGGGCGTCCGCTTCCCCTTGCGCAGGACGGCCTGGAGGTAGCGTCCGGTGGGGTTCTCCGGATCGGCTGCGACCACCTCAGGCGTTCCCTGGGCGATGATGCGGCCGCCGCCGTCGCCTCCCTCGGGGCCGAGGTCGATCACCCAGTCGGCGGTCTTGATGACATCGAGGTTGTGTTCGATCACCACCACGGTGTTGCCGTGGTCACGCAGCGTGTGCAGCACCTTGAGCAGCATGTCGATATCCTGGAAATGCAGGCCGGTGGTGGGTTCGTCCAGGATGTAGAGCGTGCGCCCGGTGTCGCGTTTGGATAGCTCCAGCGAGAGCTTGACGCGCTGCGCCTCGCCGCCTGACAGGGTGGTTGCGGACTGGCCGAGCTGGACGTAGCCCAGGCCCACTTCCAGCAGGGTCTGCAGCTTGCGTTCCACCACCGGGACGGCGCTGAAGAATTCATGCGCCTGTTTCACAGTCATCTGCAACACTTCGTGGATGTTGCGGCCCTTGAACTGGATGTCCAGTGTTTCCCGGTTG
Source organism: Betaproteobacteria bacterium (assembly GCA_947474715.1). Classification (GTDB taxonomy): domain Bacteria; phylum Pseudomonadota; class Gammaproteobacteria; order Burkholderiales; family SG8-39; genus CAIYPG01. Next base: position 7,346 of record CANJJT010000081.1, read on the forward strand.
TAGCGGCGGCCATGGCAGGCATCGCAGGGCACGTAGATGTCGGGCAGGAAGTGCATCTCCACCTTGATCATTCCGTCGCCCTGGCAGGCCTCGCAGCGGCCACCCTTGACGTTGAAGGAGAAGCGGCCCGGGCCGTAGCCGCGTTCGCGCGACTGGGGCACGCCGGCATAGAGTTCACGGATCGGGGTGAACATGCCGGTGTAGGTGGCCGGGTTGGAGCGGGGTGTGCGGCCAATGGGACTCTGGTCGACGTTGATGACCTTGTCGAACCATTCGGCGCCGAGGATTTCGTCATGGGCGGCCGGTTCGGCGCTGCTGCCATACAGGTCGTGCGCAATGGCGGTGTACAGCGTGTCGTTGATCAGCGTCGACTTGCCCGAACCTGAAACGCCGGTGATGCACACGAACAGACCCACCGGCAGGTCTAGCGTCACGTTCTTCAGGTTGTTGCCCCTGGCGCCGAGCACCTGCAGCATGCGCTTGGGGTCGGGGGCGCGGCGCTTCTTCGGGATGGCGATCTGCAGCCTGCCGCTGAGGTACCTGCCGGTCAGTGATTCGTCGTTGGCCAGTATCTCTGCAGGGGTGCCCTGGGCCACCACTTGTCCGCCGTGTTCGCCGGCCCCCGGCCCCATGTCGAGCACATGGTCAGCGGAAAGGATGGCGTCCTCGTCATGCTCGACCACGATGACGCTGTTGCCGAGGTCGCGCAGGCGCTTGAGCATTTCGAGCAGCCTCGCGTTGTCACGCTGGTGCAACCCGATGGAAGGTTCGTCGAGCACGTACATCACGCCGGTCAGCCCGGAGCCGATCTGGCTGGCCAGGCGGATGCGCTGGGCCTCGCCGCCGGAGAGCGTGTCGGCGGAGCGGTCGAGTGACAGGTAATCCAGTCCGACGTCGACCAGGAAGCGGATGCGCGTGGCGATCTCGTTGATGATGCGCTCGGCGATTGCCTGGCGAGCGCCTTCCAGCTTGAGTCCGCTGAAGAATTCGTGCGAGGCGCGCAGTTGCATGCCGCTGATCTCGTAGATGGCGCGCTCGTCGCCCGGCGGCCCGACGCGGACATGGCGGGCTTCCTCGCGCAGGCGCGTGCCCTTGCAGGCCGGGCAGGGCTGGTGGTTGAGGTACTTGGCCAGCTCTTCGCGCACCACCGAGGAGTCGGTTTCCTTGTGTCGGCGTTCGAGGTTGGGAATGATGCCCTCGAAGGCGTGTTCCTTGATGACGGTGCGGCCGCGTTCGTTGAGGTAGGAGAAGGGGATCTTCTCGGGCGTGCCGTAGAGCACGACGTTGCGCACATCCTCGGGGAGTTTTTCGAAGGGCGATTCGATGTCGAACTTGAAGTGCGATGCCAGGCTGGTCAGCATCTGGAAGTAGAACTGGTTGCGCCGGTCCCAGCCGCGTATGGCTCCCGAGGCCAGCGACATGCCCGGATGGGCCACCACCCGTCGCTGATCGAAGAAGTCGACGCTGCCCAGGCCGTCGCACTTCGGGCAGGCACCCATGGGGTTGTTGAAGGAGAACAGCCGCGGCTCCAGCTCGGCGATGGAATGGCTGCACAGCGGGCAGGCAAACTTGGCCGAGAACAGGTGTTCCACACCGCTGTCCATTTCCACCGCCAGAGCACGGCCATCGGCATGGCGCAGCGCCGTTTCGAAGGATTCGGCAACACGCTGCTTCAGGTCGGCACGCACCTTGATGCGGTCAACCACCACTTCGATGGTGTGCTTGGCGGTCTTGGCAAGTTTGGGCAGCGAGTCGAGCTCATAAACCTTGCCATCGATGCGCACGCGCACGAAGCCCTGGGCCTTGAGTTCCTCGAACAGGCCGGCCTGCCCACCCTTGCGGTTGGCTACGACCGGCGCCAGGATCATCAGCCTGGCGCCTTCCGGCAGCGACAGCGCCTGGTCGACCATCTGCGATATCGACTGCGACCGCAGCGGGAGCGCGTGCTCCGGGCAGTAGGGGATGCCCACGCGCGCGAACAGCAGGCGCAGGTAGTCATGGATCTCGGTGACGGTACCCACCGTGGAACGCGGGTTGTGGCTGGTGGCCTTCTGCTCGATGGCGATGGCGGGCGATAGTCCCTCGATGAGGTCCACATCCGGCTTTTCCATGAGCTGGAGGAACTGCCGCGCGTAGGCTGAGAGCGATTCGACGTAGCGGCGCTGGCCTTCCGCATAGAGTGTGTCGAAGGCCAGCGAGCTCTTGCCTGATCCGGAAAGCCCGGTGATGACGACCAGCTTCTCGCGAGGCAGGTCGACGTGCAGATTCTTCAGGTTGTGCGTGCGTGCACCGCGTATGCGGATATGTTCCATTCAGGGATGCCGGACCAAACCTGCTAATATACGCAACTTCTTCAGCAGTGCACCATACAATCATGTCCCCGCTGGCCGCCGACCGGATGAATCCGCTGGAAATCCGTGCCGGCCTCTCGCTGGCTTCCCTGTTCGCTTTGCGCATGCTGGGCCTGTTCCTGGTGCTTCCGGTGTTCGCCGTGCATGCCGCCACGCATCTGGACGGCGGCGACAGCCAGACACTGGTGGGCCTGGCGCTGGGCATCTACGGGCTCACCCAGGGCATTCTGCAGATTCCCTTTGGCATGGCTTCGGACCGGCTCGGTCGCAAGCGCGTCATCATCTTCGGACTGATATTGTTTGCGGCGGGCAGTTTCATTGCCGCCAGCGACCACAGCATCTGGACGGCCATCATCGGGCGTGCCGTCCAGGGTGCCGGTGCCATCTCCGCCGCCGTGGTGGCCATGGCGGCCGACCTGACCCGCGAGCAACATCGCACCAAGGTCATGGCGATGATCGGCGGCTCGATCGGCCTCACCTTTGCCGTGTCGCTGATGCTGGCACCGGTGCTTTACCGCACCTTGGGCATGGGCGGCCTGTTTGCCTTTGTCGGCGTGCTCGCGCTGGCGGCCATAGCTGTGGTGGTATTCGTGGTTCCGGCAGAGCCGGCGCGGGTCGAGGCGCATGAGGGGGGGGCGACACTGGGCGATGTGCTGCACAATGTGGAATTGCTGCGGCTGAATTTCGGCATCTTTGTGCTACACATGGTGCAGGTGGCCATGTTTGTGGTGGTGCCGGTGGCGCTGGTGCGGGGTGGCCTCGATGTGCAGGCGCACTGGCAGGTTTACCTGCCGGTGGTGCTGGTGTCTTTCGCGCTGATGATGCCTCCCATCCTGTATGCCGAGAGGCGAGGCAGGATCAAGGCGCTGTTCATCCTGGCGGTCCTCAGCATGGCAGGCGTGCAGGCGGGGTTTGCCGTGTGGCTCGACAGTCTCATCGGCGTGACCCTGTTGCTGACGGCATTTTTTGTGTCGTTCAATATCCTGGAAGCCTCGCTGCCATCGCTGGTGTCGCGCATTGCTCCGGCCTCGGCGCGCGGTGCTGCCATCGGGGTTTACAACACCACCCAGGCGCTGGGTCTTGCCGCGGGTGGTCTGGTGGGCGGCTGGCTGGCCCAGCATCATGGAAATGTGTCTGTTTTTGTATTCGGATTGGTGCTTGTTGCGTTATGGTTGCTGGTGGCGGCCGGAATGAAGGCTCCGGCGCCCCGGGCGAGCCAAGCGCAGGTGTCCGGTTCAGTGCAGAATTAGAACAATCAATCTCATCTCATTCGGGGGTAGGCCATGGCATCGGTCAATAAGGTCATCATCGTCGGCAATCTGGGTGCCGATCCGGAAACGCGTTTCCTGCCCAGCGGCGATGCGGTTTGCAATATCCGCGTCGCCACCACGGACAAGTGGAAGGACAAGGCCAGCGGGGACATGAAGGAGCAGACGGAGTGGCACCGCATCTCCTTTTTCGGCCGGCTGGCCGAAGTCGCCGGTGAGTACCTGAAAAAGGGCTCACAGATCTACGTTGAGGGCTCTTTGCGTACCCGCAAGTATCAGGCCCAGGACGGCACGGATCGATTCGCCACGGATATACGCGGCGACGTCATGCAGATGCTGGGCGGGCGCCAGGGTGGTGGCGGTGGTGGCATGAGCCCTCCCCCGGACATGCGAGAACCCATGCCTTCAGGCGCACCGGCCGGCCGGCCGGCCGCCAAGAAGGGCGGCATTGACGACCTGGACGACGATATTCCGTTCTGACGGGCAGAAGCAGGACAGACCGGTTGGGCGACAAGTCTTGAAATTCCGGGACTTGCGCCCACTCTGGATGCCGGGTGACAGGCCTTGTCGGTTATAATTTCAGGCTTTGTTTCTGGCTTTCATCTGGGACGTTCTTCATGCCGATTTACGAATATCGTTGTTCATCCTGCGGATCGCACAAAGAGCATCTGCAGAAGGTCAGCGACCCAAAGCTGACGGTTTGCCCCGAGTGCGGCAAGGAAACCTACGAGAAGCAGCTCACCGCTGCAGGTTTCCAGCTGAAAGGGTCCGGCTGGTATGTCACGGACTTTCGCAACAACGGGTCGACCACCTCGACCAAGTCCACTGAGGGCAAGAGTGGTGCCGCGGATTCGGGTGCCGAAAAATCAGACTCCAAGGATGCCGGCAGCAGTACCCCCGCCGCGTCCGGAGATGGCAAGAGCAGCTCGGCACCGGCTGATTCCACTGCCTCGACACCGTCTGCCCCGGCGTCCAGCTCGGCTGGCAGCACGGGCGGCGACGCCTGAGTGCACGGGTTTAATTCTCAACTGCTACCTGCTGCCAGGCCAAACCGGTAGGACTGGACTGAATGAAAAAATATCTCCTCACGGGCCTGCTGATCTGGACCCCGGTGGCAGTCACGGTCTGGGTGCTCCAGCTCATCATCAATACCATGGACCAGACGCTCACCCTGCTGCCGCTGGAGTGGCGGCCAAGCATGCATATTCCCGGCCTCGGGGTGGTGCTGACCGTGGTCGTGGTGCTGGTCACCGGGGTGCTGGCTTCCAACCTGCTGGGGCAGAAGCTGCTGCAGTTCTGGGAAGGTGTCCTGAAGCGGATTCCAGTGGTGAATTCGATCTATGGTGGTGTCAAACAGGTGAGCGATACCCTGCTTGCTCCAGGCGGCCAGGCGTTTCGCAAGGTGCTGCTGGTGCAGTATCCGCGCCAGGGCAGCTGGACGGTGGCGTTCCAGACCGGGCGGCCAGGGGGGGACGTGGTGAACCATCTCCAGGGCGAGTACGTCAGCGTCTATGTGCCGACGACACCGAATCCCACATCCGGATTCTTTCTGATGATGGCCTCTTCAGATGTCATTGAACTGGACATGAGCGTGGATGAGGCGCTCAGGTACGTTATTTCCATGGGCGTGGTCTCGCCCGCCGCCAAGCCTCGCAGCGACGCCACACTGGTGCAGGGGGCTCGCGGCGAGTAGTGGCAGTCCGGTCCGGCATCGGATCAATCGCAGTGCAATGCAGTGTCAGTGGCATTCCGCAAGGCAGTATCAGCAGGTATTCAATCTGGGGCAATCATGCGTACACATTACTGCGGCCATGTCGGCACGGCCGATCTGGGCAAGACCGTCACCCTGTTTGGCTGGGCGCACCGCCGCCGCGACCATGGCGGAGTGATTTTCATCGACCTGCGCGATCGCGAGGGCCTCGTGCAGGTGGTGAGCGACCCGGATCGCAAGGAGACTTTCGCAAACGCCGAGCGCATCCGTGGGGAATATGTCATCAAGGTGATCGGCCTGGTGCGCAAGCGCCCCGAGGGCACCACCAACGTCAATCTGCACAGCGGCGAGATCGAAGTGCTGGCCCATGACATCGAGATTCTCAACGCATCGCTGACGCCGCCCTTCCAGCTCGATGAAGAAAACCTGTCGGAGACGGTTCGACTCACCCATCGCGTGGTGGACCTGCGCCGTCCGCAGATGCAGAAGAACATGATCCTGCGCTACCGCGTGGCCATGGCAGTCCGCCGTTATCTGGATGCACAGGGCTTCATTGACATCGAGACGCCCATGCTCACCAAGTCCACGCCCGAGGGTGCGCGTGACTACCTGGTTCCCTCGCGTGTGCATGATGGCCAATTCTTTGCCCTGCCGCAGTCACCGCAGCTGTTCAAGCAGATGCTGATGGTGTCCGGTTTCGACCGCTACTACCAGATCACCAAGTGCTTCCGCGACGAAGATCTGCGCGCCGACCGACAGCCCGAATTCACCCAGATCGACTGCGAAACCTCGTTCCTGACCGAAGAGGAGATCCGCGACATTTTCGAGAGCATGACGCGCTCGGTATTCAAGGAGGCTATCGGTGTCGACCTGCCCGACCCCTTCCCGGTGATGAGCTATCGCGAAGCCATGCTGCGTTACGGTTCGGACAAGCCCGACATGCGTGTGCATCTGCAGTTCACCGAACTCACCGATGTCATGAAGAAGGTCGAGTTCAAGGTGTTTTCCGGTCCGGCCAATGCGACCGGTGGCCGTGTCGCCGGCTTGCTGGTGCCCAAGGGCGCGGAATTGACGCGAGGCGAGATCGATGCCTACACCGAGTTCGTGGGCATCTATGGCGCCAAGGGGCTGGCCTATATCAAGTTCAACGAGATCGCCAAGGGCCGCGAGGGGATGCAGTCCCCCATCGTCAAGAATCTTTCGGATGAGGCGCTCGCCAGGATCGTCGAGCTCTCCGGCGCGAAGGACGGCGACCTGATGTTCTTCGGGGCGGGCAGTGCCAAGATCGTTAACGATGCGCTGGGTGCATTGCGCGTCAAGGTCGGACACGAGAAGGGTCTCGCGTCGAAGGAGTGGAAGCCGCTGTGGGTGGTGGATTTCCCGATGTTCGAATACGACGAGGACGAGAAGCGCTGGAGCGCCATGCACCATCCCTTTACCGCGCCCAAGGACGGCCACGAGGATTACCTCGACAGCGATCCGGGCAAGGCGATGGCCAAGGCCTATGACCTGATCCTCAATGGCTGGGAAATGGGCGGTGGCTCGGTGCGTATTCATCGCGAGGAAATCCAATCCAAGGTGTTTCGCGCGCTGGGCATAGGCGCCGAAGAGGCGCAGACCAAGTTTGGCTTTCTGCTGGATGCGCTTCAGTATGGAGCGCCTCCCCATGGCGGCATCGCCTTTGGCCTGGATCGCATGGTCACCCTGATGACCGGAGCCGAGTCGATACGCGACGTGATCGCCTTTCCGAAGACGCAGCGTGCGCAATGCCTGCTGACCCAGGCCCCCTCGACCGTCGACGATAAGCAATTGCGGGAATTACATATCCGGCTGCGCAATCCTGCGGCTGCATGAGGTGATGGAAAGTGACCAAGGCTGCAGCGGTGAACGGAGCCTGCTTGTGAAGAGATTGTTGCCGATATTGGTCGCCCTGCTTTTCTGCCTGACCGCATTTGCGCGGGGGCCGGCAGCTATCGGGGAGATGCGGATCAGCGAACTTCCCCAGGAGGCGCGCCAGACCCTGATGCTGATCCGCAAGGGTGGCCCCTATCCTTACCGGCAGGACGGCACGCGCTTTGGCAATCGTGAACGGCTGCTGCCTGCGCAGGCAGCGGATCATTACCGTGAGTACACGGTGGTGACGTCAGGCTCGCGTGACCGGGGTGCTCGGCGTATCGTCGCTGGCGGTGTCCCGGCGACGGAATTCTTCTACACCGACGACCACTATCGCAGCTTCAGGCGTATCAGGGAGTAAAACATGGCCCAATGGCTCACTGACCCGCAGCGCGCCGGCGTATTCCAGTTAGCCGTCGATCCGCGCGAATTTGCGAAACTTGCAGCCGATGCCGGGCTGGCCGTATTCCGCATCGATATCGCCCACGCACATGGCAAGGCAGATTTATTGGCGCAGGTCGCCGAAAGCCTGCGGTTTCCGCCTGATTTTGGCGGCAATTGGGACGCGTTGCTGGACAGCCTTAGGGATCTTTCCTGGATTGATGCGCCCGGCTGGGTCGTGATATTGGAAAAGAGCAAGCATTTCTGCGCCGGGCATCCGCGAGACTTCGCTGATGCGATGGACATCATGGCCGAGGCAGCCGTGTTCTGGCAGCTTGAAGGGCGCCCTCTGTGGACACTGGTCAGCGGACCGGAGGGATGGCAGTCTGGCTGGCCGGCGTTGCCAGAGGACTGATTTTCAGTATTTCACACCGGAGTGCGGCATGGACGCAGCCAAGATGGACAAAGACGGCGGCGGGGTTGGCAGGATGGCCTACAAGATTCCGGTGTCGGTGCTGGTGGTCATCCACACGGCAGACCTGCAGGTGCTCATGATGGAGCGGGCAAAGTGGCCCGGCTTCTGGCAGTCGGTCACGGGCAGCCTGGACCGTGACGATGAGCCGCTGCACGAAGCGGCCATCCGCGAAGTGCAAGAGGAAACGGGAATCGATGCCCGGCAGCACCAGCTGACTGACTGGGAAACATCCCATTTCTTCGATATTTTCAAGCGCCATCAGTCCCGTTATGCTCCAGGTGTGACGCGCAATCTTGAGCATGTTTTCAGCCTGCATCTTGCCCTGCCACTCAAGATCACGCTGGCTGCGGATGAGCACCTGCGCTACCAGTGGCTGCCATGGCGGGAGGCGGCTGCACTGACCCTGTCGAGCACCAATCGTGATGCAATCCTGAAATTGCCCCACAGACGAATGTCGTAGGTGCTTGAATGCCTCTCCAGGGCGAAGGCGGCAACTGGATGCTGCTGGCCCTGGCCAGGACGCGCACAGGCACTCAGCGTTGACGCGGTGCTGGAAGGCGAAACCGTGGTCTGTCGGGCCATCGCCAGTGTGCGCACATCACGGGAGCGAGCCTGGAAGGCGCTCACTGACTATGAGACCCCCCCGGTTCCTGTCGGATATCGAAGTCTCCCGGGTGGTCTATCAAGGGGGGCGGACGGCTGGTCCTCAAGCAGCGAGGTACGGTCGGTCTGTTATTCGTTTCACGAGTCATCGACGTGCGCCTTGGCGTTCTAGAGATAGACACGCATTCACTGCAGCTGCGCCTGCTGTCGGGAAATCTGCCTGACATGCAGGGGCGGTATGATCTCCATGAGAACGTCGACATTACCCGCATGGTCTACCAAGGGCGGTTTCTGGCGAAACTCGACCTGCCTTCTTTCGTGGCCCTGGCCATGGTGAGGCATGCGCTGACCAGGCAGTTGGCCGGATGGGTCACGGAAATGGAGAGGGATGAGTCCGGCAGGTCAGGCACAGGGCCTTGAATGGCACCGGCTGCCATCAATAGTCATTGGAAGGCGACATGACGTACAAGAAGGCAATCAAGATTGCAACCTACAACATCCACAAGGGGTTTTCGCATTTCAATCGTCGTATGATGATCCATGAACTGCGCGACCGGTTGCGCAGTCTCGGTGCCGACATCGTGTTTTTGCAGGAGGTTGTGGGCAAACATGAATTGCATGCCGAACGATTCCACGATTGGCCGGCGATGCCACAGTACGAGTTCCTGGCTGATTCCATATGGAGCGAGTTTGCCTACGGCCGCAATGCCGCTCACTCCTCAGGCCATCATGGCAATGCCGTGCTCAGCCGCTTCCCCATAGTGAGTTTCGAGAACCAGGATGTGTCGGCCCATTTTCTGGACCGGCGCGGCCTGTTGCATTGCGAGATCAGCCTGCCTGATGATCCGCGGACGCTGCATTGCATCTGTGTGCATCTGGCGCTGCATGAGCGCGGGCGCAGGCAGCAGATCGGCGCCCTGATCGAGCGGCTGCACCGGGAGGTGCCCGATGGTGATCCGGTGATTGTGGCCGGGGACTTCAATGACTGGCGCAACCTTGCAGGGCGTCGCCTTGCTTCTTCCCTCGATCTCAAGGAGGCATTCCGCGACCACCGCGGCAAGTCCGCGAGGAGTTTTCCCAGCGGATTTCCATTGCTGCGACTTGACCGGATTTACACCCGCGGTTTTGACGTGAGGCACACCGAAGTACACCACGGCTTCCCGTGGTCGCGCATTTCCGACCATGCCGCCTTGTCCGCGGAGCTTCTGCTCCAGTGACTACGCCGATACTCGGGGGCAATCAGCTGACGCTGCTGCGTTCAGGCACCGAGTATTTCCCCGCCCTGATTGCTGCCATTGATGGGGCAGGTCAGGAAATCTACGTCGAAACCTACATTTTCCAGGACGATGAGACGGGACGTCGCGTGGCTGCTGCGCTGTCACGGGCGGCCAGGCGCGGGGTGGCAGTGCACTTGCTGGTGGACGGATTCGGTTCAAAGGACATGGCTGAGGGGCTTTCGGCCGGCATGGTCGAAGCCGGGGTGCGCATGCTGGTTTTTCGCAAGCGTATTTCACCATGGACGCTGAAGAAAAATCGCCTGCGCCGGATGCATCGAAAGATCGTGGCGGTCGATGCACGGGTAGCCTTCGTGGGCGGCATCAATGTCATCGATGACATGCATACCCCTGGCCAACTTCCACCAAGATATGACTATGCAATCAGGATCGAGGGGCCACTGGTAGGGCCGGTGCGGGATGCCGCCGCCCGACTGGTCCGCTGGATTGCCTGGGCGAACCTGAAGCAGCGCTGGCGTCCGCGGCCGGATGTGCATTCCGACAGCGTCCCGAGAGGGGCACAAAGTGCGGCACTGGTCATCCGGGACAATGTCAGGCATCGTTCCGATATCGAGGACGCCTATCTTGATGCAATCCAATCGGCACGATCCGAGGTCATCATTGCCAATGCCTATTTTTTCCCCGGCATGCGGTTCCGAAGGGCATTGACTGCCGCAGCGAAGCGGGGCGTCAGTGTGACTCTGCTTCTGCAGGGGCGGGTCGAGTACCTGTTGTTGCACTACGCATCAAGAGCGCTCTATGGTTCGCTGCTGGAGTCGGGGGTAGAGATATACGAATACCACAAGAGCTTCCTGCACGCGAAAGTGGCAGTCATCGATGGCCATTGGTCGACCGTCGGATCATCGAACATCGATCCGTTCAGCCTGCTGCTCGCAAGAGAGGCGAACATCGTTGTAGATGATCGAAAGTTTGCCGCTGAGTTGCGTATGTCGCTGCACGAGGCGATGGAAGGTGGGGCGATTGCGGTGCGTTCTCAATGGATGCGGCTGCCGTTCTGGCGTCGCCTGCCCATATGGGCGGGTTACGGACTGGTGCGCATGCTCATGGGGGTTTTCGGTTACGGTGGCCGGCAATAGGGCCCGTAATCAGCGGGTGCAGCTTTGCAGAATTCCGCGGCAGTCGTTGGCGACAAAGCGGGAGCCTGCCCTTGGGCTAGCAGGGGCCGTATTGTCAGATATGAAATCAGGGCCGCTATTTCCATCTCCGGCTCCGGAAGGTGGCAGGACATTCAGTTGGGAAATAGATGAAGGAGCAACCACGACGGAACTGGTGGCAAACGTCGTGTTCGGTGCCAGGATGATGTTTGTCAGTGACACCGCTGAGGTGGTTCCCAGGTCGCTCGCAGCAGTCACCGAAAGTGCGACCGACGGCAACACCGTCAGCGTTCCCGCCATGTAGGTGAACTGGTAATTCGTGGCTGCCAGTCCAGTCGGCATGATGGAATAAGCCCCGGGTTGCGAAGCGAGACTGGCCGTTGAGTTGAAGTCAAGCAGACCACCGAGGACGGTGCCTCCTTCACCATATTGATAGCCGGCTATGCTTGCCTTGAATGGTGGGTTGGAGGCGCCAAAGTTGCGCAAACTGTTTTCTGCAGTGACCAGCAGCGTGGCCGGGCTCACGGTAAGTTGCCCGTTGATGGTGGTGATGCTGTAGTTTGTTGCAGTACCACCGGAAGTCGTGATGACATGTGCGCCTGCTGTTGCAGCCTGGCCAGTCTTCGTGGCCAGGCTGATTCCGGACACCACGGAAAGTGTGTCTGAGTACTTCAACTGCAGGCCGTCTGCACGGTAAGTCAATGCGGGTTCGGCATCACCATACGTCTTGGTTTTATCGTCGGCGGTGATGTTGAGTAGTGCCTTGGCCACCGTCAGCGTGCCGTTGCCAGCGGTGACGGTGTAGTTCGATGCGCTGCCACCAGTGGCGGTGATGGTGTGGGTGCCGGCGGTGGCTGCTGCGGCGGTCGGAGCGGAGAGGTTCACGCCGGAGGCGACGGCCGTAGTGTCGCCGTAGAAGAGCGTGCCACCGACGCTGTAGGTCAATGAAGGATCGGTCCCGCCATAGGTCTTGCTCTTGTCATCGGCGGTGGCGGTGAGCGCCGCCTTGGCCACGGTCAGAGTGCCATCGCCGGCAGTGACGGTGTAGTTCGACGCGGTGCTCCCGGTGGCGGTGATGGTGTGGGTGCCGGCGGTGGCCGCAGCGGCGGTCGGGGCGGAGAGGTTCACGCCGGAGACGACCGCAGCAGTGTCACCGTAGAAGAGCGTACCGC
>CANJJT010000082.1:0-19559 GCA_947474715.1 Betaproteobacteria bacterium
ACAAGCCGTTTGTCGAGAACGATTCCTTCAAGCGTTTCGTCAGCGACATGGTGTACACACTGACCAATCGGCCTTGAACGGGCGGCGCCAATACATTGTTATCGTATTCCAGTACTATTATTTATCATTATTAGTTCTACAAGCCTATTGTTATCAGTTCTATCGTGATAAAACATCCTTTCAAGCCACTGCATGGCTGCCCCGCCGTTTGCGGCTCCCTGCCCCTGGGCGGATAATCCCCCGCAATCCCACGCACAAACCGGAGCCCCTGATCGTGTTCAGCAATCGCGTGACTGACATTCTCGGCATCAGGTATCCCATCCTCGAAGGCGGCATGGCCATAGCCGGCAACGGCGAGCTGGCCGCTGCGGTGTCCAATGGCGGCGGGCTGGGCGTGGTGGCCGCCAATCCGGGCTGGTCGCCCATGACCGAGCGCATCGAGAACGTGCGCCAGCATATCCGGCGCGCCAAGGCACTCACCGACAAGCCGGTGGGCGCCAATGTGCCGCTGTTCTTCCTCGACAACTTCGCCAACCACCAGATCGCCATGCTGATCGAGGAGAAGGTCGATGTGGTCATCACCTCCGGCGGCAGCCCGAAGATCCTCACCGGCAAGCTGAAGGCGGCCGGCATCAAGATGATCCATGTGGTGAGCAATGTGCGCCAGGCCATCGCCGCGCAGGCAGCCGGCGTGGACATCGTGGTGTGCGAGGGCTACGAGGCCGGCGGCATCGAGGGCGCCGATGAAATCACCACCATGGTGCTGACCCCGCTGGTGGCGCAGGCCGTGGACATTCCGGTGGTGGCCGCCGGCGGCATTGCCGACGGGCGCGGCTTCATGGCCGCCATGGCGCTGGGCGCCGAGGGCGTGCAGATGGGCACTGCCTTCCTCGCCGCCAGCGAATGCCATGTCCACCCGCGCTTCAAGGAGGCGATCGTCAATTCGCCCGATGCCGCCACGGTCATGACCCAGCGCATCCTGGGCCGGCTGTCGCGCGTGCTGAAGACCGACTTCACCGTGAAGATGGTCGACATGGACCGGCGCAATGCCATCGATGAGCTGAAGGACCTGATCGCCTCGGTGCCGCCGTCCATCATCGGTTCCAACCCGTCCCCCACCATCAATGGCCAGTATCGCGTGCAGATGCTGGGCGATCTGGAGAACGGCGACGGCGCCGCAGGCCAGAGCGCGGCGCTGGTGAAAGAAGTGAAGGGCGCCGCCGACATCATTGCCGAGGTGATCGCCGGTGCCGAAGCCATTGCGTGCCGCTGGGGTGGCATCGCGGCGGCTGCAGGAAACGAATCCGCTACACCCGCCGTACGCAGCGCACGGAGCGCATCGGGCGCGCGAAGCGCAGCCTGAGGATGCCGGCCTGCGCGGGTTGTTCGCCGCACAGGCCGATGCAAGGCAACAGTAACGCCACATCGCTGGTCAGGATCATTCAAACAATAACGAGGAGGATCACCGTGCGAACAAGCCTGCTTGCATTGACTGCAATCACCGCCACTGCCGCATTGCTGGCCGCGCCCCTGGCGCAGGCCCAGCAGCCGCAACAGGATTACCCGGTCAGGCCCATCCGCTTCATTGTCGGCTACGCCGCCGGGGGCGCCACCGACATCGATGCGCGCCTGGTGGCCGATGGCTGGCAGAAGAGCTTCGGCCAGCCGGTGCTGGTGGAGAACCGTCCCGGCGCAAGCGGCATCGTCGCCGCGGAGTTCGTGGCCAAGGCCGCACCCGACGGCTACACCCTGATGATGGGTACCGGCGGCACCATGACCATCGTCATCCATCTGACCAAGGTCAACTTCGATCCGCTCAAGGACTTCGTGCCCATCGCGCCGTTCGCCGTGAACGATGCCGCGCTCATCGTCGGCAACAGTTTTCCGGCGAAGAACCTGCGTGAATTCATCGAGGTGGTGAAGAAGGCGCCGGGCAAGTATTCCTTCGGTTCCTCCGGCCTGGGCGGGCCGACGCACCTGGCGGGCGAACTGCTCAAGTTCAAGGCCGGCATCAACATCCAGCACGTGCCCTACAAGGGAGACGCCCAGGCGGTGGCCGACATCCTGGGTGGCAATCTGCCCATGATGATGGCTTCGGTGCCCTCGGTGGCGGCGCACATGAAATCGGGCGCCGTGCGCCCCATTGCCATGCTGACCGAGAAGCGCTCCCCCGAATTCCCCGACCTGCCCACGGTGGCCGAGTCGGGCTTTCCGGGCTATGCGGTGAACCAGTGGATCGCGCCGATCGCACCCGCTGGCGTGCCCCAGCCCTACATCCGCAAGCTGAACGCCGTGGTGCAGCAGGTGGCCCGCGATCCGGAGGTGATCAAGAAAATGCTTGCCATGGGCAGCCGCGCCGAAGCCGGCCCGCCGGAGGATCTGGGCCGGGTCATCCGCGAGGATCATGCGCGCTGGGGCGAAGTCATCAAAGCCGCCGGCATCAAGCTCGAGTAACAGGACGCGACCAAACAGCCCTGGGCCGGCCGGCCCGGGGCCCACGCAGGGCATCATCATGAACACAGCAAGCCAGATCCTCACCGAACCCGGCGAGAACGAGCGCATGGTCCGCGACGGGGCGCTCGGCTTCGTCCAGGCGCATCATTCGATGAAGCGGGTGCGCCAGATGCGCACCACGGAAAGCGGCTACTCGCGCGAGGTGTGGCAGGCGCTGGCCGGGGCCGGCTGGCTGGGCCTGCGTGTGCCCGAGCAGCAGGGTGGCGCCGGCATGGGCATGGCCGAAGTGGCGGTGCTGTGTGAGGTGTTCGGCGAAGCGCTGTTGCCCGAGCCCTGGATTGCCTGCGGCCTGTGGCCGGTGGCGCTGGTGTCCGGCTGCAGCCAGGCTGCACTGCGTGACCGCCTGTTGCCGAACATGCTCTCGGGCGACATCGTGCTGGCCCTGGCCTGGCAGGACGCGCCCTTTCACCTGGACCCGGCCCAGACTTCGGCGACGCTTACGGGTACGCCATTGACATTACAGGCACGCAAGCGCTTCGTCGCTTCCGGCGTTGGTGCTGATGGCTGGCTGGTCACGGCCCTGCGTGAGGGCGTTCCGGCGCTGGTTCATGTGCCCGCCAGCGCTGCCGGGGTTAGCGTGCGAAGCGAGCGGCAGATGGATGGCGGCGTCTGCGCCGACATCGATTTCAACCAGGTGCCTGTGCGTGCCGAGGACGTGCTGGCCGAGGGCGATGCCGCGGTGCAATTGTTACGTGCAGCACAGGCCGAAGCGACGCTGGCGGCCTGTGCCGTGCTCAATGCGTTGGCCAACCGGGCGCTGGCCATCACCGTGGATTATCTGGGCAAGCGCGTGCAATTCGGCAAACGCATCGGCAGCTTCCAGGCGCTGCAGCATCGCGCCGTGGACCTCGCCGTGCGCTGCACCCTGGCCGGCTCGGTGCTGCGCCGGGCCATCGAGTCGCATGCCGCTTGCAGTGCGCGTGCGGCATCCGACCTGAGCGCCGCCAAGGCCCTCTGCTCGCGCACCGCCACGCTGGTGACACGCTCGGCCATCCAGCTGCATGGCGGCATCGGCTACACCGACGAATACGACATCGGCCTCTACGTCAAATCGGCGCTGCGCTACGCCGGCTGGCTGGGCACGGCCCAGGTGCACGCCGGCCGCTTCATGGCCACAAAGCCCGCTACGGCCGGGGAGGTGGCATGAACAACGCCAACCCGCACGAAGACTTCAACGCCCTGTCCGACGACGAGTTCCGCCGGCGCTTTCGCAACTGGCTGGAACAGCATTGCCCCGAGGATGTGCGCCGTCCCGCGCACCGCCTGCGCGGGCAGCGCGCGCGCGAGTGGTTCCGCCTGCTGTACGAGCATGGCTGGCGCGCCCCGGCCTGGCCGCGAGAGCATGGCGGCATGGGACTGTCCATCCCCAAGCTCATCCTCTATGACGAGGAGCTTGATCACGCGCGCATCTCGCGCACCGTGGACATGGGCGACACCCACCTCGGGCCGACGCTGATCAAGTTGGGCACCGAAGAGCAGCGCCGCCTCTACCTGCCGAAGATCCTCAACTGCGAGCACTGGTGGTGCCAGGGTTATTCCGAGCCCAACTCCGGCTCCGACCTGGCCAGCCTGAAGACGCGTGCCGACCTGGAGGGTGAGCATTTCGTCATCAACGGCCAGAAGATCTGGTCCTCCTTTGCCGCCGATGCCACCCATGTGTTCCTGCTGGTGCGCACCAGCACCGAGGCGGTGAAGCAGAAGGGCATCACCTTCATCCTCGCGGAGATGGACACGCCGGGCATCACGGTGAAGCCCATCGTCAACCTCGCGGGTGACGATGACTTCTGCGAGGTGTTCTACGACAACGTCCGCGTGCCGGCGAAGAACGTGGTCGGCCGCGTCGGCGATGGCTGGACGGTGTCGCGTTCGCTGCTGGGGATGGAGCGCCTGTTCATCGGCAGCCCGCGCAATTCGCAGATCGCCATGATGGCGCTCGAGGCCGTGGGCAAGGCGCTGGGCATCAGCGAGGAACCGGCCTTCAAGTCCACCTGGACCGAGCTGTCACTGGAACTGCATGCGGTGCAATGCCTGTACCGCGAAACGGCGCAGGCGCTGGGCCAGGGCAGGCAGCCCGACAGTGTGCTCTCGATGCTGAAGATCGCCGCCACCGAGCATTTCCAGCGCACCACCGAGGCCATGCTGGAACTGTCCGGCGAGTACGGGCCCATCGGCCGGGTGAAGCTGGGCACGGAGGAAATCGACATGCGCCAGCTCTACATGCTGGCGCGCCCGGCCACCATCTACGGCGGTTCCAGCGAGATCCAGCGCAACATCCTCAGCAAACGCATGCTCGGGCTGCCCGATGACTGACGGGCGCATGCTGTCCCGGCGGGTCTACCGGCGTGCCGATCTCGCGCGCCTGCTCGATCCGCAGAGCGTGGCCGTGGTTGGCGCCTCGGCCAGCGGGCGCGGCTTCGGCGCCCAGACCCTGCTCAATCTCGCCTCCTTCACCGGCCGCGTCTACGCCATCCACCCGCAGGCGCAGCAGATCGGCGAGGTGAAGTGTTACCCCTCCATCGCCGCACTGCCCGAGGTGCCCGACTGCGTCGTGATCGGCGTGCCGCGCGAGGGCGTGGAAGCGGTGGTGCGCGACTGTGCCGCCGCCGGCGTGGGCGGCGCCGTTCTGTTTTCCTCCGGCTTTGCCGAGACCGGGCATCCGGACAGCATCGCCCTGCAGCAGCGCATTGTCGACATCGCGCGCGCGGCCGGCATGCGCCTGCTCGGTCCCAATTGCATCGGCTATTCGCTGCTGGCGAGCAAGGCACTGGTGACCTTCTTCGGCTCGCTTGGCCCGACCGCGGCCGATGCCGCCACCATCGGTCTCATCTCGCAGTCGGGTGCGCTGGGCAATGCGCTGTTCCAGGCCTCCGAGTGCGGCATTCCCTTCAGCCATCGCTTCACCACCGGCAATTCCTGCGATGTCGATGTGGCCGACCTGGTCGCCTATCTGGCCGAGGCGCCCGACTGCAAGGCCATCGCCTGCCTGTTCGAGGGTGTGGCCGACCCGCATCGCATGATCGAGGCGGCGCAACTCGCCTGGGCGGCGAACAAGCCCCTCGTTATCTACAAGATCGCCAACGGTGAAATCGGCGCGCAGGCGGCGATGTCGCACACCGGGTCGCTGTCGGGTTCGGCTGCGGCCTATCGCGCGGCGTTTGCGCGCACCGGCGCGGTGGTGGTTGACGATTTCGAAGCCCTGCTGGAGACGACGCGTTTTTTTGCCAAGATGCAGCGGCCCGGGCTGAAACGCCCGCCGGCCCCCGGCGTGGCGGTGATCGCCGGTTCCGGCGGCGCCTCGGTGATCGCCGCGGACAAGGCCGAGCTGCATGGCGTGCCGCTGCCGCAGCCCTCGCCCGAGGTGTACACGGCCCTCAAGGCCTGCATCCCGGAGTTCGGTTCGGCGCGCAATCCCTGCGATGTCACCGCGCAGGCCACCAATGACCCGCAGATGTTGGCCAGCGCCATCGACATCCTGATCGGCGACCCGGTCTATGGCGCCATGGTGCTGCCGCAGGTCTACGCCAGCGCCGCCATGGAGGAACGCCTGCGGGTGCTGGGCGAGCGCGCTCGCCATCATGGCAAGGCGGCTTGTGTGGTGTGGCTCACCCAGTGGGGCGAGGGGCCGGGCGCCCTGGCGCTGGAACAGAACCCCGATGTGGCGCTGTTCCGTTCCACCACGCGCTGCTTCGCCGCACTGGCCGCGTGGCAGCGTCGCGAGGCGCTGCGTGCCGTGCCACCGGTGCAAACGAAGCTGCAACGCCTCAGTCCGGTGACGGCCGCAGAACAGGCCCGTGCCCTCGTCGCCGCGACTTCCGGCAAAGTGCTGACCGAACGCGAATCCAAGGCGGTGCTCGCCCTGTACGGCATACCGGTGGTCGGTGAAGGTCTCGCCGCGGATGCCGATGAGGCGGTGCGCATCGCGGCGCGTGTCGGTTATCCGGTGGTGCTGAAGGCTGAATCGCCCGACCTGCCGCACAAGACCGAAGCCGGGGTGATCCGCCTGGGGATCGCCGATGAAGCCGCGCTGCGCCGCGCGCATGCGCAGATCCTCGCCAATGCCGGCAAGGTGCAACCGCCGCCACGGCTGAACGGCGTGCTGGTGCAACCCATGGTGCCCGCAGGCCTGGAGATCATGATCGGCGGCCGCATCGACCCGCAGTTCGGGCCGCTGCTGGTGCTGGGCCTGGGTGGCGTGATGGTGGAATTGCTCAAGGACACGGTGCTGGCGCCCGCCCCGGTGACGCCGGACGAAGTGCGCGACATGCTCACCCGGCTGAAGGGCGCCGCACTGCTGCGCGGCTTCCGCGGCAGTGAGCCGGTGGATCTCGAGGTGCTGGCCGGCATTGCCTGCCGCGTGGCCGAGATGCTGGCTGACCTCTGCGACCTGGTGAGCGAAGTCGACATCAACCCGGTGATCTGTGCCGGCAGCCGGCAACTAGTGGTGGACGCACTCATCGTCAAAGCGGTTTGAGCGCCGGTCGCATGGCTTCGTATCGCATGACGCCCATTCATCTGAGTTACACCGTGGCGGTGTTCGCCTACACGCTGGTGACGGCCGGGCGCGTGGTGCTGCCACTGTTTGCGCTGGACATGGGGGCCAAGCCCTCCGAGATCGGCCTGCTGTATTCGACTTACTTCATCTTCCCGCTGCTGCTGTCCTTGCCGCTGGGCATGCTGGCCGACCGTCACAGTCCGCGCGGCCTGTTGTTGCTCGGCCTGGCCATCGGTTGCGTGGGCATGCTGCTGCCGGCACTGTTCCATCAGATGCTGGTGCTGTATGTGGCGGGCATTCTGATCGGCATCTCCTTTGCGTTCACCAGTGTGCTGATCCAGAACCTGACCGGCCTGTTGAGCCAACCCACCGAGCGGGCACGCAATTTCAGCAATGCCAGCCTGTTTGGCGCCTCCACGCTGATGTTCGGTCCGCTGGTGGCGGGCTTTGGCATCGACCTCTCCGGCCATGCCATGGCCTGCCTGTACACCGTGGCCCTGGGACTGGTGGCCATGGGCCTGCTGGCGCGCTGGGGCCACCTGTTTCCCGATCCGGTGGGCGTGCCGCGCCCGGCCAGCACGACCAGCATGGCCGGCAAGGACACCAAGTCCACAAGCGCCACCAGGACCCGAGCAGTTGCAGGCCTGTGGCTGGGCCTGCGCGAGCGGCTGGCCGATCGCACGTCGCTGCGCATCATCATGATCGGCATGGTCATCCATATCGGCCAGGACCTGTACCAGTTCTACCTGCCGGTGTACGGCCACAGCCTGGGCCTGTCGGCTTCGATGATCGGCATCATCATGGCCAGCGTGTTCATCATGTCCTGCCTGGTGCGGGTGTGGCTGCCGGCATTGGTGACGCGCCTGGGCGAGGAACGCATGCTGATGACCGCCTTCTGCCTGGGCGCGCTGGGCTTCGCGCTGACGCCCTTGTTCCAGCATCCGCTGGCGCTGTGCCTGGTGGCCTCGGTGTTCGGCATCGGCATGGGCTGCGGCTCGCCGGTGATCATGATGCTGATCTTCAGCCACGCCCCGGCCGGGCGCTCGGGTGAAACCGTGGGCCTGCGCCACACCGCCAACAACATCGGCCGTGCCATCGCGCCGCCGGTGTTCGGCTTCATCACCTCACTGGCCGGGCTGGTGCCGGTATTCGCATTGAGTGCCGGCATGATGGCGGCCGCGGCGTGGGCGGTCAGCCGCGTGGCGCCAAAGGCAAAGCCGCCGGCTGCGTAAACCCCCTTGTCAAAGGGGGCCGGACGCGACGCAGTCGCGCGGGGGGATTTTGACCAACCGGGCTGGCTTCATGGCCTTTCTCCGGCTCTGTACGAGCCCCGCGTAGGCTGGTTGCCTTGCAAGCGGTGAGGTGTCGGACGACACTCAGAGCCTCCATCCGGCCATGACGGGGGAACGATAAAGGCAGCGGGAGAAAATCCCCCCGCTCGTTCGCTGCGCTCACGAGTCGGCACCCTTTGACAAGGGGGTAACCCGCGCTGCGCCCCGCCGATCGGCGAAGAACCTAGAATCAGGGTCCTCGACACGATCCTCCGATTCGCTTCAACCCGTTCTCCTGGCGCCTGCATCCCACTTTGAAACCCATCCATCTCACTTACGCCATCGGCCTGGCCGGCTTCACGCTGGTGACGGCCGGGCGCGTGATGCTGCAACTGTATGCGCTGGAACTGGGCGCCACGCCGGGGGAGGTGGGGGTGCTGTTCTCCACCTACTTCATCTTTCCGCTGCTGATTTCCTTCCCCCTGGGCCTGCTGGCTGACCGCGTCAGTTCGCGCGGCCTGCTGGCGCTGGGCATGGCCATCGGCGCGGGCGGCATGCTGGTGCCGGCGCTGGTGCAGGGCATGCCGGCGCTGTACTTCGCCGGGATGATGATCGGTATCACCTTCGCCTTCACCAGCGTGCTGATCCAGAACATCACCGGCCTGCTGAGCCGGCCCGAGGAGCGGGCGCGCAACTTCAGCAATGCCAGCCTGGTGGGCGCCTCCACGCTGATGCTGGGGCCGCTGGTGGCCGGCTTTGGTATCGATCTGGTCGGCCATGCTGGGGCCTGCCTGAGCAGCGTGGGGATGGGTGTGGTGGCCATGGCCATGCTGGCGCGTTGGGGCGGGCTGTTCCCGAAGCCCGGCTCACGGCCACGGACGTCGGCTGCTGCTGCCCCGGCATCCACCGGGCGTCTTGCCGCGGCCTGGGTGAGCCTGCGCGAGAGCCTGGCTGACCGCAAGTCGCTGCCCATCATCGTGGTCGGGTCCATCCTGCATTTCGGCCAGGACCTGTATCAGCTCTACCTGCCGGTGTATGCCCACGGCCTGGGCCTGTCGGCCTCGGTGATCGGCATCATCCTCGCCTGTGTGTTCGTGATGTCGGTGGTGGTGCGCGCCTGGCTGCCGATGCTGGTGGCACGACTGGGCGAGGAGCGCCTGCTGATCACGGCCTTTCTGCTCGGCGCGGTGGGCTTTGCCTGCACGCCCCTGCTGGCGCACCCGCTGGCGCTGTGCCTGCTGGCGGGTCTGTTCGGCCTGGGCATGGGGGCGGGCTCGCCGGTGATCATGATGCTGATCTTTACCCATGCCCCCGAGGGACGCTCCGGCGAGATGGTGGGCATGCGCAACACCGCCAACAACCTGGGGCGCGCCGGCGCGCCGCCGGTGTTCGGCTTCATCGCCTCCGCCGCCGGGCTGGTGCCGGTGTTCGCCATCAGCGCCGGCATGATGGTGGCCGGCGCCTGGATCATGAACCGGCAGTTGCGGCGCCTGGTCAGGGTGAAATAATTATGATCAGTTATGTATGGCAGGCATTTCCATCATTGTCTTAGAGGCTATATTGTTATCATGATCATCGGAGCGAAATACGCCTCAGGCACTCAGCACCAGCACCACCAGCCCGGCCATCAGCAGCCCCATCCCCGCCAGTTCCAGTCCGCCCGCCTGCTCCTTGAATACACGGCGCGAGATGAAGTAACTGAACAGCACTTCCACCAGGCTGAGGGCGCGCACGTCGGCGGCATTGCGCATGGCGAAGGCGGTGAACCAGCCGATGGAGGAGGTGGCACCCAGCGCGCCGGCAGTGAGCGAGAGCCGCCATTCGCGCATCACCACGCGCAGCACCTCAGGCTTGCGCGCCAGCAGCCAGCCCCCGAGCAGCAGGGTCTGGATGGATTGCGCCCACACCAGGTTGAAGGCACCCGAATAGAAGGGCGACCACTCAGGATGCAGCAGCGCCGCGCCGCGGTAACCCACAGCCGAGAACGCAAAGCCGCCGCCGGCTGCAACGCCATACAACGCAGCCGGCGAGAAGAGAGCCGACCACCAGCGTCCCGGTGTTGCGGCTTCGCCTGCCTGGGCAGCCGGCTTGAGGGACAGCAGTACCACGCCCACCGCCGACAGCGCGATGGCGAGCAGCGACCAGGGGCCCAGGCCTTCGCCCAGCAGCAGGAAGCCGAACAGCGCCACCTGCAGCACTTCGGTCTTGGAGTAGGCGGTGGCCACGGCAAACGAGCGCGTCTGCATGGCCATCAGCAGAAAGGCGGTGGCCAGCAACTGCGCCACCCCGCCCATGGCGATCCAGCCGATGTAGGCCGGGGAGAACACCGGCGCATTGCCCGGCATGGGATCGGCAAGCGTGTGGTGCAGGATGAGCAACCACAGCACGGTGAAGGGCAGGCCGTAGAGAAAGCGCACCAGCGTCGCACCCAGTGTGCCGGCGCTCTGGATGAGGCCGCGCTGGGCGGCGTTGCGTGCCGTCTGTGCGGCGGCCGCGAAGATGGTGATGGGTATCCACAGCCAGGTCATGCCGGACTTTCAGGTGGGGCGGGTGATGCGCGCTGCTGTGCAGCCGGTCGGCTTACGACCGGCCGCCCTGCGGCTTCAATGGCTTGGGCAGGCAGATCCTCAGGGCCTCGGCAGTGCCCTTGCCCTGAGGAGATGTGTCTCCTTGGAGTGCTGCTGGCGGCGGCTTCGCAAGGTGCGGCTCAGGCCGCCGCCTTCTGCTCTGCGGCGTCCAGTTGCGTGCGATTCCACGCCGACAGCACCGCCTTCATGGAGGCGCTGACCGTGTCGTGGTCCAGCGCCACGCCCGACACACGCTGGCCGTCGATGTTGAGCAGTACATAGGCCACGGCTTCGGCATTGGTGCCGGCGCCGATGGCGTGCTCGCTGTAATCGACCACGGCGATGCGGCGCTTGCCGTGCTTGGTCAATGCATCGACGAAGGCGGACAGGGCGCCTTCGCCCTCGCCCTGCAGCGTGTGCTTGGTGCTGCTGTCCACCACATGCGCATTGATGGCGTCGTGCCCGGCGCTGCGGTCGAGTTGATAACCGGTGAGCGAGACCGGCGCGCCATCGGCAATGAATTTCTGTTTGAAGATGTCGTGGATGGTGGCGCTGCCCACTTCGCCGCCCTGGGTTTCGCTGTGCTTCTGCACCGCCTGGGCGAGTTCCACCTGCATCCAGCGCGGCAGCACCAGGCCGTAGTCGCGCTCGAGCACGAAGGCCACGCCGCCTTTGCCCGACTGGCTGTTGACGCGGATCACCGCCTGGTAATCGCGGCCGAGGTCCTTCGGGTCGATGGGCAGGTAGGCCACCTGCCACGGGTCCTCGGGCTTTTGCACCATGAGGCATTTGCGGATGGCGTCCTGGTGACTGCCGGAGAAGGCGGTGTAGACGAGGTCGCCGAACCACGGATGGCGTGGATGCAGCGGAATGTCGGTGCACTCGGTGGCCACCTGGATCAGTTCGTCCGGGTTGGAGAGGTCGAGCTTCGGGTCCACGCCCTGGCTGTACAGGTTCATCGCCATGGTGGTGATGTCCATGTTGCCGGTGCGCTCGCCGTTGCCGAGCAGCGTGCCCTCGACGCGGTCGGCGCCGGCAAGGAGGGCCAGTTCGCCCGCGGCCACGGCACAGCCGCGGTCATTGTGGGTGTGCACCGAGATGATCACCGAGTCGCGCCGGCTGATGTGGGTGTGGAAGTACTCGACCTGGTCGGCGAAGACATTGGGCGTGGCCACTTCCACCGTGGTGGGCAGGTTGAGGATGCATTTCCTCTGCGGCGTGGGCTGCCAGACGTCCATCACCGCTTCGCAGATTGCCACCGCGTATTCGGTTTCGGTGCTGGTGAAGCTCTCGGGGGAGTACTCGAACACCCATTCGGTGTCGGGGAATTTGGCGGCCTCGTCCTTCACCCATTGCGCGCCCTGGCGGGCGATGGCGGTGATGCCGGCTTTGTCCAGGCCGAACACGCGCTCGCGCTGCACCGGCGAGGTGGAGTTGTACACGTGGAGGATGACGCGCTTGGCGCCCTTCACCGCCTGGAAGGTGCGCTGGATGAGATCGAGCCGCGCCTGCACCAGCACCTGGATGGTGACGTCATCGGGAATCTGCTTTTCCTCGATAGCCCAGCGCACGAAGTCGTAATCCGGCTGGCTGGCCGAGGGAAAGCCCACTTCGATCTCCTTGAAGCCCAGCTTCACCAGCAGCGCCCACATGCGTTTCTTCTGCTGCGGGTTCATCGGTTCGAGCAGCGCCTGGTTGCCATCGCGCAGGTCCACGCTGGCCCAGATCGGCGCCTGGGTGATGACGCGCGAAGGCCACTGGCGGTTCTTCAAAACCGGCGAATGTACCGGACGGTACTTGCGATGGTCAAAGGCTTGCATGCTGGGCTCCTGAGGGCGGTGTCGCAGGGTGCGATGGATTGCGGGCGAGCGACCAAGGAGAGCAGTTTAGGCAAAAAGGCGAGGCAGATGATTGCGAAGATTGCTCGTAAAGTGACTATTTGAGCAATAATATTGCTGTAACACAGTTAAATAACTGACTATGTGCCCTGCAATGGGCCGGGTGGAGCAATAACATGGAACTGGATCGCTACGACCGCAGCATCCTCGAGGCCCTGCAGGGCAACGGCCGCATCAGCAATCAGGAACTGGCCGACCGCATCGGCCTGTCGCCCTCGCCCTGCCTGCGCCGGGTGAAGGCGCTCGAGGAAGCGGGGGTCATCCTGGGTTATCGGGCGCTCGTCGACAACCGGGCACTGGGCCTCACGCTGACGGCACTGGTCTTCATTTCCATGGACCGTCACACCCCGGACCGCTTCGCCAACTTCGAGGCGCGCATCGGTGAACTGCCCGAAGTGCTGGAGTGTCTCCTCATCACCGGGCAGGATGCGGACTACCAGTTGAAGGCGGTGGTGCGCGACATGGATGCCTATCAGGAGCTGCTGCTCGACAAGATCACGCGCATCGAGGGCGTCACCGGCGTGCACTCCAGCTTCGTGCTGAGGAAGGCCGTGGACAAGACGGCGATTGCGGTGGGCAAGGGCTGATCCCGTCGGGTTTCGCCGCACCGGCCGGCGGCAGGCGCCACGCGTTTGAGTTTGCAAACGCTGCACGCTACACTCGCTGCGCTCCAGACGGGCGTTCCGGATGCAGCCGCGGTCCACCGCCCCTCATGGGCGGGCACCGAATCAGCACCGATACACGATAGACGGCGGCCTGGGTTTCCATCATTCCTCCGGTTCAAAATCCACGAGGTGTCAGCATGATTTACGCAAAGAATGGCATGGACGTACTCGACAACCTGACTGCGGTGAATTCACCCGGATCGGGTATCGAGCACTGGGGTTCCTCCTATTTCGGGCCGCGCTACAGCACGGCCAATGTCGCCACTTCGCCGCAGGCGCTGGTGACCGAGATGGCGGCTGATGAAACCATCCTGCCGCACTTCCACCCCGTTTCACAGTTCCAGCTGTTTCCTGCTGGCTCCGGCAAGATGGGCCGCGAGGATATACAGCCGCTGATGGTGCAATACAAGGACCGGCACAGCGCCTACGGCCCGCTGGTGGCCGGGCCCAACGGCTGCACCTTCATTGCCCTGCGCAACAAGACCGGTGATTCCGCCCCGGTGTACCTGAGCAAGCCCGGCTACAAGGAAAAGCTGAAACCCAGCAAGCGGCGCAACTGGGTCTCGCCGCACATTTCCCTGTCCACCCGCCCGCTGATGAAATTCCGCAAGGCGGTGTCCTGGGAGCCGGTGTTCCAGGCCGAGCGCATCATCGCCGATGAACTGGACGCGAAGCTGGTCCGGCTCGGTGCCGGCATGACCACCCTGGGGCCCGACCCCCAACTGGGCGGGGGCTACTACGTTTTCGTGGCCAATGGCAGCCTCGATCAGGACGGCACCGAACTGCCGCTGTGGTCGCTGGTCTTTGTCGAGCCCGCCGAAGCCGCCATCGAGATCAAGGCCGGAAAGAATGGCCTGGAGGCACTGGTGCTGCAGTTCCCCAAGGACGACGACTAGGCTTACGCCAGGGCTCACCAGCGCGGCACGCCGGGCCGGCGTGCCGTCGCCGATTTTCGTAGCGAATTTCCGCCGTAAGACCGACCAGACCCAACACTGAGGGACGCTCACCATGGCAACTCGAACAAGAATCATTTGCAGCCTGTTGCTGGCCGGCTTCGCCGCTGCCGGCGCATCCCAGGCCGTGGCCCAGACGGCCTACCCGGTCAAGCCGATCCGCATCCTGGTGGGCTTTGCCCCCGGCGGCTTCACCGACCTGGCCGGCCGCATGGTGGGGCAGGGGCTGACCGATGCTTTCGGCATGCAGGTCATCGTGGAGAATCGCGCCGGCGCCAATGGCGGCATCGCCGCGGAACAGACGGCGCGTTCCGCGCCCGATGGCTACACCTTCTACATGGCCTCGCCGGGGCACACCACCAATCCCATCCTGCAGGTGAAAACCCAGTACGATCCGATCAAGGATTTCACGCCGCTGTCGCTGTTCGCGGACATTCCCAACGTGCTGGTGGTGAATCCCGCCGTGCCGGCGCGCAACCTGAAAGAGTTGCTGCAACTGGCGCGCGACAAGCCGGTGCCCCTGACGCAGGCTTCAGCCGGTGTCGGTTCCCCCGGCCACCTGATTGGCGAGTTGCTGCAGATGCTCACCAAGGTCAAGTTCACGCATGTGCCCTACAAGGGGTCGGGCGCGCTGATGTCCGACCTGGCCGGCGGCCAGGTGGACCTCTCCTTCCCCACCACCCTGGCGGCGCTGTCACTGGTGACCTCGGGTAAGCTGCGTGCGCTGGGCATTGCCAGCGCCAAGCGTTCGCAGGTCTATCCCGATGTGCCCACCATCGCCGAAGCGGGCGTCCCCGGCTTCGAGGTGATGGGCTGGTACGGCGTGCTCGGGCCCGCGCGCATCCCCAGGGACGTGGTGGCCAAACTGAGCAGCGAAATGATGCGCCTCGCCCGCAAGCCCGACGTGCGCGCCAGCCTGCTCAAGGCCGGGGCCGAACCGGTGGGCAGTTCGGCCGAGGAGTTCGCAGCCTTCATCGTGAACGACTTCGACAAGTGGTCCAAGGTGATCAAGGCGGCGAACATCACGGCGGAGTAAGTGCAGTGAAACGAAAGCGTTGTGATTCGCCGTTTGCATCCACATGAAATCGATTGATCCCCCATGAACCCCACCGTCCTCTCCCCCAACCCCGACACCGCCTTCACCCACCCCGAAGGCGCGAAGATCCTCGAATGCTCCAATTCGGCCGATGATCCGGCCTGCTCCATTGCCTGCGCCAGCGTGGCGCCGGGCGGGACCACGCGCTGGCACCGCCTGAAGGACACCGCAGAACGATATGTCATCCTGCAGGGCAAGGGGCGGGTGGAACTGGGGGACCTGGGGCCGCGTGATGTGGCGGCCGGGGACGTGGTGCTGATCCCGCCCGGCTGCCGGCAGCGCATCGCCAATGAAAGCAAGCAGGAACTGGTGTTTCTGGCCATCTGCACGCCGCGCTTCCAGCAGGCGAATTACGAGGACGTCGAAGGCGGCCCGTGACGCCCGCTGGTGCCGATATCCGGTATCCCGCTTCCCGGGGCGCATGACTGGACGCGCTGGCTTGCGCAGCAGGCGCTGGTCACCCTATTCATTCCTGATTGACCTGCATCAATTTTCCGCCTTGCAGCCGGCTGACAATGAGTCAGGATTCCCGGCGCCGCCGGGAATCCGCGTGGAAGGCAATGCGCGTGTCTGCAGGCGCATTCACTTCTGTCACGGCTGGTTGAA
Organism: Betaproteobacteria bacterium; assembly: GCA_947474715.1. Taxonomy (GTDB): domain Bacteria; phylum Pseudomonadota; class Gammaproteobacteria; order Burkholderiales; family SG8-39; genus CAIYPG01. The sequence goes on from CANJJT010000082.1 coordinate 16,063, forward strand.
TGGCACTCACGCAGGAGGACAGCATGTCCGCAAGGCTGATTACTGCAATCGTCGCAACGGCACTCTCGGGAGCTGCGCTGGCCGCCGACGTAAGCTATACGAAGGATGTCGCACCCATCATCAAGAACTACTGTAGCGAATGTCACGGTGCCGATTCGCCTGATCTTGATACCTGGAAGGCAAACGAAAAGAAATACGTCCAGGAGAAAACCGGGCCGCGCATGCACACCTACAACGAGCTGATTTCCTATATCGGGTGGCCTGATACGGGCGCCTTCATGCGCAGGCTCGATGATGGCAAGGGTACCGCCGACGGCAAGCCCGGGAACATGTACAGGCAGCTGGGCTCCGATGAAGCAGAGCGCCAGAAGAATCTGGCCATCCTGAAGGACTGGGTGGGTGAGGGCGCGTGGAATCTCAATCGCTGGGCCGTCCGCGGGAATGTGCCGGCCATCACCAAGGAACAGCTGGACAAGCTGAAGCTGAAGTACTGAGAGCCCCTGACGGAATTGTCTGCAGGGGCATCCGATGCAGGGGAGTGCGGGGGAGTATCCCTCGCATTGTCAGGCTGTCAGGCGCTCCAGGAGGCATTGCCGGCATCCGGGCAGCATGCCAGCCCGTTACTGGCGTGAGGCCCTTGCCGACACCGCCAGCCGGCTTGCCCGCTGGCGGTGCGCACGGATCGCCCTGCGGCGACCCTACACCGTGCGCTTGATCAGCTTCCCGAGAGTGTTGGCCTCGCCCATCATGGCCAGTGTGAGCTGGTCGAACACGGCCTGGTTGAGCGCTTCGATCTCCATCTCGTAGGACGTCCTGCCGAAACGCTCCAGGTTGGTGGCGTCCAGTCGCAGCTTCTCGCCGGCTTCGTCGCAACTGATGATCAGCCGCGCCTTGATCTCGCAGGTGAGGAAAAAGATCGTGTTGGTAAGGTGGCCCTGGGCGTTGCGCGTGTACTGCTTGCGGTAGGTGAACCCCGTTTCATCGAGCTGCTTCTCGGTGCGGTCGGCCACCAGCGGGTCACGTTCCACTTTCATTTCGCCCGGGCTGGACAGCGTGAAGGTCACGGTCAGGCGGTCGAAGACCGGCGCTTCCTTGTCGTCGTTGCGGGGGCGGGGGTTGATGCTCGAGCGGGCATCGTCCTTCCACACCAGTCCACCGAAATTGGCGACGTTGAGCAGCACGTAGGTGCCCGAATACTCCGGTTTCAGCTCGTTCAGCTGTGTCGTCAGTTCGGTGAAGTACTTGTGCGCGGCATGCAGGGAGTCGCTCATGCGCCGGAACAGTTTTTTCTCCGCTTCGAGGCGGCTGGCTGCGATCTGGTCTTCGGAGAGCTTCTTGGTCAGCGCCCGCTGCTTGATCAGTTCCAGCGCGCTCAGCGCCGGGGCTGCTGCCGGCGCTGCGGCGGGTGCCGGGGCAGCAGTGGGCGCAGGGGCGGGCTTGTTGTGTTCCGGATCGGAGGGCAATTCTTCTCCCGATAGGTCAAGGCTGTTGAGGATGGCCCAGAGCTTTTCCAGTTCGCTGTCGTGGACAAAACTCAAGCCCAGGCGATAGCCGTTCCGGAATGGCCGCGAAGACATTATCACCGATTTCAGCTTGATGACCTTCTGCTCGACGCCATTGATCACGGGCGGAATCAGCAGCATGGTGAGCACGGTGTTGATGGGCTCATCCTCATTGCTCTGCACCGAGGTTCCGTTGACGGACAGGTCGTGCGTCAGGGTGTGGAAAATGGGTTTCCTGGTGGCGCCGGTGTAGGCGAGCGCCGCCTTCCAGCGCGCGTTGAAGCGCTTGTCCTTGCGTTTGTCTTGCATGACCCTTCCCGTCATCCAGCCTGTTCTGCACTCCGGGGACGTGAGCCGGTTTCGCCTGTCCCCTCTCCCTGTCCCACCGTGTATGAGCGGGGCGGGCGCAAGCATACTCGAACCGGCTGAATGTGTGAGGTTTTGTGCAGAGTCGTGCTGGTTTCGTGTGGTTTCCGCGCCAATTTCCGGGGGCACCGGGAGGTGTAATAAATCCACCGCGAAAACGCTGATCCCCCTCACGCTTTATGTAGAATCGGGCACCCTGATAAAGCGGTGCCGGCTGCAGGTGTGGCGGCGCCGGGCGAGGCGGCAAGTGCCCGCTCCGATGCGGGACAGTACGGCGGCATTCGTGGCCCCTGCTCGTTTCCGGCGGGCACATCAATTCTGAAGGAGTGGCAAGCAATGAAGAAGCAGACTTTGGTTAACCGCTGCATGCAGGCGGTATGCGCCCTGGCGCTGGCCGCGATGGCGACAGCCACCTGGGCCCAGCAATTTCCCTCGCGCGCCGTGCGTATCGTCATTCCGTTCGAGCCGGGCGGTGGCAGCGACCTGCATGCGCGGGCGCTGGCCAATGAACTGGGCAAGCTGTGGAAGCAGTCGCTCATCCCCGAGAACATCGGCGGCGCTGGCGGCGGCCTGGCGGCCAGCAACGTGGCGCGCGCCAAGCCCGATGGCCACACCATCTTCTTTGCCACGCATCCCATCCTGACCATCAATCCGGCCCTCTACGACAAGCTGATCTACGATCCCGAGGCTGATTTCCTGCCCGTGGTGAAGCTGGGTGAAACCGCGCTGATGGGGCTGGTCAATGTCAGCTCCGGCATCAACAATGCAGCCGACCTGATCCGCGTGGCCAGGGAAAAGCCGGCCACCATCCACTTCGGCTCGGGTGGCATCGGCACCACCCAGCACCTGAGCGCGGAACTGTTCGGCGCCCTGGCTGGCGTGAACCTGGTGCACGTGCCCTTCAAGGGCGGCGCACCGGCTGCTGCGGCGCTGATGGCCAACACCATCCAGTTGCAGTTCGACTCGGTGTTCCCCGCCATGGGCCAGATCAAGACGGGCAAGGTGCGTGGCATCGGCGTCACCGGCCTCAAGCGTGAAGCGGCATTGCCGGACATGCCGGCGATCAACGAAACCATCAAGGGCTATGACTCGGTGCTCGGCTACACCATCATGGCGCCTGCCGGAACGCCAGCCGGCATCGTGGCTACCCTGAACCGCGACATCAACAAGGTGCTGGCCGACCCGGTCTACAAGAAGCAGATGTTCGATCGCGGCATCAACCTCGATGGCGGCACGCCCGAGGAACTCAAGGCCTGGCTGGCCAGCGAGCGCAAGAAGTGGGGCGACCTGATCAAGCGCCTGGGTATCAAGGCGGGCTGATTGATCCCGGCCTCATGAAAAAAGGCCCGCTTCGGCGGGCTGTTTTTTTGGTGATTCGCCGATGGCCGGGGACACGGGAGTCCGTCAGGGCTGCAGTGTTACCCCCCTTGTCAAAGGTTCTTCGTCAATTTCCGGGGACGGCGCGGTTTACCCCCTTGTCAAAGGGGGCCGACTCGTGAGCGCAGCGAACGAGCGGGGGGATTTTCTCCCGCTGCCTTGATCGGTCGCCCGTCATGACCGGATGCTGGCCCTGAGTGTCCTCCGGAGCTTCCTCTTTGCAAGGCAACAGCCGTGCTCAGGGTTCAAGCA
>CANJJT010000083.1:0-19507 GCA_947474715.1 Betaproteobacteria bacterium
GCCGAGCGCAAAGTATCGGTCTGCATCTCCAGCTCAATCTGGTGCACTTGCAGTTCGTGCAGCAGTTCTTCGGCCGGGCGCGCGTGGGGTTCGTCCAGTGGCGCCTTGTCAAGCTGACTCTCGGCTTGCTGTCGCAGGCGTTTATCGTTCTGCTTCTTGTTCTTGGGCAGTTTCATGGGGACTTCAGCGAAATAACTTCCACCATCGCCAGCAGGATCAATTCGGTATTGCCGACCGTGGTCGCAATGCGGCGGGCATTGAGCACCATGCGGCGCTGGCCGAGGCTGGGGAAATCGTGCTCCATCACATAGCCCTCCATTACCTGTTTTTTAGGCAGAATATCTTCGAGCAGTTGGCGCAAAGCTGGAATATCCCACTGGCCATTGCCCAGCGCGTAGATTTTTCGGCCCACCGTCTCGTCCGCCTTCACCCGGAAGTGCTCATAGAACGTGCGGCTGGCCGATACCACCTGCAAGTCGCTATCGAGAACGATCAACGGCTGGCCTACCGTGTTGATGATGCCCTCGGCCAGGATGCGCGCCTCTTCCGCCACGCCCAACTTGATGTTGACGAGCTTGAAGTCAGTCACGTTGGTGCAGCTCAGCACCACGCCGGCGATGACGTTGTCCAGCGTCCGGTAGGGCTGCATGCGTGCCAGATACCACGCACCGTCGATGGTGCGCACCTCGCGTTCGCACGGGATCAGCGTATCGAGCACGCTCTGGAGCGCGGGGGCCAGGTCTTCGCCCTCGACTTTCGAGGTGATGTGGGTTATGGAACGGCCGACATCGGTCGCGATCAGGTGGTAGAGCTTCACCGCCTCGGGCGTGTAGCGCCGGATGACCAGTTGATTGTCGAGGAACAGTGTGGCGGTATTGACGCTGTCGAGCAGGTTCTTGATGTCATTTTGCATGCTGCTCAATTGCTCGACCCTGGCGCTCAGCTCGCTATTGACCGTAATAGCTTCTTCGTTCACCGAGTGCAACTCTTCCGCAGAGGCCTGCATTTCTTCAACGGAGGATTGAAGCTCTTCGTTGGTCGATTGCAACTCCTCGTTGGTCGATTTGAGTTCCTCGTTGGTAATCTGCTGTTCTTCGATGGTGGCTTGCAGTTTTTTTCTGGCGTAGGCGAGCTCGCTCTCCAGTTCCCTGACGAGCACCGATTCGACTGACGGTGGACTTTGCTTGCCGAGGCCTTTGCCCCGGCCTTGTTTGGCGGCGGGCTTGTGTTCGGGTTGGCCGGACCCGGCGATGTCCTGAAAGCTCACCAGCAGCAGAGGCTCGTCGGTCTTGGCGCCGTTAGCTGCCTGTTGACCAGGCAGCAGCCGCACGCTGAAGCTCACCCTGGTGATGCTGCCATCGGTGTGCATCGAGACTTCCCGGTCGAGTGTCGGCAACGCTTTTTTCGCCGCATTGATGATGGCCGCGCGCAAGTCCAGTTGGAGTCCCGCGGGCGCCATATTGATCACGTTGTTGTTGACCGGGCCGGGGGCCGGGCGCAGGTATCGGCCGATGTTGCCATGCACGAAGAGGAGGTTGCCCCTGGCGTCGGTGGTAACCGAGGCCGGCGCGTAGATCTGCAGCAGCGTGTTATGGCTCAGATCGCCGACGCTGCTTGCGCTGCCGGCTTGCGGTCGGTCCTTCATCGCCGCAGCCGCTGTCGGCTCAGCTTTCCCGGCGGCCTGAGTCGATTGGTTGCCGAATAAGGGGTACGCGGCTGCATGCGTATGGATGGCCCGGTAGAACTTCCACTTGCGATCGAGCGCCGAAAACTGCACCGTGTTGTTGGTGATGTTCTCCGAGGAGGACAGGAACAGCACCCCGTCGGGCTTGAGGGCGAAGTGAAAAATGGGAATCAGTCGGTTTTGCAGTTCCGGCTCGAGATAAATCATCAGGTTGCGGCAACTAAGCAGGTCGAGTTTGGTGCAAGGCGGGTCCTTGAGCACGTTATGTACGGCGAACACCACGCTATCGCGAACCACCTTCTTGATCTTGTAGCCCCCGTCATTGCCTTGGTCCTTGGTGAAGAAACGGCGCAGGCGCTCCGGGGTCACGTCAAGGGCGATGTTGGCGGAGTAGCGGCCGAACCGCGCCAGGTCTATGGTGTTACCGTCGAGGTCGGTGGCGAAGATCTGGATATTCAATTCCTGCTCGTGCCTCGCCTTCATCTCGTCCATCAACTCCAGGAGCACCATGGCAATCGAATAGGCTTCCTCGCCGCTGGAGCAACCGGCCACCCAGACCCGGAATGTGTAGTTCTCGGGTTTGCCCGCCAGCAGCGGCGGCAGAATGGTTTGTTTCAGCGCGTCGAAGGCGTCCGGGTCGCGGAAAAAACTGGTGACGTTGATCAGCAGATCGTCGAACAGCTTCTGCACCTCGGCGCGATTCTCCTTCAGGTAGCGCGCATAGACCGCGGCACTCTGGATGTTGTGCGTCGCCATGCGCCGCTCGATGCGACGGCTGATGGTGCTCTTCTTGTAGAGCGAGAAATCGTGACCGGTGCTGCTGCGCACTTGCAGCAGGATCTGGTTTATGCCACTCAGGGATTCCTCGGTTGCGACGGCATGCACTTTACTTCTGAGCGGCGACTGACGGAGTATTTCTTTCAGCATCGCGGGCATTTGCTCCGCCGGCAGAATATGGGTGGCGCAGCCGGCCACGATGGCGCTTTGCGGCATGCCATCGTATCTGGCGGTGGCGGGTTCCTGCACCATGCAGATGCCCCCGGCGTTGAAGATGGCGCGCAGCCCCAGCGTGCCGTCGCTGGCAGTCCCCGAGAGGACGATGCCGATGGCTTTTTCCGCCTGATCCTCGGCCAGCGAGCGCAGGAAGGTGTCAATCGGCATGCGCAGCCCGTGTGGCAGTTCCGGCATGTAGAGAAGCAAGTCCCGATTCAGTATGTGCATCACGCGGTTGGGTGGAATGACGTAGACGCGATTGGGTTCTACCCGAGTCTGATCGAGGACTTGGGCCACCGGCATGGCAGTGGCGAGTTGCAGGATATTCGTCAGCAGACTTTCATGGCTCGGGGACAGATGCGGTATCAGCACGAAGGCCATGCCGGTGTCTGCCGGGCAGGCGCGGAAAAACTGCTCGAAGGCCTCCAGCCCGCCTGCCGAAGCACCTATTCCGACAATGGGGAAGTTGGCGACGGCAATCGTTTCCGGCGAGTCATCCACGACTTGCCCCCCCGGCGGGGGATCTGCTGGCGATGCTTCGCTGCCGGCTTGGCTGATGCCGTGCGAGGGGCGCTTGCCTTGGGTTTTCTGGTCGCCATGAAAACTTACTTAGCGGGAGATCAGGGTGCTCACCATCCAATCATACGCCCGTTCTAAAGGCAAGTGATAGCAAGCTGCTTACCGAGATCGACAAAGTGCGCCATACCGAGCGGGCAATTCCCGGGGGGGCAAAGTCTCACTCGCTTGTTAGGGAAACACTGATCAAGTCTTGAATCGAGGAGAGTCGTTCAAGGTTTCCTCTGGCGTGGGGGATAGGCAAGGGGGCGCAGCCTCCTTGATTAGTGCTTTGCACGCCCCCATCGGGAACCATGTTTGAGTACGAAGGTGAGTGGCTGGTGAAGCCCGGACATGGCACGGCGCAGTGAATTGAGGACAGTCTGCGTTCAGCGTTACGTGCGCCTGACTACGGGCATTCGCTTGGCGGGAAGCTGCAGGCATTGATCCGGGGCGGTGATCTCCAGCCCCTGCAATATCGGACAGTCGGGCCGATCATCACCGTGGCAGTGCTGCGCCAGCTTTTCGAGGGTGGACTTCATCGTCTGCATGTCGACGATGCGCGTGTTCAATTCTTCGATGTGCGCCAGCGCCAGCTGCTTCACCTTGCTGCTGGGCCGGCGGTGGTCGTTCCACAAGGCCAGCAGTTCGCCGATCTGTTTGATGGAGAACCCCAGGTTGCGCGCCTGGCGCACGAAGCGCAGCACGTGGATGTCCTTGTCGGCATAGACCCGGTAGCCGGCATCGGTGCGCGCGGCCTTGCCGATGAGTCCGATGCTTTCGTAGTGGCGGATCATCTTGGCGCTGACGCCGCTGGCCTTCTCGGCATCACCAATGTTCAGGCCGGTGCCTGCAGTGCTATCCATGCTCATGCCTTTCCTGCTGCAGCAGCCTCGGGCCGCCAGCGTTTGAGCAGCAGCGCATTGGAGATGACGCTGACGCTGCTGAAGGCCATGGCGGCACCGGCCACCACCGGGTTGAGCAGGCCGAAGGCAGCCAGCGGGATGCCGATGATGTTGTAGATGAAGGCCCAGAACAGGTTCTGGCGGATCTTGGCGTAGGTGCGGCGCGAGATCGACAGCGCCGCTGGCACCAGGCCGGCATTGCTGCCCATCAGGGTGATGCCGGCCGCCTCGATGGCGACATCGGTGCCGTTGGACATGGCGATGCCGACATCGGCCGCCGCCAGCGCCGGCGCGTCGTTGATGCCATCACCGACCATGGCGACGATGGCGCCACCGCTTTTCAGCGAGGCGATTACCTCGGCCTTCTGCGATGGCAGGATGCCGGCGCGGATGTCCTGCACCCCCAGCAGTTCGCCGATGGCCCTGGCGCTGCCGGCGTTGTCGCCGGTCAGCATGACGGTGCGGATGCCCTGGGCGTGCAGTCGGGCAATGGTGTCGCGTGCATTCGCCTTCACGGTGTCGCCAAAGGCCAGCAGGCCGGCCAACACTGCGCCCTGTCCGTCCCGCCGCGCCAGCCAGGACACGGTGCGGCCCTGTTCTTCCAGGCGGCGCGCGTCGTCGACCAGTGCCGACATCGAGGCGCCCAGTTCTTCCATGAGGCGGCTGCTGCCCAGCAGGTAGGTGTGCGTCTCCAGCAATCCCTGCACGCCGCGGCCGGGCAGCGCACCGGCGTCGGTGACGGTGGGGATGGCCAGTTGCCGGGTGGTGGCCTCGGCCATCACGGCATGCGCGAGCGGATGGCTGCTGCCCTGCTGCAGCCCGGCCGCCAGCCTGAGCACTTCATTCTCGCCGCCGGCGGTGGCGCGGACTTCCACCACCACGGGTTTACCCTCGGTGAGCGTGCCGGTCTTGTCGAAGGCCACCACTGTCACGGCGTGGGCCACTTCCAGGGCTTCGGCGTCCTTGATGAGGATGCCGTGGCGCGCGGCCATGCCGGTGCCGACGATGATGGCGGCCGGTGTGGCCAGGCCCAGCGCGCAGGGGCAGGCGATCACCAGCACCGCCACGGCATTGAGCAGGGCCTGCTCCCAGTTGCCGTTGACCAGGCCCCAGGCGAGGAAGGTGATGAGGGCGATGACCAGCACCGCCGGCACAAAGACGGCGCTGACCTTGTCCACCAGTTTCTGGATCGGCGCCTTGGCCGCCTGTGCGTTCTCCACCATGCGCACGATGCGCGACAGCGTGGTCTCCGCGCCGATGGCCGTGGTGGCCACCACGATCAGGCCTTCCAGATTGACCGAACCGCCGGTGACCTTCTCGCCTTCGCCGCGCGACACCGGCAGGCTTTCCCCGGTGATCAGCGACTCATCGACGTGGCTGCGGCCTTCCAGAATGCTGCCATCCACCGGGATGCGCTCGCCGGGGCGCACCACCACCACATCGCCGATCACCACATTGGCGATCGGCACTTCCACATCCGTCGTGCCGCGGCGTACCCGCGCCACGTCCGGTCGCAGCGCATTGAGGGCGCGGATGGCATCGGTGGCCTGGCGCTTGGAGCGGGCTTCCAGCCACTTGCCCAGCAACACCAGCGTAATGACAAAGGCGGAGGCCTCGAAGTAGAGGTGGGGCGCGTGTTCCTCATGGCCGCCGTGCCGGGCGGCCTGCCACATCAAATAGAGGGACAGCAGGTAGGCGGCGGAGGTGCCGATGGCCACCAGCAGGTCCATGTTGCCCTGGAGCGAGCGCGCGGCATTCCAGCCATTGCGGTAGAAGCGCGCACCCAGCCAGAACTGCACCGGCGTGGCCAGCAGCAGCTGCACGGTGGGCGAGAGCATCCAGTCGATGCCGAAGGGGCCGAGCAGCATGGGCAGGGCGAGCGGAATACTGAGCAGGCCGGCCAGCGCCACCGGCGCCCAGTCGGGCAGCCCGCCGGCCTTGGCCGCTGCCTGGTCCTGGCCCTGTTCCGCCGGGCCGGCCTGGTAGCCGGCCTTGACGATGGCCTGGATCAGCGGGCCCGTATCGACATGGTCGACATTGCCCAGCACCTTCACCTGGGCACGTTCGGTCGCCAGGTTCACCGACACGTCCAGCACGCCGTCCACGGCCTTCAGCGCCTTTTCGATGCGCGACACACAGGAGGCGCAGGTCATGCCCTGCACCTGCAACTGCAGTTCGTGTGTCGGCACGTCGTAGCCGGCCTTGCGTACCGCGGCGATCAGGGCCTGCTCATCCACCGTGGTGTCGGCCTCCAGTTGCGCGGTTTCGGTGCCCAGATTGACCGCCGTCTTGCGCACGCCTGCGACCTTGTCCAGCGCCTTCTCCACCCGGCTGACGCAGGATGCGCAGGTCATGCCGGTGATCGGCAGGCGCAGCTGGACGGCCGGCACCGCGGTGTAGCCCGCGACGCTGTGAGCTGTGGAGAGGGTATTCATGTCAGGCTCCTTCAGGGGTGGTTCCCGTCGCGCACTCGCTTCAGGATTTCGCGCAGCAGCACCCGCCAGCAGGCTTGGCGGTGGCCGCAGCAGCCGGGCTGGCCAGCGCTGCGGGGTAGCCGGCGTCGCTGATGGCCTGGACCAGTTGGCCAGGTTGCACGCTGCTGTTCACATCGACGCGACCGCTCGGCAGGTCCACCTGCACCGTGGCTTTGGCGTCGAGTGACTGCACGGCCTTGGTGACGGTGCTGACGCAGTGGCCGCAGGTCATGTCTTTGACGTTGAGGGTGATCATGTCGTGTCTCCTGGGTGGGTATGAGAGCACTTTAAACCTTCCCATGATGGCAAGGTCAAGCAGTGTTGTGTTTTTTACCGATTTCTCTTGAAGCAGGCGCAGCAAGGCTGCCGGTGTTAACCCCCTTGTCAAAGGGGGCCGACTGGCCGCAGGCCAGCGGGGGGATTTTGGCCAAGCAGGCTGGTCTCATCGCCATCTTCTGGCCTTGCCATGAATTCTGAACATTCATGTCCGTTGTCTTGCCCACAGAAAATCATCGCATGAGTTCCAGTTCATCGGCGCGGTGAGGCGTGGCGCATTGAACAGGCAGCAGTGAAAATCCCCCCGCTCGTTCGCTGCGCTCACGAGTCGGCCCCCTTTGACAAGGGGGTTAACACCCGCGGGTCTGCCGAGGCATCTTCTGCGCGGCGCCCGCTAGCGGGCCGCCTCAATGCCGGTCACGGTGTTGTTGCCGCCGACGCTTTCGGCGGTGAAGCGGACCTTGTCGCCCACGTTCAGTCCGTCGAGCAGCGCCGGGTCGCGCACGCGGAATACCATGGTCATGGGCGGCATGTCCAGGCTCCTGATCTCGCCGTGCCTGAGGGTGATGCGGCCGCCTGCCTTGTCGATGCGGCGAACTTCGCCATCGGCTTTCTCTGCAGCAGGCGCTGCAGTTCCGGCGGGGTGATGACCGGCATGCGCGTCAGCCGCTTGTTGAGCCAGGACAGGGGGCGCCAGCAGGGCGGGGATGATGAGTAACAGGTGACTGGTTTTCATGCACGTCCTTTCGGGTTCGGCAATGTCGGGAGATGAATGATTGTGGACGAACCACCTGCACACCAGGTTCCTGGTGGCGCAGTCCACCGGAACCCGCTTGCTCGGGCGGGCAGAGGAAATATTTCAAAGCCGCTGTCATGTGCGGGGCTTCGCGCCTGCATAGGATTGATACACAGTGGCGCCGCCGTCTCGCTTCACCAGCAGCACGTCGTAGGCATCCTTGCGCGGGCCGTACTCCGGGCCATCCATGCCGGGGGAACCAATGGGCATGCCCGGCACGGCCAGTCCCAGCGCCGTGCGTTTCTCCTTCAACAGCCGGTGTATCTCGCGCGCCGGCACATGGCCCTCGATGACGTAACCGCCGACACGGGCGGTGTGACAGGAGCCGTAGCGGTCCGGCATGCCCAGTTCCTTGCGCATGGCGGTATTGCCGGTTTCGTGCACCTTCATGGCAAAGCCGTTTTTGCTCAGATGATCAATCCAGTCCTTGCAGCAGCCGCAGGAAGGGTCTTTCCACACTTCCATCATCGGGCCTGTCCCTGTGGCCGCCCATGCCACAAGAGGAGAGGCACAGAGCACGGCGATACCGGCCAGCACCCGGCGGCGCTGGTGGTCGTGCTTGTCTATCAGTGCAGTTGATATATTCATCAGCGTTTTCCTTTCGTGGCAGCCACAACGCGTATTTTTCCGACCATGCCGGCCTGGTAATGCCCGGCGATCAGGCAGGCGAAGTCGAACTCGCCGGCGCGATTGAAGGTCCAGATGATCTCGCCGCCTTCACCCGGCCCGACATGCGCCATATAGGGCTCCTCATGCTCCATGTTGGGGAACTTGACCATCAACGCGGCATGCTCATCGAGCTCCTTCTTGTTGCCGATGACCAGCTCGTGCATGAGTTTGCCCTTGTTGGCGAGGCGCAGGCGCACGGTCTCGCCCTGTGTCACTTCGATCCTGTCCGGGCTGAAGCGCATGGTGTCCAGCATGGTGATGTTGATGGTGCGCTTTGCCGCCTTGGCATCACCGGCGATGCCCCAGGGCTTTTGTTCCTTGACGACGGCCGCCGCGGGCTTCTTGGTGTCCCCCTTGTGTATGTCCCCGTGAGCGAGGACCGGGCCACCGCTGACCAGCAGCCCGGCCATCAGTACCATTGGTATTGCTTTCATTTGTCATCCATTTGTTAAAGAAGAATTGAAATGGTTCTCAATGCCCTGAGTGGCCACTGGGCTTCCTGACCCTGACTTGCGTGTCGGTTGCCGGCTTGCTTACGCGCGGCATGGACTGCCCTCCCTCGGCAGCCAATCTGGCCGGCTCCGGCAAGTTGCCGGTCCACTCGAAGGCCACCGTGCCCTCGGGATGCTTGAACCACCCGGGGTTGCTGTAGTCGCCGGGTTTCTGCTCGCGGCGCACCTTCACCATGCTGAACATGCCGCCCATTTCCACCGAACCGAATGGCCCCTGCCCGGTCATCATCGGAATGGTGTTGTCCGGCAGCGGCATTTCCATTTCCGCCATGTCGGCCATGCCGCGCTCGCCCATCACCATGTAGTCGGGAATCAGATTGGTGATCTGGCGCGCGATGCCGCGATGGTCCACGCCGATCAGCGTGGGTACGTTGTGGCCCATGGCATTCATGGTGTGGTGGCTCTTGTGGCAGTGGAAGGCCCAGTCGCCCTCCTCGTCGGCGAGAAACTCGATCTGGCGCATCTGGCCCACTGCCACATCGGTCGTGACTTCGTACCAGCGCGTGCTTTTCGGCGTCGGCCCTCCATCAGTGCCTGTCACCAAAAATTCATGGCCATGCAGGTGGATGGGGTGATTGGTCATGGTGAGGTTGCCGATGCGGATACGCACTTTGTCATTCAGCCGGACATTGAGCGAATCGATGCCGGGGAAAATGCGGCTGTTCCAGGACCACAAATTGAAATCCAGCATGGTCATGATCTTGGGCGTGTAGCTGCCCGGATCGATGTCGTAGGCGCTCAACAGGAAGCAGAAGTCGCGGTCCACCGGGTCGATCAGCGGATGACGGCCCTTGGGATGGGTGATCCAGAAGCCCATCATGCCCATGGCCATCTGGGTCATCTCGTCGGCATGCGGGTGGTACATGAAGGTGCCGGGCCGGCGCGCGATGAATTCATAGACATAGGTCTTGCCCGCGGGGATTGCTTTCTGGGTGAGGCCGCTCACGCCATCCATGCCATTGGGCAGGCGCTGGCCATGCCAGTGGATGCTGGTGTGCTCGGGCAGCCGGTTGGTGACGAACAGGCGCACGCGGTCGCCTTCGACTACCTCGATGGTGGGGCCGGGCGACTGGCCGTTGTAACCCCACAGGTGGGCCTTGAAGCCGGGGGCCATCTCGCGCACCACGGGTTCGGCCACCAGGTGGAATTCCTTGACGCCCTGGTTCATGCGCCAGGGCAGGGTCCAGCCATTCAGGGTGACCACCGGGTTGTAGGGCTGGCCATTGGGTGGCGCCAGCGGTGGCATGGTGGCGGCGCTGGATTGCAGCACCGGCTCGGGCAGCGCCGCCATGGCGACGCGGCTGACTGAACTGAGGGTGCCGGCTGCAGCCACCGCCCCTAGTGTGGCGCCGGCGCCCTTGAAGAATTGCCTGCGTGAATGCATGTTCATGTCCTTCATGACCTAATGGGGGGCCGGCTGCGAGCCGCCGGCGGGCTGTGCCGCCGCCGGCAGGGACATGGCCTGGCCCGTTCCGGGTTTGCCCAGCAGGGCCATGTCGAGGTTGGCCTGGGCCAGCCAGAAATCGCGCAGGCTGTCGATGTAGCCGTTGATGCTGGCGATCTGCGAGCGGGCATCGGCCAGCAGTTCGAACACGCCGATCAGCATGCCGTTGTAGCGCAGCAGGTTTTCGTCGGAGATGCGCTTGGCCAGCGGCACGATCTCGTCGCGATAGTGCTTCGCCTCGTCATGGCTGGCACGGTAGCTCTGGTAGGCCTCGCGCACTTCGGAGCGTGCATTCACGGCGGTCTGCGCCGCCTGCTGCAGCGACTGCAGGTAGACGGCATCGGCTTTTTTCAGGCGCGCGTCGCTGAAATCGAACAGTGGCAGCTCGAAGCGGATCTCGTAACCGCGCTGCACCGGGGCCTGGTTCGAGGTGTTGTGCACCACGCCCAGTTCCAGCACATTGATGAAGCGGGTGGCGCGCGACAGGCCGAGGTTGCGCGCCGTCTGCTCGGTGGCCAGGCGCGCCGCCTTCACGTCCAGGCGCTGCGCCATGGCGAGGCGTTCCGCATCGGGCAGTTCGCGCGCGGACGGCGGCAGGTCCGGCAGGCGCCCGGGCAGGGCGAAGGCGGTCTGCCCGCCCCACAGGCCCATCAGGCGGGTGAGGCGCTCGCGCGTGGCGTTCTGCAGCCGGGTGGCACGCGCCAGGTTGAGCGTGGCATCGGCGTAGAAGCGTTGCTCGCGTGCCTGGTTGAGTTTGTTCCAGTTGCCGGCGGCGGCCATGCGCCGGCCCAGCTCGGCGCCGGCCTCTGCAGCCTGTTGCACCTGGCGCAGGTAATGCAGCGACTCTTCCGCGGCGACCGCCTGTATCCAGGCCTTGCGCGTATCGCTGGCCAGGCTGATCACCTGCAGTCCGGCGTTGCTTCGGGTGCGCTCGAAGCGGCGCGACTCCACCTCGCGGGTTAGTGGCAGGGCCAGCAGCCGTGCCAGGTTGAAATGTAGCCCGCGCTCCAGTTCGACTTCATCGCCCTTGGTCAGCCGTCCGAAGCTGAAGCCCGGATTGGGCAGGCGGCCCGACTGCACCAGGTCGGCCTCGGAGATGCCAAGCTCGAAGAAGGCGGCCTGCAGGCCCTTGTTGTTGAGCAGGGCGATCTGCACGGCGGTATCCGCCGACAGGGGCTGCGCCAGCAGTTCGGCGACACGCCCCGCTGCGGCATCGGCATCCGCCTGGGAGCGCTGCCACTGCACGTCCTTGCCGAGATGGGTGCTGGCGACCTGCTCGACCGCGGAGAAGCCGCCGTCACGGCTGAAGCTGGTGCAACCGGCCAGCAGCGAGCTGGCGAGGAGGGCGGTGATGGTGAGGGTGCGGTTGCCAGGGCGGAGCGGCAGGCGCGTGCCTGCCCGTGGTTCGATGGGTCTCATGGCTTGCCCCCATGGTGGTGCTGGTGGTGCTGGTGGTGTTGGGAGTGCCGGCCGTGCATGCCGTGGACCTTGTCCGGTGTGGACTGGCCATGGCTGTGCGCAGCAGAAGCGGGGGCGGCAGGCGGGCTGGCCTGTGCAGCCGGTTTTGCGTGGTTTGAGTGGTCGCCGCTGGCTGCGGCCGGGGCTGCGTCTGTGGGGGCGGATTGCGCCGCTTCCCTGGCATAGGCCTTCCAGCCGCCGACCTGGCCGACACGCTCATTGGCTGAGCGCCATGAGCCGATGTCCTGTTCGGCATGGGCGCGATAGCCCGCCAGCGGTGACTGGTACTGCAGCGGTGGCACGGGGGCCCGGGGATCGTCCGGCGCGGGCCGGGTGGTCTGGGCTGCAGCCGAGCCGCAGAGCCCTATCAGCAGGGCCGGCAGCAAAGCCGGGCGTACGTAAGAGAACATGTCTACCTCGCATGAGATCGCAACAGGACCCGCAGCCCGGTTGATCGGGAGCGGGCAGGGAGCAGCGGCTATTCGCTTTCAGTGCACCCGGTGTACGGGGTGTACTGGGTGCGCGGGTGCGCGCTGCGCTGGCGACTCAGCTTCGGGGAGGGCGACGGGGACCGTCGGTGAGGAAGTCGAAGTGCAGAGCCATGCGGTCCTGCATTTTGACCCGCGACACCGTGGTGGCGGGCGGGAGGATGGCGGGTGAAATCACCGCCGTAGCGCCGCAGCAGGCGGCACAGACGGTGCAACTGATCGCAATGGACGCATCGCCGTCCAGCCCGGTCGATGCTGCGTGGACATCGGTGGCGTGGCTGGCCGGGCTGTCATGCGGGTGGTGGGTGGCAGGGTTTGCATCGGCTGCAGGTGAGGCATGCAGGTGCCCGTGTTCATGGGCGTGGTGGGTCGGCTCATGCAGGTGCTGCGCGCCATCCGGGACCAGCTCATGGCTGTGGGCGCCTGCGTCGGCATGTCCGGCCCCGCCCTGCGAGCCGCAATACAGCATGCCAGCCGCCGCCCAACCCTGCACAGGCAGGGCCAGCATCAGCAGGCAGATCAGCAGTGTCCGGAGGTTTGCAGTCACGGGATGATTATAGACAGGGTCGGGCATGGGGCAGATGGTGAAGCTTCCCATGGGGGGAAGGTCAAGGTTTTCATCGAATTCCAGAAAATGCACCGGCGGTAAGCCTGGTAGACCCGGGTTGACCTCCTTGTCAACGGTTCTTCACCGAATTCCGGGGACAGCACAGGTGGCTGGCTGGCGCAGGCCCGGGGTTTACCCCCTTGCCAAAGGGGGCCGACTGGCCGCAGGCCAGCGGGGGGATTTTGGCCAACCGGGCTGGTGTAATAGCCTTTTGCCGATATCGCATGAACCCTGCGCACGGCTGTTGCTTTGCAGAGGGGAAGCACCGGAGGACACTCAGGGCCCGGTCATGACGGGTGAACGATCAAGGCAGCGGGAGAAAATCCCCCCGCTCGTTCGCTGCGCTCACGAGTCTGCGCTCACGAGTCGGCCCCCTTTGACAAGGGGGTTAACACGCGTATTCCCCCGGAATTCGGTGAAGAACCAGCGTCAGTCAGTCCATCCCTGACATGACTGGTGGCGCGGGATTTCACCATGGCGTCTGATAATAATAAATATACCAGTCTAATAAAGGTAATGGTTACCTTACAAAACTGATAATAATATTCCCTTCTGACTGTGCCTCAGAGTGCCGCCAGCGGCAGCCGCACACCGGCGGGCAGCGCTTCCTGGCGGATGTTCTGCATCATGGAGGCGAGGCTGTGAGCTGCACACGCCGGTGAGGTCCACCACGCCTTGTTCGCCGAACTGACTGCGCGTGGCCTCGAGTGGCATCGCTGACTTCGCGGGTCTGCAGCAGTTCGCTGCAATAGCGCCAGGCCACTGCCTCGTCCGCATGGCGTGTGTCCGTCATGAGGCATTGCCTTCGGCCGGGTCGTTTTTCACGCTGCCTCCCCCCGAGCCCGTCTGCAGGCGCGGGGGGAGGGGGGCACGGCCGTTTTTCCCGATGCTGTTACGCTCTGGTTTCGCCAGCACCACGCCGGGCGCCCGGTCAATGCGCGCCGGGGTGGCGGGCGAGGCGGATGGCGCTCAGGCGCCTGCCGTGGGGAGGCAGGATGGCGGTGAGGTCGGCGCAGCGTGCGTGCAGCGGGTGGTGTGAGAGTTGCGCGATGCCGGTCCACAGGCGTCATCTGGTTGCACATTGCGTACCGGATCATGCGCCACCCCTGCCGTGGGCAGGATCGACTGCGCTGCCGGGGCGTGAATTACCTGGGCAGCGGCAAGGATTGCTAATGTTGACCCGGTCGACCGGGTCAAGCGGGACACCGGTGAGCACGGCGGCAGCAGGAATGGTCAGCGGGCGGTCCGGCAGCAAGCGGTCTATCGGTTTTGTCCTACAGCATGAAGCGGGTTTGTCCGACAGCCTGGATGAGCTGGATGGCTTATGGTGCGGACCGCTTGATGCTGTGATCCGGTAGCGCAGTGACCTGGTTCACGGGCGACCCTGCTTCCGGGCCACGCCTGCAATCTCATGAGGAGACGACATGGAATGCTTCAGGATGCCGGACCGCTATGCCATGAGCCTGCTGCTTGCGGCCCTGTGTGCCAGCCTGGGCCTGTGGGCGACGGCCACGGCCAAGCGCGCCGGGGCGATGGGGCATCCAGCTCGCATTGCGGTGGCGCTGGTGCAGCCGGAAGCCCCTCACCAGCCCGTGGCTTCCGTCGAGACGGTTCCGGAAGGGGCAGCGCTACCGGCCGGCCAGCGCGAACGACTCATCGCCGGTTTCATCACCAGCCGCTACTACATCGGGCCGTCCGAAGCCTTGCAGTTCGTGCGCATCGCCGAGCGTGCTGCGGCGCGCAGGGGGCTGGATCCGGTGATGTTGCTGGCCATGATGGCGGTGGAGTCCAGCTTCGACCACGCAGCCGTGAGTCCGGCCGGGGCCAAGGGCCTGATGCAGATCATTCCGGAATTCCATCCGGAGAAGTTCGAGCATCCGGAGTCGGTGTTCGATCCGGAGCACAACATCCATGCCGGTGCGCGCATCCTCAAGGAGTATCTCGGCCAGGTCGGGGACCTGCAGGCGGCCCTGCAGCGCTACGCCGGCGCCAGCGCCGATACCCGCCTGCTGTATGCGCGGCGTGTGCATGAGGAGATCGATCGCATCAATGCCGCGCTTGAGCGCCGGGTAGGCCAAAGCACATGATCATAATATTAGCCATAAGCCAATGAAGAAGCATTAGCTGGTTCGAAAGTGATCATAACTATGCTGCCTTGGTCCGATCGTGCTGTCGCTCGCCCTGCGAGCATGCAGGGGTACGACACACAGTGCCGGGATGATGGGGCAAGCGACGCGGCTGCAATCCTTGCAGTCCGGCGCCGGCTCAGGAGCCCACCGCCCGGATGAGTGCCCGACATCTCATCCGCATCGCCCGGTTGGCGGCGCAGCCCTGGTGCCAGGACCATGCCCCCAGCATGGGTGCGGCATTCACGCGCGTCTATGCGCACGAGCTGGGTTCGCGCAAGGGCGAAGCTTGGTCCCGGGCTTAAGCCCTTCTTAAGCTCGGTTTAAACCCGGCCGGCTGGTTTCAAGGTATCTTCCCGGGGAGGATGCACCGGCGGCGCGCCAGTTTCAGGAGTGGCGCGGTTTTGCCCTCGATGCACACTGCGACCGGATTTCCCGGTAACGCGGATCCGCGGCGGGTACAGAAGCAGCCGCAGCCGTGATGCGCAGCTGCTATTGTCCATTGCACCCATTGGAGGGGGACGTGTCATGAATGACAGGATTGAAGCCATGCGCAAGCTGCTGTTGGAGCATGGGCAGATGTTGGATTCCGCGATTGCGATTGCCAGCAGCCTGTCGCTGGAAGCCACTCGTGAAGTGTTGCAGGCGCTGGCGGCGACGGGTGAAGTGGTGATCTGTCGCGTCAGTCGCTTCGAAGACGGGGCCGAATGCCAGGTTTGGCAGTGTCGGACCCTGCACTACAACCCCTTTTCACCTTCACGCAGGGGTACCGCCGTTGCGCGGCGTGCCCGGCGCGCCTGAAGAACGGCCGCAGGTCCCGGAGTCGCCTGCACGTCAGGCGATCATCCCGCCTTGGTGCCGACCACCCGTATTCCCGGCAGGGACCGCAGGGGGGGGGCGTGTCGGTCAGCCATTGGGCCATGCGGCAAGGCCACTGGCAGATCGTCCACTCGGCGGCGGCGATCACCGGCTAGGGCCAAGGCAGGAACCAGCCGCGGGCTCCGACGTGGAAGGACCGGCCGGGATAGGCCGGCTGCGAGGAACAGCTGGCCTATCCCGGCGGCTGAGCATTGCCGGAGGTGGCCTCCGGTGGCGCCCCAGTGATGCGACGCGCGGCTGCCGGCCCATGGCCTGCCGAGCCGGGGAATCAGCGGGGAGCGCGCCCCCAGGCTGGTCATCAGCCCGACGGCCATTGCATCATCCCTGTGTACCTGCTCCCAAAACAGTGACGCATGTCAGCAACCGGGTCGGGGCGAGCCCGGATGATGGAATCATGACTGTCTCCGATGGCTGCAACCGCGGGAACGCGATGCGGTGAGTAGCCCACCCGAGGCGTCATGGCCGTCTGCCGCAAGCTCCGGACTAAGGAATAACTGAATCATCAGTCGCCGCCTCAATGCGCCGGCTGGAAAGCACCCCGGTGGCATAGCCGTAGATGAACAAGCCCAACCTCACCGAAGGGTGATACGCATCCGAACCGGCGCCTCGATACTGCCGAGTCCATGCGGAAAGATCGAGTTGATCGACAATATCGACCACAAAGCGCGCCAGGTGATCCTTGGGCAAGCAGTCATCCACAGAGGGCGGCAGCAGGTATCCCGTGTCTCGATTCACCGCCACAAATCGTGTCATTCCCTCGCCTCACTTGAGTATCCTATGCGCCTATCAAGTAAGGTTTACGCCATGGCTTCGATGACAAATTCACTCAATAGTACTCGCCTAAGTCCGACAGGCTGCTAGGGCCTGTTCGGCACATGCACGTCATCCCCTACAGCCGCCTGGCGGCGTTCTATTTTGCGTACTTCGTGTTCGTGGGCGCCTATTCGCCTTATTTCAGCCTCTACCTGCAATCTCTTGGCCACGGCGCTGCCGCCATCGGCATGCTGCTGGGGGGCTCGCAGCTGATGCGCCTGCTGGCCCCCACGCTGTGGGCGGGCATGGCCGACCGGCGCGGGCGCCATGCGCCGTTGCTGCGCCTGGCGCTGCTCATCGTGGTGGCGGTGGCGCTGATCCTGTGCTTTGTGTCGGGCTTCTGGCCGCTGATGCTGTTCATGGCCCTGCTCGGATTCTTCACCAATGCGGCCATGCCGTTGTTCGAGGCCATCACCTTCGCCCACTTGCGTGACGACATCGGGCGCTATGGGCGGCTGCGGGTGTGGGGTTCGATCGGCTTTATCGTGGCGGTGAGTGGCATCGGCATGGCGCTGGATGTCTGGCCGGTGAGTCTGTTGCCCTGGCTGGTGCTGGCGTCCCTGACAGCGGCATTCGGCATTGCGCTGCTGGTTCCGGAAGTGGTGAAGACCGGCCGGCCGGCTGCCGCGGGCAGCGTCTGGCCGGTGCTGCGGCGGCCGGAGGTGTGCGCCTTTTTCATCGCCTGCTTCTTCATGGCCATGGCGTATGGCCCGCTGTACGCCTTCTATTCCATCCACCTCGATGCCAATGGCTACAGCCGCACCGCGGTGGGCGCACTGTGGTCGCTCGGGGTGGTGGTGGAGATTGTCGTGTTTCTGGTGATGCCGCAGCTGACGCAGCGCTTTCGTGTCGAGTCGCTGCTGGCCTTCAGTTTTGCCTGCGGGGTGCTGCGTTTCGTGGTGATCGGCTGGCTGGTGGACTATCCGTTGCTGATCGCGCTGGCCCAGGTGCTGCACGGGGCGACGTTCGGTCTGTATCACGCCACGGCGGTGGGCTTCATCAACCGCTGGTTCGGGGAGCACCTGCGCGCGCGCGGCCAGGCCCTGTATGCCAGCCTCACCTTCGGCGCCGGGGGGGTGCTGGGCAGCCTGGGCAGTGGCTGGTCCTGGGACTGGATGGGGTCGGCCATGACCTACACTGCCGCTTCGCTGTGCTGCCTGATTGGTTTCGTGTTGGTGGTCTGGAAGCTCCGCCAGCCGGTGCAGGCAGGGCACAGGGCCGGCATTTCATAGTGCAAGCGGCTGCCGCTGGGCCGGACGGCATATGGGCGGAACCTCTGCCCTGGTGCAGGACCTGAACCAGCCAGGTTGAAACTGGATCGCTTATCGGTTGATGGGTTGGCATTTGCCGGTATCCAGAGCCACGCAACCATAACGAGGAACTTGGACAATGCACGAAACAGCAGGTTCGAAGATGCGGACATCGGGGTGGACGGGCGCGGTCGCGCTGGCAGTGGCCTTGCTGGCGGCTGGCTGCCAGACGGTGCAGACCACACAGCCCGGCGCAGTGGGTGTGAACCGCGAACAGCGCATGGCGATTTCCCAGCAGGAATTCGAACAGGGTGCGGCCAAGTCCTACCAGGACCTGATACAGCAGGCGCAGGCCAAGGGCTTGCTCAACCGCGATGCGGCACAAGTGGAACGGGTGAGGCGCGTTGCGGGCCGCCTCATTCCCGCCACGGCGACCTTCCGCCAAGATGCCGTGAAATGGAAGTGGGAAACCAACCTGCTCAGCAGCGACCAGGTCAACGCCTGGTGCATGCCTGGCGGCAAGATCGCGGTCTACACCGGCCTGATCCAGAAACTGGCCCTGAACGATGACGAACTGGCGGCCGTGATGGGCCACGAAATGGCGCATGCACTGCGCGAGCACAGCCGCGAGCAGGCCTCGATGCAAATGGGCCAGAACGCCGTGATCGGCATCGCCGGCGCGCTGTTCGGTCTGTCCGACACGGTGCAGCAGGTGGGGCAACTGGCGGCCGAGTACACCATCAACCGGCGGCATTCACGCCAGGACGAGACCGAGGCCGACCGTATCGGTGTCGAGTTGGCCGCGCGTGCCGGTTACGATCCGCGCGCCGCCGTTTCGCTGTGGGGCAAGATGGCCAAGCTGGCCGGTGGCGAGCCGCCGCAATGGCTGTCCACGCACCCCTCCAATGAGGCACGCACCAGGGACCTGACCGATTACGCGCAGCGCGTGATGCCCTTGTACCAGGCGGCGGTCAGGCGCTGAGGGGAACTTCGCCGGCGCGGCGCAGGACTGTTACGACGCCTGGGACTTGCGCAAGTGCCCTACCGGCCGGGCCACAGGCCCGTGAGCGTTTCGAAAAAGCGAATTTACCGCGTTGATTGTTCGCGTTTTTTGCGCCATGGCGGGTGGCATCCATCCGGTATAATTCTGCGCTCTTTGGTCGGGTGACCCTGCGCGGGTGCAGAACGTGTCCGCGGCAGGGGTGGCCCGGTTTGCCGGCGCCTTGCCGGCGCAACTGGATGGTTCTCGGATCGCAGCGATGAGCGCAAAAACCCTGTACGACAAGCTGTGGGAAAGCCATGCGGTATACGCGGAGGATGACGGCACCACGGCGCTGTACATCGACCGCCACCTGGTCCATGAAGTGACCAGCCCGCAGGCCTTCGAGGGGCTGAAGCTGGCCGGGCGCAAGCCCTGGCGTGTCAGTTCCATCGTTGCCACCGCCGACCACAACACGCCCACCGACCACTGGGAGGAGGGCATCAAGGATCCGATTTCACGCATCCAGGTGGAGACCCTGGACGCCAATATCCGCGCATCGGGTTCCAAGGCCTATTTCCCCTTCAAGGATCCGCGCC
>CANJJT010000084.1:0-19494 GCA_947474715.1 Betaproteobacteria bacterium
GAGTATCTTCGTGTAAATTAGGTAATTGGAACTATTGTAATCATTGACCTCGTTGTGGAGGCACCCTGGAGGCAACATGATCGCTATCGGCAGTACGCTTCTTGTGATTGCAACCACTTTGGGTGCTGGAGCGGTTCTGGCCCAGGGTTTTCCCAGCAAACCCATGCGCATGGTGGTGCCTTATCCGCCCGGCGGGGCAACCGACGTCATCACCCGCACCCTGGCGCAGAAGATGTCCGAGAGCCTCAAGCAACCCATGATCGCCGACAACCGGGGCGGCGGCGGACAGGTGATCGGGACCGACATCGTGGCCAAGTCGCCCCCCGACGGCCATACCCTGTTGCTGGCCTCGGTGACTCACTCGATCAACCCCTCGCTGGTGCCGCAACTGCCCTATGACACAGTACGCGATTTCACCCCAGTGTCCTTTGTGGGCTCCTCGCCGCTGGTGCTGGTGGTCAACCCGGTTGTGCCGGCAAGGAACGTGGGCGAGTTCATCGCCCTTGCCCGGGCCCAGCCGGGCAAAATGAATTACGCCTCCTCGGGCAACGGCTCCGGCGGGCACCTCACCATGGAAGTGTTGAAGAATCAGGTGGGAATCGATCTGGTGCACGTGCCCTACAAGGGCGGCGGCCCGGCCATCACTGATCTCATCTCCGGTCTGTCCCAGGCCATGATCACCAGTCCCATCGCGGTGGTGTCCTTCGTCAGGGCTGGAAAGTTGCGCATGCTGGGAGTGACGAGCAAAGCCCGGTCCGTGCGCATGCCCGACGTGCCCACCCTGGCCGAGACCGGGGTGACGGACTTCGAGTCCTCGCTCTGGTATGCGATCGTGGGGCCGCGTGGCGTGCCTCGCGAGGCGGTACTCAGGTTGAACACCGCCATTCGCGATGCGCTGGCCGCCGCCGATGTGCGCGAGAAATTCCTCGGCAATGACATTGAAGCCCAGTCCAGTTCCCCTGATGAGCTGACCGCCTACATCAACACTGAAGTGACCAAGTGGCGAACCGTGATACAGAGGGCCAATATCAGCTTGTGAGGGGGCAGGCGGGGCGCCGGTCAGGCAGAACTGGTCGAAAACAGCGCCATGGCGAAGGCTTGATCTACGCGACGCCTCATTTCGTGATCTGCACCAACTCCCGGGTCAGTTCGGCAATGCTGCGCGCGCCGCACAGTGCCATGACGCGGCTGACCTCTTCCTTGTATATCTGGATGGCGCGCGCAGCGCCGGCTTCGCCTGCAGCAGCCGTGCCATAGAGCGTGCCGCGGCCGATGAGGACGGCCTTTGCGCCGAGGGCGAGCCCCTTGACGACGTCGCTGCCGCGGCGAAAGCCGCTGTCCACGATCACCGTGCAGCGATGGCCTACGGCATCGACGATATCTGAAAGGGCGTCGATGGGGGCCGGTGTGCTGTCCAGATTGCGCCCGCCATGGTTGGACACGATGATCGCATCGGCACCGAGGTCCGCCGCCATGATGGCATCCTTGGGATGCAGGATACCCTTGACCATGAGGATGCGGGGAAAGGCCGCGCGCAGCGCCTTCAGGTCATCCCAGTTGAGCGAATCATTACGAGCGGCGGCGTGATTGGCCCAGCCCGAAGTGATCGCCTTTTTCAGTTCCTCAGGATAGTTCTCGCGCTGCGGCATGCCGGTAGTTATCAGGTAACGCAACAGCACGCTCATCAACCAGCGTGGGTGGGTCATGACGTCGATGCTGTTGCGCCGGTTGTATGCAAAGGGCACCGAGAAGCCATTGCGCTGGTTGTACTCCCGGTTGCCAGCCACCACGCCGTCCACGGTGACGATGAGGGCATCGTAGCCAGCCTTGTCGGCGCGATTCACCAGTTCGAGCGACATGTTGCGATCGGCCCACATGTAAAGCTGGAACCACAGGGTGCCGCCCACCTCCTGGGCCACGCGTTCCATACTCGTGATGGAACCGGTGGAAAGCGAGAGTGGAATATTGGCCGCCTTGGCCGCGCGCGCCAGGGCGAGCTCGCCCTGGTACCACATCATGCCGGCCGAGCCCGTGGGCGCGATGGCGATGGGCATGCTGTGCTTCTTGCCGAAGAGTTCGACTTCCTGAGTGCGCTTGGAGACATCGGTGAGGATACGTGGACGCAGCTTGATGTGATCGAAGGCCGAGCGGTTGTTTCGCAGCGCCACTTCGTCCTCGTTGCCGCGATCGACGAATTCAAACAGCCATTTCGGCAACCTTGCCTTCGCCTTGTCGCGAAGATCGGAAATGTTGTAGACGCCGTCCAGATCACCACTCGACATGCTGACTCCCCCTTTGGATATGTTGGCACCACGGGCTGCGTGTCGTGCCCAGTACCAGTGTGCATCTGTACTCTCATGAGCATTCTTCGATGCAGTCGCATGCGGATGATGCGCCGGCACGAATGGGTCGTCAAGGACGCAAGGGATGTTGAAACGACTGTGCAGAACGCCTTGTCCTGGGTGTGAGGAGTGCCCCAGCTTTGTTCCGTGGTCACGAAATTCGTGGGAAACTGTTCTGACCCGGCTGGGCGGGGCAGTCATTCCCATCCCATTCTATGGCGGACCTAGTCGTAACATGGAGCATGAATACCGAAGGACGGTGATGCAGATGCGCCCGATTGCGATGATCAGGATGGCCATGGCGGCAGTGCTGTTGCTGGCGCAGGCCGGGATGGCAGGCCGCGTCGCTATGGCCGACGTCGTGCGCTGGGTGGACGAGAATGGGCGGATCCACTATGGGAATGTGGTGCCCAAGGAATATGAGGCCGTGACCAAACCGGTGCGCAGCGGCGTCGATGTGACACCCGAGCAGCGACGCAATGCCACACTGCAGGCCGATCGCGAGCGGGCCGCCCTGGCGGAGCGGGAGATGCAGTTGCGCGGCAACCGCGGGACGGCGCAACCGGCTGCGCGCACACCTGTGACGGGAGCGCGACCAGCCTCGGCTGCTCTGTCGCCCGCCGCCGCCTGTGAGGGGGAGTGGCGTGCCTATCGAGCGAGCGAGGCCTGTTTTGCCCGCTACAAGGTGGTGGGTGGTGGCCTGAAGGCCGAAGCCTTCCAGGCCTGCAGGCAACTGACCCGTCCGACCTGCAACGAGCCTGCCATATCGCCAGCGTCCAGCCCCATCAGCGGCTTTTCGCCACCGGAGCCTTCAACCCGCACCTCAACTTCGCCGGGCAGGTGATTGCGGAAAAATCAAGTCTGGGGCGGCAGGGTTGCCCCCCTTGTAAAAGGGAGTTAACACCCGCGACTTCCACGGCCGCATTTCAAGCCGCCGGCTGCTCCGCCTTGGGCGGAATGATGCGGTACAGGTGAAAGCCTTCGATGACGGCTTCCTCGCGCTGGTTGGTGACGCGGGTCTTGATGCGGCAGAAGGTGCGATGGCCTTCCTGCCAGATCTTCTCGATCTCGAATTGCGGGGTCAGTGTGTCGCCTGACACCGCCGGTTTGAGGAACTTGCAGCCCTGCTCGATGAAGATGAAACCCTCGGGCTTGTCACGCAGGTTGGAGGCGCCCAGGGCCGTGAAGGCATTGATGAGCAGGCCATGGGCCGAAGGTGCGCCGAGGCTGGTGCGTTTGGCATAGTGCGCGTCGATGTGGCTGCGCCCCATGTCGCCGGTGAGGCCGGTGAAGAAGAGGAAATGCGCATCGGTGATGGTGCGTGAGGGACCATCGAAGGTGTAGCCCTCGCCGATGGTATTGGTGGCGGTCTTCAGGGTGAGGCCCGAACTCATGGGGACATTCCTTTCAGCGGGAAGCGGCACTCGCGGCCAGGATCGGCACGGTGCCCATGATCACAAATGTCCTGCTCTTCCTTTGGAGAAGAGGAGGAGCATTCGAATATGATGTCAATAAAGAGGCTGATTCCGGTCAGGCAGCTGCACCGGCGATGTGCTCGGCTGCGCGCACGCCCGTGACCCCGCACTTCACCAGGCCACCGACATAGCCGATCTCCGGCCCGCCCTCCAGGCCGCCGGTCGAGCCACCAGCGGCATACAGGCCCGGGATGGCCGCGCCGCTTTCGGTGAGCGCCTGCGAGTGTTCGTTCACGGCAATGCCACCGAAGGTGGTGGTAATCCCGGCACAGGCGGGGATGGCGTAGAAGGGCGCCTTGAGAATGGCTTGTGCCTGGTAGCGGGTGGTGCGCCGTGCCGGGGACAGCTTGTCCAGACTGTTGCCGGCAATCGCCGCGTTGTAGGCGGCCACCGTGGCTTCCAGTCCCGCGGCAGGCATATTGAGCTGACGCGCAAGTTCGGCCAGTGTGTCGGCCTTGAGCAGGGTGCCCCCGGCCAGCGGCAGGTGCGGATTCGCGGCGATGATGCCCTGGCGGCCGCCGGCTTCCCAGATCGCCTGATCGAACACCACGGCCGACGAGAGCGGATCAGGCAGTCGCGCGATGGCATTGGCCACGTAGACGCCGCCACGGCCTTCATCGACAAAGCGTTCGCCCGAGGGGCCGACGACGACGGCGGTGTGCAGAATGTTGTCGAGATAGGGATAGGGCCAGAGCTTCTCGTTGGTCATGGCATCGCGCGAGAGCACGTGACCGTAGAAACGGTCCAGGCCCTTGGTGCCGGCCCCGGCTTCCATGGCCATGCGCAGGCCGTCGCCCTGCCCGGTGCCGGCGTTGCGCTGCACGATCCTCTCCGGATTCGGGCACACGTACTTGCGCAGCATGTCGAGATTGCCGGGGAAGCCGCCATCGGCGATCACCACGGCGCTGGCGCGATAGGTCACCTCGCCATCGGCCTGCTTCACCACCACGCCGTGGCAGGCGCCGCCTTCCATGACCAGGGACTGCGCGCGGGCGCAGCGCACCAGGGCGCCACCGCGCTTGACCAGGTTGGCTTCGAGCTGGCGCAACGTGACGTCACCGCCGCGACCCTGCCAGTTCAGCCCCGGGCGTACCACCGGCGGCGGGGCCAGCATCCAGCCGCGATGCGAAGCGACATCGGCCCGCATGAAGCGCGCGCCTTCCTCCTGCAGCCAGCGTACCGCTCGCCGGCCGTCGCCGGCGATCATCTTCGCCAGGGGTTCGGTGACGAAGCCGCCGGTGACTTCGGTGATCGCCTGGATCAGCACGGCTTCATCGGCCATGATGTCGCGGATGCAGATGTGGAAGGAGCCGCCGGTGTAGCGCGAGTTGCACAGATAACGATCGTCGCTGCCCTGTTCCAGCACCACCACGCGCTTGCCCAGCTGCGCCGCTCGGTTGGCCGCCACCATGCCCGCCAGCCCGCCGCCGATCACGGCGACGTCGAAATTCTGTTCTGCTGCCACAACTGTCTCCTTGTTTGAGAGCGCCCTCCAGTAGGAAGCTCCGTCATTCTGCGTCTTGTGTAAGCACTCTCGTCGGAATGCAGGCCCGTGGGACTGCATTGCCGGACATGAACTGTGCCAGAATATATCCGATAAGGCTTGCCAGGTAGATGATTCCGTCCGGGAGAGGCGACGATTCCACGCCGAGAGACGGGCATCCCGAAGCTTCCAGACAGGAGAAAAGGTCCCCGGTGTCCAGCACTCATCGTTTTGGCTTGATCACGCCCTCTCCGAACACCGTACAGGAGCAGGAGTTCTCCGCAGTCTTGCCGGAATGCGTTTCCCTCCATACCGCCAGAATCAGTTTCAAGAATATCGATGTCGAATCCCTGGTGAGTTGTGTGGATCAGCTGGAGGCGGAAAGCCGCAAGCTTGCTGACGCTGATGTGGGTGTCATTGTGTTTGCCGCGATGGCTCCGTCAATGGTGAAAGGCAAGGGATACGATCGTGACCTCATACGACGCATGGAAGCAGCCTCCGGAAAACCCGCCACCACTGCGGCCACGGCGTTCGTGGATGCCCTGAAGCATCTCGGAACAAGGCGAATCGCGATCGCGGCCCCCTGGAGTGCCGCCATCAATGATCTGATGATCGCGTTCATGGAGGCCCATGACTTGCAGGTGGTCGCCAGCGAGTTTGCCGGTTTTGCGCATGGATCGGACCTGGTGCGTGGCGGTTCGCAAAAAGCTTATGAACTGGGACGGCAGGCCGATCGCCAGGATGCCGAGGTCATCATCATGCCCGGCGGCAACTGGCCCGCCATGGACATTATTGAGCAACTTGAAACGGAACTGGGTAAACCGGTGCTGACCAACAACGCGACCAGCCTCTGGGCCGGGCTGCGCCTGCTGGGTATCCATGACGGCTTGCAGGGCTGCGGCCGGCTGCTTCGAGATCACCTTTGAGGAAACCAATGAACCTTAATCTGATGCGCGCCGCCTTCGTCTGTGTTGTCGCATGTCACGGCTTCAGTCACGCAGTCCATGCACAGCAGAAGGCGCAGGCTGAACCTTATCCGCGCAAGGCCATCCGCGTTGTGGTGCCAGTCGCCCCGGGAGGAAGCACGGATGTCATCGCCCGCATAGTCGCCAACGGATTTCGTGCCGGCTTCAATGAGCAGGTCTTGGTCGAGAACCGCCCCGGCGCAGGAAGCATGATGGGTTCGCAAATGGTCGCTCGTTCGTCGCCGGACGGTCACACCTTGCTTTTCGCCTATGCCAATCACACCACGGCACCTTTCATGTATTCACTGCCCTACGATCCGGTGAAGGACTTTGCGCCGGTCAGCCTGGTGGCGACCCAGCCGCTGGTAGTGATGGTGCATCCTTCCATCGCGGCGAGCTCCATCGCCGAGCTGATCACCATGGCCAAAGCGAAGCCGGGGGCGCTGAATTACGGACTGACCACCGGAGGTGCCGGGCACATTGCCGCGGAGTTGTTCAAGCAGATTACGGGCACGGATATCGTTCCTGTGCCCTACCAGGGTGGTGCGCCGGCACAGATGGCCTTGCTCACCGGCGACGTACAACTGCTGTTCGCCGCTGCGCCATCGGCGATGCCCCAGATCAGAGCCGGCAAAATCCGGATACTGGCCACCACCAGCAAGAAGCGCCTTTCCTATCTTCCCGACGTGCCGACCTTCGAGGAGGCCGGGTTCAGGCAGCTGGAAATGGGCTCATGGATCGGCCTGCTGGCTCCCGCCGGAACACCGCGCGGCATTGTTGACAGGCTGCAGGGCGAGATAGCGGTCATGCTGAAGGATCCCGAGGTGTTGGAGCGCCTTGCGGCGTCCGGATCGGATCCGGTAGGTAATACGCCGGACGAGTTTGCCGCCCATATCCGGCGCGAATTGGAGCTTTTCGGCAAGGTCATCAAGACCGCCGGGATCAAGGCAAACTGACCCCGGCCTGGGGCTTGACTGCCGAAACTATTCCCACAGCCGCTCCGGCAAGGGCAGCCCCTGCAGCAGGGCTGGCGTGAGTTGCATGGCAGGCGTGATGCCGAATGTTTCGAGCACCGAAATGAGCTGGCGCGCGTGCTGCGCCGGATGCCAGGTGGAGCGCTCGAGCAGCCGGTGCAGCGAGAGCTTGCCGAAGTAGGTGTCAAGCTCGCGGTCGAAGTCGTGGCCCTGTCCGTGGTTCCACCAGCGTTCCAGCCGCGCCATCACCTGTGCGCCATAGTCGGCGATCTCGCCGCTGGTGGTGAAGGCGCCGTCGGCCAGCTCGATCTGCGGCAGGCCGCGGCTGAAAAACACGCCGTTCTCGGTGACTTCCAGATAGGCCTCGGCGATGCGGAACAGATGGTGTGACAGCAGCCGCAGGTCGCGCTTTCGATTGTGGGTGGCATCCTGGGTGAGCTTGTCGGCGGGTACCTGGCGCACGCAGGCCTGGGCCACATTCAGGATCTGTTGCAGGCGCGCATACAGCACCTCGGGCGCCAGCGGCACGTGGCCGGTGCCATCGAGGCCGACAAACTTTGCCACCACTTCGAGGTTCTGGCCATCCACCCACTGGTCGCCGCGGGCCACGATGGGCACCGAGCGCAGGCCGAGGGCGGCGAGCTTTTCACGGCCGCCGGGATCATTGGCAACATCCACGGCGATGTAATCGATCTCTTTTCGCGAAAGAAACTCTTTCGCCCGGAGGCAGCTGCTTCAACCCGGCTGGGTGAAGAGGATGAACTGGCTGGTCATGATGATGGCCTTCAAGGTTGGGGCTCAGGGATGTCGACACGACTCATAAACTGCTTTCGACAAGGCGTCAAGCGGCCAGTGCCGGGTGGCTTGCCTCTCAGTGTGGCGCGGTCGTGGCATCGGCCAGTGCCTGCAGCATGGCCCGCTCGTCGAGCCCCGGTACCAGCATGCGGATGAAGGCCAGGACGAAGGCACGGTGATGCAGGTCGGAGCGTATGGCAAAGCAGACGATGCGTGGCTCGAGCAGGTGCCCGAGCTCAATGCATCCGAGCTGCGGTTCCCGCTCGGGGTCGTAGACGCTTTTGGACAGGATGGCGATGCCCAGTCCGGCCTCCACCAGGCTCTTCACCACATCCGAGTTCATGGACGAGGAGAAAACCACCCTGACCGGATGGCCGGCTTCCTCGAATTTCTGCTGGATCCGTGACTGTCCCAGCGAGCCCGCGTTCGAGGTGATGAAGGGATAGCGTGATATCTGTTCCAGCGTTGGGCTCACCAGTTGCAACAGGGGATGTCCTTTGGGGGCAATCAATACCGGCGGCAGGCGAAAGCATTCCATCATTAACAGATCCGCAAACGAGCCGGTCGGCCGTGTGGTCACGGCAATGTCGGCTTCCCCCTCGCAGACCATGCGGCAGACGCCGGTCGGGTCGCCCTCATGCAGGCTCAGCGCCACTTTGGGATAGCGACCGGCAAAGCCCTGGAATATGGATGGCAGGTGATACTTCGCCACGGTGAAGGTGGCCGCAACGCGCAGGCAGCCGACTTCATCCTGGACATAGTCGCGGGCCACCGAACCGATGTTCTCCGTTGCCCGCAAGGCGGTGTTGGCGGCCTTGAGGATGGCAGCACCCGGCTCAGTGAGGCCGATGATGCGGCCGCGTTCCCGGACGAAGATGTCGATCTTCAGTTCCTCCTCCAGCAGGCGCACCTGCTTGCTGATGCCAGGCTGTGAGGTATGCAGGGCTTCTGCCGCCCTGGAAATGTTGAACCCATGGGCGATGATGGCTCGCAGGTAGCGCAGTTGTTGCAGGATCAAGGCCGTGCTCCTTCAGTCCCGGTACCTCCCGCGGTGGCCGCACTGCAATGGCCTGGTCATGGCGGGCGGATTCTTCGGCTCGAACCGACATGGTATCGCTGCCGGGCAGGCCATAACCGGCAGTAAGTCAGTCAAACACGAAGTTCTGATCGCCCCTGGTGGCGCGCCTAGAATGCCCAGATGCGCGATGCGACCACTCCGGCAACAGTTTTCCTTCCCGCCACCGGACCCGGTCTGAGGGCTGTCCGGCGCTCCCCAGGGCGGGCTTGAGATGGGCGCATTTTCCGGGGTGCTGGTGCTGGATGTCACGCATGTGCTGGCTGGCCCCTTCGCCGCCTTTCAACTTGGGCTGCTCGGCGCCGATGTGATCAAGGTGGAGAATCCCGGGGATTGCGACCAGAGCCGGCACACCGGTGGCTGCGAAACACTCAACCAGCGTGACATGGGCGCCAATTATCTTGCCCAGAATGCCAACAAGCGCTCCCTGACGCTCAACCTCAAGTTGGACAAAGGCCGCGAGATCCTGCGCCGGCTCGTCATGCAGGCGGATGTGCTGGTGGAGAACTATCGTGGTGAGGTGCTGGCCGGGCTGGGGCTGGGGGCGCAGGCCATGAGGGCCCTCAATCCCTCACTGATCTACTGTTCCATCACCGGATTTGGCCAGGGCGGGCCGCGCGGGAGCCACTCCGCCTATGACCATGCCATTCAGGCGATGTCCGGGATACTCGCCGTGACCGGTCCGGCAGGAGGTGAAGGC
Organism: Betaproteobacteria bacterium; assembly: GCA_947474715.1. GTDB lineage: Bacteria > Pseudomonadota > Gammaproteobacteria > Burkholderiales > SG8-39 > CAIYPG01. The sequence continues at coordinate 9,810 of CANJJT010000084.1, forward strand.
TACAAATCCGGGGCGCCGGTCGTGGATTACTCGACCGGCATGATGACGGCCTTTGCCATTGCCAGCGCCTTGTTCCATCGCGAGCGAACTGGTGAAGGGCAGACCATCGATGTGTCCATGCTGGACACGGCACTCCTGCTGCAGGCATCGCATATCACCAACTACATGGCCACCGGCAAGGCGCCATCCGCGCGCGGCAATACCCATAATTTCGCCAGCCAGTGCCTGTACCAGACCCGTGAGGGCCGGATCATGCTGGCGGCCACCAACCGGCGCGAGCACACAAGACTGTTCGAGGCCCTGGGCAGACCGGATCTGGGCTGCCGCGATTACGCCGGGCGCAAGGCTGCACAGGAAGAGGAATCCGCCTTCCTGACCGAAATCCTGCTCACCAGAACGGCGCAGGAATGGGAGGATTTTTTCCAGGAACGCAGGGTGCCCGCCCTGAAGGTACGCGGCCTTGCTGACACCCTGCAAGACCGGCAATTGCCTACCCGCAAGGTCCTGCATCGCTTCGACAGCCTGCCCGGCGTGGATGGCCCCATGACCGTCCCTGCCAGTGCCTTTTGCTTCGAGCACGATGGTCCGTCCGTAGACAAGGCCCCTCCGCGGCTTGGCGAGCATACGCAGGAAATCCTGGAGAGCCTGGGCTATGAGCGCGCGGCCATCGAAGCCTTGAGGGCGGAAGGTGTCGTCTGAAAAGGACACGAGCTTCTTTCCTTGCATCAGAATTCACTTCATCAGCGGAGAAGCTTCATGCATGAGTTTATGAAACATCTAGTCGCATTGCCGCTGGTCCTGCTGTGCGCCGGCGCCTCGCTCCTGGCTCATGCACAGCCCTGGCCCGCGCGGCCGGTGCGCATGATCATCAATGTCGCCCCCGGTGGCGGGTCGGATATCCTGGCACGCAAGTTGTCGCCACCGCTTGGGCAGCATCTGGGGCAACTGGTACTGGTGGACAACCGGCCCGGTGCAGCCGGGGTGCTCGGCACATCCAACGCGGCTGCGGCGGCACCGGATGGTTACACGCTCACCATGATATCCAGCAGCCACGCCTCCAATGCGCCCATGCACAAGTCATTGCCCTATCACCCGGTGGATTCCTTTTCGCCGGTTATCCTGTTTGCATTGTCACCGCAGGTGCTGTTGACCCGGCCCGGCGCACCGTTTCGAACGATCCCCGAACTGATTGCCTACTCGAAGTCCAATGCCGGGAAGCTGAACATGGGGTCCTCGGGAACGGGGAGCACGCCGCACCTGTCCGGGGAGCTGCTCAGGATGATGAGCGGCATCAGCTTCACCCACATACCCTACAAAGGGGGTGGGCCGGCCATGGCTGACCTGATGGGCGGGCAGCTCGACCTGCTGTTCGTCGTGACCCAGACGGCCATGCCGCAGGTGGCAGCAGGCAAGGTGCGCCCGCTGGCGGTTGCCAGCGCAACGCGGCTCGCCGCCTTCCCCGATGTGCCGACCATCGCCGAATCCGGAGTTCCCGGATATGAAGCATCCAATTGGGCCGGCGTGCTGGCACCGGCAAGGACACCGGGCCCCGTGGTGCAGGTGATCCACGATGCCATGATCCGGACCATCAGGGCGAAGGAGAACCGTGACTGGATGGTTGAGCAAGGCCTGATTCCCACCGAAACCGGACCGTCGGAATTCCGCCTGCTGCTGCAGGCGGAGATCGCCAAGTGGACGAAAGTCGTGGCAGCCAGCGGCATCATCCCGGAATAGGGTGGGCACATGAAACCGTGGCAGGGACTGATCAGCGAACAGGAAGAACGGATTTACGACAGCGCCGGCTTCGGTCGACCATCAGGCCTCGGTCAGCGGCCAGCCTTGCTCATCATCGACATGCAGTACCGCACCCTGGGTACCGTGTCGCGTCCGCTGGTGGAGGCCATGAAGGAGTTCCCCACCAGTTGCGGAGAACTGGGCTGGAACGTGGTTCCCCGTGTGCGGTCATTGGTCGACGCGTTCCGCTTGCGGCGCTGGCCGGTGCTCTATCCGCATGTGGCACCCAAGCTCGCCAGCGACGGTGGCCGTCTTGCCGAGAAGACACCCAGCATGTGGAGCATTCCGGCGCATGGCTATGAATTCGTGCGGGAACTGGCCCCGGTCGAGGGCGACATTCTTCTGCCGAAGAAACATCCCAGTGCCTTCTTCGGCACACCCTTGGCGAGCCACCTGATCGAACTGGGCGTTGACACCCTGGTGATGACAGGCTGCACCACCAGCGGTTGCATACGCGCCAGTGTGGTGGACGCTTTTTCGCTGAATTTCAGGGTGGTCGTCCCCGAGGACTGCGTCTATGACCGCGGTCAGGTGTCGCACGCGGTGAATCTGTTCGACATGTCCCAGAAGTACGCGGACGTGATGCCCGCAGCCGAACTTCTGGACAGGATGGCCCGGATGCAGCCTTCTTCCTGAGTCTTCAGCATTCAAAGCAACCCTGCGTGATGCCAGTGCGCCCGCCATCGACGACGAGGTTGGCGCCATTGACGAAGGAGGACCAGTCCGACGCAAAGAACAGCGCCACCTGCGCGGCCTCTTCCGGGCGTCCGGTGCGGCCCAGCGGGGTGACGGCGGTGGGCGCGCTGATGGCCTGGTTCTGGTCGGGGCCGCTCAGTGCCGTGGTGATGTTGCCCGTGGACATGGCGTTGACGCGGATGCCGTATTTCGCCAGGTCATGCGCCATCACATGGGTGAGGGGCAGCAGCCCGCCCTTGGCGGCGCTGTAGGCGGCGATGGTGGGGTTGCCCAGGCTGGCATCCACCGAGGCATGGTTGATGATGGCGCCGGAGCCGGACTGCTTCATCAGCGGCAGGAAATACTTGGCGCAAAGGAAGTTGCTGGTGAGATTGTCCGCCAGCATGGCCTGCCAGCCGTCCTCGCTGGTGTCTTCGAAGCGCTTGCGCAGCACGCGGCCGGCATTGTTGAACAGCACATCAACCTTGGTCACCCGCTTCTCGCATTCGGCCACGGCGGCGCGCACGGATTCACTGCGGGTGACGTCGGCATGCAGGTAATGTGCCTGGGAACCGGTGGCGCGGATGGCCTCGATGACCTGTTGCCCGGCTTCATCGGCGATGTCGATGCCGATCACGGTGGCGCCCTGCTGCGCGAAGAGCAGCGCGGTGGCGCGGCCGATGCCGGAGGCGCTGCCGGTGATGACGGTGACCTTGTCCTTCAACAGCTGGCCGCCCTGCGCGGGCATGGGGAAGTTCATGCCGGCTACTCCGGCTTCACGCCGGCGCTCTTGATGACGCGCGACCAGCGGTCGAGTTCGCTTCTCAGGTAGGCGGCATATTCCTCCGGGCTGGAGCCGATGAGGTCTATGGTCTCCTGGGTCAGTTTGGCGCGCGTCTCGGCATCCTGGGTGGCCTTGGCAATCTCGGCGTGGAGGCGGCGGATCACGGGGACGGGGGTTTTCGCCGGGGCCATGACGCCGGACCAGGCGCCGACCTCGAACTTGGCGATCACGGTTTCAGCGACGGTGGGCACCTCGGCCAGCAAGGGCGAGCGGCGCAGGCCGGTGATGGCCAGCGCGTTGATGCGTTTGTCCTTGACCAGCGGCAGGACGGTGCTCGCGCTTTGCATGGAGAACTGGATGCGTCCGGCGATCAGGTCCACGGTGGCCGGTGCCACGCCCTTGTAGGGCACGTGCAGCGCGCGCAGGCCGTTGCTTTCGAGGAACAGCAGCGCACCCAGGTGGGTGCTGGTGCCTGTCCCCGAGGACCCATAGGCAAGCTTGTCCGGGTTGGCGCGCACATGCGCGACGAACTCGCCGATGGTGCTGGCGGGCACGCCCGGATGGGTGACGATGAGTTGCGGCGAGGTGGCAGCCAGTGATACCGGGGCGAGGTCGCGGAACAGGTCGTAACCGAGCTTTTCCCCGAAGGCGAGGCTGAACACCACACCGGAGGAATTGAGCAACAGGGTGTAACCATCTGGCCTGGATTTGGCGACGAACTCGGCCCCCAGGTTGCCGGCTGCGCCCGGCTTGTTGTCCACCAGCACATTCATGCCCATCTGGCTGGTGAGCTTTTGCGCCACCAACCGGCCCACCAGGTCGGTGGGGCCGCCGGCGGCAAAGCCCACCACCAGGCGTACCGGCGAGGCGGGATAGGTTTCCTGCGCGAGTGCGGGGGAAGGCTGGGCCAGTACACCCAGACACATCGCCGAGGCGATCAGGGCCTTGAGTGGCCCTGTCAGCGAGGCAGTCATGGCTGCCCCCGAGGGGGCCCCGTTGTGGCGGGGCATGCCTGTCGTTGCACTCATCATGGTCATTGCGGCGATCCTCCGTGTGGTTCCGTGTGGCTGCACCGGGGTGTGCTGTGGATTCTTGTTGCGCTAGGGAAGCACTGAACAAGTGGGCCACGCCCCCTTGTCTATCCCCCACGTCAGAGGCAACAGTTGAACGGTGATCCTCGATTCGAGACTGGATCAGTGTTTCCCTAGGCTACCAGCTTTGCTCCCGGGCCGAAGCGCACTGCTGCGATGCGATAATGCGGCAACTTTCAACAGGACACTGCATGTCGGCTGCACCCGAAGACGCCAAGCCAGGTGAAGCTGCATCCGCAGCGGATGAGCCCCCGACTGTCACCCACGCCCAGTTCCTGAAACTGTTTTCAGCGGTCGGGCTGCCCATGTTCATGGCAGTGGCCGATCAGACCCTGCTGGCAACCGCCATTCCCGTGATCGCCGGGGATTTGGGCCAATTGCATGACACCTCCTGGATTGCCACGGCCTACCTGCTCACCAGCGCGGTGATGATTCCGGTGTACGGCCGGCTGGGGGATCGTTACGGCCGGCGCGAACTGCTGTTTGCCGCCATGGCGGTGTTCATGCTCGGGCACATCATCTGTGCCCTGTCCCCCTCGATGGGGGTGCTCATCCTCGGGCGTGCCGTCGAGGGCCTGGGTGGTGGCGGATTGATGACGCTGTCGCAGGCCATGATCGGCGAGCTGGTGGCACCGCGGCAGCGCATCCGCTTCCTTGGCTATTTCGGCATCATGTTCATGTCGGCCAATGTACTGGGGCCCATTATCGGCGGATTTGCCGTGGCCCACATCGGCTGGCGCTGGCTGTTCGGCGCGCATATACCGCTGTGCCTGTTTGCCGCCTGGCGCCTGTCGCTGCTGCCGCGGGGCAAGAAGCATCCCGGTGCCGCTGGGGTCTCGGATATGCTGGGCCTGCTGCTGTTCGTCTTCGGCACGGCCATCCTGTTGTTTGCGCTGTCCTCGGCCGGACATCGATTCGACTGGCTGTCGCTGTGGAGCCTGGTGCTGTTCGGTGGCGGCCTTGCCCTGTGGGTGTGGCTGCTGCGGCATGAGCGCAGGCTCGCCGCGCCATTCTTTCCGATGGAGTTGCTGCGCAATCGCACCATCTCGCTGGTGGCAATCAATATGCTGTGCCAGTCCTGCTGTTATCTGGCGGTAATCTTCTACCTCCCGGTGTACCTGCGCTTCGGCCTGCAGATGCCGCTGGAGAAGGCCGGCCTGATGCTGGTGCCGGTGTCCATCGGCATCGTGGCAGGGGCGCAGACCTCCATCCGTATCGCCGCGCGCATCGGCCGCCTCAACACCATGCCGATGATAGGCATGGGTATCACTGCAGCGGCCCTGTTCGTCCTGGCGCTGTCGCCGCCCGAGCAGACCCTGATCGCGGTGCTGGGCTTTCTCATCGGCGTCGGCCTCGGGCCTTCGGGGCCGGGATCTCAGATGATGGTGCAGACTGCGGCCGGGCCCAAGCACCTTGGCGCTGCCTCGTCTGTGGTGATGCTCTCTCGCACCGCCGGGTCGGCGCTGGGCGCAGCCGTGGCCGGGGCCATCATCTATGGCCTGTTGCCCGAGCTGGATGCGGGCGCGCTGATGCAGGGCGGCACCCTGGAAACGGGCCACGAAGTGATCAATGCCTTCCACATCACCTTTTTCGTGATGGCGCTGGTGGCCACCTTCGGCACCTGGAACGCCAGCCGCATTCCGCGCGTGCCGATCTGAGACCGGAAGGCGGCAGTGGCGGTGGGATAATCGCGACTGTCCGGTTGTTTCTTGTCCGGGTGTCTGCATCCAAGCTTCACTGTCCGTCGATCAGGAAACTTCCATGAAACTGCTGGGTTCTCCGCGCAGCCCCTTCGCGCTCAAGGCGCATGTCGCCATGCTGGAAAAGCAGGTCGCCTGCGACTATGTCTTCGACAGCCCGTCCGCCCCTGGTTCGCAGGTGCCCCTCCACAATCCGCTGGGCAAGATTCCGGTGCTGGTGCTGGACAATGGCCGCGCGCTGTACGACTCAGTAGTGATCGTCGAGTACTTCGACCATGTCGGCAGCGGCCCACCGCTGATTCCAGAAAGATTCGAGGACCGCATCGAGGTACTGCGCCTTGAGGCACTGGGCGATGGCATCACCGACGCCATCGTGATCCTCACCCACGATGATCGTTACAAGGCCGGCCAGCGCGATCCGGCCCAGCCCTGGTATGCCAAGCAGCTGAAGAAGATCGAGCGCGGCCTGGCAGCGCTGGAGGCGGAGATCGGTGAGCGCAGTTTCTGCTTCGGCAGCGCCTTCAGCGTCGCCGACATCTGCGCCGGTATGGCGCTGGCTTACATGGATCAGATATACGAGTCCTTCGGCTGGCGTGAGCGTTTTCCAGGTCTGAAGCGCTATGGCGAGGCGATCCTGGCGCGGCCCTCGTTCCGCCAGACGCAGCCGCCGGCTGCCTGAGTCCTCCCCGGTTCCCCGGGGCTTGGCTGCCTCGGGCCTACAATGGCCGATGTCGGGGAGCGGCTTTGACTGCCGGCGCCTGACTGCCCGGGAGAGGCAGCAGGTCTGGCCACGCTGCACTTGCCATAACACGAGGAGAACTTATGTCTGGGGTCCATCCGTGGTTGTCGGCCTGCCTGGCCGCCAGTTTTTTTGCTGTCGGTGCGGTCCAGGCGCAGACCTTTCCCAGCAAGCCTGTGCGGCTCATTTCACCCTTCAGCGCGGGCAGCACCGTGGACATCATGGCGCGGGTGATCGCCGGCAAGCTGGGCGAGCCGCTGGGCCAGGCGGTCATTGTCGAGAACCGCCTGGGGGCTGGCGGTGCCGTGGGCATCGAGGCCACGGTGCGCGCGCCCAAGGACGGCTACACCATGCTGTTGTCGGCCTCGGGGCTGGCCATCATTCCCGGGCTCAATCCGAAACTCAGCTGGGATCCGGTCAAGGACCTGGCGCCCATTGCGCAGGTGGCCAACGGGCCGCTGGTCATCATTGTTCACCCGGGTGTGCCAGCGAACAACCTGAAGGAATTGATTGCGCTCGCCAAGTCGAAGTCCGGCGCACTGCGCTATGGGCATGCCGGGCTTGGGTCGACGCAGCATATGGCCGGGCAGTTGTTCGGTGTGGCCGCGGGCGCGGAGATTGTCGATGTGCCCTACAAGGGCAATGAGGAGGCAGTGACCGATCTGCTGGCGGCGCGCCTTGAGATCAACTTTCAGGGCATTCCGACGGCGGTGTCGCAGATACGCGCGAACAAGGTGCGTGCCATCGCCGTGACCAGCGCCAGACGTTCCATTGCCCTGCCCGATGTGCCCACCGTGGGCGAAGCCGGGCTACCGGGGGCGACCGTCAGTGTCTGGTACGGCCTGCTGGCGCCGGCCGGCACGCCGCGTCCAGCCATCGAGAGGCTCAACCAGGCGGTGCTCGGCGTGATGAAAAGCCCCGATGTGGTGGAGACCTTCACCAAGGGAGGCTCCGAGGTGCAGACCGGCACGCCCGATGAATTTGCGAAACTGATACGCGAGGAAGTGGCCACCTGGGCGCAGGTGATCAAACAGCGCGGACTGAAGCTCGACTGAGGTCGTTGTACGGAGAGGGCGGAGCGGACATGACACAGGCAGGCAGGGACATGAGCGCAGGTTCCGATCATGAGGGCGCATGCTCGGTGTACTGGCCGGGTGCGCCGCGGCAGGGCGGGGAGAAGCCACTGGCGCGGCGCCTGGAGTCGCTGGAGGGAAAGCGCGTTGCCCTGCTATGGGGCTGGCTGTTCCGCGGCGACGACGTCTACACGCTGCTGCAGAAGGCGCTGACCGAACGCTTCAGTGGCATCAGTTTCATCCACTGGCGCGAGTTCGGCAGCATCCACGGCAATGACGAGCGCGCAGTCGTCGCGGCTTTGCCGGAAAAACTGAAACACCTCGGTGCAGACGCGGTCCTCACCGCGATGGGTTGTTGAGGCAGTTGCACGCCCGCCGTGTTGCGGGCCAGTGCAGTGTGCGAGCAGGCGGGGATTCCCTCGGCGTCGCTGGTCTGCGAAGGCTTCCTGCAGCAGGCGAAGGCGGTGTGCATGGGGCTGGGCATGAAGCTGCCGGTGGCGCACATGCCTGGGCATGTCGCGGTGCAGCCGGCCGGCGTGCTGGAGAAGAATATCCTCGAGGTGACGCTGCCGGAGGTGATCGCCTGCCTCACACGGACTGTTGACCAACCAGTCAATGCAGAGGAAGCACCAGACGAACCGGGGCTCCGCGACATCGTCTTTCGCGGTAGCCATGATGCGGTCAATGAGCATTTCCAGCAGCGCGGGTGGAGCGACGGCCTGCCCATCGTGCCGCCGACGCTGGCGAAGATAGAAGCCTTTCTCGCCCATACCGGACGCAAACCGGAAGAAGTCCTGGGCGTGCTGCTGCCGGAGAAGCGTACGGCCACGGTATGGAGCGTTGCCGTCAATGGCGTGATGTCGGGTTGCCGGCCGGAGTACATGCCGCTCTTGCTGGCCATGGTGGAGGCCATGGCCGACCCGGCCTTCGGTGTCGAGCATGCCGGGGCCACGCCCGGCGGGGATGCGCTGGTGATCCTCACCGGGCCGATCGTGAAACGGCTGGGCTTCAATTTCGGCCAGGGCGTTATGCGCGATGGTTTTGTGCCCAATACCTCGGTGGGCCGTTTCTGGCGGATGGTCCTGCGCAATGTCGCGGGCTTTCGCCTCCACGGCAACGACAAGGCCACCTACGGCAACACCTGGCGCGTGGTGGTGGCCGAGAATGCCGATTGCCTGCAGGCGCTGGGCTGGCCTTCGTGCTGCACCGACACCGGCTTTGCCGATGGCGAGAGCACGGTGAGCATCGCCAACTACACCGGCGGCAATGTGGTAGCGCAGGTGTCGGGTGATCCGCGGCGGCAGATGCTGCCCTATCTTGCCGATGCCGTGGTGCGGCAGATGTCCTGGCAGCTCACCTTCAGCGTCGGTGCGGGCCTGGGCAGGCTGCATCCGCTGGTGCTTATCACACCCATTCTGGCCGAGGCCTTCGCGGTAGCCGGCATCACGCGCAGCGACATACAGCAGTATCTGTTCGAGCATGCGCGCATGCGCGCAGAGGACATGGAGCGACTGCTGGGGGATTGGTCGGACCTGGTATCGGAATGCAATCTCGCCGCGATGGCGGACAAGGGAACGATACCGCAGGACTTCCATGCGTCTGATGATCCCGATCGCATGGTGCCGCTGGTGTGGAAGCCCGCGGATTACAGCATCGTAGTGACGGGTGATCCGCTGCGCAACAATGCCTATGTATTTTCGCCGAGCGGATTGCGCGGCTATCGGGTGACGCGGCGAATTGATGCAGAGGGCATGGGCTGATGCCGTTTGGGTCGTGGGCGGGGGCCCCGCCCCCCCCCCCCACCCCCCCCCCGCGTGTGCGGCGTTTTA
>CANJJT010000085.1:0-19442 GCA_947474715.1 Betaproteobacteria bacterium
ACAGCGGCCGGTCCACGTGCAGAAACGCTGCATCGCGGTATCGATGCAGTTGCTGTGCCATGGCCTCGCCACCCTCGCCGCCGGCATCGCCAATCCCGATCACCCGCGGGGACATATCCCCCAGGCGCTGCAGCATGGGGCCGTCCAGCATCAGAATGGATGGCTCAGTGAAATCGACGATGCGCCGCAGATCCGGCGTGCCGCTGCGTGGATTGAGCGGCACCCAGGTCTTGCCGCTGGCCAGGATGGCGAGCAGCGACACGAGATGATCGTCGCTGTTGATGGCGCCCAGTCCGACGCGGTTGCCCGCCACCGGGTCGATGTGCTGCAGGGCGGCGGCCAGCGCCTGCACCTTACGTCCGAGCACGGCAAAGCTGAGGCTTCCGGCGGGCGTGATCACCGCAGGCCGGTCGGCGTGGCGCTGCACGGCGCGCCAGAAGAAGTCGATGGGGTTCATGCAGCGTCCCGGTCCATGCCTGCCTGGCCTCAGGCCAGCGACAGCCGCAGCGGCTTGGTCCCGTCGAAGGAAGTGCGCGTCATCATGGACAGCAGCTCGCGCTCCAGCACCTGCTCGCAGAAATGCGCGGTGTCCATGAGCAGCGCCATGTCCAGGCCGGTGTTCACGCCCATGGACTCGAACAGCACGGCCAGGTCTTCCGTGGGCACATTGCCGGTATTGCCTTCGCCGTACTTGATCTTCGCCGGATGCCCGCCGATGCCGCCGAAGGAGGAATCGAAGTGCGTCACCCCCGCCTCCCAGGCCGCGATGCAATTGGTCATGGCGGTGCCGCGGGTGTTGTGGAAGTGCGCCACCAGCGTCGCCTCGGGTACCGCATCGCGCAGGTCGCGCACCAGATTCTTCACGCTGATCGGTGTGCCCATGCCGGAAGTCTCTCCCAGCGTGATGGTGGTCACCCCGAGGCGGACGAAGTGGCGGATGTCCTCCACCACCACCTTCGGGTCCACCGCGCCCTCGAAGCTGCAGCCCAGAATCATGGACAGCGCACCCACCAGCACGAACTTGCCGCGCGTCACCTCGGCCATCTGCTCGATCAGCGCCCACTGCTCGGCCCGGCTGCGGTTGAGGTTCTTCTTGGTGTGCGATTCGGTGGCCGAGATGATGAAACTGATCTCCTCCGGCCCGTAGCCCTGGTCACGCGCCGCGAGTGCCCTGTTAACCGAATGCATGTTGGCGCAGGTGGCCTTGTAGCGCGTGCCGGGGCGGCGCTTCATCTGCTGCAGCAGCGTCTCGGCATCGGCAAACTGCGGCACGTTCTTCGGATGGGCGAAGGAAGTAGCCTCGATGCGCGGGAAACCGATGCGGGTGAAGCGGTCGAGCAGGTCCGACTTCACGGCCGTCTCGATATAGCGGGACTCGTGCTGCAGGCCGTCGCGCACGAAGCATTCGCAGAAGATCACCTCGGGGGCCGGGTTCGCTGTGGCGCTGGCTGGCGGGTGGGTCGTGTTCACGTGCAGGTTCTCCGGGTGAAACCAGCCTACTCGGGCTGGATGTTGAGCGAACGGATCAGGGGCACCCACACCTTCTGCTCGCGGGCGATGAAGCTGGCGGCGGTCTGCGGCGTGGAGCCTTCCAGCACTTCCGAGCCGCGCGCCTCCAGGTTGGACTTGATCTCGGTCTCGCGCAGCACGGCATTGAGGTCGCGGTTGACGCGCTGGATGATGGCCACCGGCGTGGCAGCCGGCGCAAGGATGGCATTCCAGGTATGCGGGTCGAAGTCGGCCACGCCCTCGTCGGCAAAGGAACGCACCCCCGGCAGGCTGGCGCGCGGGCGCCCGGCCGTGGCGTAGGCGCGCAAGGTGCCGTTACGGATGTGCTCCTCGGCGCCGGTGCCGCCCAGCGAGGTGAAGACGAAATTGATGCGCCCGGCCAGCATGTCGACAATGGCCGGGCCATTGCCCTTGTACGGCACATGCAGCAGGTCGGTGCCGGTGAGTCGCTTGAAGTACTCCGGCACCACATGCGAAATGGAACCCGCGCCACCCGATCCGTAAGTGAGCTTGCCCGGATTGGCTTTCGCATAGGCCAGCATCTCCTTGACGTTGCGGCCTGGCGTGGACGAATGCGCGAGCAGCACCTGCGGACTGCGCGAGATCAGGCCGACGGCGGCCAGGTCCTTGTCCGGGTCGAAGGGCAGGTCGCGCGTGAGGCCGACGTTGTAGATCAACTGCGAGCTGGTGCCCAGCAGCAGCAGGTAGCCATCGGGCGCCGCCCGGGTGACGGTGACCGTGCCGGTGATGCCACCGCCCCCCAGGCGGTTTTCCACCAGCACCGACTGACCCATCAGCGCGCTCATGCGCGGGGCGATCAGGCGGGCGCTGTAGTCATTGGTGCTGCCCGCGGGGAAGGCCACGATGATGCGCACCGGTCGCGATGGGTAGGCGTCCTGGGCCTGACTGGCGGATGGCAGCAGGGAAGCCATGATGCCGATCGTTGGAACAACCATGGCAGCGGCCATGGCCACCGCCACTGTGACCGTCTTCGCCAGCCCTGCCCTCCCTGCCCTCCCTACTCTGACGGGTGACGGATGCTGTCTGGACCAAGTCTGCAGATGCCTTGCCATCATGAGATCTCTCCTCCTGTGATGCACCAGCCACTCCGGGTGACCGCGGGTGACTGATTGCTCCCGCTGGTTCTGCGGGTAGTGGGTTTATCGGTATTCGTTATCGTCGGCCATCGACCGTCACGCCGGCCTCCACCAGCCTGTCGATATCGCCGGTGGCGAAACCAGCCTCACGCAGCACTTCGACGCTGTGTTCACCCAGCAATGGCGCATGGCGGCTGATGGCCGGGCGCGTGTGGGACCACTCCCCCGGCGACTGCATCGCCACCAGGCGGCCCTCGCTGGGATGCTCGATCGGCTCGAACAGGCCGATGGCCTTGAGATGCGGGTCCTGCATCAGGGTCTCGAAGGTGTGCACCGGGAAGGTCGGGATGCCGCTGCCTTCCAGCAGGGCCATGATCTCGGCGGTGCTGCGTTGTGCCAGTTCGTCGGAGACCATCTGGTACAGCTCGGAGATATGGCGGGTGCGGCTGCCCATGTCGCGAAAGCGCGGATCGCTGGTGAAAAGCTCCCCTTTGCCGATGCGCTGCAGGAAGGCCTTCCAGTCCTTGTCGGTGTAGACCACGCAGCAGCACACCCCGTCGCGCGTGGCATAGGGACGGCGCGCGCTGGATACCAGCCGCGGATAGCCGAAGTCCCCCAGTGGCGGCTCGAAGGTATGGCCGTAGAGATGGTCGCCCAGCACATAGGTGGTCATGGTCTCGAACATGGGCACGTCGATGGACTGCCCTTCGCCGGTTTTCGCCTTGTGGTACAGCGCGGCATTGATCATGCCCATGGCGTAGAGGCCCACCGAACGGTCGGCGATGGTGACGGGAAAGAAGCGTGGAATGCCGCCGCTGTGCTGCGCATTGAGCATGGGAATGCCGGTGGCGCCCTGTATGACGTCATCGACGGCACCGGCTTCGGCATAGGGTCCACGCTGGCTGAAGCCGAACATGCCCACATAGATGAGGCCCGGATTGACCGCACGCAGTTCATCGTAGGACAGCCCGAGGCCGCGCATGCTGTGCGGACGCAGGTTGTAGGTGAGAACGTCAGCCGCCTTCACCAGCGCCAGCAGCGCCTCGCGCCCGGCCGGCTGCTTCAGGTCGAGCACGATGCTGCGCTTGTTGCGGTTGAGGTTGAGGTAGAGCGGGCCCATGCCCTTGCTGCGCATCGGGCCGATGCCGCGGGTGCGGTCACCCTCCGGGGCTTCGACCTTGATGACGTCGGCCCCGAGGTCGCCGAGGATCTGCGTGGCGTACGGCCCCATCAGCACCGAAGTGAGGTCGATGATTTTGACGCCGGAAAGCGGTCCTGCCATTGAGTTTCGTCCCATTCCATGGAGTGGCGGCGAAGCAGCCGTCCCTCTGAACGCATAGTTCTATTGATAGAACTATTAAAACACAGCCCGGGAAGTCTTACCAAAGCGCCCTGCGAATGGCCTGGCAAACAGGGCTTTGCCTTGCATCCAGGGTCGGACCCGCTTGCCGGCATCCCTATCCGGGACCTGGAAACTGATGGAGTGTGGATTTGTTCCTGTTTTTCTGCCGGGGCAGGACGTATGCTGATGGCATGCAATCTCGAAGCGATACCCTCCTCACCATGCAAACCCGGGTTCATGACATCCCGTCGCAGAACAAGCCGGGCGTCAGCATCGGCATGATTCTCGCCGTGCTCGCCCTCACGCTGTTCACCGTCGCCCTCGGGGTGCGGATTTACATCCTGTAGACAGCGCAGGCACGACTGCGGCCGTAGCGTCGAACTGCGGTCAGTCCAGCCTGGCCCCGGATTTCTGCACGATCTCGCCCCACTTGCGGCTTTCGCTGTCGATGAGGCGGGCAAACTCCTGGGTCGGCTTGACGAAGGGCTCTGCGCCCATGGCTGACAGCGCCTCGATGAGTTTCGGCTGCCGTAGCGTCACCGCGGCATCATCAACGATGCGCTTCACCACGTCCGCGGACAGGCCCACCGGACCGAGCAGCGCAAACCACACGCTCACGTCATAACCCGGCACCACGGTGTGGATAGGCGGCACACCCGGGAACTGCGGCGCCGGGTTCAGGCCCGACAAACCCAGCGCGCGCACCTTGCCCTGCCGGGCGAACTCCACATGCACCAGATAACTCTGGATCATCATGTCCAGGCGCCCGGCGAGCAGGTCGATGGTGGTCTGGTTGGCGCCCTTGTAGGGCACATGCAGGAATTTCGTGCCGGTCATGGATTCAAACAGTGCCACGGCCAGGTGGCTGGAGGTGCCTACGCCGCCGGAGCCGTAGCTCAGTTGTCCGGGCCGCTTCTTCGCCAGGGTGATCAGTTCGGCCATCGACTTCACCGGCAGCGAAGGATGCACCACCAACACATTGGCCGATGAGGCCAGGGTGGTGACCGGGGTGAAGTCCTTCACCGGGTCATAGCCCAGCTTCGAGTAAAGGTGCTGGTTGATGGCCAGGGTGCCGGTGGTGGCAAAGAACAGCGTGTAGCCATCCGGCGCCGCACCCGCCACGGCCTGCGCGGCGATCGCACCCCCTGCGCCAGGGCGCCCGTCCAGCACGATCTGTTGTTTCATCTGCTGGGAGAGCGAGGCGGAGATGACGCGGGCCAGGTCGTCGGTGCCGCCGCCCGGCGGAAAAGGCACTACCAGCCGGATGGATTTCTCCGGATAAGCCGCCAGGGCTGGCGCCAGCAGGCTGCAGCAGCCCAGAAGCACAGCGGACAAGCCCTGGACGATCGGCTTCATGCCCTCTCCTTCGCAGTCAGTTCCGCCAGCGCCGTTTCCGCGGCGACATAGCCCAGCACCGAAGCCGACAACAGGCCATTGCCCGAGACATAGCCCGAGCCGCCGGCCTTGCCGCTGATGCAGGTGGCCGCGCCACCGCCGGCAAACAGGTTGGGAATGGGCGAGCCATCGGGTCGCATCACATGGCCTTGCAGGTCCACCATCAGTCCGCCCTGGGTGTGGAACAGGCAGGCCTGCACCCGCGTCACCACATAGGGCGGCTGCAAGGGCGCCATGCCGAATGCCTTGCGCCCGAAAGGGTCCGCCAGTTCACCGCGGGCGGTGCGCTGGTAGGCATCGAAGGTCCGCGCCAGGCCCGCCTCATCGATGCCGTGGATGGCGGCCAGCGCAGCAATGCTGTCGGCCTGCTGCGCCCCGCCCATGGCCACCAGGTTCTTGTAGGTCGCCAGATGCTCGCCGATATAGTCACGGATGCGCGTGTCGTAGATGGCGTAGACCTCGTTGCCGAACTGGCGCGAGATGGCCCCGAAGCCGGAGTAGCCGATGTTCTCGTTGGCAAAGCGCTGGCCGGCGCGATTGACGTAGAAGGCGCCCTTTTCCGCCGCGCTCCAGGTGAGCAGGTGGCGTTGCGGGTAGGCGACGCTGCCATGCGGCTGATAGGCGGCTATGTTGGCCAGTTGCGCGCCCAGTGCGCGGCCCCACCGCACGGCATCGCCCTCGCTGCCGGGCGCGCCGAAAAAGGGCGCCTCGGCGATGTCCGGGCAATACTCGCGCTTGAGTTCGGTGTTGCCGCCGAAGCCGCCGGTGGCGAGGATGACTTTCTTCGCCAGCACGCGGCGCGATCCGCCCATGCCCGGTGGCCCTGCCAGCTCGGCGCCGGTGATGCGACCGGAAGCATCGTGGAGCAACTGCTTCACCGGCGTGGAGAACGCGATGGCTATGCCTTCGCGTCGTGCCGCTGCAGCCAGGTCCTCCACCAGGTCCAGGCCCTTGCCGCTGGGCTGCAGGTGCAGGCGTGCCGTCTGGTGGCCGATGTGCTTGTAGTCGGTATAGAGCTTGAAGCGGATGCTGCAGCGGTCGATCAGCCAGTGCACCACTTCGGCCGAGCGCGCCGCCAGCATGCGCGTCAGGTGCGAGGCATCGTGGGGCCCGGTGATGCGCTCGATGTCGGCCACCATGCCATCGACACTGTCGCTGATGCCAGCGTCCCGCTGCAGGCGCGTGCCGGCCGCAGGGATGGTCCCGGTGGACAGGGTGGTATCGCCGGCAAAGCAGTCGAGCTTTTCCACCAGCATCACGCTGGCGCCGCCCTGGGCCGCGCGAATGGCGGCAATCAGGCCGCAAGCACCAGCGCCGGCCACCAGCACATCCACATGGACATCCTCCGCAGGTGCAGCAGGCGCGCCTGTGCCCTGCCCTTCATGGACTGGTTGCATCCTCTCCTCCTGAGGCCTGGGGGCCTGCTTTTATTGTGTGGCCACTTTACACCTGCGAAGCGCCACCGGCACCTGAGGTCACGCGCGAGCATGCAGACCAACCTGTAATTATTATCTTTTTGGGATGGTATTCAGCTTCAGCATTGAATAAACAGGACTATTATTATCAGATTGTCCATTCCGGCCTCGAGCCCGCGGGGGCTCTACCGGAAAAGCCTGCACCGGACCACGCTCAGAAAAAGCGCGTGTCCTGTTCCGGCACGTGGCCACCACGCTCCTGCAGCACCTTGCGCATGCGGGTGACCACATATTCGGAGACATCCTCGGGATTCTCGTAGGCCTTGGGATAGACCAGTACCTTGCCCTTGGGGCTTTCCAGAATGAAGGCGCCGGCGTACATGCGCACTTCCTTCACGTCGCTCCAGGCGAAGAAGGTACGGCCCTGCAAGGTGGCCTGCTCCACGCCGGCATCGCTCAGGCGGGTGCTCTGGTACTTGTGCGTCGACCACAGCAGGCCGAAGGAACAGGCAGCACAGGCCAGCAGGCCGGCCGTGGCGATGGGCCCGGTGAATCCGGTGTCGGCGAACACCGCAAACAGGGTCAGCGCCACCATGCAAACCAGCAGCAAACCGTTGCTGAAGAGATAGCGTCTTGAGAGCTTGAGTGGCATGGCGACGCATTGTACACAGCCTGCATGGCGCTCCGGGCGATTCCTGCAACATTCTGTGGCCGGGCGCAAGAAGCGGATGGCGGCACCGACTGCCCGGGACGACACTAGTGTCCTGAATCGCTAATTCGATGAATAAAAAAGACCGAGAATCGGCGCCATACGGCGTTGCAAATGCTCGCAAGGTGGTCAACCTTGCTCCGCTTTGCGCCTTGTCTGACACCAATTTCGGCCTTTTTCGTATTCATAGCGCAGGTCTAGGCACGCAATCATATTCAACGAACTAACGATTCAGGACACTAGCCCCCTCATGCACAATGGCGCCAGGATGAAAACCCGCCTATCCAGCGCAGACACCCTGCGCGGCTTGTGCCGGCGCATCGAAGCGCTGGTGGAGGCCTCCGCCGAAAGCAAGGCGCTCGACCTGTCCAGCCTGGCGCGCACCGCCGGGCTCAGCCCCTGGCATCTGCAGCGCAGCTTCAAGGCTGCACTGGGGATCAGCCCGCGTGAATACGCCGAGGCCTGTCGCCTGAAGGCATTGAAGCGCGGCCTGCACACCCAGGCCAGCGTCACCGAGGCCATTCATGCAGCCGGTTACGGCTCAGGCAGCCGGGTCTACGAACGCACCGACAGCCGCCTGGGCATGACACCGGGTGAGTACCGCAAGGGCGGCGAGTCGACGCAGATCTCCTGGGTGATACAAACCATCCCGCACGGCCTGCTGATGCTGGCGGCCACCGACCGCGGGCTGTGTTCGGTGCAACTGGGCGACAGCGCGACCGGACTGCAACAGGCGCTGGCGCAGGAATTCCCGCGCGCCACCCTCAAGGCAGCCACGGCCCGCGGCAACACCCGCTTGCGCGACTGGATGCGCGCCCTGAGGGCCCATCTGCGGGAGGGCCTACCCCTGCCAGAGCTGCCGCTGGACATCCGCGGCACGGCCTTCCAGATGAAGGTGTGGCAGTACCTGGCACACATTCCGCGCGGCGAGACGCGCACCTACACTGAAGTGGCCCAGGCCATCGGCCATGCCGGCGCCGTGCGTGCCGTGGGCAGCGCCTGCGCGGGCAACCGCATCGCCCTGCTGATCCCCTGCCATCGGGTCATCCGTGGCGATGGCAGCCTGGGCGGATATCGCTGGGGACTGCCGCGCAAGGCCGCGCTGCTGGCGGCAGAACGCGCCTCGGCCCCTGGCCCTGGCATCGGCACCGGCACTGGCACTGGCAGAAAGAAACGGCCATGACGGCCAAGCGCACTGCCCCAACAACCGTGAGCGGGGAAAGCGCCAGCCGCGAGTCCATGGTCACGAACCAGGCCACCGTCACGGCCATCCAGGTGAAACGGCCCTTCCCCTGGCGCCATTTACTGGACTATCTGAGCCAACGGTTCACCCCGGGTGTCGAATCCATAACTGCCACTGATGGCGGCAGCTATGTGCGCAAGGGCGGCCTCCAGCCAGCGGACAGGCCAGGAGATACAGCGGACAGCATCAGGCTTCGCTACGATGCCCGGCGTGCCTGCCTCCTGCTCGAACTGCCCGAAAGCATGGCGGATGCCGCCACACAAGCTGATCTGCTGGCGCGCGCCGCCGCACTCTTCGATGCCCGATTCGATGCCGCACCCATGGAAGCTGTGCTGGGCCGATCCGCACTGTTGCGCGCCCGCATGCAGACGGTGCGCGGCCTGCGACCGCCCTCAGCCTGGGAGCCTTTCGAGCTGTGCGTGCGCACCGTGGCAGGCCAGCAGGTCAGCGTGGCGGCGGCGGCCACGCTGCTGCGCCGCCTGGCCGAGCGCTGTGGCCCGGCCCTCACACCACAGTCGCTGCTGGATGCCAATCTCGACGCCATCGGCATGCCGTCACGGCGGGTGGCCTGCCTGCAAGGACTGGCGCGTGCCATCGTGCATGACCAGCTGGACCTGCGCGCCGCTTCCTGGGGTGACGTGAACGAAGCGCTGAAGCAACTGCCCGGCTTCGGCCCCTGGACACGCAGCTATCTGGCGATACGCCTCGGGCGCGACACCGATGCCTTTCCGGAAACCGACATCGGCCTGTTGCGCGCGGCGGGCGCCGCTTCTCCCGCCGAACTGCTGCGCATGGCCGAACGCTGGCGGCCGTGGCGCGCGCATGCCGCGCTCTACCTCTGGGCGGTCACTCCCCGCCGGTGATGCCCTTTTCCTGGATGATCTTCTTCCAGCGCACCGACTCGGCGGCAATGCGCTTGCGAAAGGCATCCGGCGTGCTCACCACCGGCACGATGCCCTGGCTGTCGAGCTGCTTCACGTTGTCGGGCGCGAACACGATCTTCTTCAGTTCGGCATTGAAGCGGTTGACGATGGCCGGCGGCGTCCCGGCCGGCGCGAAGATGCCCAGCCAGGTCGGGTGCTCGACGTCGGCGCCCTGTTCGAAGGAGGTCTTCAGGTCGGGCAGCAGCCTGGAGCGTTCGGGATTCAGCGCCGCAACCGGCCGCAGCTTGCCTGACTTCAGTTGCGGCAGCGCGTTGAACAGCGTGCCCGCCGAGAGATGGATGCGCCCGGCAATCAGGTCGATCTGGTTCTGTGCCGCGCCCTTGTAGTGGATGGCGGTGATCGGAATGTTGATGGCCGATGACAGCGAGGCACAGACGATGTGGGTGATGCCGCCCTGCCCCGAAGTGCCGCAGTTGAGCCGGCCCGGATTGGCCTTGCCATAGGCGATCAGGTCGGCGATGGACTGCACGTCGGGCAGCGCGACCGGGCTCACCATCAGGATGGTGGCGCGCTCGCTCACCTGGGTGACCGGGTCGAAGTGCTTCAGCACGTTGTAGGGCAGGTCCGGATAGAAATTCGGATGGATGGTGAAGCCGCCGTTGTGCAGCAGGAAGGTGTAACCATCCGGGGCCGCCTTGGCTGCGTAAGCCGTGCCGATGGTGGTGCCGGCGCCGGCGCGGAAGTCGAACACGAAGGACTGACCGAACGCCCCCTGGAGCTTGTCGGTATAGAGGCGCGCCTCACCATCGGCGGGGCCTCCCGGTGCCAGCGGGACCACCAGCGCCACCGGCCTGGCCGGCCAGGCCTGGGCATGGGCCGGCGATGCCGGCACGGACAGCGCGACCATGGCCGTCGCCATGGCGGCCGCGACCCGTGAAAATTTCGATGCAAACATGGGACAGTCTCCTGATGTATTCGGCCGCCCGACCCGCTGTGCGAGCCCGGTCACGGACGGGTCGACATTATCGCCCAGGGCCGGGGCGGCATGGCCGGGCCTTGCCGAAGTGTGAGAAGATTGTCCGCGCTAGTCACCGTGTCTTCGCCCGACGGCGGCGCGCCCATTGCGGCAGTCGTCGCAGCACCGCCCGCCAGGATTCCCTGGCCCCGGCCACAGGCATGAAGCGCAGTTTCGATGCCTGGAGGTTGCAGCAGCCGTTGCGACGATTGCCCCTGCGTGCCTGCCAGCCCGACCATAGAAACCAGAGAGAGGGATGCATGGATTTTCCGCTGAATGAAGAACACCGCATGATCGTGGACGTCGTCAGGCGTTTCGTGAAGGAAGACCTGATGCCGCTGGAAAAGTCGGTCCTTGAGCGCGAAGCGACCGGACAGGGCCTCACCTACGAGAAGGCGGACGAGCAACGGTTGCGGGAGAAGGCCAGGGCGCTCGGCCTGTGGGGTCTGGACGTGCCCGAGGAGTTCGGCGGCTCGGACCTGCCCGCCGATGCCATGATGGCCATCCAGTACGAGTTCGGCAAGACGATCTCGCCGTTCAAGCCGCTACCGGATTCACCCAACCTCGCCATGCTCATGATGACCTGCACACCGGAGCAGCGCGAGAAATACCTGCTGCCCTATGCCGCAGGCGAGAAGAAATCCTTCATCGCGATTTCCGAGCCGGGTGCCGGTGGCGACCCCTCTGCCATGCTGACCACGGCGCGCCGCGAAGGTGATGAATACGTCATCAACGGCCGCAAGATCTGGACCAGCCGCGTGCCCGAGTCCGACTTCGGCATCGTCATGGCTGCGACCAACCGCGACAAGGGTTCCAAGGGCGGCATCTCCGCCTTCCTCGTCGACAAGGACACCCCGGGCTTTCATTTCGTGCGCAAGATCCCCATGATCGGCGGCGCCTACACGGCCGAACTGCTGTTCGAGGAATGCCGCATTCCGGCAGGCAACATCCTCGGCCAGGAAGGTCAGGGCTATGGCCCGATGCAGCAGCGCCTGTCGGTGCGCCGCCTGCAGATCGGCGCCTGGTGCCTGGGCTTTGCCCATCGCGCCGTCAACATGATGATCGACCACGTGACCCAGCGCAAAACCTTCGGCGTGCTGCTGGCCGACCGCCAGGCCATCCAGTGGTGGATCGCCGATGCCACGACCAAGATGTATGCGCTGCGCCTGATGCTGATCGACGCGGCCGACCGCGTGAAGAAGGGCGAGCGCCTGCGCTCGGAACTGTCCATGATCAAGGTCTACTCCACCGAGATGGCGGCCGAGGTCGTTGACCAGGCCATGCAGAGCTTTGGCGGCATGGGCATGACCAAGGAGCTCCCGCTGCAGGCCATGGCCAACCGCATCCGCACCTGGCGCGTGCTGGAAGGCCCGTCGGAAGTGCATCGCCAGCTGATCGCGCGCAACCGCATCCGCGCCGGCGTCATCGCCTGACCGGAACTGCCTCGCAAAATGAAAACGGCGGACTTCGGTCCGCCGTTTTCATTGCTGCGGGACCTCGCGTGTGCTAGTCGGAACGCCTGATGAAGAACTGCGGCCACTTGCGCTCCACCAGCGGCCCCGAGCTGGAATAAGCCAGACAGCTTTCCAGCTTGCCTGGGCGGGCTTCGCCACCGGCTTCCCGGAGGCTGCGCTTTCTCACCACGGTGAGCGCCTGGAAGGCACCGCTGGCCATGGCGTTCAACAACTCCTTCAGGTGGGCACAACCCTCGGCACCGGCCAGTTGCTCCCGGATGGCGATACGCCAGCCCTTCATCAGGTTGAGGCCCTTGAGGCGCTGCAGCTTGGCCGTCGCCTCCGGACAAGCCGGATGCGGACTGAAATCGGTGACGGCATGGATCTCCTGCACGGTCATGGCGGCATCCACCACCAGGCGTATCGACATGTCGTGCAGGGCCTCACCCGGCTCCACCACGCGTTCCGACTCGGTGATGTACTGGGTGGTCTTGACGTCGGTGATGCGGCCGTCGATGTCGAACAAACCGTCGTCGCGCTCATAACCATCCATCACGATGGTGCGCGTATGCATGGGCTTGCGGCTTGTGGATGCGGGTAAAGGCATGGCGATTTTTCCATCGGGTCGCTCAGTGGGACGCCAGTATACGGCGCGGCAGCACTGGGTCAGGTGAGCGCCGGGAACTCGCGCTCCAGCACGCTCCAGGCCGCAATGCGACCGGACACGAAAGCCCAGGAAACATGATGCCCGTGGCCTTCAATCAGCAGGCCGCCCTGGCCGGTGGAACCGGCGGCATACAGGCCTGCGATGAGCCTCTTCTGCGCATCGATGACGCGCAGTCGGCCGTCCACGCTGAGGCCGCCCTCGGTGATGGTGACGTAGGCCCGTGCAGGTCCCAGTGCATGAAATGGCCCCTGCTGCAGGGGTCTTGTCGCGCCCGGCTCCACCGGCAAGGCCGCGAGATGCTGGTGCAAGGCTGCAACATCCACGCCTATCCTTGCGCACAGCGCCTCCAGCGTGTCGGCCTTGCGATACAGATCGGGTCGGGCCCGTGCGTAGTCGGACAGGTAGGCATAGGCGATACCTGGCGCGGTGGAGATGAAGTTGGGCCAGGCATTGAGCTTCTGCGCCGTGGCATCGTCGAAGAGGATGTAGGCCAGGTTTTCCGGTTGGCGCGCCAGATGCAGGGCGAGGCTGCCCAGGTCCACCGGAATGATCTGCCCCGGCCGCCCCACCAGCAGGCCGCCGGCACGGAAGATGGAGGGCTCCGGCCCCAGCGCCGTGGTGATGAACTGCATGATGAAGGGGCGCAACAGCGCCGGGGGCACCCAGTCCCAGATCCAGTGCAGCGTGCGCGTAAAGATGCGCCAGGGCGGAATGCGGTGGAACCAGGTGGGCGCGGCCGGCACGAAGCGCATGCGCGGCGAATTGGCGTGGCCGCCGTTGATGATGGTGGCGCCCAGCGCCTCGCCCATGCGGATGCCGTCGCCGGTGACATGCGGATTGACCGAGTCCGCCTTGACCACCTCCTGCGGCAGGTAGCGCTGGAGCAGGGTCTTGCCGGCGGCAAAATCGCCGGCGGCCAGCACCACGCCGCGCCTGCCCATGCAGACCGTCTCCGTGCCATCGGGCCGGCGCGCGCGTATCCCGGCCACCCGGCCCCCGTCCATCTGCAGGCCGGTGACTTCGTGACTGAGGCGAAGGTCCACGCCCAGCCTGCGACATTCACGCTCCATGAAGTAGACGAAGGCGGTGGCACTGGGGATGACATTGTGCATGCGTGGCTGGCTGTGCGGCGGCTCCGGATTGGGACCGATGAACTCGATGCCCAGGTCCATCAGCCACTGGAAGGTGGCCGGCGAATGGTCCGTCAGCAATCTGCGCAGTTCCAGGTTGTCGGTATGACCTGCGCGCGTGGCCGCGGCATTGACCTTGTCCATATCGGCAAAGTGCTGTGCGCGACTGTCTACCACACCGGCCTTGCGCTGGTGCGGCGTGCTGCTGGTGGTATAGGAGCCCACCGACCAGCCGGTGGTGCCCCCCAGCGCATCGCCTTTCTCCAGCACAATGACACTGGCGCCGGCACGCGCGGCCTCGATGGCACAAGCCAGGCCCGCACCACCACCGCCCACCACCACGATATCGGCGCTGGAAGTCGGCATGCTAGATGATGCCTTTCTCGCGCATTTTCACAATCTCCGCCGCCGGCAGCTTGAGCAGGTCGCGCAGGACTTCCTCGGTATGTGCGCCCAGCGAAGCCGGCATCTCGGCCGGGTATTTCTCGGCGCTGAACTTGATGGGATTGCCCACCGAAGTGATGGGGCCGTGTTCGGAGTCGAACTTCACGAACATGTCGCGCGCATTCAACTGGGGGCAGGCCATGACCTGGTCGTGGGTCTGCACCGGCCCCGCGGCAATGCCCAGGGCAAGAATCTTCTGCACCGCGCCATCGACGGTATGGGCCCCGCACCAGGTATCCAGCACCGGACGCACCACTGATTCGTAATGGTCGGCACGCAGTTTGAGGTTGGCCAGGCGCGGGTCGGTGGCCATGTCCGGGCGGCCGAGCAGCTCGCAGAAGCCCGGCCAGGCGGCATTGTTCACCACGCCAATGACGAGAAAGCCGTCAGAGGCCTGGATCACGCCCAGCTGGTTGGTCATCTCGCTCATGCCATGGGGCTTGCGCCCGGTGATGGAATGGAAAGCGATGTTCTTCTCGTTGAGCACGGCAGAGACGTCATAGAGCGAGATGTCCACGCGCTGCGCCTCGCCGGTGCGGTCGCGCTCGCGCAGGGCGCCCATCACGCCCATCGCGGCAAAAATGCCGGTGACGGTGTCGGTGATCGGCAGCCCCAGCCACATCGGATGCTGGCCGAAGGTCGGCCCCCACATCAGACCGCTCATCGCCTGGGCGATGAAGTCCAGGGCCGGCCGGTCGGCCAGCGGCCCGGGAAACAGGTCATCGTGGCCGAAGCCGCTGATCGAGGTGTAGATGATGCGCGGGTTGATCTGCTTCAGCGATTCGAAATCGAAACCCATCTTGCCGAGTGCATCGGGCGCCTGGTTCTCCCAGACGATGTCGGCATCCTTCACCAGGTCGGCGAAGACCTTGCGGCCTTCATCCGACTTCATGTTGAGGGTGATGCACTTCTTGTTGCGGTTGCAGATCATGTAGACCAGCGGCACCAGCTGGCCCTGCTGGTTGGTGAACACCGGGTTGCGCATGGCCTCGCCGACGCCCGGGCGTTCGATGCGGATGACCTCGGCGCCCCAGTCGGCCAGCAGCATGGAGCCATAGGGGCCCGCGACGAAATGCTCCAGGGCGATGATGCGCACACCCTTCAGGGGGCTCGGAACAGGCATGCTCTTCTCCAGTGGGACCGCGCTGCCTGTCGGGGACAGCATCGCAGCGGTCGGATTTCAATTGATGGAACGTGAGACTGGCATGGGGCCGTCATTGCGCGGCCCCCGCCAGGCTGGATGCGGTGCCGTTCCGGGTAACCCCGGACCGGCGTCGCAGCGGAAAGACATCAGGCCGCTTTCAGAGCAGCGGTATCTTGCCTTGCAAGATCACTTTTTTCCAGCGGGCCAGATCGTTCTGATAGGTGCGCGAGAATCCTTCCACGCTGTCCACCCACGGTTCCCCGCCCATGCCGGCAAACTTCTGCGCCACATCGGGCTGGTTGACGATACCGCGCATCTGGCTGTTGAGCAGGTTGACGATGTCCATGGGCATCTTCGCCGGTCCGAACAAGCCGTACCAGGAGGACACCACGAAGTCAGGCATGCCGGACTCCCTGGCCGTGGGGATGTCCGGTGCCAGGGCGAAGCGCCGATCGCCGCTGGTGGCGATGGCGCGCACCGCGCCGCTCTTCACCTGCGCCGCCGCAGAGGGCAAGTCGCTGAACATGGCATGGCTGTCGCCGCTGATCACCGATACCACCGCGGGGGCGCTGCCGTTGAAGGGGATGAAGGTGAACTTGGTGGTGCCCACCATCTGCGAGAACAGTTCGGCCGTCACCGTGGTGGTGGCGCCGCCGGTGGCCACATTGAGGCCGGCCGCATTCTTCTTCACGAACTCGATGAACTCCTTCAGGTTCGAGGCTGGCGTCTTGGGATTGACCACGATGACGAAGGGAAAGGACATGAGCGGCGCGATGGCCTGCACGCCATTGACGGCATCGTAGGGCACGGCCTTGTACAGGCTGGGGCTCACGGTGGAGCTCATGCCGGCCGCCAGCAGCGTGTAACCATCGGGGGCGGCTTCGGCCCCGGCCTTGGAGGCGATCATGCCGGCGGCACCCGGACGGTTGTCGACGATCACCGGCTGCTTGAGGTTGTCACGCAGCTTGTCGCCGATCACGCGGGCCACCAGGTCGGTGCCGCCACCGGAGGCCTGCCCCACCAGTATGCGGATGGGCTTGGCGGGGTACTGCTGTGCCTGGCTGCTGCCCTGGCCAGCCATCAGCAGCGCGGCGCCGGCGGCAAGCCCCTGCACGGCCTGCATGGTCCGGTTGGTGAAAATGAACATCCTGCCTCCTTGGTTGATCGCAGCGGCGGGTGCCTGCTGCCTGCTGCGCCCGGCAACGGCCTCCATTTTCCGCGGAGGCGCGTACGGTGTTTGCAACGTAAAAGTATATTTCAGAACACCATTCCATTCCAGTTGAATGCACTGGGCGAACACCTCTCAGAAAGTGATCACCACCTTGCCGGTGACCTTGCGGTCGAGCATATCGCGCAGGGCCGCCGGCGTGCGCTCCAGCGGGTAGGTGGCGGTTACCACCGGCGTCAAGCGCCCCTCGCCCATCCAGGCCAGCATGCGCGCCATGTTGGCGCTGAAGGACCGGGAATCGCGCCGGGCGAAGCTGCCGAAGGCGCAGCCCAGCACCGAACAGCCTTTCAGCAGCATGAGGTTGACGGGAATCTTCGGGATGTCACCGGCGGCAAACCCGACCACGCAATACCGGCCATTCCAGGCCATGCCGCGCACGGCCGGCTCGGCGTAACGCCCCCCAACCGGGTCGCAGACCACATCGACCCCGCGTTTGTCGGTGAGGCGGTTGATGGCCTCGCGCAGGTCCTCCTGCTCGTAATTGATCAGCTCGTCGGCGCCATGCCGTCGGCAGAAATCCAGTTTCTCCTGCGAGGACGCGCAGGCGATCACGCGCGCCCCGAGCAGCTTGCCCAGCTGCACCGCGGCAATGCCCACACCACCGGAGGCGCCCAGCACCAGCAGGGTTTCGCCGGGCTGCAGCCGGCCGCGGTCAACCAGCACATGCATGCTGGTGCTGTAGACCAGCGGAAAGGCGGCCGCCTGCACGAAATCGACACCGTCGGGCAGATGCGCCACGGCATAGTCGGCCTTCACCGTGATCTCCGACGCAAAGGCGCCGTGTGACAGGTAGGCACAGACACGCTCGCCGGGCTGGTAGCCGGTCACGCCATCACCGCAGGCGAGCACCACCCCGGAGACTTCCTTGCCCGGCGTGAAGGGTAGCGACTGGGCGTGCTGGTACTTCCCCTGTATCACCAGCGCATCGGGAAAATTGACCCCGGCCGCCTTCACGCTGACGAGGATCTCGCCCGCGGCGGGGACCGGCGAAGGCAGGTCCTCCACGGTGAGTGATTCAGGCGGTCCGATGCGGCTGCAGACGATGGCTTTCATGTCGGGGTTTCCTGTGCGCTGCGAAAAATCCCGCGAAGCTTACACGGACTGCGCCGGGCGAAGAAACAGGGATAGGCAATGCCCGCATGCGTGTTGCCGACCTCGTGCTACGCAGTGAACGTCCCGCCATTGACATCGAGGGTGGCACCGGTGATGAAGCGCGCCTCGTCGGAGGCGAGGAAGGCCACGGCAGCAGCAATTTCCACCGGTTTGCCATAGCGCCCCATGGGCATGCGACTGACCTAGCGCCGCCGCACCGCCGCCGGCTGAACGGCGGTGAGTTCGGATTCCACCATGCCCGGGGCAATACAGTTCACCGTAATCCCATCACCCGCCACTTCCAGCGCCAGCATGCGCGAGAACCCGATCAGGCCGGCCTTGGACACTGAGTAATGCGCGCCGGCCATGCCCGAGCCGGTGCGACCGGCCTGTGAAGCCCTGTTGATGATGCGGCCCCACCTGCCGGCACGCATGCAGGGGATGACCGCCCGGCTCATGAGGAAGGCGCCGGTGAGGTTGATCTAGGGTCTGTTGACATTCAGCACGCAAGTGCACCGAAGGTCCTGACTTCAGGGCTAGGCGCGACGAGCGCCGCAGGCCGGGTGCCTGCAAGCGACGAGCAACGACGCCATGGGGTCAGGACCCCGGCCCGCAGGGTTGCGCCTTGAAGCGGGCTTTTCCTTGACCTGGACCACGACGCTCACTCGTCCAGCGTGACGCCGATGGTCTTCAGCAGCACGCGCCAGCGTTCCGTCTCGGTGTTCACATGGCGAGCGAACTCGGCAGGTGTGCTGCCGACGAGGTCGGTCTCCACCGACAGACGCTTCACCACCTCAGGCGTCTTGACCACCCGGGACAGTTCGGCACTGAGCTTAGTTAGGGAAACACTGATTAAGCTTCGATTGTGAGGAAGAGTAGAAAGTGTTTCCTCTAAAGTGGGGGATAGACAAGGCGTAGCCCACTTGTTCAGTCCTTCCTTAAGCGAATAACTGGCCATCGTCCGCCGATAGAAGTCAAAAACGGCGGCGGCGGCGGCGGCGTACAGAAGAATATCTGTAGCCTGGATTGGCGCAGCGTGATCCAGGCTACAGATCAACTTTTTGCTTAGCTAGGTGCCATTCGGTCTGTCCCTGACTATTTGCATTTGACTGCCCCTTACCCGCGCGCGGATACTCTGGCATCCGCATGCCGATATCCTGGCATTGCCACACATTTCTTCAGTCAACCGGTCGCACCATGTCCACCGAAACACCCCCGCCGCGCGTGCGCCGCAAGCGCTACCGAGGCACCCATCCGCGAAAATTCGAAGAGAAATACAAGGAACTGGCGCCCCAGAAATTCGCGGCCGATGTCGAGAAAGTGATCGCGCGCGGCCAGACTGCGGCGGGGTCGCATCGCTCCATTTGTGTCGACGAGATCCTGGCCATCCTGAATCCCCAACCGGGCGAAATCGCGCTCGATGCGACATTCGGATTCGGTGGCCATTCGCAGGCGATCCTGCCGCGCCTGATGCCCGGCGGAAAATTATTTGCCGTCGACGTGGACGCCATCGAGCTGCCGCGCACGGAAGCGCGCTTGCGGGAAGCTGGATTTTCCGAAGAGGTGCTGGCCGTCCACAAAATGAATTTCGCCGGTGTGGCGCAGTTGCTCCCGGATGCCGGCGGCGGGTTCGATTGCATCCTGGCGGACCTGGGTGTTTCGTCCATGCAGCTC
>CANJJT010000086.1:0-19294 GCA_947474715.1 Betaproteobacteria bacterium
CCTTTGCATCCCATTGGTTTTGACCTGCCGGTGTTGGGGCCCCTTAAGCGTCGCCGAGGAGCGGAGCTGCGGACGGGGGCTGTCGGCGAGGACTGTCTGAGCCCGGACCAGCCTCATCGGGCCGGGCGAGTTCCGCAGCCGCCCGGCCGCGGCGAGCACCGCAGGGTATTCCGTAGCGAAGCGGAGGAACGATGCGCCGGGGTGTGCTTCTCTTTGCCTACTTTCTCTTGCACAAGCAAGAGAAAGTAGGTCGCCCGAAAGGGCGAAATAATCCCCACTGCAACAAGAAAAGAACTCGCCGAAAGGCGAAACAATGCACCGAGAAGATATGCACTCGCCCGAAAGGGCGAAACGATCTCCCGCATAGCAAGCAGACCACTCGCCCCATGGGGCAGCACCAAAACCCATCAGGCCTTCACCATCTGCAACCCATGCTGACTCAACGGCAACGACCTCACCCGCTTCCCCGTCGCCGCAAAAATCGCATTGCACAGCGCCGGCGCAATCGGCGCATTCGCCGGTTCACCCACGCCGCCCCAGAAACCACCCGTGGGCGCAATCACCACCTCGACCTTGGGCATTTCGGACAGGCGCAGCATGCGGTAATCGTGGAAGTTGGTCTGCTCGACACGGCCGTCCTTGATGGTGTTGTCCCCCCACAGGATGGCCGACAGCGCCCACACCACGCTACCCTGCATCTGCGCCACGATATTGTCCGGATTCACCGCATAACCACAGTCAATGGCGACGACGATGCGGCGGATGGCGAAACCGTTCTTGCCGCGTGGCGACACTTCGGCCACCGCCGATATGTAACTGCCATAGGCGTCGGTCTCGGCAATGCCGCGGAACACGCCCTTGGGTGCGGGCTTGTCCCAGCCGGCCGCCCGGGCCACCGCATCGAGCACGCCGAGATCGCGCGGCTTGTCCTTGAGCAGGGCGCGGCGGTACTGGTACGGATCCTTGCCCGCAGCATGCGCCATCTCATCCATGAAGCACTCGCGTACATAAGGGTTCTGCGAATGGCCCACGGTGCGCCAGAAGCCCACCGGCACATGGCCATTGCGCTGGGCGTAATCGACCCTCACGTTGGGAATGTCGTAGGGCTGGTCAACAAAAGCCACCACGGCCTGCCGGTCGATGCCGTTGGGCAGCGGCAGGCGGTTGAGGGTGCCGATGATGGACGGCGCCGCAATGCGTGCCGACCAGGCCAGCGGATTGCCCTGTGCATCCAGGCCCGCCTTGATCCTCACCAGGCTGGCGGGGCGATAGAAGCCATGCTGCATGTCCTCCTCGCGCGTCCACAGCATCTTCACCGGCACGCCGGGCATGCCCTTGGCGATAGTCGCGGCCTGGCGCGTGAAGTCCTGGGTGCCGCGCCGGCCGAAGCCACCGCCCGCCTGTACCCGATGCACCTCGACGTTCTCGATCGGAATGCCACCCGCCTCGGCTGCGGCAGCCAGCGAGGCCTCGGCGTTCTGCGTGGACACCCACACGTCCATGCGCCCGTCCTTGATCAGCACCGTGCAACCCATGGGTTCCAGCGTGGCGTGATTGAGGTAGGGCGTGAAATACTCCGCCTCCAGCACTTTCGCCGCCGCGGCGAAACCTTGCTCGACATTGCCGACATTGCTGGCCACTGGCAGGTCGGTGGCCGCCAGCCCGCCGCGGAACATCTCCATGATGCTGGCACTGCTGACCTTGCCGTTGGCGCCCTCGTCCCATTCGACGGGCAACAACTTGAGCGCCTCCTTCGCGCGCCACCAGTTGTCGGCCACCACGGCGACGAAGCTGCCGTGGCTCTGCACCTTGAGGATGCCGCGGCGCTGGTCGATCTTCGAGGCGTCGATGGACTTCACCGTGCCGCCGAACACCGGGCACTGCGCCACCACGGCGTACACCATGCCGGGCAGTTGCGTGTCGATGCCATAGCGCTGCTTGCCGCGCACCGTGGCCGGAATGTCGAAACGCGGCAGCGACTTGCCAATCAGCGTCCAGTCCTTGGGCTCCTTCAGTTTCACGTCCTTGGGCACCGGCAGCTTCGCCGCGGCATCGGCCACCTTGCCGAAGCGGGTGCTGCGGCCGCTGGCCGCATGCGTGATCACGCTGTTGGCCACAGTGCATTCGCCGGCCGGGACAGCCCACTGCTGCGCCGCAGCCGCCACCAGCATCTCGCGAGCGGTGGCGCCGCCGGTGCGCAGGTACAGCTGCGAGGAGCGGATGGTCTGGCTGCCCGAGGCGTTCATGGCGCCCCAGGCGCGTTTGGAACGTGCATTGGCGTTGGCCGACACGTACTCCACGCGTACCTTGTTCCAGTCGCAACCCAGTTCCTCGGCTACCAGCATGGGGGCCGAAGTGAAACTGCCCTGGCCCATCTCCGAACGCGCATAGCGGATCACCACGCTGTCGTCGCTGCCCACCAGCACCCACAGGTTGACCTGCTCGGGGGCTGCGGTCGTGCCCTGCGCCAGCACCGGCACGTGTAAGGCCACGGCCAGGCCCCCGCCGACGGCGGCCGAGGCTTTCAGGAACTGCCGGCGGCCGGCGGAGAAATCGGTGTTTTCGGTCTCATGCATTTCATTCAGGGTTTTCATGGCGCGCCCCTCAGACCTTGGCCGCAGCTTTGGCGGCGGGCTTGGCACCAGACGCAAGTTGCTTCGCCGCCGCATGCACGGCCGGCCGGATGCGCGCATAGGTGCCGCAGCGGCAGATGTTGCTCATCGCCTCGTCGATGTCACGGTCGCTGGGTTTGGGCTTTTTCTTCAGCAGCGCCACCGTGGCCATGATCTGGCCGGACTGGCAGTAGCCGCATTGCGGCACCTGGTGGTCTATCCACGCCTGCTGCACCGGATGCAGCTTGCCGTCCTGCTCCAGGCCCTCGATGGTGAGCACGCGCTTGCCCGCCGCGGCCGACACCGGATAGGCGCATGAGCGCACCAGTTCACCGTTCACATGCACCGAACAGGCGCCGCACAGGGCGATGCCACAGCCGTACTTGGGTCCCTTTTCGTCCAGCACATCCCGCAGTACCCACAACAAGGGCATTTCCGGCTCCACGTCGACTTCGCGCGGCTTGCCATTGACAGTGAACTTGATCATGCAGCCTCCCTCCAGGCGATCGGTTTTTTAGTCATCGGGCGCTGATCTGCGCCTTCCCAGGCTTTGCCGGGAAATCTACGTCAAACAGCTTACAGGATTGACCTATTCCGTTGATGGACTGCTGATTTCGCGCGGCCTTTTGCGTAAATCCGTGACACTGTCAGGACGCAAGTCAGGTTTGGGGAGACACCAGGGCGGATGGGCCAGAGGGCCGAAGCCGCATCCCGATTGCCTCCGGCATCCCCCTCGCCGGTTTGTGCAGTGCAATGCCCTGTGGCAGACTGACCGGTGCTTTCCCGCTTTCGGCCTTTCCCGCGCTTCCCCCTACCGGAACCTGTCCATGTCCAACGATCAAGACGACGCCATCCACATCCGTGGCGCCCGCCAGAACAACCTCAAGAACATCACGGTCAGCCTGCCTGCGCGCGAACTGATCGTCGTCACCGGTGTGTCCGGCTCGGGGAAGTCCTCGCTGGTGTTTGACACGCTCTACGCCGAGGGCCAGCGCCGCTACGTCGAAACCTTCTCCCCTTATGCGCGCCAGTTCCTCGACCGCCAGGACCGCCCACAGGTGGACGCCATCGAGGGCATCCCGCCGGCCATCGCCATCGACCAGACCAACCCGGTGCGCACCTCGCGTTCCACCGTCGGCACCATGACGGAGCTGAATGACCACATCAAGCTGCTCTACGCGCGCGCCGCCCACCTGCACTGCCGCGGCTGCGGCCGGCCGGTGAAACGCGACTCCACCGAATCCATCTGCGACGACCTGCAGGCGCGCACCGCCGCCCTCATCGATACCACCCTGGAAAGTGGCGCGCCGCGCCGCGAGGCCCTGAGCGATGCCGGCAATACCCGCCTGCTGATCACCTTCCCGGTGCCGGTGCCGGCCAACTTCAAGGCCGAGGAAGTGGAAAAGCTGCTCGCCGCCCAGGGCTACACACGCATCCATGCGCGCAGCAAGGACACGCTGGAAGTGGTGCAGGACCGGCTGCGCGCCATCACCGTCGCCAGGGCCGGCGAGTCGCCCACCGACCGCACCCGCATCATCGAAGCGCTGGAAGCCGCGCTGCGCGTCGGGCAGGGCAAGGTGAATGTAATGGTGCTGGCTGGCGAGAGCGGCAGTGCCGCGGCACCTGCGCCCACGCTGCACGAGCCCGGGGTCAGTGCCTACACGTCGGCAACGCCCGCCCCCTTGTCCCCCTCGCTCACTGCCGGGGCCGACCCGGCGCTGCCGAGCGCAAGCCTCTTCACCAGGGGCAACGGCAGATCCGATGGCGCGCCCCTGCAATCCACCTGGCGCTACTCCTCCGACCTGCACTGCGCCGACTGCGACACCCACTACAGCGACCCAACGCCCAGCCTGTTCTCCTTCAACTCGCCAGTGGGCGCCTGCGAAACCTGCCGCGGCTTCGGCCGCGTCATCGGTATCGACTTCGGCCTCATCGTCCCGGACGAATCGAAAACCCTGCGCCTGGGCGCCGTGCGGCCGTGGCAGACCCCCAGCTTCAAGGAATGCCAGGATGACCTGGTCAAGTGCGCGCTGAAGGCCGGCATCCCGCTCGACACCCCTTGGCGCGAGCTCACCGACGCCCAGCGCCACTGGGTGCTGGAAGGCGAACCGGAATGGAAGAGCTGGAAGAAATCCTGGCCCGGCACCTGGTATGGCGTGCGCATCTTCTTCGCCTGGCTGGAGACCAAGGCCTACAAGATGCACATCCGCGTGCTGCTCTCCAAGTACCGCGCCTACACCCCCTGCACCACCTGCGATGGCGCCCGGCTGAAACCCGAGGCGCTGCTGTGGCGGCTGGGGACCAAGGAGGATGCGGATCGGGTGCTGGAAAAAGGGGCCAGGCTCGAATTTTCAAATTCGAGCCTGGCCCCTTTTTCACGCACCCGCTTCAAGCCGCACGGTGTCAATTACAGCGACGCCACGCTGCAGTCACTGCCCGGCCTCACGGTGCACGACCTGATGCTGTTGCCCATCGAGCGCGTGCGGCGGCTGGTGGACACGCTGCACCTGCCTGCGCCGTTCGACGAAGCCACCGACCTGCTGCTCACCGAGATCCGTGCGCGGCTGAAGTACCTGTGCGAAGTCGGCCTCGCCTACCTCACACTGGACCGTCAGTCACGCACGCTCTCCGGCGGCGAGGTGCAGCGCATCAACCTCACCACGGCGCTGGGCACCTCGCTGGTCAACACCCTGTTCGTGCTCGATGAGCCCTCCATCGGCCTGCACCCGCGTGACATGGGCCGCGTCATCGCGGTGATGCATCGCCTGCGCGACGCCGGCAACTCGCTGGTGGTGGTGGAGCACGACCCGCAGATCATGTTCGAAGCCGACCGCATCCTCGACATGGGCCCCGGCCCCGGCGAGCGCGGCGGCGAAGTGGTCTTCTACGGCACGCCTGACGAACTGCGCGCCGCGACCACCCTCACCGGCGATTACCTCTCTGGCCGCAAGCGCGCCGACATGACCGAGCGGCCACCATCGCTGAGCCGCGGCCTGTCGCTGGTGGAACAGTCCATCGACCTGCTGGGTGTTACAGGGAACAATCTCAAGAACGTCGATATCAGCATCCCGCTGGAAAAGCTGGTGGCCATCACCGGCGTGTCCGGCTCGGGCAAGTCCACGCTGATTCAGGACGTGCTCTACGCCGCACTGTGCAAGGCCAAGGGCAAGCCCACCGAAACGCCCGGCGCCCACCGCGAGCTGCGCGGCCACGAACTGGTGAGCGAAGTGGTCATGGTGGACCAGACGCCCATCGGCCGCACCACGCGCTCCAACCCCGCCAGCTATGTCGGCGCCTGGGACGCCATCCGCAAGCTGTACGCACGCACCCCGGTGGCGAAGGAACGCGACTACACCCCCGGCACCTTCAGCTTCAACTCCGGCAACGGCCGCTGCCCCACCTGCGGCGGCAATGGCTTCGAGCACATCGAGATGCAGTTCCTCTCCGATGTGTACCTGCGCTGCCCCGACTGCGACGGCAAGCGCTTCCGCGGCGAAGTGCTGGAAGTCATGCTGCGCGGGCGTTCCATCGCCGACGTGCTGGACATGACGGTGTCCGAGGCCCTGCACTTCTTCTCGCTGCCCGGTGAGGAGGAAGTCGCCGTGGTGCTGAAACCACTGGCCGACGTCGGCCTGGAGTACCTGAAGATCGGCCAGCCCGTGCCCACGCTTTCCGGCGGTGAGGCGCAGCGGCTGAAGCTGGCCGGCCATCTGGCCGAGGCCGCCGCCAGGAAGCCGGGCAAGCGCGTCTATGGCCTGTCGCCCGCGCAGGCGGGCACCCATGTTTCGTCGGCAGCGGAATACCTTGCGTCGGGCCCATCGGGCCCCGGCACTGCGCGCCTGACACCCTCCCGGTCCAACGACCTCGTCCGCGGCAAGCTCTTCCTGTTCGACGAGCCCACCACCGGACTGCACTTCGACGACGTGGCGAAGTTGCTGCGGGCCTTCGGGCAACTGCTGGACGCCGGCCACTCGCTGGTGGTGATCGAGCACAACCTGGATGTCATCGCCGCTTCGGACTGGATCATCGACCTGGGTCCGGAAGGCGGCGACGGCGGTGGCGAAGTGGTGGCGGTGGGCGCACCCGACGACATCCGCGCGGTGGAACGCTCGCACACCGGGCGGGCACTGCTCGATTACGACCGGGCCATTGCAGCCCCCGGTGCGTTGATCACAATGCCCTTGCCGATCCGCCCACCACGGTTGCCACTGTCCGAAAATATTAGTATTCACAATGCGCGGGAACACAACCTGAAGAACATCAGCGTGGAGATTCCACGCGGCAAGTTCACAGTGGTGACCGGCGTCTCCGGCTCAGGGAAAAGCACGCTCGCCTTCGACATCCTGTTCAACGAAGGCCAGCGCCGCTACCTCGAATCGCTGAATGCCTATGCGCGCCAGTTCGTGCAGTCGGCGGCGCGGCCGGATGTGGATGCCATCTTCGGCATCCCGCCGACCGTGGCCATCGAGCAGCGCACCAGCCGCGGCGGGCGCAAGTCCACGGTGGCCACGCTGACCGAGGTCTACCACTTCCTGCGCCTGCTCTACGTCAAGCTGGGCACCCAGTACTGCCCGGACTGCCAGGTGCCCATCGAGCCGCAGAGCTTCGATGCCATCGCCGCGCACATCCTGCGCGCCTACCGCGGCAAGCGCGTCGGCCTGCTGGCCCCGCTGGTGATCAACCGCAAGGGTTTCTACACTGATCTCGCCAAGTGGGCGCGCGGCAAGGGCTACCAGTTCCTGCGCGTGGACGGTGAGTTCCATCCAACCCTGAAGTGGCCGCGCCTGGACCGCTTCCGCGAGCACAGCATCGAGCTGCCCGTCGCCGACCTCGTGATCACCCCGGCCAACGAAGCCGCGTTGCGCCAGGCGCTGGCCACGGCGCTGGAGCACGGCAAGGGCATCGTCTATGTCATCGACGACCTGGACAAGCTGGCCACGCTGCGCGACGAAGCCCGGGCCGCCGGAAAGCAAACCCTCATCGAAGCCGATACGCCGCTGCGCGTGTTCTCCACCAAGCGCGCCTGCCCGTCGTGCGCGCGCAGCTTCCCCGAACTCGACCCGCGCCTGTTCTCCTTCAACTCCAAGCATGGCTGGTGTGCGGCCTGCTTCGGCACCGGACTGAAGCTCTCCGGCTTCGAGTGGGACGAGGAGCGCGAGAAGACCGGCGAGCAGGAACATGTGCTCGACAACTGGCTGGAATGGCTGGAGATCGAGGAGACTTGCCCCAGCTGCGACGGCCTGCGCCTGAATCGCGAGGCGCTGGCGGTGCGCTGGCAGGACAAGTCCATCGCCGAAGTCACACGCATGGCCATCGACAAGGTGGAAACGCTGTTCACCGACATCGCCCTGCATGGGCGCGAAGCCGCCATCGCCCAGGACAGCGTGGCCGAACTGCAGTCGCGCCTGGGCTTTCTCAAGCAGGTGGGCCTGGGTTACCTGGCGCTGGACCGTTCCGCGCCGACATTGTCCGGCGGCGAGGCGCAGCGCATCCGCCTGGCGGCGCAGCTGGGCTCCAACCTGCGCGGGGTGTGCTACATCCTCGACGAGCCCACCATCGGCCTGCATCCGCGCGACAACACCATCCTGCTCGACACCCTGGAGCGCCTGGAGAAGAAGGGCAACACCCTGGTGGTGGTGGAGCATGACGAGGACACCATCCGCCGAGCCGCGCATGTCATCGATCTGGGGCCGGGCGCCGGCAAGGTGGGCGGCCAGGTGATCGGCAGCGGCACCGCCGAAGAACTGATGGCCAACCCCGACTCCATCACCGGGCGCTTCCTGAAATCGCCGCTGATGCACCCGCTGCATCCGCCACGGCTAGTGGCCTTGAAGGGCAAGGAAGCCACACCCACCATCCGCATCGAAGGCTCCAGCCTGCACAACCTGCACAACGTAACTGCACAGATCCCGCTCGGCCGGCTGACCGTGTTGACCGGCGTGTCCGGCTCGGGCAAATCCACGCTGGCGCGCGACGTGCTGCACGACAACCTGCAGCGCCTGGTCGCCTCGGCGCGCGACAACAAGCCCCTGCCCCCCATCACCGGCTGCACGGCCGTGACCGGCTGGGAATCCGTGGGCCGTGTGCTGGAAGTCGACCAGACGCCCATCGGCAAGACACCGCGCTCCTGCCCGGCCACCTATGTCGGCTTCTACGACGCCATCCGCAGGCTGTTCGCCGACGCCACCGAATCGCGCATGCGCGGCTGGACCGCCAGCCGCTTTTCCTTCAACACCAAGGGCGGGCGCTGCGAGGAATGCGAAGGTCAGGGCGTGAAAAAGATCGAGATGTCCTTCCTGCCCGATGTGCGCGTGCTGTGCGACGCCTGCCGCGGCGCCCGCTTCAACCCGGAGACCCTGGCCGTGCACTGGCGCGGCAAGTCCATCGGCGACGTGCTGGCCATGAGCGTGGACGAAGCGGTGGCGTTCTTCGCCGCCCATCCGTCCACCCACCATGCACTGCGCCTGTTGCAGGACGTCGGCCTGGGCTACCTCACCCTCGGCCAGCAAAGCCCCACACTCTCCGGCGGCGAAGCCCAGCGCATCAAGCTCGTCACCGAACTGGCCAAGGTGCGCATCGGGCCGGAGAACATCGCCGCCCTGATGCAGGCCCAGGGATTGAACGCCTCGGACGGCACCCCGCCCCCCTCCAAGGCTGCAGTCAAGGCACTGGCCCGCAATGCCGCCACCACCAACGCCCAGCCCGCCGCGCGCCGCTTCTCCAGGATCGGCCACAACACCCTCTACGTGCTGGATGAACCCACCGTCGGCCTGCACATGGCTGACGTGGAAAAGCTCATCCACGTGCTGCACCGCCTGGTCGATGCCGGCAACA
Organism: Betaproteobacteria bacterium; assembly: GCA_947474715.1. Taxonomy (GTDB): domain Bacteria; phylum Pseudomonadota; class Gammaproteobacteria; order Burkholderiales; family SG8-39; genus CAIYPG01. The sequence continues at coordinate 9,447 of CANJJT010000086.1, forward strand.
CCGTGGTGGTGATCGAGCACAACCTGGACGTGTGGGCCGACGCCGACTGGATCATCGACATGGGTCCGGAAGGCGGCGATGCGGGGGGACGAATTGTGGCGCAGGGGTCACCGCGGGACCTGGTGAAGACGCCTGGGAAATCGCATACGAGTCGGGTGCTGGCGGAATTTCTGGCGGAACGCAGCAACTGAGGGCGGCTTCGCCTATTCAGGCTCGATACCCGCGGACTTCAGCTGCGTGATCCAGAACGCGACGTCCTTGCGCACATAGGCATCGGTCTCGTCGGGCGTGAGGAACATGGCCTTGCCGCCGTCCTCGTTGCGCCTGAAAATCTCGGGGTCCTTGTTGGCCTCCGAGATCATCGAATACAAAAAACTGATGATGGGTCGCGGTGTTTTGGCCGGCGCGACGTAACCCGTCCAGGACTTGCTCTGCAGGCCCGGCAGCGTCTCCTGCAAAGTCGGTACGCCGGGCGCGCCGGCCAGACGCTCGGGCGAGGACAGCGCCACGACATAGCCCTGCCCAGACCGGTGCATGGGCAAAGCCAGCGCCGCGGACATCAACACGCCACCCAGGCGCCCGCCCCACAGGTCATTCATCATCCGCCCGGCTTCGGCGTAGGGCACGTACACGTGCTGCAGCTTCGCGCTGTCCTTCATCATCTTGTCCAGGATCTGGAAATAGGCGCTCTGGCCGCCTATCGGGAAGCTGTCGGGCGTGCGCCGCAGCCGCTCCAGGAACTGCGGGACGCTCAGCCCCTTGAATTCAGGACGCGTCAACACCGCGATGTACTGCTCGCCCACGACGGTAATGCCGGAAAAATCGCGGACGGGATCATACGACAGGCCCTTGATCAGTCCAGGCGCGGTGCCCATGGAACTGGTCGAGCCATAGAGCAAGGTGTAGCCGTCCGGTTTGGCGCGTGCGACATAGGCAGGCCCGAGTGTGGCATTGCCGCCGGCGCGGTTCTCCACCAGCACGGTCTGCCCGAATTGCGGCTGGATCTTCGCCGTGAGCAGGCGAACGCTGGCATCGGAGGATGAGCCCGGACCGAAGGGAACGACAATGCTGACCGGCCGCGATGGATACTTGTCCTGCGCGCAGGCACCGGCGGAGAAAGCAGCCAGCGTCAGCAAGCTCAAAGCCACTGCATCTCTCAGGCCCTGGGTCGGTGTATTTTTCATGATGCAGTCATCCTCGCGACACAAATGGCAGTGGACATGCCGCGGGAACATCGCGCGCGGCTTTGCTGAAGTGCGCGTGCAAGCACGCGCTTCATCTTGAAAAACGGCAACATGGTCGTGCTGCATTTCATTCTTTTCCCTCGACACGAATGGCCGCATAATCTTTGCCTGCCGGTTTCACCGAGTCGACAAGCATCGACATCGAAGGCACCACCATAACAAAAATAATTTTGAAGACCGCCAACAAGGAGAGCCTCCATGCCGTCCCCATCGCCGTCAGGCAAAGTTGCCGTCTATGCCTCCGTTGGCCCCTCACTCACCCACTACGAGGCGGACATCGAGGCGTGCGCATTGCGCCAGATGCCAGGTACTGTCAGCGTTCCGGAAAATGTCCAGTACGCCTGGCCCGATGCGGCCGGCGCTTATCTCTATGTCGCGTCCAGCAACGTTGCCAAGAACGTCAAGCCTGCCGCTCCCAGCCACCACCGCGCCGCGTTTCGCATCGACCCGGACAGCGGCTCGCTCGCACCGCACGGAGCGCCCATCCCGCTGCCGTGGCGCCCTGTGCACCTCACCCTCGACCAGGAGGGCAGGCATGCGATCGTGGTTTATCCGTCTCCATCGCGCGCGACGGTCCACCGCATCCTTGGGGACGGACGATTCGGTGATGACGTGCCGCAGTCCGCAGACCTGGAAACGGGCGTGTTTCCGCACCAGGTGCGCATGCTGCCCTCGGGCAGGCGCGTGGTCATCGTCACCCGCGGAAACAATGCCTCGGCGGAAAAGTCCGAGGACCCCGGTGCGCTCAAGATATTCCAGTACCACGACGGCATCCTGAAGAACGAAGCCACGGTGGCGCCGGGCGGCGGCTATGGCTTCGGTCCGCGCCACGTCGATTTCGATCCGGCGGGACACTGGCTGTATGCGGCACTCGAGCGGCAGAACAGGCTGCAGGTCTTCAAACTGGACAAGGATATGCCGGGCGCATCGCCCCAGTTCGAGCGCGAGACGCTGGCCGAACCGCAGAAAGTCAACACGCATCAGATGGTGGGAACAGTGCACGTGCACCCTGTCGGGAAATTCATCTACGTCGCCAATCGCGCCAGCGACACCATTGCCTTTGAAGGCCAGCGCGTCTTCGCCGGCGGCGAGAACACCCTCAGCGTCTATGCCGTGGACCAGCAGACCGGCGAACCGACGCTCATCCAGCGCGCCGACCTGCACAGCTATCACGTGCGCACCTTTGCCATCGATCCCAGCGGGCGCATGCTGGTCGCCGCAAGCATCTCCGCGATCAATGTGCGCGATGGCGCCGGCATCACGAGCGTCCCCGCCCGCCTGACGACGTACCGCATTGCAGGCGACGGCAAGCTGAGTTTCGCCAACCAGTATGACGTGGAGACCAGCAGCGATCGCAGGATGTTCTGGATGGGCATGGTGCGTCGCGGCCACATGGACGGGTCACGCTAGCGGATCGGGGACAGGGGCAGGCGATGCCTCCTATCCCTGTCCCCGCGGCACCGCCGCCTAATCCTCGGCCTTGATGTTGTTGTCCTTCACCAGTTTCTTCCAGATTTCCATTTCCGTTGCCAGGGCACTGCGGAACTCTTCCGGCGTGCTGCCCACGGGTATGGTTCCCTGCTCTTCCCAGCTCTTCATCGCGGCCGGCGTGGTGACGGCCATCTTGAAGCCCGCGGACAGCCGGTTGAGGATCGCAGGCGGCGTGCCGCCGGTGGCCATGATGCCAAACCAGCCCGGATATTCGTAGCCCGCCAGGCCCTGCTCCGCCACTGTCTTCACGTCGGGAAAGAGGGTGGATCGCGCCGAGGTGACGATGGCGATCACTTTGACCTTCCTGGATTTGATGATGGGCAGTGCACTGACCAGCGCCTTGGGTGTCACGTCGATGCGCCCGGCCAGCAGATCCACCTCTGCCGCGGCCGATCCCTTGTAATGGACAAACACCATCTTCGCACCAGTGCTGGCGGCCAGCCATTCGCCCGACATGTGCAGGCCGCTGCCGATGCCGGCGGTGCTCCAGGAGATCTTGCCCGGATTGGCCTTGGCATAGGCAAGGAACTCGACGAGGTTGTTGGCCGGCAGAGAAGGATGGGCCACCAGCACAAAGGTTCTTTTCGTCGTCAGAGAGACGGGCGCGAGTTCCTTGAGCAGGTCGAAATTCAGGTCTTCCTTCAGCGCCGGGAGGATGGTGGAGGTGGCAACCAGCGCCACCAGTGTGTGGCCGTCAGGCTTCTGTTTCGACACGAAAGTGTTGGCGATCATGTTGCTCGCCCCCGGCTTGTAGTCGATGAGGATCTGCTGCTTGAAATAGTCCGTCAGTCCGCTCTGATAAATGCGGATTTCATGATCGGTGCTGGAGCCCGGCGTGAATGGTGCCACCACGGTGATGGGCCGAGATGGAAACGTGGACGCCGTTTGCGCCAGGCATGACGCGGACAACATGACCATTGCTAAAGACGCACCCCATCCGGACATTTTCATGCTTCCTCCTTCGTAGTGGAATTGCCAGATCTCAGCGTGCCTTGACGAACTGGCCGGGCACCCTGGACAGATGAGACGAATGTATTCCGCTTTGTGTTATGCCCCCACTGGCGCTGCCGTCTCTTCGCCGGCCAACGAGGCACGCACAAACTCCGGATCGAAGATGCGGTCCGCCATCACCTGGCAGCGAATCATCTTGCGATATTCATTGGGGCCATAGTCGGCAATGGCGTTGTGCCAGGTGCCCAGGTGATCCCATATCAGCAGGTCACCCACGGTCCAGTGGTTCATGTAGCGGTACTTGGGCTGCAGGACGTGCGCGTACAGGTACGCGAGCATTTCTTCGCTTTCCTTCTCTGCCATTCCTTCTATGTTCACGACAAAGTTGTCATTGACGTAGATGACCTTGCGGCCGGTGATCGGATGGGTGAGAAAGACCGGATGCGACACGGGAGGCCGCTCTCGCCGCTCCTCCGCAGTGAGGGGGGCACGCGGGCTTTTCTTCACATTGATCAGCCATTCCCATGACTTGTTGAGATCATGAATGGCAGTGGCGTTGGCAAGCTTCTGCTTGATATCCTCCGGCAGATCGGCATAGGCGGCCTGCGTGTTGGCGAACTCGGTCGCGCCCAGCGGCTTGCCCTCACGCATGGGCACCGCGTAGGCGACCAGCGCATTCACGAATCCGCGGACCTTGTTGTAGGTCATGTCGGTGTGCCAGAACTGGCCCGCGTCCGCCACACCAATAAACTCGCCGTTCTCCACGACATTGGACAGCACCGAGATGCCGGGCTCGTGCTTGGTCTTCCTCAGAACCTGCAACTGCCCGAAGCGCGATGCAAACTGGGTCAGTTCTTTGGGACTGAGCAGTTGGTCAGGAAAACGCAGCACACCGTGCTCGCCGAGCGCCTTCAGAACACCGGCGAAATCTGCATTCGATATCGGCTGCTTCAGATCAATCCCGGATACCGTCGCACCAAGCGCTTCTCCTGTGGGCTTTATGTTGAGCATGACGCCTCCTTGTAGATGTCGCTCGATTCCGTTGAACAAATCAAACTATGATGGATAGACCAGAACTTGGGGGCCCAGCTTGTCGATGCTCGGACAACCGATCTGCCCCATGGTCGTCAGCAGTTCATGGTGAAAAATGGACAGGACCTGGGCTGCGCCTTCCCGGCCTCCTACGGCCAGCCCGTAGAGCGTCGGGCGCCCGCTGAGCACCGCCTTGGCGCCAAGCGACAGCGCCTTGACGATGTCCGATCCGCGCCTCACCCCGCTATCCATCAGCACGACAGCGCGGTTGCCGACCGCATTGATGATCTCCGGCAGGGCATCTATGGTGGCGATGGCCGTATCCAGCCCCCGGCCGCCGTGATTGGAAACGATCACGGCATCTGCGCCGCACTCCACCGCACGGACCGCGTCTTCGGGTCTGAGGATGCCCTTGACCATCAAGGTCCTGGGCCAGCGTTTGCGTAGCTCCTTGATGTCGTCCCAGATCACGTTGTCAGCGATGCCGGGATGACTTTCATAGTCAGGCATGCCACCGTCCTTGAGGTAATAGCTGCCGATCACACTGGTCAGCCAGCGCGGATGAGCGATCATGTCGCCCATGGACCGGGGGGAAATCCTGAACGGCAGGGTGAAGCCATTGCGCTTGTTGAATTCCCGGTTGCCGTGCACCGGCACGTCAATGGTGACGATCAGGGCATCAATTCCGGCGGCATTGACGCGCTCCACCAGTTCATAGGTCATCTCACGCTCGCGCCACATGTAAAGCTGAAACCAGAGCACGCCGCCTGCCGCTGACAGGTCCTTGATGGCCCCCATCGACCGCGTCGCCAGGGTGAAGGGGATCTGCGCTTCGGCGGCCGCCTGCGCCAGTGCGACCTCCCCCCGGTAGCAGACCAGGCCGGCAGCCCCCGTCGGCGCAATCGCAAACGGCATCCCCAGTTTCCGTCCGAACAATTCAGTCGCTGATGATCTTTTGGAGACGTCCACCACGGAATGTGGCCGCAACCTTATCTTGCGGAAACCTTCCCGGTTGTTGCGCATCGCATCATCGTCTTCGGCGCCACGGTCGATGAATTCGAAGATCCCTTTCGGCAGGCGCCGCAGGGCCTCCTCCCGCATGTCTGCGATGTTGAAGCATCTTTCAAGTGTCGTCATAGTGGGTACGCCAGCCTTTCCGGTTTCGGTCCGATAGTGCAGGTCAAAGAGCCAATTTTGGAAATCCGCAGTTCTATGACGTCGCCGGAGTGCAGGCTTCTGTCAAGGTCCAGCGCCGATCCCTTGGGGTAACAGCCGCCGCTGATCACCTGCCCGGGATAGATGGTCTGGCCCAGGGACATATAAGAAAGCATTTCCGCGAAATCCCAGATCATGGCGGTGGTGTCCTGCCCGGAAACCTCCTCGCCGTTGATGTGCAGGGAACATCGCAGCGATCTGACATCGCCGATTTCATCGGATGTAACCAGCCACGGTCCCATCACGTTGCCGCCGTCGAAGTCCTTGCCCTTCGATACGCCGCGTCCCGCCTTCTTCTCGATGCGCTGGATCTCCCGCGCACTGACGTCATTCATGATGGTGTAGCCGGCGATTGCTTTCGCGGCCTGTTCCAGGCTCAGGTCCCTCCCCCCGGTGCCGACAATGCAGACCAGTTCGCACTCGACGTCCAGCTCATCGGCGTAGGGCGGAAACTTCAGTTCGTCTCCCGGACCCACCACCGAGTCCGGATTGCCCTTCCAGTACGGCTTCACCCGGGCATCCTTTTCATTGGGCGTGTTCATGGCGAAGCCCTTGGAGGCGCCGATCTTGGCGTGCTCCGGCCACACGTTGAAGTTGGCCATGTTCGTGGGTCGCGGGACAGGTGCCAGCAGCCGCACGTCCTGCTCACGGTAGATGGTCGTCTGTCCATCGGAAGTGGATGGTCCGCCGCGCTCGACCACCGCCTTGACCGATTCGGCGATCCAGTCGATGGCCGGCTGACCGGTACCGATCAGGGCGATCATGTCGGCGGGGACCTGCGCCGCAGCGATACGCCGGGCCGCCTCTGCCGGTAGCGTGGCTTCGAGGAATACGGTCCTCGCGCTGGTCGCATCGACAATCCCTGCGGCCGACTGTACCCCGACACGGCGGATCCGCCCGGCCGGCGTCGTCACCTCAAACGTGCATAACTTCATCACCCCTCCTTTGCATGAGTCAGTGGAACTGACACTTCTGATATCAACACATTCATCGCCCCTTGAACACGGGCTTGCGCTTCTCCACGAAGGCCGCGGCGGCGGTAGCGGTAGCGGCACCCCGCACTGTCATTGCTTTGCTCCAAGCGCCTTGATCTGGGCGTCATCCATGCCTAGCATGTCCTGCAGCACCTCGCGGGTGTGGGTGCCTATGGGCACGCTGGCCTGGTACTCGGGTAACGGCTGGTCGATAAAGCGTATGGGCGTGGACGGCACCACCATGCGACCATATTCGGGGTGGTCTATCCATCGCAGCATGCCGCGCTGATGAAGGTGGGGGTCGTTCACCACTTCCTGCAACGAGCGCACCGGGGCCGAGGGGATACGCACCTTGACCAGCTTCTGAAACACCTCTTCCTTCTTCATGTGGCAGGTGATCTCGCCGATCTCTCGGTCCAGTTCGTCCATGTTGGCGCAACGATCACGCATGGTGGCGAAACGCGGATCGTCGATCAGCTCGGTGTGCCCCAACGCCGTCATGAGGTTGCGCCAGCGTTGGTCGTTGCCTGCGATGATGACCACATAACCGTCGGAGGTCGGATAGGCGTTATAAGGCGCGACGGCCAGACCGCTTTGCCGGTTGCCGGTCCGCGACACCTCGGTGCCGCCAGACCCGTAATACATGCTCAGGCTCGAAGCCAGCGTCGGGAAAATGGTGTCAAGCATGGCCACTTCCACGGTTCGGCCCTTGCCGGTGCGCTCCCGGTCGAACAATGCCACCGAAATTGCCGCGAACAAATGCGTGCCGGCGGCAAAATCGCATACCGTGGCACCTGCCTTCACGGGAGGATTCTCCGGAAAGCCCGTGGTCTCCATCAAGCCTGACATCGCCTGCACCGCCAGATCCATTGCCGGATAGTCGCGATAGGGCCCCGCGCCACCATAGCCGGTGCTGCTGGCATAGATGAGCCGCGGGTTCAGTTCCTGCAGGACTTTCGCGCCCAGCCCCAGGCGATCCATCACACCAGGAGCGAAGTTCTCCACCAGCACATCGGCCTTCTGGGCAAGCCCGATCAAGGCCTGCTTGCCTGCTTCTGTCTTGAGGTTCAGCGTCACGGACTTCTTGTTGGCATTGAGCATGGCAAAGGGCATGGCAGCACCCTTGGCAGAGCCCTGGCGTTTGCGCAGGTGTTCGCCTTCGGGCGGTTCGATCTTGATGACCTCTGCGCCGGCCATGGCCATGAGAAAAGTCGCGTAAGGGCCGTTGAATATCTGGGTAAGGTCGACGACGGTGATGCCGTCCATGGGTTGCTTCATCTACATCTCTCCGACTTTTTTTTCCTGGGCTGTACTGGTCTTGGCTGCGGCAGGTGGAAGCGCCGTAAATCTGTATTCATCGGCCACGGCCAGCGGCGATGGCACGTCATCCAGCATGGGAATGCCGTGCGCATTGAGCATCATGGACACCATGGTGTAGAAGCCGAGAAGCGCTGTAAGGTCCACCACGCCGTCCCTGCCCAGGGCCTCCAGCGTGGCCGTGTAGGTCCCCTGCGACACCTGGCCCTGAGCATGCAGTTCGCGCGCGTACTCGTAGACGCATTGTTCCCCGCTATCGGCAAAGACCGGGGGGTGCCCGGTGCGGATGGCTTCGATCACATCCCGATCGAGGCCGGCCTTGTGCGCACGCTGTTCGTGCTGAAACCATTCGATCTGGGCATTCCAGTGTCTGGCCGTCACCAGCACCGCCACCTCCTTCTGCCGGGGCGTCAACACGGTGTGGTGCTGCCAATACTGGCCCAGGTTCTGCCATCGGTCAGCAAGCTCGGGGATATGCAACACCGCGCGCAGCGGCCCTACCAGCGGCGAGCCCAGCCCGTGAAAAATCCGGTCATACACAGGACGCTGCTCGGGCGTCAGATCATTCGGTGTGACCAGTGGTATCCGCACCATAGGCGCCATCCTTTTGCGTTGTTACCGGGGTAAAGCGGTCGTTGGAGTTGCCGGTTCAGCGGCGCGCGAGCAAGCAGTCAGGGATACTGAGCTGCGGAATTCCGCAGCCCTTCCCGGCGCGGACAGGCGATTCCGCCAGCCCTGGCGGCGTCACTCTTCAGGCTTTTGATCCAGCGGTAACTTCGCGTGCTTGACGACCTCGCTCCACATGGAAATGTCGTATTCCAGAAAGGTACGGAATTCGTCGCCCGGTAGCAGCCCCTCCTCCAGGCCCGCCGAGGCGGCCGCCTTGGCTACCTGGGGATCACTGACAGCGGCCACCAGCGCCGCGTATAAGCGGGCTCGAATGGGCTGTGGGATACCAACCGGTCCCATCATGCCATTCCAGCCTCCGGCTCCGGTTCCCTTGAAGCCCTGCTCGTTGATGGTGGGAACGTCGGGCAGTGCCGGCTGGCGCTTCTCGGAATTCACCGCGATCGCGCGAAGCCGTCCGCTCCTGGCATGAGGCGCCAGTGAGGCGGTCGCATAAACGATCATGGGTACGTGTCCGCCTACCGTATCCGAAATTCCCTGGGCGATCTTCACGTACGAAACCAGAGCGACATTGGCACCCTTGACCTTCAATGCCTCGCCCTGCAGGTGGTGGGAACTGCCGACCCCGCCTGCAGCAAAGTTCAAACCTCCCGGAAGCGTCTTCGAGTACTCGATCAATTCCTTGAGGTTACGGGCTGGCACCGATGGATTCACGGCAATCATGCCCGACGAGGTGTAGGCACGTCCCACCATCGTGAAATCGCGAACCACGTCGAAGGGGAGCGATTTGGGCCGCATGACCGCCTGGATCGAGTGCGATGCGGCGGTGTACAGCATGGTGTAGCCGTCGGGTTTGGCGCGTTTGACCACCTCTGCACCTATCATTCCCACCGCACCAGCACGGTTCTCGATGATTACCGGTTGGCCCAGCGAACGGGTCATGGCAGGCTCAAGTTGCCGTGCCGTGATGTCCGTGGCCGAACCAGCCCCGAACGGA
>CANJJT010000087.1:0-18451 GCA_947474715.1 Betaproteobacteria bacterium
ATTTGCAAGAGATTCAAATCGATTAACGATTTTCTTGCAGATCCGATGACACGAAATTGCATTCTTTCTACAAATAATCAGTAGGTTAGAAATTATTCAGGGCGGACTATCGAGGGGTGACTGTGCAGTCGTCTTTTCGGGTACCTGTTTATCGTTGGCGAATCGACACTAAGGGCTTGGTCTGAACATGAAGGTCATTTACCGAATCACCTACCCAAATGGAAAGATTTATATCGGCAAAGATCTGACAGGGACACTCAACTACTTCGGAAGCGCAAACAGTCAGCTGATCCAAAAAGATTTCACTCCAGATCAGCAACGTGACTTTACGATTCGAAAGGAAATCCTTTGGGAATCCAGAGTGGCATCGGATCAGGAAGTGAACAGAAAAGAAGTTGAATTGATAATGTTCCACCGTTCCAACGACCCATCAATTGGGTATAACCAGTGGCCACGATCCAAGGGATGAGTATCATCCGCCGCGCCACACCGCAAACCCCGCAGCACGGAAGACCGCCATGCCCCAGCCCCTCCCGCCCGATCTCGCCCTCATCACCGGCCGCACGCTCGACCATTACAACCGCAATGCCGCTTCGTTCTGGGAGGGCACGCGCGTTCATGATGTGAAGCAGAACATCGAGGCCCTGCTGCGGCACCTGCCGGACACAGCGCCCTTGCGCATCCTGGATTTTGGCTGCGGGCCGGGGCGGGACATGGCGGCGTTTCGCGCGCTGGGGCACGCGCCGGTGGGGCTGGAGGGTTCAGCGCAGTTGGCCGCAATGGCACGCGCGCACGGCGGCTGCGAGGTGCTGCAGCAGGATTTCCTGGCGCTCGACCTGCCGGCCGGAAGCTTCGACGGCATCTTTGCCAATGCCTCGCTGTTTCACGTGCCAGGGCGCGAGCTGCCGCGGGTGCTGGGTGAGCTGCACGCGGCGCTGCGGCCCGGCGGCGTGCTCTTCACCTCCAATCCGCGCGGCCAGAATGAAGAAGGCTGGAACCAGGAGCGTTACGGGGCCTGGCACGACCTGGACGCCTGGCGGCGCTACCTGACCGCCGTGGGCTTCGTTGAACTGGAACACTACTACCGGCCGCCCGGCCTGCCGCGCGAACAGCAGCCGTGGCTGGCCAGCGTGTGGCGCAAGCCCGCTGGAGTCGATAAGCCCTGAGCCATAGCGGCTTGCCCCGCCCGCTTCGCATCAACCGACCGCGGGAGGAACACCACAGACTACTGCCGAAAACTGCCGGACTTGAGCGCGCTCAGCCCTGACCGCCCTTTTTCTCGCGCGCCAGCCGGCGTTCGTCGCGGAACTGGTCGATGCGGCGCAGGTTCTCCGGCGAGCCGCGCAGGGTGGCCATGTGCGAGGCGATCATGTCCAGGTGCGAGTAGAGCGACTGGTTCTCACCCTGGTAGGCCACGCGCTTGTACATGCGCACGGCGTCCGCGGGCTGCGCGGCGATCGCGGCCGCCAGACTCATGGTCTCGGCCTCGAGGTCTTCATCGGCCACCACGCGGTTGACCAGACCGATGCGGTCGGCTTCCTCGGCCGCCACGGCGCGCCCGGTCCAGAACAGCTCCAGCGCGCGCGGCATGCCGATGATGCGCGGCAGGTAGTAGGTGCCACCGTCGCCGGCGATGAGGTTGAGGTTGATGTAGCTCCAGGCAAAGGAGGCCGACTTCGAGGCGATGCGCAGGTCGCACATCAGCGCCATGTCGCAGCCTGCGCCGCGTGCCAGGCCATTGATGCTGCCGATCAGCGGCTTGTCCATGCGCTCGATGTTGAGGGCGATCTGGTGGATGTGGCCCCACAGGAAATCACGCCGCTCCAGCGGCTCCAGCCGGCCGCGGGTGCTCATCTCGTCGGCATCGGCACCGACGCAGAAGCCCCGTCCAGTGCCGCGCAGCACGACGACCTTCACCGCCGGGTCCTTCGCGGCATCGGCAACATAAGCCGCCCAGTGGTCGATCATTTCATGGGTGAAGGCGTTCAGCTTGTCGGGCCGGTTGAGGGTGATGGTGGCAATGCCATCGGCCTGCTTGTCGAAAACGATGTCCATGGGCGATTCCTCCGTTGGGGTGTGTGATCGTGGTGGCGGTGGTGGCGGTGGTGGCGATGTCAGCCGCGGTGGGGACGCCTCGACATGAGCGGCGTCAAAGGTCCTACCAAAAGTGGAGCGCAGCTTAGGAGCGGCCGTCGGGCTTGTCAATGCGGGGCGCGCACTGCGTGCCGGCCATGCGCGGGGCTTCTGGCAAACTGAATGCCCTGCCCTTCCCACCGACACGGAACGCTCCCCACCGCCATGCGCATCCTGCCCGCCTACGCCGCCCTGTTCGCCCTCATCTTCGTCTACCTCAGCCTGCGCACCATCGGCCTGCGCCGCCGACTGCAGATCGCGGTGGGCGATGCGGACAACCCGCTCATGCTGCGCGCCATGCGCGTGCACGCCAACTTCGCCGAGTACGTGCCCTTCGCCCTGCTGCTCATCTTCCTGGTGGAAAGCCAGGGCGCACGTGCCGCGCTGGTGCACGGCCTGTGCGTGGCACTGCTCATCGGGCGGCTGTCGCATGCCTGGGGGGTGAGCCAGGCGCGTGAGAACTTCCGCTTCCGCGTCACCGGCATGGTGCTGACCTTCACCACGCTGGTTTCGGCGGCGCTGTACCTGTTGATCGTGACGCTTTGACGGGGGCTGAGGAAGGTCCTTCGCGGATTGGCGGGGACCAGCCGGGTTTACCCCCTTGTCAAAGGGGGCCGACGCGTGAGCGCAGCGAACGAGCGGGGGGATTTTGGCCAACTGGGCTGGTTTCATTGTCATTTGCCGACATGGCATGAGCCCTGCGCATGCTTGTTGCCTTGCGGATAGGACCGGCTCGAAAAAAACCAAGGCATCGATCTGGCATTGACTGGTGAGATGCAAGGCAACGGTATGAAAATCCCCCCGCTCGCGCAGCGCGCGAGTCGGCCCCCTTTGACAAGGGGGTAAACCAGACGGAGCGCGCGCGCCAACTGGTTATCATGTCGCCACCCGCCGCGACACCATGGCGCACTGAACAACCCACAACAAGACAACCCAGGAGGCCCTTCATGCTCGCCATCATGTGCAGACAATTCGGCACGCCCGACGTGCTGGTCGCGGAACAGCAGCCCTCGCCGCAGGCCGGCCGCGGCGAGGTGGTAATGCGTGTGCACTCGGTGGCGCTGTCCATGGCCAATGTGCTGGTGATTGCCAACAACCACCCGCATCCACGGCAACTGCCCTTCTCCCCCGGCGCGGAGGCCGCGGGGGAAGTGAAGGCCGTCGGTGAAGGCGTCACCGGTTTCGCGGTGGGCGACCTGGTGATGGGCCAGGGCGTGAACGGCAATTGCGCGGAGGAAATCGTCTGCACCGCCTCGCAGCTGCGGCGATTGCCGGCCGGCACCGACCTCACCCTGGCGGTGGCCGCCGCCGGCAGTTACGCCACCGCGCTCTACGGCCTGCGCGGACGTGCCCGGCTGCAGGCGGGCGAGTGGGTGGTGGTGCTGGGCGCCGCGGGCGGGGTGGGCCTGGCGGCAGTGGAATTGGCCAAGCTGATGGGCGCGAAGGTCATCGCCTGCGCCTCCACCGACGAGAAGCTGGCCCTGTGCAAGGCGCACGGCGCCGATCACCTGGTCAACTATGCCCGCGACGACCTGGGCGCGGCGCTGCGCAAGCTGTGCGAAGGCGCGGGCCGCGAAGGCGTGGACGTGGTGGTGGATCCGGTGGGCGGACCGTACGCACTGGCGGCGATCCGCAACATGGCCTGGGACAGCCGCTTCCTGTCCATCGGCTATCCGGCAGGCGTGCCCTCGGTGCCGCTCGACTGGCTGCTGCACAACCGCATCTCGATTCTGGGCATGTCCATCCGTGAACTGCAAAAGCGCGACCCGCAGGCCGCCGGCGTGATCTTCCAGGACGTCATGGCTTACCTGGTCGGGGGCAAGATCTGCCCACACCTGCATGAGCGCTATCCGCTGGCGGACGCGGCGCGTGCGCTCAACGACTTGCTGCACCGCCGGGTGATGGGCAAGGCTGTTCTGACGGCTTGATCACAATTAAACTATATATTCAATGATGACGCTTAGAAGTGTTTTTAATTGATAATAATAGCCCGGCCGGGTCAGTCCACCTCTGACGCCAGCGGCTGGCACAGGCTTTCGTCATCGACCTTGCTGTTGAGGTGCTGACTCACCGCATGGTGGTGGAACTCGGTCTGCGCATGCCCGCGCGCCAGGGCCACCGCCTGCACCGCATCCTGCAGCGCCAGGTCCAGCCAGCCGCCATAGGCATCGAAGGACAGCACCACCGGCATGCGATCGTGCACCATGGCCACCGAAGGCGCGGCATCGGTGGTGAGCATGGCGCAGGTAAGCACCGGTTCGGGTTCGGGTACCGCCTCGCTGGCCGGTGGCTGCCAGGTGGACATCAGCCCGGCAAAGCAGACGATGAGCCCGTCGGGCGCCTGCAGGTAGTGCGGCTGCTTGGCCTTTTTCACTTCACCGGTGGCGGGGTCGAGGCGCTCGACTTCCTGCCATTCGTACCAGCCCTCGGCGGGGATGAGGCAGCGGGTGTGCTTCAGGGCATCGCGCCACATCGGCTTGCCGGCGGCTTCCTCGATGCGCGCGTTGTGGGTGTAGCGCGGCGGCTTGTCCTGGCGCCACCAGTGCGGCACCAGGCTCCAGCGCGCCGAGGACAGGGTGTAACCCTCCATGCCCGCCTCGTGGTGCAGCACTGGCACCTCCATGGTGGGGGCCACATTGAAGCGGCGCATCAGCTGCTTGCCGTTGCGCCGCCCGATGTTGTACAGGCGCTCGAGTCCGGCTTCACTGGGGGTGACATAACGCCCGCACACCGCATGTATTCCTTGCAGAAGGTCAGGCTTTGATTATCCCAGACACACCCATGGCGGCGACATCCCCCGGGCAGATCACGCCGCCATGGCCGCCACCCTGCTCGGCTAAAATGGCCGCTCTCCAACCCCTCTGTACAAACCACCATGCCGCTCTACGATTACGCCCCGCTGTCGGGCCGGTGCGATGTGTGCCACGGACGTTTCGAGGTGGTGCAGCGCCTGGCCGAGGACAAGCTCACCGAATGTCCCACCTGCAAGCAGCCCTGCGAGCGCCAGATCAGTTGCGTCGCCCTGGGCGGCAAATACGCGGTCAGCAATGACCGCATCGCCAAGTCCGGCCTCACCGCCTACCGCAAGGCCGAGAACGGCGTGTACGAGCGCACCGCCGGCAGCGAAGGCCCGGAGATCCTGCACCGCTGAGCTGGTGCCCGCATCACCAGCACAAGACAAAAACACCGATTCATAAAGGAAGACGGCATGGACAAGGTCTGCAATTCGGCCCGTGAAGCGGTCAGTGACATCAAGAACGGGGCGCACCTGGCCATCGGCGGATTCGGCCCGCAGTTCTGCTGGCCGGTGGACCTGATCAAGGCGGTGCATGAAACCGGGGTGAAGCAACTCACCGTGGTGGCCACCGCCATGGGCGGCGGCAATGAAGTGTCCGGTGGCCAGTTGCTGGTGGCCAACCGCCAGGTGAAAAAGGTCATCGCGTCGTTTTCGCTCCGCGTGGGCATGAAGACGGCCTCGGAAGAACAGATCCTGGCCGGTGAACTGGAAGCCGAGCTGGTGCCCCAGGGCATCCTGGTCGAGCGAGCGCGCGCCGGTGGCGCCGGCATCCCGGCCTTCTACTCGCCCTCAGGTGCCGGCACCGCCATCGCCGAGGGCAAGGACGTGCGCTACTTCGACGGCAAGCCCTATGTACTGGAGAAAGCCATCACCACCGACTTCTCCATCATCCGTGCCTGGCGCGCCGACCGCGCCGGCAACCTCGAATTCAAGGGCAATACGCGCAACCTCAGCGTGGCCTTCGGCAAGTGCGCGAAGATCACCATCGCCGAGGTGGACGAGATCGTCGAGACGGGCGAGCTGCCGCCGGACCGCGTGCACCTGCCGGGCATCTTCGTCACCCGCGTGGTGAAAACCACGCAGGAAATGATCGTCAAGTCACGCTTCTCGACACGCCGCCCCGCCGACCAGGCGCGCAGCTACAACGGCAAGCCGGCGCTGACGCGCCTGGGCATCGCCGAGCGTGCCGCCGCGCTGATCAAGGAGGGCAGCTACGTCAACCTCGGCTCGGGCATTCCCGAGCAGGTATCCAACTTCCTGCAGGGCCGCGATGTGCTGCTGCATGCCGAGAACGGCATGCTCGGTTATGGCGGCATGGTCGAGGGTGCGGATGCCGATGTGCGCGTGTTCAACGCCGGCGGCGCGCTGGTGAGCCAGGTGCCGGGCGCCTCCTTCTTCGACAGCGTCACCTCCTTCGAGATGGCGCGCGGCGGCCACCTCGATGCGGTGATCCTGGGCGCCTATGAAGTGGACGAGAACGCCTGCATCGCCAACTGGAGCACGGCCAAGCCGTTGATCCCCAACCTGGGCGGCATCGGCGGCGCCATGGACCTGGTGGCAGGCGGCTCACCCGTGATCGCCGTGCTCGAGCATCAGGACAGCAAGGGCCGGCCCAAGCTGCGACATGCCTGCACGCTGCCGCTGACCGGCCGCAACTGCGTCACCTGGGTGGTGACTGACATCGCCCTGTTCCACTGGAACGGCCAGCGCTTCGTGCTGGAGGAGACCGCGCCCGGCTTCACGGCCGAAGACGTGGCCGCACTATCCGAAATGCAATTCGATGTGTCGCCCACGCTGGGCTGCATGACGCGCTGAGCAGCTCGCAGCCGGCCGCTGCCACGCACCACGGTGGCCGACGGCCTTTCTCCCACCCGGCTGCCACGCTGGCACACCGGGCCTTCAGACATCACCTGCAAGGCCGCATGACAGATCTCGTCGACCTCATCCGCCGCAGCCGACGTCGCAAGCGCCTTGCCGGCTTCGCGCTTGCGGTGCTGGCCCTGGTGGCGGCAGGCTGGTTTTTCCAGGACCTGCTGCTGGGCACACCGGTCACCCCGCTGCAAGCACAGCGCAGCGACATGGCACGGACCGTGGCCGCCAATGGCCGCGTGGTGCTGCCTGAGCGCGTGTCGGTGTCCTCGGGCATCTCCGGACGGGTGGCGCGCGTGCTGGTCAGCCAGGGCAGCCAGGTCAATGCCGGGGACATCCTGCTGGAACTGGAAGCCGGCGAAGCCCAGGTGCTACTCGACCAGTCGCAGGCTGAACTCACGCGTGCCGAAGCCCGCCTGCGGCAACTGCGTGAACCACGTGCCGGCGCCGCACAGCCCGGGGGGCAGCAGGGTGAGGCCCAGGTCTTGCAGGCGCGCCGCCAGCTGGAGCGGGCGAAGGATCTGAAGGACAAGGGCTTTGTCAGCCAGGGCGCAGTCAATATCGCGCAGCGCAACCTGGATGTCGCCGAAGCCGCCCTGAGCACCAATCAGGCCCAGGCACGCCCGGCCATCAATGGCAGCGAGGAAGCCGCCGTACGCGCCGCCCTCGCACGCGCTCGCTCGACCATACTGGTAGCGCAGACACGCCTGGACGAAGCGGCGGTGCGCGCACCCGCCAGCGGCCTGCTCACTGCCGTGACCGTGCGCGCCGGCGAAGTGGTCACCCCGGGACGCGAACTCATGGCCATCGAACCGGAAGGCGAGGCGGAGATCGAACTCGCCATCAACGAGGCGTTGCTGCCGCAGATACAGGTGGGGCAGAAGGCGGTGGCCAAGCTGGAAGCGGGCAGCCTGCGCCTGCAAGCCGAAGTGGCCTGGATCGACGGGCATGTCGATCCAGGGCGCCGCGCCAGTGAGGTGCGCCTGGCCATCAGCCAGCCACCGGCCACGCTCAGGCATGACGTGAAGGTGGCGGTGCGCATCGAAACTGGCCGCCGCAGCGGCGTGCTCACCGCGCCAAGCGCCGCCGTGCGCGAAGCCAGCAGCCAGCAGCCCTGGGTGCTCGCCATTGTCGAAGGCCGCGCCGAGCGGCGCGATGTGAAGCTGGGAGACAGCGACGGCGAGCGGCATGAAATTCTGCAGGGCCTGGCCGGCGGAGAGTTGCTGGTGCCTGCTGATGCGCCAGTGAAGGATGGTGAGCGCGTGCGTGTGCAGGCGCGGGCGGAGGGGGCAGCCTCGCCCTCCACCGCCCCCCCTGCTCCGACTGCGCCTGCCCCACCACCAGCATCGCCGCCGGATACGACGTCGAAATAGCTTCGCCCTACCGGCATCGCGCGAGGACAGACAGGTTTACCCCCTTGTCAAAGGGGGCCGACTCGTGAGCGCAGCGAACGAGCCGGGGGATTTTTCCCCTGCAAGCTTGCGAAGGCAGCCAAATCCCCCCGCTCGGCCTGACGGCCGGGTCGGCCCCCTTTGACAAGGGGGTTTACACCAGCGGCCGTGCCGCCCGCTAGATCCGTATCCGTGGAATCCGGCTGGACACCAGTGTGGCCAAACCAGCGATGGCGGCGAGGAAGAGGAACTGCGCGTGGAAGGCCTGAAGGACATCTTCGCGATCGAAGCCGCCACTGCCCGATATCAGTTCCTGGATACTGACATCGGGCAGCAGGCTGTAGAGCACCGCCCCCGTGGCGGCCACGCCCAGCCCCGAGCCCATGCTGCGCGAGAGCATGGCGAGCGCAGTGACGGCGCCCAGTCGGTCGCGGCCGGACTCTTCCTGGATCACCACCTGCACGCAGGGCATGGCGGGGCCCAGGCCGACGCCCAGGATCAGGCTGAACAGGGCGATCATCCATTGCCCGTCGGGAGCCAGTGCCAGTCCAAGCAGCCCGAGCGCAGCGATCGCCATACCGATGCAGGGCATGATGTGCAGCAATTGCCAGCGTGCGCCCAGTTGCGTACCGGCCTGCTGACCCGCGAGGATGCCGAACATGATGGGCAGCAGCAGCAGGCCGGAGGCGCCCGCCTCCATGCGCAGGCCGAACTGCAGGTAGAGCGGCAGATAGAAGATGATGGCGATGCGGCAGGCGGCATTGCCGACGATGGTCAGCGCGCCAAGACGGATGGTGCGTATCTGCAGCAGGTCCAGCGGAAAGAAGGCGCCGGTCACGCGTCGCTCGTGCCAGATCAGCACCGCCCACAACACGGCAGCGCCGCCGAACAGCGCCAGCGACCACCACGACAGCCAGTGGAAGCGATGCCCGGCCGATGACAGGGCGAACAGCAGCATGGCGGTCGCCACGACAAAGAGTGCAAGCCCGATGCGGTCGGAGACGCCGGGTGCCTTGGGGTTGGCCTGGCCGCGCGGCAGGTGCGACAGACGCCAGGCGGCAAACAGCGCCAGCGGGATCTGCATGGCAAACAGCCAGCGCCAGCTGACGTGCTCCACGGTGATGCCGCCGATCACCGGCCCGATGATGTTGGCGCTGGTGAAAACGATGGCGAAGTAGCCCTGGAAGCGCACCCGCTGCGCCGCTGGCACCAGTTCGGCAATCATGGACTGCGACAGCGTCATCAGCCCGCCCCCGCCCAGTCCCTGCAGGGCGCGTCCGGCGATCAACCAGCCCATGGAGGGCGCAAACAGGCACACTGCACCACCCAGCACAAAGATGCTCATGCTGACGAACAGGATCTCGCGCCGGCCATAGCGGTCGCCCAGGCGGCCATAGATGGGGATGGTCACCGCATGCGTGAGCAGATAGGCCGTGGCCAGCCAGGCGGTGTCGTGCAATTGCCCGAACTCCGCCGCAATCACCGGCGCGGCCGTGGCAATCAGCGTCTGGTCGGCCGCCGCCATGAACATGGGCAGCATCACCGCAGAGAAGAGGAACCAGAACTGCGCCGCGGTGACGGAAGACGCGTCGGCGTACTGCCGGCTGGCGGGAGGCGGCTGGTCGTGGCCCTGGGACATGGGGACTATTGTTTCATGCCTGCGGGCAAGGTCCCCCAATGAAACGCGAATTCGCATATCGGCACCGTGGCCCGTGGTGCTGTGGTACGGAGCAATGGATTCCCATGTCCCGAACTGTGCGTGACTGACACGCCGAAACCATTGGCGGTTAACCCGGCAAGCCAGCCACTGCAGGTGCTGGGATAGACTGGCGCCCCGACACCATCGCAACGCACAGGGGCACATCATGCAAACTGAAAGCTGGGGTAGGAACCTGATCGGCAGGACGGCCGTGATCGCCGGTGATGCCTACACCGTAGGCCGGGCCACCGCCAGCCTGTTCCTGCGCGAAGGCGCACGCGTGATCTGGGTGGATGACAAGCCCGGCCAGCAGGGAAAGAACCAGATCAGCATCGATGGCACGGACATCCCCTACATCCATGCCGACCTCACCGATGCGGCGCAGGTGAAGCAGGCGGCGCTCACCTGCGGCCGCATCGTGCCGGCGGTGCACATCCTGTTCAACTGCGCCGGGCGCGCGGACAAGCAATCCTTCGAGGACACCACCGAGGACACCTGGTCGGAAATGATCGGACGCAACCTCACCTCGACCTTCCTGTGTTCGAAGTACTTCCTGCCGCTGATGAAGCAGGCCGGTGGCGGGTCCATCATCCATCAGGGATCGATCGACAGCATGCTGGGCAACCCTTCGATTGCCGCCTACTCCGCGGCCAAGGGCGGCATCGTGCCCCTCACGCATGTGATGGCGCACGACCTGTCCAGCTACGGCATCCGCGTGAACACCATCGCCACCGGCGGCATCCGCGCGCCGGGCGAAGCCAGGCCGGTCGATCAGGCCCGCATGTCCGTGACGCCCTCGCAGCGCATGGGCACCCCGGAAGACGTCGCCCGGGTGGCGCTCTTTCTCGCCTCGGACCTGTCGGCCTATGTCAATGGCGCCAACATCGTGGTGGATGGCGGACGGACGGGCGTGACGCAGGGGTGTTACGAGGGCTGAGGCGTACGGCACGCACTGCCGAATCTTGGGAGCATTGCCATTGCCAATGGCCGCCGAACAGCTCCAGGCCCTCGATATACATGGCCCATCCCCGGAATACAGTACCGCATGGGGGTTGGTGCTCGCCGAACTAGTGCTGACTGAAAGCCGTTTGATTGACTAGAGTTTGCCAATGAGCATCAATTTGCTCTGACCCAGCACACCACATGTGATGCGAATCCACGAGCCACAGTGCACGACATCAATTATTGAGTTCCGGCCCTCCGAGGTTTCGCAGTTACAGCTTTGCATCGTGCGAAGGGGATGAGTCGGCTTGATGGGTGAATGACACGCGGTATGGGTCCTCCCTACTGTCGAGCAGTGGCGATACATCAGACGAGGAAACCATTCATTCGACGTTCGACCATTGGTCAAGTGTCACGTCAGGTGTCACGCAAATGGCAAAGCCAGCTAAAGCTGGCTTTGCCATTTTTAGGAACTTGCTGATTTAACTGGTCGGGGCGAGAGGATTTGAACCTCCGACCACCTGCACCCCATGCAGGTACGCTACCAGGCTGCGCTACGCCCCGAGAACTACGAATTATAACAAAGCTGCCGACCTTACCGGGTAGATCAGCTACGCAACAGCGCCAGAACCGATTTGATTTCGTCCCGCAAGACTGAAAGATCGGGCCCCGACGGTGCCGGTGCTGCCTTTTCAATGCGGCTGGTTGAACGGCCGTTTCCGGAGTGATCATCAAGCCGGTTACGCGCACCGCTGATGGTGAACCCCTGCTCATACAGCAAATCGCGAATACGGCGGATCAGCAAGACCTCATGATGCTGGTAATAGCGGCGATTGCCCCTGCGCTTCACTGGCTTGAGTTGGGTAAACTCCTGCTCCCAATACCGCAGTACATGGGGTTTCACGCCGCACAACTCGCTGACCTCGCCAATCGTGAAGTAACGCTTGGCTGGAATGGGCAGCAGGCTATCCTTGCTGCTGATCGCCTGGTGATCCATGGGCCTGTTCAACCAATGCCTTCAGTTTCTGACTGGCATGAAATGTCACCACGCGCCGCGCAGTGATCGGTATTTCTTCCCCGGTCTTGGGGTTGCGTCCGGGACGCTGGGGCTTGTCACGCAACTGGAAATTGCCGAACCCGGAAAGTTTCACAGAGTCTCCGTTCTCCAGTGCAAGTCGGACTTCCTCGAAAAAAGTCTCGACCATGTCCTTGGCCTCGCGCTTATTCAGCCCGACTTTTTCGAAAAGCATGTCCGCAAGTTCTGCTTTGGTTAGCGTCATCGTCCCCCCTGTGGGAACCCCCTGAAGCACGATTCGTCGCATTGGTTTGCCCCCCGGGGCGTGCATTCGAACCGCCTTGAGTCCAGGGCGTTTCCGTTGTCAGCCGGAGCAACTGCTCCGCACAGATCTCTATCCGCGCAGTCTTGCGCCAAAGCGTATCACCAAGGACTGGCTCAAATTGGCCATTGCCTGGTCGCTTTCCTGGTCGGTCAGAGTTTTATCAGTATCTTGCATAACTATCCGGAAAGCAAGGCTTTTTTCATTATCCGCCATACCTTTCCCGCGATATACATCGAACAAAAAGATGTCTTTCACCAATGGCTGCTGGAGACCTCGCAAAGCATCGAGCAAGGCCACTGCCTCGGCATGTTCGGGCACAACCACCGCCAGATCCCGCACCACTGGAGGAAACTTCGACACCGGCAGAAAGCGCGGCAAGGAAACTTCCATCAAGGAAGTGGCATCGAGCTCGAAAAGCACGGGCGCAGCAGGCAATTCGTACTTCTGCTGCCATTTCGGGTGCAGTTCACCAGCCCAGCCTACGTGGCGATCGCCGATGACAATCGATGCCGAGCGGCCAGGGTGCAGCGCCGGATGGGTTGCGCGCTCGAAACGGACTGCCAGAGGCGACACCAATTCTTCGACATCTCCCTTGATATCGAAATAATCGACCTGCCTTGTCGGGACACCCCACTGTTCATCCCATGCGCTTCCATATGCAAGACCGGCGATATACATGGGCTGGCGCAGACCAGCCACATCAAGATCCCCATCATCGCTTTGCGCATCCGGCAGGAACACCCGTCCCACCTCGAAGATGCGCACGCGATCAAGCCGGCGCGACAGGTTGTAGCGCAGGTTGGCCACCAGACCGCCTGCCAGCGAAGTGCGCATCACCGACTGCTGGCTTGCGATGGGATTGAGCAGGGAGATCGGAGCCGGATTGCCGGCCAGATCAGACTCCCAATCGGATTCCACGAAACTAAAATTGATGACCTCCTGGAATCCGCCGGCCGCCAGGCGCTCGCGCAGTTGATGCAGACCGCGACTGGCTTCACGGGGAGCATGCATCACGGCCAGGGCCGTGGGCGGATTCGCCGGAATACGATCGAAGCCGTAGACCCGGGCGATCTCCTCGATCAGATCTTCCTCTATTTCAATGTCGAAGCGCCATGAGGGTGGCGTGATGAGGAAGGCCCCATCTTCTCCGCTGCCCTCCCGTGCCGCTGCAAGTCCCAGCCGGGCAAAGATCGATGCCATCTCGTCCACGGGGATGGCGACACCTATGATTTTCTGCGCACGGCGCACCCGCATGCGCACAGGCGGCCGTTGCGGCAAGGTCGCCTGCCGGTCCTCGGTCGGTCCCGCCTCGCCGCCGCAGATGTCCAGTATCAGCCGCGTGGCGCGCTCGATGCCCTGGACATTGTTGGCAAAATCCACACCCCGCTCGAAACGATGTGACGCATCGCTGGAAAAGTTGAATCGGCGTGCCCGTCCCGCTATCACGGCGGGAAAGAAGAACGCAGACTCAAGGAAGATGTTGCCGGTGGTCGTTTCGGCCTTGGTCGAGTCACCGCCCATGATGCCTGCCAGGCCTATGGGGCCGGAACGGTCGGTGATGCACAGTACGCCCTCGTCGAGCTCGACGGTCTGCTCATTGAGCAGCTTCAGGCTTTCGCCTTTCCGGCCGAAGCGCACACCGACCTCGCCCTGTAGCTTGTCAAGGTCATACACGTGCAATGGCCGGCCCAGTTCGAGCATGACGTAGTTGGTGACATCCACCAGCGCGGAAATCGGACGCTGCCCGGCGCGCTCCAGCCGCTCCTTCATCCAGTCGGGCGTCAGTGCGGCAGCATTCACATTGCGGATGACCCGACCGGTGAAGCGACCGCATCCACGCGCGTCGCCAATGGCAAACGGATGACGTGCATCGCTGGCCGGCGCCACCGGCTCAACCGCTGGCGCCAATAATGGCGCTCCGGTCAGCGCAGCCACTTCGCGCGCCACCCCGAGTAGCGACAGGCAGTCCGCCCTGTTCGGAGTGAGTTTGATGGTGAATATGCGGTCATCGAGCGCGAGGACATCCCGCACGCTGCTGCCCACCTGGGCAGTCTCGGGCAGATGGAGCAGCCCGCTGTGGTCGGTCGAGAGGCCCAGTTCGCGAGCGGAACACAGCATTCCGCTGCTTTCCACCCCGCGCATACTGGCGGCCTTGATCAGGAAGGGCTTGTCTGCCGACTCCCCGGGCAACTGCGCCCCGACCATCGCACAGGGCACCTTGATGCCGGCTGCGACGTTGGGTGCACCGCAGACAATGCCAAGGGGTGCAGGACCGCCAACATCCACGCTGCATACGCTGAGACGATCGGCATTGGGATGGTGCTCGACGCTGAGGACGTGCGCCACCACGACACCTGAAAAAGGCGGTGCAACCGGTTCGCACCCCTCCACCTCCAGGCCGGACATCGTGAGCAGATGCGCCAGCTCATCGGAGCTGATGGGGGGATTGACGAGTTGGCGCAGCCAGCGTTCTGAAAATTGCATGTATTTTGGACTTCAGGCGAACTGTCGCAGAAAACGGAGATCGCCATCGAAAAACAGGCGCAGATCGTCGATGCCATAGCGCAGCATGGTCAACCGCTCGAGGCCGGAACCAAAGGCAAATCCCACATGCCGCTCCGGATCCAGGCCGTAATTGCGTACCACGGCTGGATGCACCTGTCCGGCCCCGGATATCTCCAGCCATCGCCCCTTGTTGGGCCCGGAGGTGAACATCATGTCAATCTCGGCTGACGGCTCTGTGAACGGGAAAAACGAAGGCCGGAAACGCACCTGCAGGTCATCGGATTCGAAAAATCGGCGAAGAAAGTCAGTATAGACACCCTTGAGGTCGGCAAAACTGATGTCCTCATCTATCCACAGTCCCTCGACCTGGTGGAACATGGGCGAATGGGTGGCGTCCGAATCGACACGGTAAGTCCGTCCGGGTGCAATCACGCGGATCGGCGGCTTGTGCTGTCGGGCATAGCGCACCTGCATCGGGCTGGTATGGGTGCGCAACAGCAGATTGAGTCCGTTGCGGTCCTTCATGTCGACGTAGAAGGTGTCCTGCATCGAGCGCGCCGGATGACTCTCCGGATTGTTCAAGGCGGTGAAGTTGTACCAGTCGTTCTCGATTTCGGGGCCATCAGCCACGTCGAAGCCGATGGAGGCGAATATGGTCTCGATGCGGCGCCAGGTTCGGATCACCGGGTGTATCCCGCCACCAGTACGACGGCGCCCTGGCAGCGTGACATCAATGGCTTCTTCAGCCAGCCGTGCATCGAGCGTTGCCTGGGCAATGGCGGAACGGCGCGTAGCCAGAGCCCCTTCAATCTGGTTCTTGGCAGTATTGATGCGGGCACCGGCCTGCTTACGCTCATCTGGAGGCAGTTTTCCGAGACCCTTGAGTGCTTCGGTGATGGAGCCGGTCTTGCCCAGATAGGCCGCCTTGATGCGCTCCAGTTCGCTCGCATCCTGCGTGCCTGCGAACTCGGCAGTCGCCTTGGCGACGAGCGCTTCCAGATCGTCCATCATGGGATAAGGGGAGTCCGGGTGCTGCGGTGACGGGAAAATTGCAGGAAAGGTCCGCCCTCCGGAGAGGAAGGCGGACTAGTGCTATCAGACGGAGCCGAGCTTGGCCTTTGCCTGGTTGACGATGACGGCAAATGCCGCCTTGTCCATGACGGCCAGATCAGCCAGAACCTTGCGGTCCACTTCGATCTCGGCGCGCTTCAGTCCATTCATCAGCACGCTGTAGGTGAGACCAAGTTCGCGGGCCGCCGCATTGATCCGGGCGATCCACAGGACGCGGAACTGGCGCTTGCGCTGGCGACGGTCGCGGTAGGCATACTGCCCCGCCTTCATCACCGCTTCCTTGGCGACGCGGAATACGTTGCCGCGACGACCGCGGAATCCCTTGGCGGCGTCTATGACTTTCTTGTGCTTGGCGTGAGCTATTACGCCGCGTTTCACTCGAGGCATGGTCTGTTCCCCTTAAGCGTAAGGCAGCATGGCGCGCACGGAGCGCATATTGGACGCATCGATCTGCTGGGTGCCGCGCAGATGACGCTTTCGCTTGGTAGTCTTCTTGGTCAGGATGTGGCGCAAGAACGCCCTGGAACGCTTGATACCGCCGCTCCCCTGAACCGTAAAGCGCTTGGCAGCGCTTTTCTTGGTCTTCATCTTGGGCATGAAATGCCTCCGTTTTGACATCGCGCCGGGTGGCCCCCTTCGGGAGCGCTTTCAGACCTCGTCACGACTTGTTTGCCCTGCACCCCTAGGGGGCCGGGCGGGCTGGACTACTACTGCTTACAACTTCTACCTTCTTGCCCTTCTTCGGTGCCAGCACCATGACAAGCTGCCGGCCTTCCATCTTTGGAAACTGCTCCACCGTACTGTAGACCTCCAGGTCATTCCTGACCCTTTCTATCAGCCGGTAACCGAATTCCTGGTGGGCCATCTCGCGCCCACGGTACCGCAAGGTCACCTTCGCCTTGTCGCCTTCGTCAAGAAACTTGATCAGGTTGCGCAACTTGATCTGGTAGTCGCCTTCATCAGTTCCTGGCCGGAATTTGACTTCCTTCACCTGGACCTGCTTCTGTTTCAGCTTGGTCTCGTGCGCCTTTTTGGCTTCACGATATTTGAACTTGCCGAAATCCATGAGCTTGCACACGGGCGGCTGCGCAGTCGGCGCGATTTCCACCAGATCCACTTCGGCTTCTTCAGCCATTTTCATGGCTTCCGAAATGGGCACTATCCCGAGTTGCTCACCTTCCTGCCCCACCAACCGAACTTCCGGCGCAGTGATCTCTCCATTCAGGCGCTGCGACTTATCTCTTTCAGTGGCGATGTTCAGTAACCTCTTAAAAGTAAAAAATTAAGCCGCCCGACCCGCTGCAGCCTCCTGCAGGAGGTGTGCGGTGAACTCGGCCACGGACATCTGGCCCAGATCCTCACCGCCGCGGGCACGTACGGCCACCTGGTCGGCTGCCTTCTCCTTGTCGCCTACGACCAAAAGGTAAGGCAGCTTTTGCATGCTATGTTCTCGAATTTTATAGGTTATTTTCTCATTTCTCAAGTCCGATTCGACACGCAGGCCGGCGGCACGGAGCCGGACAAGCACATCGGTGGCATATCCGGACTGCCCTTCCGAGATATTCAGCACCACCGCCTGCACCGGTGCAAGCCATGCTGGCAGGGCTCCGGCATAGTTCTCCAGGAGGATGCCGATGAACCGCTCCAGCGATCCCAGGATGGCCCGGTGCAGCATCACGGGAATCTTGCGGGTGTTGTCCTCGGCCACATACTCGGCGCCCAGCCGCTCAGGCATGGAAAAGTCCACTTGTATGGTGCCGCACTGCCACACCCTGCCTATTGAATCCTTGAGGGAAAATTCGATTTTCGGGCCATAAAATGCGCCTTCACCCTTCAGCTCCTCCCAGGGCACACCGGCCGCATCCAGCGCATGGGATAACGCCGCCTCGGCCTTGTCCCAGCTGGCGTCCGATCCCACCCGCTTGACCGGACGCGTGGAGAGCTTGTAGAGGATGTCGGAGAAACCGAAGTGGGAATACACCTTTTGCAGCAGCGAGATGAAGTCCGCCACTTCCGGCTGGATCTGCTCTTCGGTGCAGAAAACATGGCCGTCATCCTGAGTGAATCCGCGGATACGCATGATGCCGTGAAGCGAACCTGAGGGCTCATTGCGATGGCAGGACCCGAACTCGCCGTAGCGCAGCGGCAGGTCACGATAGCTGCGCAGGCCCTTGTTGAATATCTGCACATGGCCGGGACAGTTCATTGGCTTGATCGCGTAATCGCGATTCTCCGAGGCCGTAGTAAACATGTTCTCCTTGTAATTCTCCCAGTGGCCTGAGCGCTCCCACAGGCTCCTATCGAGAATCTGCGGGCAACGGACTTCCTGATAGCCGTTATCCCGATAGACCTGGCGCAGGTACTGCTCGATCACCTGCCACATGGCCCAGCCCTTGGGATGCCAGAACACCATGCCCGGAGCCTCTTCCTGAAAGTGGAACAGGTCCAGCTGGGTGGCAAGCCGTCGATGGTCACGCTTCTCGGCCTCCTCCAGCATGTGGAGGTAGGCCTCCTGATCCTCCTTTTTTGACCAGGCCGTTCCATAGATACGCTGCAGCATCTCGTTCCTGGAGTCGCCGCGCCAGTAGGCACCGGCAACCTTCATCAGCTTGAATACCTTCAGCTTCCCCGTGGAGGGAACGTGCGGCCCCCGGCACAGGTCGACAAAACCACCCTCCCGATACAGGGAGACATCCTCTCCCTG
>CANJJT010000088.1:0-18279 GCA_947474715.1 Betaproteobacteria bacterium
AGGACTACTACGAGGAACGCTACCGACAGCGCGTCATGCACCACCTCACCAAGCGTGCCGAAAAGCTTGGCATGCAACTCGTCCCGATTCCTCAAGCCGCATAAAATTACGCCGCTATTCAATGTGATAGATTGTGTTTCTTAAGAGGGGTGAGGGGTGAGGCGTGAGGCGTGAGGCGTGAGGCGTGAGGCGTGAGGCGTGGTGGTGTGCTGGCGGCGCGTTGTTTCGATGAGTCAGCAGACTGCAGCGGTTCGAATCAGACGGAATGTTGAGCGAGCAGCCGGTTCTACTCCTCACTCCTCACTCCTTACCCCCTCACGGATTTGCCCCCTCACGCCTCACGCCTCACGCTTTGGGTCTTACCGCCGACTTCGGCCGAAATGCCTTGATCACGGCTTCATGGGTTTCGATGTAAGGGCCGCCGATCAGGTCGATGCAATAGGGGACGGCGGCGAAGATGCCGGGGACCACGGTCTTGCCTTCGGCGTCCTTCAGGCCTTCGAGGGTTTCCCGGATGGACTTGGGCTGGCCGGGCAGGTTGATGATGAGGGTGTTCTTGCGGATC
This sequence comes from Betaproteobacteria bacterium, assembly GCA_947474715.1. GTDB lineage: Bacteria > Pseudomonadota > Gammaproteobacteria > Burkholderiales > SG8-39 > CAIYPG01. Next base: position 566 of record CANJJT010000088.1, read on the forward strand.
ACGGCCACCTGGCGCGACAGGATGGCGGTGGGCACGAATTCCAGGCTGATGCGGCGCATCTGTTCGCCAAAGCCGGGCATCACCTTGTCGGCGACGGCCAGCGTCGCCTCGGGGGTGACGTCGCGGCGCGCCGGGCCGGTGCCGCCGGTGGTCAGCACCAGGTGACAGCCGGCGCCGTCCACCAGTTGCACCAGCGTGGTCTCGATCTGCTGCTGCTCATCGCTCACCAGCCGTGATTCCATGCGCCAGGGCGTGGCCAGGGCGCGCGTGAAGAAGTCCTGCAGTGCCGGTATGCCTTCATCGCGATAGACGCCGGCCGAGGCGCGGTCGCTGATGGACACCAGGCCGATCAGCAATTCATCGTTCATGCTTTGCCTTCCTCGCCGGAGGGATCATCTTCGGGGGCCTCTTCCTCCTGGTCCGCCGCGTCCTGGGCCGTGGCCCCGCCACGCGGGGTGCCCGCGGAAATCCGTTTGAGTTCACGGAACAGTTCGCGGTAATGGCGTTGCGGCGTGCCGCGTTCGCGGTCCTCGCGCACGTGGCGGATCAGCGAGCGCAGGTGCTGGATGTCGATGGATTCGCGCTCTGCACCCTGGCTGCGGCAGTACTCGATGTACTCGGCCAGCGCACCTTCCTCTTCGATCAGCCGTTCGCGCCAGCGTTCCAGCCGGTGCTGTTCTGCCGTGGCGCTACTCGACTGGCCGTCCCACTCGGCGATTCTTTCGCGGATGGGCTCCGGATCGATGTTGCGCATCAGCTTGCCGATGAACTGCATGTGGCGCCGTCGCGCCTCGTGGCGCGTGATGGGGTGCGCATCGAGCACTGCATCGAGCAGGCTTTCCGGCAGTGACAGACTGTCGAGCTGGGTGCGGTTGAGTTCGGTCAGCCGTTCCCCCAGTGCCTGCAGGTCGTGCATTTCCTTCTTGCGCCGGGTCTTGCTGACCGGCGTGATCGTTTCATCTTCTTGCATGGGCGCGGGGCCTGGAACCTGTGAGGGGTGAAGCCGTCCCTGGAAGGGACTGGCTGAAGGGGGAAAGGTAGTAGTGTGCGGCTGTTATGATACCGGCTTTTCCCCGGCACCCAACGCCCCACATGGCCCAGAACCCCCACCAGACCGCGCGTTTCACCCAGCCTCTGTTCACGCTGGAATCGATAGCTTCGGACGTGCTCCGCCTGGCGCGCGAGCAGGGCGCCACCGCCTGTGAAGCGGATGTGTCCGAAGGCTACGGGCAGACCGTCAGCGTGCGGCGCAACGAAGTCGAGAACATTGAATACAACCGCGACAAGGGGGTGAGCGTCACCGTCTATGTCGGTCAGAAGAAAGGCCATGCCAGCAGTTCCGATTACTCGGCCCAGGCCATACGCGACACCGTGGCCAAGGCGCTCACCATTGCGCGCTTCACCGCCGAGGATGGCTGTGCCGGCCTGGTCGATGCCGCCCTGATCGCGCCGGCCACGGCGAAGCGCGACCTGGACCTGTTCCATCCCTGGGATCTGTCGGTGGAACAGGCCATCACCCTTTCACGCGAATGCGAGGCGGCGGCCTTCCGGCTGGATCCGCGCATCGTCAATTCCGAGGGGGCCAGCGTGTCCTGCCAGCAGTCGCAGTTCGTGCTGGCCAACAGCCATGGCTTCATGGCTGGCTTCCCCAGTTCACGCCATTACATCGCCTGTGCCGTGATTGCGGGCGAAGACGGCCAGATGCAGCGCGATGACTGGTACGCCTCACAACGCTCGGCCGCAGACCTGCCCAAGCCCGAGGTGGTGGGCGACTACGCCGGACGCCGCGCGCTGGCCAGGCTGCGCGGTCGCAAGATGTCCACGACGCAGGCGCCGGTGCTGTTCGAGGCACCCATGGCGGGCGGGCTGATTTCTCATTTTGTCTCGGCGGTGTCGGGGGGCAGCCTGTATCGCAAGTCGAGCTTTCTGCTCGACAGCCTGGGCAAGCAGGTGTTTTCACCCATCATGCACATCGCCGAGAAGCCGCACCTGCTGCGCGCGCAGGCGAGTTCCTGGTTCGACGACGACGGCGTGGCCACGCGCGATCGTGACGTGGTGAGCGCAGGCGAACTGCAGGGTTATTTCCTGGGCAGCTATTCGGCCCGCAAGCTGGGCATGCAGACCACCGGCAATTCCGGTGGCAACTACAACCTGATCGTCAAGCCCGGCAGTGACAATCTCGAAGCCCTGATCCGCAAGATGGGGCGCGGCCTGCTGGTTACCGAACTGATGGGCCAGGGCATCAACCTGGTCACCGGCGACTATTCCCGCGGCGCCAGCGGTTACTGGGTGGAAGGCGGCGAGATCGCCTATCCGGTGGAGGAAATCACCATTGCCGGCAACCTGCGCGACATGTTCAAGGGCATTGTTGCCGTCGGCAGTGACGTGCTCGAGCGCGGCTCGCGCAGCACCGGCTCCATCCTCATCGAGAACATGACCATCGCGGGAAATTAGCCGAAGCCGCTGCGGGCCACCGCGGTAGGCTGTGGCTTGGGGCGCAATTGCGCTGCCCCCACCCCTGACCTCTTCAGGGTGCGTTCCGCCCTCCTGCGTGTATCTACGTGCCCGGGCCGGATCAGTCCTACAATAGCCCCGCTGTTCATCCCATGACAAGAACTGTCCCTGAGGAGGGTTAAATGGAAAGACGCTCATTTCTGAAGAAGGCCGGTGCCGGGCTTGCTGCCAGCGCCGCAGCCGCTCCGGTGATTGCCCAGACTGTTTCTGCACCCACTGTCAACTGGCGGCTGGCTTCGAGTTTCCCCAAGAGCCTGGATACGATCTTCGGCGGCGCTGAGACCATATCCAAGCGCGTGGCCGCAGCCACCGGCGGCAAGTTCCAGATCCGGGTATTCGCCGGGGGCGAAATCGTGCCGGCCCTGTCGGTGGATTCGGCGGTGCAGAACGGCACGGTCGAGTGCGCCCACACCGCACCCTATTATTTCTTCGGCAAGGATCCCACCTTTGCGCTGGCCTGTGCGCTGCCCTTCGGCCTGAATGCGCGCCAGCAGAACGCCTGGATGTACCATGGCGGCGGCTTGCAGCTGATGCGTGAATTCCTGCGCGAGTACAACATCATCAATTTTCCCGCTGGTAATACCGGTGTGCAGATGGGCGGCTGGTATCGCAAGGAGATCCGCTCGGTCGCCGATCTCAAGGGATTGAAGATGCGCATCGGCGGCACTGGCGGCCTGCCCCTGCAGAAGCTGGGCGTGGTGCCGCAGCAGATTGCCGGCGGCGACATCTATCCAGCGCTCGAAAAAGGCACCATCGACGCCGCCGAGTGGGTCGGGCCTTACGACGACGAGAAGCTCGGCTTCTACAAGGTCGCCAAGTTCTACTACTACCCCGGCTGGTGGGAGGGCGGTCCCGAACTGGACCTGTTCGTCAACATCAAGGCCTGGGAGGCGCTGCCCAAGGAATACCAGGCCATCCTGGAGGCGGCCTGCCATGAAGCCAATGTGGACATGCTGGCCAAGTACGACGCCAACAATCCGGTGGCGCTGAAAAAGCTGATCGCCAATGGCGTGCAGTTGCGGCCTTTCCCTGATTCGGTGCTGGACGCCTGCTTCAAGGCCACCCAGGAGACCTACGAGGAAATCGCTTCCAAGAACGCCAAGTTCAAGAAGATCTATGACGCGTGGAAGGCGTTCCGCAGTGACCAGATCCAGTGGTTCCAGGTCGCGGAAAATCGCTTCGACAACTTCATGATCCGCAACCAGCGTGCGATGCAGCGCGCACCGGCCGGCAAGGCGGCGCCGGCAAAGAGCGCAGCGCCGGCTGCCAAGGCTGGCGAAGCCAAGAAGTAGGCTGACCAGCAGGCCGATGCGGCACCGGCGCCTGAAGGCCAGGCGCCGTGCCCAAGAAAAACCCCGCTGCGGCGGGGTTTTTCATGTCTGTCGCCGGCGGACGCGGCTTTCAGCGAGGCGCGTACTTGTCCGTTCCAGTGGCCCGGCCGGCATCCTTGCCCGGTGCGGCACTGCCGGCTTCCAGTGCCTTGCTGATGGCGTCATCGCCACCGCCTGAGCCAGGCTGAGTGTCAGGCGACGATCCCGCGTCGGGCGGTGAGCCGGCATCCTGGCCGGTCTGTTCTTCCCCGCTTTCATGCGCCTGGTCCATGGGCACCTCGATGGTGATCTGGTCGGTGTTGATGTCCTGCTTCTTGCTGATGCCGCCCGATACCAGATCCGGGAAGGCGATGATCAGCGCCACCATGATCACCTGTATGCAGACAAAGGGTACGGCGCCCCAATAGATCTGCGCTGTGGTGACCGGAGCGATCACCTTCTTCGAGATCCGGTCCAGGTACTCCTTGCCGGGGGCGACGCTGCGCAGGTAGAACAGCGCGAAGCCGAAGGGCGGGTGCATGAACGAGGTCTGCATGTTCACCGCCAGCAGCACGCCGAACCACACCAGGTCGATGCCCAGCTTGTCCGCCACCGGGCCGACCAGCGGCACGATGATGAAGGCAAGCTCGAAGAAATCGAGGAAGAAGGCCAGCACGAAGATGAGGATGTTCACCACGATGAGAAAGCCCAGCTGTCCGCCCGGCAGGCTGGTCAAGAGGTGCTCCACCCAGATATGTCCGTCCACCCCATAGAAGGTCAGGCTGAAGACACGCGCGCCGATGAGGATGAACACCACGAAGGTGGTCAACCTGGCGGTGGAGTCCATCGCTTGTTTCATCAGGTCGAGTGACAGTCGCCGCCTGGCCAGGGCCATCGCCAGGGCGCCGCTGGCGCCCATGGCGCCGCCTTCGGTGGGCGTGGCCACACCCAGGAAGATGGTGCCAAGAACAAGGAAGATCAGGCCCAGCGGCGGGATCAGCACGAAGGTGACGCGCACTGCAATGCGTGACAGCAACCCGAGCCTGAAGACGCTGTTCAGCACCGAGGCGGTAAAGGCCACGGCGGCGCCGACCGAGGTCGAGACCACCAGCATGACATCGGTGGGGCCTTCCGGATACCGATAGTGGGCAAAAGCCACTGCGGCAGCCACGGAGATCACGAACAGGACTGCCAGCGAGGTCACGCCGCTGGAGCCGTCGGGCTCGCAGAGGGTGCGCGATTCCGGCGGCAGCGCCGGCACCCATTCCGGGCGCAGCAGCGCGATGCCGACGATGTAGATCAGATAGAAGCCGGTGAGCACCAGGCCGGGCAGGAAGGCGCCCGCATACATGTCACCCACGGAGCGTCCCAGCTGGTCGGCCATGATGATCAACACCAGCGACGGCGGAATGATCTGGGCGAGGGTTCCGGATGCCGCGATCACGCCGCTGGCCACGCGCCGGTCATAGCCGTAGCGCAGCATGATGGGCAGCGAGATGAGGCCCATGGAAATGACCGATGCCGCGACCACGCCGGTGGTCGCGGCGAGCAGCGCCCCCACCAGGATGACGGCAATCGCCAGGCCACCGCGCAGCGGCCCGAACAGCTGGCCGATGGTGTCGAGCAGGTCCTCGGCCATGCCGCTGCGTTCAAGTATCAGCCCCATGAAGGTGAAAAAGGGCACGGCGAGCAAGGTGTCGTTGGACATCACGCCCCACACCCGTTCGGGCAGTGCCTGCAGCAGGGAGAACTCCAGCATGCCCAGCTGGATGCCCAGCAGTCCGAAGAAAATGCCGACTGCGGCGAGGGAGAAGGCGACCGGGTAGCCCAGCAGCATGACGACGATCAACGCCACGAACATCAGCGGCGCCATGTTCTGCATCAGGAAGGCGCTCATGCTGGCTCCTCCCGCTGGCGGCGGATCTCGGCGGCCAGCAGTTCCTCTTCGCTGGGGGCCTCTGCCGTGTGCAACGGATCGGGGCCCATGTTCATCAGAAAGGCGACGCGCTTGATCAGTTCGGACAGGCCCTGCAGCACCAGCAGCAGGAAGCCAGTGGGCACCATCAGGCGTGCCGGCCAGATCACAAGGCCGCCGGCATTGCCGGAGATCTCATGGCGCTCGTAGGCGGCGACGAACACCGGCCAGGACAGCCACATGATCGTGATGGCCATGGGCAAGAGGAAGAACAGCGTGCCCAAAATGTCGATCCACGTCTGTGCGCGTCGTGACAGCCGGGAGGAGACCACGTCGATGCGCACATGCTTGTTGTGGAGCAGGGTGTAGCCCGCGCCGTAGAGGAACACCGCCGAGAACAGATACCACTGTATTTCCAGCCAGGCATTGGAACTGGCATTGAGCGAATAGCGGATGATGGCATTGCCGGTGCTGATCAGCACGGCCAGCAGGATGAGCCAGGAAATGGTCCGTCCCACCAGGTCATTCAGCTTGTCGATGAGACGAGACAGTGCGAGCAACAGCTTCATGCATCCCCCTTGGAATCCCGCCCCGGCGGCATCGCATCGCGGTGCATGTCCGCCATGTCCGGTTGTTGTGCGTTCTGTTCTGTGCGGCCTGTGTGCAAGCCCGGCTTGTTGTTTCTTTGTTTCTGCTGCGGGCAGCGCATTTTCACCCGGAACCCCCCGCTTGGCAAAGACATGCTGTTCCATTACCGAAGCGCGATCAGGGCCTTGCTGGGAACGGGCGTGGCGGCTATCCTCTGCCGTCGGGCTGGTCATCGCTGACAGCCGGATATCCGCAGTCCGTGCCGTCCCTGGCGTTGTTCCGTATGCCGTTCCATAGGTCGTTCCATAGGTCATTCGATCTGTCGTTCCATCAATCGAGGAGCAGAAGCGTGAAGCCCATCATTCGTCTATGCACAGGCCTGGTGCTTGGCCTGGCCGCCGCCACCGCCACCGCCCAGAATTACCCGAGCAAACCGGTGCGTTTCATTTTTCCTTACGCCCCCGGTGGCACCACCGAAGTCCTGGCCCGCCAGATTGGCACCAAGCTGCAGCAGTCGCTCGGCCAGCCCTTCCTGGTCGAGGCGCGGCCCGGCGCCGGTGGCAATGTCGGCACCGACCAGGTGGCCAAGTCGGCCGGGGATGGCTACACCATTTTGCTGGGGGCCAGCGGCCCGCTGGCCATCAACGTGACCCTGTTCAAGTCCTTGCCCTATGACCCGACCATGGACCTGGTGCCCATCGTGTATGCAGCCTCGGTGCCGCTGATCCTGGTGTCGGGGCAGAATTTCCAGGCGAAGTCGGTGAAGGAACTGATCGGCCTGCTCAAGGCCAACCCGAACGGCCTGCCCTACGCCTCGGCCGGCATCGGCACGCCTCAGCACCTGTCGGCGGAACTGTTCAAGCTCATGGCCACCGTTCCTGCCACCCATGTGCCCTACAAGGGCAGCGGTCCGGCTATCACCGACCTGATCGGCGGCCAGGTGCCCTTTGGCTTCGAGAGCATGCTGGTGGCGCTGCCCCAGGTCAAAGGCGGCAAGCTGCGCGCCATCGCCATGACGGCCAGCAAGCGTTCGCCTTTGCTGCCGGACGTGCCGACCATGGCCGAGGCCGGCGTTCCCGGTTACGAGTCCATCGCCTGGTACGGCGTGATGGCGCCCAAGGGCACCCCCGCACCCATCGTCAACCTGCTCAATGCCGAGATGCGTAAGGCCCTGGCGGCCCCGGATGTCGCCAAGTGGCTCGCCGAGCAGGGTTCGGCCGACGTGGCCGGCACGCCGGAGCAGTTCGGCGCCTTCATCAAGTCGGAAATCGCCAAGTGGGGCCGGGTGGTCAAGGCTTCCGGCGCAACGGCAGAGTAAGAGCGCCTGACAGAATTGCCGTTAGGCGCCCTGACTCAGGGGAGCGCGAGGGGATGCATCCCCTCGCATTGTTAGGCACTCTAATTTCAATCAACAGGGGGGACACATGAATTCGACCATCATCAGACGTTTTGCTGCAGCCCTGGCCTTCGCGGCCGCATTGGGAACCGCCTTTACCGCCTCGGGGCAGGCGGCCAAGGACGCCAAGGAGTTCACCCCGCAGGTCGGGCAGGCCGGCAAGGATGTGATCTGGGTGCCCACGCCGGAGGAACTGGTCGAGCGCATGCTGCGCATGGCGCAGACCACCTCCAATGATGTGGTGTTCGATCTGGGCTCAGGTGACGGCCGCACCGTGATTGCCGCGGCCAAGAAGTTCGGCGCCAAGGCGCAGGGCATCGAGTACAACCCGGACATGGTCACGCTCAGCCAGCGCAATGCCCAGCGCGAAGGCGTGACGGCTTCGGCCAGCTTCATGAAGGCCGACCTGTTCGAGACCGATCTGTCCAAGGCCACCGTCATCACCATGTACCTGCTGCCCAGCATCAACGCCAAGCTGAAGCCCAAGCTGCTGGGCCTCAAGCCGGGCACGCGCGTCGTCTCGCACGCCTTCGATCTGGAGGACTGGACCCCGGACGAGATCTCCACGGTGGAAGGCCGCCGCGCCATGCTGTGGATCGTGCCGGCGCGCGTGAATGGCACCTGGAAGCTGCGCATGGGTGATGGCAACGAGCCGGAGTTGTCCCTGACCCAGCGCTACCAGACCCTGGAGGGCAGCATGCGTTATGGCCGCCTGCAGGCCGGGCTGCGTGATGCGCGCCTGTCGGGTGAGCGCATCAACTTCACCTTCATGGATCAGTCCGGCGCGCTCTACACCGCCACCGGGCGCGTCAATGGCGAGGCCATGGAAGGCACGCTGCGCTCGGCCAACGGCACGGAAACGCGCTGGACGGCGCGCCGGTCGTGACCGATGTGATGATCATAATCAATCATTTGAATCAATAAGAGCAAGAATGATCATCTGAATATGATCATATCTGCTATTTCTGTCCGAGCGGTCTGAAAACGTGCAAAAGGGCCTGGAGCCGATGCCTCCAGGCCCTTTTTCTTGGAGGCTTGTCGACCGGCTGCTTGGGCCGCTGTCCCTGACCGGTGCCCGCTATCAAGTCGACTGGCAGACACATTCCGACTCAGGGTTTCCGGCCTTGGCACTGTCGACAGACAGGCTCAGCGTGCTTTCCGGCGCAGGTTGCGCAGCACTTCCCGCGCCGCATTGTGGCCCGGTGCGCCAGTCACGCCGCCGCCGGGGTGGGCTCCGGCGCCGCACAGGTACAGCCCTTTGATGGGGCTGCGGTAGTCGGCGTAACCCAGCACTGGCCGCGCCGAGAACAACTGGTCCAGGCTGAGCCGTCCGTGGAAGATGTCCCCGCCGATCAGTCCGAACTCGCGCTCCAGATCCAGCGGTGACAGGCACTTCCGGGCCAGGATGCTGCGCCGGAAGTTGGGCGCGTGGCGCGTCACGGTGTCGATGATGAGGTCGGCGGCTTCCTCGCGCCGCTCATCCCAGCTGCGGCCATCGGGCAGCACCGGATTGAACTGCTGGCAGAACAGGCTCGCCACGTGTTGTCCGGGTGGTGCCAGGCTGTCATCCAGCGTGCTGGGGATGAGCACTTCGACGATGGGCTCGCCGGACAGGCCGTCGCGTTTGGCATCGGACCAGGCACGGTCCATGTAGGCCAGCGAGGGCGCCATGATGATGCCCGATGAATGGTGCGGCTGGGCATGGGTGCCGGGGGCGCTGAGGAAATCCGGCAGTTCCGACAGCGCCACGTTCATGCGGAAAGAGCCAGAGCCGGATTGCCAGCGGGTCATGCGCGCGCGGAAATCCGGCTCCAGTTCGGCGGGCTCGACCAGCTTCAGGTAGAGCAGTTGCGGATGCAGGTTGCCGATGACGGTGGCGGCCTGCAGCTCGGTGCCGTCGGCGAGCGCCACGCCTTCGACGCGGCTGCCGCGGCTGATCACGCGTGCCACGGCGGCGCCGGTGCGGATGTCCACGCCTAGCGCGCGCGCTTCGCTGGCCATGGCCTGGGTGATGGCGCCCATGCCGCCAATGGCATGGCCCCAGCTGCCCTTTTTTCCATTCACCTCGCCAAAGGCATGGTGCAGCAGCACATAGGCGGAGCCCGGTGTGTAGGGACTGGCGAAGTTGCCGACCACCGCATCGAAGCCGAAGGCCGCCTTGATCGGCTCGCTCTCGAACCACTGGTCGAGCATCTCTCCGGCGCTGCGGGTGAACAGTTCCAGCAGGTCGCGCCGGGCCGGCATGTCCAGCTGCTTCAGGCGCAGCCCCAGGCCCAGGGCGCGGCCGACATCCTGCAGCCCGCCGCCGACATTGGGCGGGGTGCGCAGCACGCTGTCGCGCAGCACCGCGGCGACGCGCTCGATCATGGCGTAGTAATCGGGCAGGCGTTCGGCGTCACGCCGCGAGAAGCGCGCCAGTTCCCGTTGTGTGCTGGCGGTGTCCGGCCCGAGGCGGAAGCTGTCGCCGCCGGGCAGGGGCAGGAAGTTGGCGTAGGGTCGCTCCACCACGCGCAGGCCGTGGCGCGCCAGGTGGAGGTCGGCGATGATCTTCGGGTTGAGCAGGCTGACGGTGTAGGCCGCCACCGAATTGCGAAAACCCGGCGCGAATTCCTCGGTGACGGCGGCGCCACCGACCACGTTGCGGCGCTCCAGCACCTGCACCTTGAGGCCGGCGCGGGCCAGATAACAGGCGCACACCAGGCCATTGTGGCCGGCGCCGATGATGATCGCGTCGAGGTGCTTGCTCATGCTGCGAGGATACCGCAGCGCCTGAGCCCGGAAGTCAGGCGCTGCAACCGGTGGCGGTGGCGGTGACGGTGACCGTGACGCGGGCCCCGCACGCGGCCTGTAGCCGCGCACCCGGGCGGTTGCCGAGGATCAGGCGGCTTCTGCCATGGCCTCGGCCAGGCGCCGGTTGCGCGGCTTGCGTCCCGGGGTTTCCTTGTCATTGAAGGCCTTGACGACCACGCGCGGCAAACCCATGGCGGCAATGCGTTCGGCTGCCGCCTGGATGCGGCTTGGCTCGACCAGCAGGGCGAACGGGCGGGTGACCGGACAAAAGGTGTTTTCTGCAAAGGCGTTTTCCATGTCTGTCTCCTGTGTCAGATGCAACGATAGTGGCCGTCTGCTGCCATGGCCATCAGGCCATTCCTGAGAGCCTTCTGGCGGAACAACCCCAAGCAAGCCTTATTCCAAGCGGTGGCATGCGGTCACGTCGTGGCCACTTCGCTGTCCAGCCCCCGAGGTTTGGCATTGAGCATTCAAGCTGCCACGGAGAGCCTTGTGGACAGGGCAGTGTGCTGATGCGGACGTGGTGGCGATCCTCGCTCGCCACTGGCGCCGTGGGGGAGGCATTGCGATATCGTCAGGCGGTGATCAGGCCAGGCAGGGGCCTCGAGGGCACCAAAATGGAGCTTGTTGCACTGGATAAGCGCGGCCTGATCCGGCATCAGCGCTGCATGTCAACGTGGCACCAAGCGCCCGTCTCGGTCCGGGCGGGCGGGCAGGCGCGCAGGTGGCCGTGGTGGTGGCGCTGGCAGCGGGAACATGGTGGCGACAAAGTCGGCGAAGGCGCGCACCTTGGCCGACAGGTGGCTGGTCTGCGGATAGACCACCGACATGGGCACGGTCGGGGTGGTCCAGTCCGGCAGCAGCGCTATCAGCTGTCCGGCCTCCAGGGCACGGCTGACGGAAATGTCCAGCAGGTAGATGATGCCTTCCCCATAGCGCGCGGCCTCCACCAGCGCATCGGCATTATTGATGGCAATGCGGCCGTCGGGTTCGTGCACATGGTTGGCGCCATCGCGCTCGAAGCGCCAGGGCGACACCTGCTCGGTATTGAGGTTGTAAAAAGCCAGGCAGCGGAATTTCGCCAGATCGGCCGGACTGCGCGGCATTCCATAGCGTTGCAGGAAATCCGGGGAGGCACAGGCGACATAGTGGGCCTCATAGACACGGCGTGCCACCAGGGTGGAGTCATCGAGCACGCCGGCGCGGACTGCTGCATCCACGCCGGACTCGATCAGGTCGCCGCGACGGTCGGTCATGGTGACGGTGATCTGCAGGTCGGGGTACTGGTCGAGGAAACCGGGCAGGGCCGGGATGAAATACAGGCGGCCGAAAGCGGTGGGCAGGTCCACGCGCAGGCGGCCATGCGGGCGTTCGCGGGTGCGTGCCAGGGCTGTCTCGGTTTCCTCCACCTGCGCCAGGATGCGCCGGCAGCGTTCGTAGTAGGCGGCCCCATCATCGGTGAGGTGCATGCGCCGCGTGGTGCGGTTGAGCAGGCGTACGCCCAGATGCGCTTCGAGGTTGCTGACCAGCGTGGAGACGGTGGCATTGGACAGCTTCATGCGCCGTGCAGCAGCCGAAAAACCGTTGGCATCGACGACGGTAGTGAAGACCTGCATGGCCAGGAGCCGGTCCATGGATTATTCGCATAATCAAAAAAGTTATTTCAAATATAGCCTATTTATCTGGTTAATCAAAAGTGTTACATTGCACCGCAACAAGCGAGCTGGGTAAAAAAATCAAGTCCCGGTTCTGTCATCATGAAGCTGAGTCGAAGTCGAGGGCGATCCGGCAGTGCCTGTGATGGGAATTACATGGCAAGGAGCATTGCAATGAACAAGCTGGCTAGCGTTTTTCGTTCGATCAGGACCCCGACATTGGCAGCGGGAGTCTGCCTGGCCCCGGCTTCGGCCTTCGCCGGATTTTCCAAGCCCCTGAGGGATGTCTCCGACCAGATCGGCACCGGCCATTTCGCGATCGACCATGATTGGTCCCTCGTGGGCATCATTGGCCTGGTCGTGGTGGTGGCCCTGCTCGCTGGCTTCTATAGCCGCGACAAGTAGGCTTCAGCAGCAGTCAGCAGTACCCGATTTTTCCGGCGCCGCAGCCGGGATCGCCTTGATTCGCGGCGGTGCCGCAGCAGGTTCTTCAGCCTGGACACCCGCGGGGCATCCTCCCCGCCCCGGGGCCTGCCGCAAGGCAGGCGCGGGTGCTCCAGCTTTCTCTTCCTGACGCCGTCAGCCCTCACGGGCCGGACGGCGTTGTTCATGGCGGGGTGCCACACAACATCAAATCGCTCATGCGCGACCGGCCCTATTCTCAGCCCGGCCCTGTTTTTGAGGGGCAGGGGCAGTATCCTCGCTTGTGGCACCGGCGCTGCCGTAATACGATGCCGCCTGCCCTGACAGGCTGAACCGGCCGGCGACTTCGTTGTTGCCTGCGCCGGACAATAAAAAACCGCAGCAGCAAGCCTCTACAACGAACAGGGCCGTGTGCAGCCATGCTGGCTGCGCCGTCCGAGGAGTGATTTCATGACGCATCAAGCCGCTCCAGCCGCGCCGCGGCCGGTACTCGATCTGAAAGACGCCGTCGCCCTCATTGTGGGCATCATCGTCGGCGCCGGCATCTTCAAGGCGCCCTCGCTGGTGGCACAGTTCTCCGGCACCCCCGAGCTGATGATGGCCGCCTGGGTGCTGGGAGGCATCATCTCCATGCTGGGGGCACTGTGTTACGCCGAACTGGCCGCCTCGCGCCCCAATGCCGGCGGGGAGTACCACTTCCTCGAGCAGGCCTATGGTGGCGACGTGGCGCGGCTGTTTGCCTGGGCGCGAATGACGGTGATTGCCAGCGGTTCCATCGCCATCTTCGCATTCGTGTTTGCCGACTATGCGACGCAGTTGCTGCGCCTCGGGCCGTATTCCTCGTCCATCTACGCGGCCGGCCTGGTGATCGTGCTCACCGCCATCAACATCATCGGCATTGATGCTGGCAAGCGCACCCAGAACTGGCTGACCGTCATCGAGGTCGTGGGGCTGGTGGCCATCATCATCGCGGGCTTCTTCTTCTCGACGCCGGATCCGGTGGTGAATGCCCCCCCGGCCACGGTGACCGCACCCGATGCCGGGATGCTCGGCCTGGCCATGGTGTTCGTGCTGCTCACCTATGGCGGCTGGAACGATGCGGCCTATCTGTCGGCGGAGATCAAGGATGGCCGGCGCAACATCGCGCTGTCGCTGCTGCTCGGCCTGGCCATCGTCACGGCGCTCTATCTGCTGGTGAGCCTGGCCTACCTGTCCGGCCTCGGACTGGCGGGCATGGCCAAGTCCCAAGCCGTCGCCTCCGATCTGCTCAACCGTGCATGGGGACCGGTGGGCGGCCACCTGATGGCCGTGTTTGTGGCGGTGGCCGCGATCACCTCGGCCAATGCCACCATCCTCACCGGCGCGCGCACCAGTTATGCGCTGGGTCGTGACTGGTCGCTGTTCCGGGCGCTGGGCGTGTGGGATGGCGAGCGCGGCGTGCCGCGCAATGCCATGATCGCCCAGGCGGCGATCTCGCTGGTGCTGGTGGTGTTCGGCTCCTGGAACAATGATGGTTTCAAGAACATGGTCGATTACACCGCGCCGGTGTTCTGGCTGTTCTTCTTCCTGGTGGGGATGTCCGTGTTCATCTTCCGCCGCTGGGAACCGGACGCCGACCGGCCTTTCCGCGTGCCCTTCTACCCGGTGACGCCGCTGCTGTTCAGCGGGGTGTGTGTCTACATGCTGTATTCCAGCCTCGCCTACACCGGCAAGGGCGCGCTGGTGGGCGTAGGCGTGCTGGCGCTGGGTGTGCTGCTGCTGCTGATCGGCAAGCGTCGGTAAAACACCGTCGAGCCGGAAGGTGCGTCCTGCGCCTTCCGGTCCCGGCTTTCCTGTCTGAAGGCCACGGCACGATGTGCCGGTGACCCGGGCTGCCTGATAAGATGCGCGCCTGTTGCATCAGACAACCCTGAATCACCAATCTGTTCGATACGTGGAGAACTGCATGCCCTTGCACAAGCTGTTCCGGCCGGCCGCCTTCGCCCTGGCCCTGGCTGCGGGCCTGTCACTGGCGTACCCGTTTCACGCCGATGCGCAGACGGCGGCACCCGCCTTCACGCCTTCGGTCGGACAGGAAGGCAAGGATGTCATCTGGGTGCCCACGCCACCGGAACTCATACAACGAATGCTGACCGTGGCCCGTGTCACGCCGAAGGACTATCTGGTTGACCTGGGCGCGGGCGACGGGCGCATCGCCATTGCCGCCGCAAAGCGCGGCCTGCGCGCCATGGGCATCGAGTACAACCCGGAGATGGTGGACTTCGCCAATCGCGCCGCAAAGCAGGCGGGTGTGTTTGGCGAAGGCGTCGGCAAGGCGACCATCGTGCACGGCGATATTTTCGAGAAGGATTTTTCCCAGGCGACCGTGGTCACCATGTACCTGCTGACCGCGCTCAACCTGCAGCTGCGTCCCAAGTTGCTGGAGATGAAGCCGGGCACGCGCCTGGTGGCCCACCAGTTCGGCATGGGCGAGTGGGAGCCCGACGAGACCGCCTACGTGGATGGCCGTCCGGCGCACCTGTGGATCGTGCCAGCCAAGGCTGCGGGCACCTGGAACGCGACTCTGGCAGGCACCGGTGCCGGCGCCGACACGGGCAAGGCCGCCAGCTTCGTGCTGCAGATCGACCAGACCTTCCAGAAGGTGACCGGCAGCGCCACCTTCGGCAAGCTCAACACCTCGCTTCGCGAAGCACAGTTGCAGGGGGAGGCCCTGCGCTTCGTGCTGACCGATCCGGAAGGCCGGCGGCGTGAGTTCGCCGGGCGCATCAACGGTGATCGACTCGCCGGCGAAGTGCGTGGTGCCGGGCCGGTGCAGCGCTGGCGGGCTGCCCGCAACAGCAACTGATCCTGGGGCGCCGGTACAGGCGTCTTCTTCGAAAGCACTGCAACGCCCGTGGGACTCTCGGACAAGGCCGGAACCCCCTTTCATCCTCATTCGGGCATAGCCCTCGAACCATTTCCCATCAACCTCTCACTGTGAGCATCATGCAAAGCAAAAAGAAGGGCCCCGCAAACAAGCGTGTGGCTGAACGCCAGTCAGGCAAGAGCCAGTCAGTCCAGTCGGGCAAGGCAAGCAGGCCGGTCAAGGTCGCCAAGGTGGCCAAGGTGGCCAAGGTGGCCAAGGTGGCCAAGGTCGTCAAGGTCGCCAAGGTCGCCAAGGTGGCCAAGGTGGCCAAGGTCGTCAAGCTCGTCAAGGTCGGCAAGCCTGCGAAGAAGGCGGCCACTGCAGCAGCAGCCGTGCCCGCCCGCGCGTATGCGGTGCGCCAGTCCGCCATCCACGGCAAGGGCATGGTGGCCACCCGCAACATCCGCAAGGGTGAGCGCATCACCGAATACCGCGGCGAGCGCATCACTTGGGAAGAGGCCGAACGCCGCTATCCCGTCGACCCGATCCCCTATCACACCTTTCTGTTTGAAATCGGTGAGGGCACCCATTGCCTGGACTCGATCAACCGTGCCACGCCAGCCAAGTGGATCAACCATTCGTGCAAGCCCAACTGCGAGGCCGAAGAGGATGAGAAGGAGCGCGTCTTCATCAATGCGCTGCGCACCATCAAGTCCGGTGAAGAGCTGACCTATGACTACAACCTCACCTGTGAGGAAAGCCTGTCGCTGAAGGAAAAGAAGCGTCGCTATCCCTGCTGGTGCGGCACGGAGACTTGTCGCGGCACCATGCTGGGCCGCAAGCGTGCACCAGGAACCTGAGCGGCTGCTGATGCTGCCAGGCTTGTGATCACATTCGCCCTGTCTATCCAATGATGGGGGGGTACCCGTCTCTAACTGATCACAATATTCCGGGTTACCGGGTCACCTGGTTGATCGGGCCAACGCATCAACGGTTCACCCTGGGCGCAGGCGCTTCGGCCGCCGTTCAGGCCAGCAATTCCAGCAGGGCGTGGTTGAAGGTCTGCGGTGCTTCGAAGGCGCACCAGTGTCCGGCGTCGGGGATGATGATGTGGCGCGCATCCGGGCGGTAGCGCTTCAGCCAGGCCGGGCGCTCGTGCAGGTAAGGCCCGATGGTCTGGTCGTGCTCGGCCCAGATGGCGGCGAAGGGGCATTTCAGGCCGGGCACATGGGTCTGGATCGGCGCGCCTTCGGTGACGAAAACGCTGCGCAGCCGCGCCCGCTCCGCGTTGTTGCGCTGGATGGTGATGGCCAGGTCGTCGATGTTGGCCGGATCGGCAATCATGATCACTTCGAGGTTGCGTCGATGCGCGGCATCGCGTTGCTCGCGTGATTCGAAGTCGCGCCACTTGATGAAGTCTTCCAGCTGGTTACGCGTGACCCCGGTCATGTTGCGCCCCGAGCACACCAGCACCAGCTTGCGCATCTGCTCGCCCATGGCATGGGCGAGGGCCGCCGAGCAGCTGGCGCCGAAGGAAAAGCCCGCCAGGTTGATGGGCTCGTCGCCGACGATCTGGCGGATGCCTTCGCGCATGATGGCCGAGACGCTGGTGGAGTTGTAGGGCTTGGATGGCAGGTGGGAGTCGCCGAAGCCGGGGATGTCGATGGCGATGACGCGGTAGTGCTGCGACAGCGCCTCGATATTGCGGATCCAGTGCATCCAGGAGCCGAAATTGCCATGCAGCAGCACCAGCGGCTGGCCGCTGCCCCACACACGCGCGGCCATGTGGCCCTCGCCGCAGGGGCTGAGGCTGAGTTGTGATGCGGCATCCAGCCGCGCAATGAACTGGTCGGGTGTTTCGCTGTTCATGCCATCCTTGCTCATGCGATCTTCCAATGCCTTGTGTGGCGTGACGGGCTGCGTCACGGGGGTGTCGCGCGCGCGCGGGGCGCGCCAGGGAACGCTCTGAAACCCCCGGGGAAATCTCCCCGTCACCCGTGTGAAGGTGCTCTGAAAATCAGGTTTTCAGAGCCTGCCTATTTCTGTGCCGATGCCCCCGAGGCGACCCTGGCGTTGAACTTGACGAAGAATTCGTCAGCCATCTTGCGGGCCACGCCGTCGATCAGGCGCGAGCCGATCTGGGCGAGCTTGCCGCCCACGGTGGCTTTGGCGGTATAGGCCAGGCGCGTGCCTTCACCTTCCGGGCTGAGCGCCACCTGCGCTGTGCCGCGGGCAAAGCCGGCCACGCCGCCGGTGCCTTCGAAGGCCAGTGAATAGG
>CANJJT010000089.1:0-18270 GCA_947474715.1 Betaproteobacteria bacterium
CCCAGACCAGGCACGCCCGGACAATGATCAGTCTGGCCTGGTTGCCCATGTCAGAACCTGGCCTTCACGCCGGTTGCAATCGTGCGCGGCATGGCCAGGCTGATGCCCTGCAGATTGCTGGCACTACTGTCGGTGTAGCGCTTGTCCGTCAGGTTGACCACAGAGGCGAACCATTCGATGTTGCTGCGCAAGCGCCAGGTCGTGCTGGCATTGAAGACCGTGTAGCCCCCCTGCTGCACCGGATTGGTGACGCCATTGGTGAGGTTGAGCGTCATCGGACCGCTGTAGCGCAGATCAACGCTGTGGCTCCAGGCATCGGACTGCCGCCAGACCAGACTTCCTCCCAGCACATCCTTGGGAACCAGCTGCAACTGCTTGTTGACCGGGTCGCCCGTGGTCGTGCTGGTGTAGTAGGTCAAGGTGCGGGTGTAGTACGCGGCAAAGTCGAGGTTGCCGGTGACTTTCCACTTGCCGTCCAGTTCCAGCCCCTGGGAGCGCTGGTCCTGACCGTTGGTGTTGTAGGACACCGTGCCGGTGCACAGCGGTGACCCAAGCCCGACCGAGCCGCCACAGATGTTCTGCACGGCCAGGGGAATGCTGGTGGCCAGGAGCACGCCGCCCGGATTGAGCGTGTAGTTCGCAACAACATCCTTGATGTCGGCGGTGAACAGCGTCGCGCCAAAGGAATAATTGCGCTCCGTCCAGTCAAAACCGACCTCCTTGCCGACCAGGGTTTCCGGCCCGAGCGAGGGATTGGCGACCGTGATGTTGGCGCTGCCGAACGTGCGGTACATGTTGTTCATGCCCGGCGCACGGAAGGCCTTGTAGGCCGAACCGCGCAGTGCCAGCCTGTCGTTGATGTCGTAGCGGGCCGAGGCGGTCGGATTGATTGCGCTCTTGCTGATATCGGGGACTGCGCCGCCCGCGACTGACGAGACCAGCGGATTGGCCACGTTCGTGTAGTTGGTCTGGATCGCGGTGCCGCGTGAGCTGCGATAGGAGTCCCAGCGGGCGCTGAGGCTGACCTCCAGCGGGTCGATGGGTGAGAGCTTCACCTGCCCGAACACGCCGATGAACTGCTGGTGGCCGGCGCCATAGTTGGCGCGCTGGATCCGCAGCGCTGCAGGCAGGGCAGCCGTCGGAGTCCGGTAACTCTGCTGGGAATCCTCACCCGACAGGATGCGCAGGTCGACACCGGTCTGCAGGCTGGTAAAGAGCCCGCGCATCTCCCGCGAATACATCACCGACCCGCCCTTTTCACGGTAGTCCATGGCGTCATAGGCGCTGGCGTACTGCAGCACCGGACTGCCCTGTTGGGCGGCGCTCGCCGCGCTCGTGGCCGAGGCACCGCAGACAAACACGGCGGAGCGATAGCAACCGGCACCGTTGTACTTGTCAAAGCGCACCCATTGCGACCAGAAATTGGCCTGGACCTTGCCAGCCTCCCCGAAGCTGCGGGTCAGCCCGGCCTGCAGGTCCGGTCCGGTCTGCTGGTTGCTGCCGAACTGGTAGCCACCGATGCGTTCATCCTGGGCGTGATAGCCCAGGCGCAGGAAGCCATTAAGCTGCGGAGATACCTTGAAATACGCCGTGGCACGGAAATCCTCGGCAGTGGCCGACGAGTCGCCACGCCCCGGCCAGAATGCGGCACGATAGTCCGAAGGGACGTTGTTGTAGCCATCGGTCCGGAAGCCGCTGCCGGACACTGTCAGGCTGAGGGCGTCGGAGAGAACAAAGTTCTTCGTGACCGAACCGGTGAATGTTTCCATGCTGCCCGCACTCAACTTCGCCTCGCCATCGCCACGCTCCGGACGGCGGGTGACGACGTTGATCACGCCACCCACCGCCAGGTTGCCCCACAGGCTGGACCCGCCACCACGGATGATCTCCACTCGCTCCACCGAACTCAGTGGCAGCTTGTACCACTGGATGGTGGTGAAAAAGGGGTCATGGACAGGAATGCCATCGACCAGCACCAGCACTTTCTTGTCCATGCCGCGAAAGCGTATGTTCTGTCCGGTCGGATCGGTGGTATAGGCCGGCGCCCCGGGGATCAGCAGGCCCGGTACGTTGCGCAGCACCTGGTCCAGGGTCTGGGCGGGCGACAGCCGTATGTCCTCCTGGCTGATGACCGTGGTGTGCAAGGGCATATCTTCAAGGCGCGTTTCAGAGCGGCTGGCCGTCACCACAACGGCATTCAGCGTGGTACTCGCGTCCGCCGGTGCCTGGGCGGCGACCATCGGCGACACGGCCATCAGTGCCAGAACGGCTGGCATTGTCCTGTTCGTTTTCATGTTCCAAACTTTCTTCGATTTCATGCTTCTGAATGCCCATGCCGGCCCGGTATCAGGCCAGTCGAGGAGTGTCTTGTCTTCATATCGGACTGCCCTGGCCAGGCTAGTGACTGGCCTTGGCGTCCTTGGCATGTGCAGGACCTGCCTGGTTCAGCGCCCGCACCTCAGCCTTCACTTCCACGGTCTGGCGTTTTTTGTCGCGGCCCTCCACCACCAGCGTGAGCGGCACGCTCTGGCCTTCCTTTACCTGGCCTTTCAGGTCCATCAGCATCACGTGGTAGCCACCGGGCTTGAGCTCCACGGCCTTGCCAGCCGGCAGGTCCAGCCCGGGCACGGCACGCATCCGCATGACGTTGTCGACCATGGTCATTTCGTGGATCTCGACCACCCCGGCCACGGGGGAGCGCGCCGCCACCAGGCGCGTCGCCTGGGCGGCCTGCAACTGCATGAAGGCGCCGGTGGCCATCTGTGCGGGCACGGTGGCGCGCACCCAGGCATCCTTGACGGTGACCTGGGCCAGGGCAGTGGTGGACAGGCAGGCAAGGGAAATCAACGAGGCAATCAGACTGTGTTTCACGGTTTATCCTTCGGCGTGTCGAATGAGGCACCCGGCAAGGAGAACCACGGCAGCCGTGAATGTGGCCGTCATGGGAAACCTCCCGGGTCTGAACCATCAGGAACGGCCGGCAGCGGTCATCGCCCACGCAGTCAGCGTGGCAATGCCGATGTCAGCAATCAGCTGGGATCAGAGGGAGGCAGGGGGGGCGCGAGGATGCGCCCGGGAATGCAGCAGGTGTCCGGGCTGGATACCGGTCAAGGTGACCGGAATGGCCAGCCTGGGCAGATCGACGATGGCCATCGGCGGGACCGTCAATGGCCCCAGTACCGGCTTCTCCCCGCCCATGGAACACAGCGGACAATGGGGTTGCAGATGCTTGCCGGCATTGCCCCCCTGGTCAGCGGGGGATTCTGAGCTGCCCGGCACGAACTTGACACCCTGGGCGGTGCAGACCTCGACCATTCCAGCCGCCCCGGCCGGCCGGGCATGCGCCACCAGCGGCCACAGTGCATTGAGCACCATGACCAGGACGGCCATCCACGAGGCGAATTGATAGGGGCGGGAGCGGGAATGCATAGCGGGACGATTCTCACACGAATGCGTACTACTACGCAAACCCATGCCTGAGGGAAGCGTGCCTATATATAATCTTCCGGGTATTGTCAGAAGGCATTTCTGCGCGATAAAACTGCGGAACGGCTTGATGGGCATGCCGCGGCAGTTCCATGCAATTCAAAACGATCGGGCCAATAGAAAGCACCTCTACACAAGCACCTATATCCGGGAGTGAAATGACATGCTAGCCACACAGATTCGTCAAAAGGACAGCATTTTTTATTTCGTGAGCTACCGTGCCTCGGAGCTCCTGTCACAGGTGCGCTTCATCAGCCGATTCTTCGGCGACAACGAGGAGATCGCTCCGGCGCGCATCGCCGAGAACGATGACGTGGCGCAGTTCATCGCCAAGATCGAGCGCGATGACGCAGCCTTCCAGCGCACGCTCTCGCGCGCCAAGGTGAAGCAGCTGAAGAACTTCTACGAGACCGCGGTGACGCAGCCGCCCATCCCGGGTACGGTGCTGCTGTTCACCCACGAGACGCTGCGCTTCCAGACCGCGGCCGACGGCGGCATCGGGCACCTCTCCCCGCCACAGTCGAAATTCCTCATCATCGACGGCCAGCACCGCCTCGCCGCGCTGCGCTTCTACCTGCAGTCGCACCCCGAAGAAGCCGACACCATCAGCGTGCCCTGCATGGTGTTCGACGGCCGCAGCGAGGATTTCGCCGCAGAGATGTTTGTCATCATCAACTCCACGCCGACACGCATCAACAAGAGCCATCTGGTCGACCTGTATGAGCGCGTGTCCTGGGCTGCGCCCGACCGCAAGTTCGCCTCGCGCCTGGTGGCCAGCCTCTATGCCGAGGCCGACAGCCCGCTGCGCTATCGCATCAACCGCCTGGGCGGACGCAGCCAGAAGGACAAGTGGATCCTGCAGGCCGAACTGTTCAACGAGGTCTACCGCTGGGTGAAGCGCGACTGGCGGCGCATCCAGACCGCCGGCGGCAGCGCGCGGGTGGCCGTCAAGTACTACGCCACGGTGCGCGACTTCCTCAAGGCGGCCGAGCGCAGCTGGGGCGACGTCTGGGGTGAAACCAGCCACATGGTGACCAAGCCGGTGACCCTGAAAGCCATGCTGCGCGTGCTGGCCGACCTGGCCCGCGAAGATGCCGAGCCGGAAGACGGCCGCGTGGCCCGCTGGACGGAGCGCCTGGCGCCCTGGGGCCGGCAGGCAGACGATTTCAAGGTGCAGGGTTTCTACGAGCGCTTCCCCGCCAAGGGCGAAGTGGAGCGGGTTACCCGCATCCACCGCGAGCTGGCCCGCGCGGCGAAGATCGAGATCAAGACGGCTGACAAGTAGCGGCAGCCAGGCAGACATGGTTTACCCCCTTGTCAAAGGGGGCCGACTCGGCGAAGCCGAGCGGGGGGATTTTCAACAGGCGAGCGAATTTGTGTGCCTTTACCGGGCCCTGCTGTGAGGCCAGATCAGATGATTGCTTTGTAGGCAGTAGGCCGAGGATATCGAGTGCATCAGCCTGGTAACAACGGATGTTCTTCAAGGGGAAGCTCAGGCAGAGGCAATGAGATCAAGCCCGTTGTCCAAAATCCCCCCGCTCGTTCGCTGCGCTCACGAGTCGGCCCCCTTTGACAAGGGGGTTAACCTCGCTGCTCACCGGGACTCGGCGAAGATCCCTGTGTATTGACCGCATGCGCTGAAGGCCAGCGCTGCCCACCCCCCACCTGGAGCCAGCATGGGGCTGCAGTAATATCGCAACCTCCACCACCCTTGCGATCCTGCCCAGCCATGTCCCAGCAACCATCCCTGCCCGTGCCAGCCGCCCCGTACACCCACCGCCACGTCGAAGCCGACGGCATCCGCTTGCATCTGCTCGACTACGGTGGCGAGGGCAAGCCGCCAATGCTGTGCCTGCACGGCGGCGGCGCCCACGCGCACTGGTTCGACATGGTGGCCGGCGAATTCACGCGTGACTTCCATGTGCTGTCGCTGGACCAGCGCGGCCACGGCGACAGCGGCTGGGCCGAGCCGGCCATCTATACCTATGCCCACTATGTGTCCGACCTCGGCCAGGTGATCGAAGCGCTGGACCTGCGCGACCTGGTGCTGATAGGCCATTCCATGGGCGGCATGGTGTCGCTGCTGTACACCTCGGCCCACCCGCAGCGGGTCCGGGCGCTGGCCATCATCGACTCGACATTGCGCATCACGCCCACCCACCTGGAAGGCATGAATGCGCGCGGCCAGCATCCCGGCCGCGCCTTTGCCACACTGGAGGATTACGTCACCCGCTTCAAGCTGCGCCCGGTGGAAACCATGGCCGACCAGGCCACCCTCGACTACATCGCCCGCCTGTCGGCACGGCCGTTCGAGGATGGCCAGTGGCGCCACAAGCTGGACCGTCGCGTCATGGCCACCCGCACGCCCATGGACGGCGTGGCGCACTGGCAGAACATCCGCGTGCCGGCCCTGCTGATGAAGGCCGACCTGAGCCAGCGCGTGTCGCCGCAGATCATTGCCGACAGCCTGGCTGCCTGCCCCCACATTGAACTGAGTGAAGTGTCACGCAGCGAGCATCACATCACCCTGGACAATCCCGCGGGTTGCGCCCAGGCGCTGCGGCATTTTCTCGATCGGCACTCGGCCCACGCTTGACGCAGGTCAACGCACGGTCATGTTGCCCCGAACAGCAACCGGAACACCGTCTCTATTTTTGATCACAATTCATACGATAAGTCCATAATCATGGACTTTTATGTTCAGAATTGATCATAATGTTAGACGGTCAATATTCAATCGGCGCCAACAGACAAGGGGGGTAACACCCGCAGCCCTGCCGCGCTCTCCTTCCCGGACATCACCGAAGAACCTTCTACTGGCCCTTCACCGCTTTCTTGCCGCCGCCTTTGAGCGAAGCACGCCGGCGACTGGCCGCATTCGCCGGTGATTCGGCGAAGAACGCCTCGCGTGCCGACTGCGTCATGGCCACCACGCAGGGATGCTTGATGCGTCGCTCCACCGAAATGGCGAAGAACTCATAATGTATCGGCGCATCGCCCAGGCTGCGCAGGTGGTACTGCGACTCGATCTCCGCGGCCAGCACCGCCGGTGCTGCGAAAGCACCGTGCCCGTATTCGCCGAAGGCCTTCATCAGCGCCGTGTCATCGAACTCGCCCGACACGCGCACGCGCACCGACTCATCGCGCAGCCACGCCTCCAGCGGGGCGCGCACGGCTGAATCGTTGCCCGGCAGCAGGAAGGGCTGGTCATGCAGGCAGGCGGGGAATGCCCCGCGCAGCCTGTCCTTCAGCGACTGCGACGCAAAAAAGCGCATGCCCGATGAACCCAGTCGATGGCTGTAGGCACGCACCGAGAGTCCGGGTGGTATGGGCCTGTCGGCAATCACCGTGTCCAGCCGATGCAGTGCCAATTCGCCCAGCAGCGTGTCCATCTTGCCCTCGCGCACGATGATGCGCGGGCCCGCCGCCAGGGCCGGCTCCAGCAGGTGGCGGGCGATCGATTTGGGCACCGCATCGGACAGGCCCACGCGGAAATCCAGCGGCCTTGCCGTGGGCGCATCCCGCAGGGCCGATTCCAGCTCGGCCCCGAGTGCGAAGATTTCGTCCGCATAGCGCAGCGCCAGTTGCCCCGCCTCGGTGATCTGCAGGCCGCGCCCGGATTTCTCGAACAACTCCACGCCCAGCACGTCGGCAAACTGGTGCAACTGCCCGCTCACCGTCTGCGGCGTGAGATGCAGCTCGCGCGCGGCCTGCAACACGCCGCCGGTGCGCGCGACGCGCCAGAAGTAGTGCAGATGCTTGTAGTTGAGCCTCATCCATCGCCTCCTCATTGATCAGGTGAGCACGGAAAGTAATTCGAAAAATACGAATGATTAGTGTCTAAAAATCGAATTTACACGAATATTACCCAAACCTACAGTGTGCTCCGCCACACCTCGATCAATGGACAAAAGGAGTTGCAGATGAAGAACGTGGAAGTGAAGGGCCTGGGCATCACGCTCACCGACACGCTGCGCGAGCATACGCTGCGGCGCGTCTCCACCGCTTTTGACCGCATCGCCGACCGGATGGGTCGCATCACCGTGCGCGTGGGCGACATGAACGGGCCGCGTGGCGGCTGCGACAAGTATTGCCGCGTGCTGGTGCGTATTCCCGGCCTGGAGGATGTGTATGTGGAGGACACCTGTGAGGATCTCTACGAAGCCATTGGTCGTGCCGTGGAGCGGGCGGCCTGGGCGGCCAAGCGACGCGTGCGCCTGATCAACCGTCACCGCAGCAACTGGACCGGGATTCCGGAACCCCTGGAAGCCGCCTGACGCGGTCCGTACAGACCACCTCGGACACCAGCAGAAACAAGGAGACCATCATGACTGACAGAATAAACAACAGAAACTGGACCAGCGACAACGCCACGCGTGCCACTGCAGTGGCGGTGGCGGTGGCCGTGCCCACCCCCACGGCAGCACAGGCGGCACTGGCAACGCTGCGCAGCAACACGGTGCTGCGCAACACCTATTGGTTGCTCGCCCTGACGCTGATGTTCGGCGGCGGCATCGCGGCAGCCACCGCCGCAGCCCAGTTGCCCCACCCGGGCCTGATGATCAGCCTGGGCGGCTATTTCGGGCTGTTCTACCTGACCTGGCGGCTGCGCGACAGCGCCTGGGGCCTCGCCTCGGTGTTTGCCCTGACCGGCTTCATGGGCTACACGCTCGGGCCGGTCATCGCCCGCACCCTCACACTGCCCGACGGGCATGCGCTGGTGGCCATGTCCCTGGGCGGCACCGGCCTCATCTTCGCCGGACTGTCGGCCTATGTGCTCACGACACGGCGGGACTTCAGCTTCCTCGGCGGCTTCCTCATGGTGGGTATTCTCACCGCCTTCGTTGGCGGCCTGACCGCCATTTTCTTCGACTTCCCGGCACTGCAGATGGCGGTCTCGGCGGCCTTCGTGCTGCTGATGTCCGGCTTCATCCTGTGGCAGACCAGCGCCATCGTGGAAGGCGGGGAAACCAACTACATCATGGCCACCGTCGGCCTGTATGTGTCAATCCACAATCTCGTGAGCAGCCTGCTCGCCCTCTTCGGCATGGGCAGCAGTTCCGACTAGTCATCACCGGTCTGCAACCAGACGGCCTGCCGGCGCCCCGTGCGCCGGCAGGCCGCCTCAGCCGCAAACGGGTAAAACGGGCAGTACGGTCCGGCAACAGGGATGCCTGCCGGACCGGGTAGCGCCAAGGGCAGCAACACCATTCCAACCACAACAACAGAAGATCAATCACCATGGATACCATAGGGAATATCTGGATCTGGTCCGCATTTCTTGCATTGCTGGTCGTCGCGCTCGCCGTCGACCTTCTGGTTCTACGGACCAAAGGGGCAAAGAAAGTTTCATTCAAGGAAGCGCTGAACTGGTCCATCGCCTGGGTTGCGCTATCACTGCTGTTCAACCTCGGCCTGTGGTACTACCTGCGGCAGACGCTGCCACCGGAAATCGCCGACGAGAAGGCGCTGCAGTTCCTCACCGGCTATCTCATCGAGAAATCGCTGGCGGTGGACAATATCTTCGTCTTCCTCATGATCTTCACTTTCTTCGGTGTGCCACTGGCCTATCAGAGGAAGGTGCTCATCATCGGGGTGATCGGAGCCATCATCCTGCGCACCATCCTGATCCTGATCGGCGCCTGGCTGATTGCCCAGTTCCACTGGATCCTCTACCTGTTCGGCGCGATCCTGCTGTTCACCGGCGTGAAGATGCTGCTGTTCGCAGAGCAGGAAGCCAACCTCGAAGAGAACCCCCTGCTGAAATTCATGCGCCGGCACATGAAGATCACCAGCGAGTACCACCAGGAGAAATTCTGGATATTCAAGGACGGCGTGCGCTGGTTCACCCCGCTGTTTGCCGTGATCATCATGATCGCCATCACCGACGTGATCTTCGCAGTGGACAGCATCCCGGCCATCTTCGCGGTGACGCTCGATCCCTTCATCGTGCTGACCTCGAACCTGTTCGCGGTGCTGGGCCTGCGCGCCATGTACTTCATGCTGGCGGACCTGGCCGAGCGCTTCCACCTGCTCAAGTATGGCCTGGCCTTCATCCTGATCTTCATCGGCATCAAGATGGTCCTCATCGATGTCTACAAGATACCGATCGGATTCGCACTGGCCGTGGTCGGCATCGTGCTGGTCACCTCAGTGCTGGCCAGCCTCTGGGTGACGCGGCCGGGGCAGAAGAAGCCCGCGCTCCCCGGGGAAGCCGAGGCGGACAAGGCCCGGTAAAGCCCTGAGCAGACGTTTCAACCCTGAAGTCATCGGAAAAACCCGGGGAGAAGTCATCCCCGGGCCGCCCCGGTCAGGGAAACACCCCTCGCAGGGGTCCCGGGCGGCAGCCCGGGTCTTCACGCCCCCCGAGTTTGGCGAGCACGGGGCGTGCTGACGGCGGAGCCGGGGGACTGGCTCCGCCGTTTTTTTCTGGCGGCCAGCCCGGAGGCCTCGAGTTCCTCGCGCAGCTTCACCCCTTCGGCCTGCAGGTAGTCGAAGAACGCGCGCGCCACCGCCGACAGGTGCTTGCTCGCGTGGTGCACGATGTACCAGGACTGCCGGATCGGCAGGTGGCGCACGTCCAGCACCGACAGTTCGCCGCGCTTCGCCTCGGCCACCAGCGCATGCAGCGACAGCAGCGACAGCCCCAGCCCGCCGGACACCGCCTGCTTGATGGCCTCGTTGCTGCCCAACTCCATGCGCACGCGCAGCTTGATGCGCTGTTCACGCATGAAGGCCTCGCAGGCCATGCGCGTGCCCGAACCGACCTCGCGCAGGATGAAGGGCTCGGCGGTCAGTTCCGACAAGGGCACATTGTGGCGCCCTGCCAGCGGGTGATCCGGTGCGGCGATGGCGACGATGGGATTATCGGCAAAGGGCACGTGCACGATGTCCATGCCGCGCGGCGGTATGCCCATGATGTAGAGGTCATCCTCGTTGCGCAGCAGCCGGTTGACGATCTCGGCGCGGTTGCCCACATCCAGGGCCACGTCGATGCCCGGATATTCGCGCATGAAGGGGCCGAGCAATCGCGGGACGAAGTACTTGGCGGTGGTCACCACCGACACCTTGAGCCGGCCCTGGCGCAGGCCGCGAAGTTCGGCCAGGCGCGTCTGCATCGACTCGAACAGCCGTCCGGCATCGCGCGCCGTTTCGGCCACTACCTCACCCGCTTCGGTAGGGGACAGGCTGCGCCCGGACTGGTCCAGCAGCGGCACGCCCAGCGTTTCGGTGATCTGCTTCACCTGCAGGGACACCGTCGGCTGCGACAGATGCAGGGCCTCGGCCGCGCGGCTGAAGCTGCGCAAGCGCGCCACCGCTTCGAAGGTGCGCAGCTGCCTCAGGGAAATGTTCATGCGGCGAAGTTCATGTAGAGAGGTTCATGCAGATTTCCCCGATCCGGCCATGTATAGATAATATCAATATCTATTGTTTATATATTTGATTGTACTCTATGGATGCACGCCCTTAGCATGCGTGCCATGTCTTCCGCCCTGCTCAATGCGCCGCTGCTTTTCTTCGTGCTCGGACTGGTGTCGCGGGTGGTGCGCAGCGACCTGCGCGTGCCGCGCGCCCTGTCCAAGGCGCTGTCCATTTACCTGCTGGCCGGCATCGGCCTGCACGGGGGGGCACAGCTGGCCAAAGCCGATCTGGCCACGCTGCTGGCGCCCTCCCTGGCGGCACTCGGCCTGGCCTGCCTGCTGCCGCTGATGGCCTACGTCACCCTGCGTCGGATGCTGGGACTGGACGGCTTCAATGCCGCAGCCATCGCTGCGCACTACGGCTCGGTCAGCGTCGCCACCTTCCTTGCGGCAGGCGCCTGGCTCACGGCCAACGACATCCCGCACGAGCCGGCCACCGTGCTGATGCTGGCCATCATGGAGGTGCCGGCCATCCTTATCGGCCTGACGCTGGCCCAGCGTTGCCGCGGCTCGCAGTCGGGCATCAGTAGCAGCTGGCTGGACAGCCTGCGCGGCACCCTGCGCCATGGCAGCGTGCTGCTGCTGATCGGCAGCCTCATCATCGGCGCCACCGCCACCCGCTCCAGCCTGGAGGGCATCAAGCCCTTCTTCGAAAGCCTGTTCATGGGCGCGCTATGCCTGTTCCTGATTGACCTGGGCATACAGGCAGCTGCACGCCTGGGCAGCATCCGTGCACAGATGCTGCCGCTGGCCCTGTTCGGGGTTGCCGCACCGCTGGTGTTCGGCTGCATCGGCCTGGCAGTCGGTCATTTCCTGCTCGGTTTCGGCGCGGGCGGCAGCATGCTGGTGGCCATGCTGGCGGCAAGCGCGTCTTACATCGCCGTGCCGCCGGCCATGCGCCTGGGGGTGCCCGAGGCCAATCCCGCGCTTTATCTGCTGCTTGCCCTGGGGGTGACCTTCCCCTTCAACCTGGTGGTCGGCATTCCGCTGTTCAACTTCCTCGCACAATGGATCTCCGCATGAAAACGAAAACCACCAAACCAGCACCGCTGGTCGGCATCGTCATGGGCAGCCAGAGCGACTGGCCGGTCATGATCAAGGCAGCAGAACAACTCGAGGCCCTGGGCGTGCCCTATGAAGCCCGTGTGGTCTCCGCCCACCGCACGCCACAGCTGCTGTACCGCTACGCGCAGGGTGCGGTGCGGCGCGGCCTGCGCTGCATCATCGCCGGCGCAGGCGGGGCGGCGCACCTGCCGGGCATGCTCGCGGCCATCACCCATGTGCCGGTGCTGGGTGTGCCGGTGCCCAGCCGCCACCTCAAGGGCATGGATTCGCTGCTGTCCATCGTGCAGATGCCCAAGGGCATACCGGTGGCCACCTTTGCCATCGGCGATGCCGGTGCCGCCAATGCCGGGCTGTTTGCCGCAGCCATGCTGGCACGCACCGACAAAAACACGGATGCGGCCCTGCTGCGCATGCGCCGCAAGCAGACCGAAGCGGTCATGCGCGCACACCTGCTGCAAGACCCCCTGTCAGGGGAGCAAAAGGCATGATCGCTCCCGGCGCCATGCTGGGCGTGCTGGGCGGCGGCCAGCTGGGACGCATGTTCGCCATGGCCGCCCACCGCCTGGGCTACCGCGTCACGGCACTCGACCCGTCGCCCGACTGCCCGGCCGCAGGCGCGGTGGACCGTCTCATCTGTGCACCACTGGACAGCACTGTGGCGTGGCAGGACATGGCGGACAGCTGCGCCGCGATCACCATCGAGACCGAGAACGTCCCCGCCGCGGCACTCGAAACCCTGGCCACCCGAACACGGGTTGCCCCGGACGCCCGTGCACTGGGGATAGCCCAGGACCGGCTGGCAGAGAAAGCCTTCCTGGCCAGCCAGGGCCTGCCGGTAGTCCCGCACCTGCGCATTGATGCCGACAGCTTCGCCAGAGAGGACTTCCCGGCATCCATCCCTTCCGGATTGCTGCCGGGAATCCTCAAGGCCAGCCGTTTCGGCTACGACGGCAAGGGCCAGACACGTGTCACCGATGCCACGCAACTGCAACACGCCTTTGCCGCCATGGGCAATTTGCCCTGCGTGCTCGAGGCGCGCGTGCCGCTCGCAGCAGAACTGTCGGTCATCCTCGCACGCGATGACCACGGTAATGTCAGTTGCTTCCCGGTGCCGATGAACAGTCATAGCGACGGCATCCTCGATGTCAGCATGGTGCCGGCGGCCCTGCCCGCTGCCATCAGCGCCCGTGCCCGGCGTCTGGCCACCCAGGTGGCGACCGCCCTCGACTATCGCGGCGTGCTGTGCGTGGAGTTCTTCCTGCTCGAAGATGGACGCCTGCTGATCAACGAGATCGCCCCGCGCCCGCACAACAGTGGCCATTTCTCCCTGGATGCCTGCGCCTGCTCGCAGTTCGAACAACAGGTTCGCGTGCTGGCGGGGCTGCCGCTGGGCCAGGCACGACTGCTGCGACCGGCAGCCATGATCAACTTGCTGGGGGATATCTGGCAGCAGGGCGAACCGGACTGGAGCGCGCTGCTCGCGGAACGGGGCGTTCGCCTGCATCTTTACGGCAAGCGCGAGGCGCGCCCCGGCCGCAAAATGGGCCATGTCACCGCGCTGGGTGCGTCGGCCCACCAGACCGCCGAGTGGCTGGTACACCTGCGCGAGACACTGGCCCATGCCTCCTACCGTGCTGGGCACAGCCTGCCGGCCAAAGACATCGAATCATGGCGGGTTGTGCATGCCCGCCCGACATCCTGAGACTGGAAACAAGGTTTCTTGACGAGGACCGCCGAGAAAGGCCTCATCCATGACTGACATTGCCCATACCGGAACGCTGCCGCTGTATGCCGGCTTTGCCGTGCTGGT
Source organism: Betaproteobacteria bacterium (assembly GCA_947474715.1). Classification (GTDB taxonomy): domain Bacteria; phylum Pseudomonadota; class Gammaproteobacteria; order Burkholderiales; family SG8-39; genus CAIYPG01. The sequence continues at coordinate 13,783 of CANJJT010000089.1, forward strand.
CATCGTGCTGCTGATGGTCGACTTCATGGCCCTCAAGGTGCAGGGCTCGCACAAGGTCTCGGTCAAGGAAGCGGCCATCTGGTCGGTGGTGTGGTTTCTCGCCGCCGGCGCATTCGGCACCTGGTTCTGGTGGCACCTGAACGGCCTGTACGGCAGCGAGATCGCCGGCGAGAAGACCCTGCAGTACTTCACCGGCTACCTGATCGAAAAAGGCCTGGCGATCGAGAACGTGTTCGTCTGGATCACCATCTTCAGCTATTTCGCCATTCCGGCCGAGTTGCAGAAACGCGTGTTGCTGTGGGGCGTGGTGGGGGCCATCCTGATGCGCGCAGTGCTGATCTACCTGGGCGCCGTGCTGATCCAGCGCTTTGACTGGATCTTCTATGTCTTCGGCGTGTTCCTGCTGATCACCGGCATCAAGATGTTCTTCTTCAGCGGGCAGCAGCCCGACCTGGCCCGCAACCCGCTGCTGCTGTGGCTGCAGGGGCACCTGCGGCTCACCACCGAACTGCACGGCGAGCGCTTCACCGTCATGCGCGACGGCATGCGCTACGCCACGCCGCTGCTGCTGGTGCTGGTGCTGGTCGAGGTGAGCGACATCGTCTTTGCCGTGGACAGCATCCCGGCCATCTTCGCCATAACATCCGACCCATTCATCGTCTTCACCGCCAACACCTTCGCCATCCTCGGCCTGCGCGCCATGTACTTCCTGCTCGCGGACATGGCCGACCGCTTCCACCTGCTGGGCTACGGGCTGGCGGCCATCGTCACGCTGGTTGGGGTGAAGATGCTGATCATGGACTTCTACAAGGTGCCGGTGCCCTGGATGCTCGGCGGCGTGGCGGTCATCCTGGCCGGCTCGGTGATCGCCAGCCTGGCGCTGCCGAAACCCAGTGCGGCAAAGCCACCGGCGGCATGACCGGAGCGGTATCGGAATCGGTTGTTCGCCGATGTCCGGTCGTGTGGATGCCGCAGAACTGCGGATGTTTACCCCCTTGTCAAAGGGGGCCGACTTGGCCGTCAGGCCGAGCGGGGGGATTTTGGCCAACGGGCTGATCTCATTGCCTTTGCATGAGCTTGCTCTTGAAGAATATCCGTTGTTACCAGGCTGATGCTGTCGATATCCTCAGCCTGCTGCCTGCAAGGCAAGTATCATGATCCGGCCTCACAGCAGGGCCCGGTAAAGGCACACAAATTCGCCCGCCTGGCGAAAATCCCCCCGCTGGCCTGCGGCCAGTCGGCCCCCTTTGACAAGGGGGTTAACCCCGAGCCTGCCAAGCTTACTGCCAATGCCATCCCCGGAAATTGACGAAGAACCTTTGACAAGGGGGTAAACCCGGCCATGCAAAGCCTGCCGCCAGCACCTGCCCCCGGCATCGGTGATGACCATAAAAAAGCCGCACTCCCCCACATCGAGGGAGCACGGCTGCAAGGCTTGACGACTATGGGTGATGAACCGCGATCAGGCGGCCTTGGCCACTGGCTTGCCGTCGTCGAAGAACTGCTCGTCTTCGGTCGACCCATGCAGCGCCGTGACCGAGGAGTTGCCGCCCTGCACCACCTGCGTCACTTCGTCGAAGTAACCGGCGCCGACTTCGCGCTGGTGCTTGACCGCGGTGAAGCCCTTGCCGGCAGCGGCGAATTCCTTTTCCTGCAGCTCGACAAAGGCGCTCATGTTATTGCGGGCATAGCCATGGGCCAGTTCGAACATGGCGTAGTTGAGCGAATGGAAGCCGGCCAGGGTGATGAACTGGAACTTGTAGCCCATGGCGCCCAACTCGCGCTGGAACCTGGCGATGCTGGCATCGTCCAGGCTGCGCTTCCAGTTGAACGACGGCGAGCAGTTGTAGGCCAGCATCTTGCCCGGATACTTCTTCTGGATGCCTTCGGCGAAGTCACGCGCGAACTTCAGGTCGGGCACGCCGGTCTCGCACCACACCAGGTCGGCCACCTCGGCATAGGCCAGTCCCCGTGACAGGGCCTGGTCGAAGCCGGGCTTGACGCGATAGAAGCCCTCGACGGTGCGCTCGCCGGTGATGAAGGGCCGGTCATATTCGTCCACATCGGAGGTGATCAGGTTGGCGGCTTCCGCATCGGTGCGTGCCAGCACAATGGTGGGTACGCCGCAAACGTCGGCCGCGAGGCGCGCCGCCACCAGTTTCTGCACCGCTTCCTGCGTCGGCACCAGCACCTTGCCGCCCATGTGGCCGCACTTCTTGGCCGAAGAGAGCTGGTCCTCGAAGTGCACGCCGGCGGCGCCGGCCTCGATCATGGCCTTCATCAGTTCATAGGCATTCAGCACGCCACCGAACCCGGCTTCGGCATCGGCCACGATGGGGGCGAAGAAGTCAATGTCGCCGGACTTGCCCGCCTGGGCTTCGACATGCTGGATCTGGTCGGCGCGCGTCAGCGCATTGTTGATCCGGCGTACCACGCTGGGCACGCTGGACACGGCGTACAGCGACTGGTCCGGGTACATGGACATGCTGTCATTGGCATCGGCAGCAACCTGCCAGCCCGACAGGTAGATGGCCTTCAGGCCGGCCTTCACCTGCTGCATGGCCTGATTGCCGGTGGAGGCGCCCAGGGTGTTCACGAACGGGCCTTCATTCATCATCTTCCACAGCTTTTCCGCGCCGTGGCGGGCCAGCGTGTGCTCGATGGGCAGGCTGCCGCGCAGGCGGTAGACATCCTCGGCGGTGTAGCCGCGCTTGATGCCGTTCCAGCGGGGATTCTCGGCCCAGTCCTTCTTGATTTTGGCGATTTCAGTTTCACGGTTTTGACGCAGGGACATGTTGTTCTCCATTCATCCAGGATATGAAAAAGTTTTTCAGAGGCGATGCGCAATGCCTGCCTTGCCTGCCGACTGCAGCGGGGCCATGGCCCTTCCGGAGTCGGCATGGCATGCCACGGACCGGCCAGTCAGGGACGGGCAGATCAACAGGCATTCCAGTCACGTATTGCAGACGGGCGGTCCGAGATCCGATCGGGACTGCCCAGGGCGGGTTTGAGGTCTTGCCTCCGCCGGCGTCATCGCCTGTTCCCGGGTGAGGGAGAGGCGCTTGGGAGCTTCTTTTCATGCGGACAATTTTTGTTGCCACGCATCAATTGATTGTCATCCGGCGAAATGTGCGATGCAACAAAATTTCTCGGAAAACTTCATTTTCACCTTAGAAAATCGGCGTCCATGAAATAACCCTTCGCATCGTGAAAGTACTCTGAAACCGCATTTTGCAATGCGGAATGTTGAGCTTGTTGCATGGTCCGATCAGACCCTATCAAGACTCCATACCGGATGGGTTCCAGGCAGAATGTCAGAGTAAGGTGATCACAATATGCTGTTTGACTTAATTATGACATTACATACTATTCTAAATTGATCATATTGATATTGTTGATGCACTGACAAGATGGTCTCGTCAACCGGTCATTGCGGCAGATCCACGCTGCCCTGGATGCAAGCCTTCAACAAAAATACCCATCACACCGATGAAATGAACATCCGCGGATTCCACGCAGGTCAGTGCGGTCATGCTGCAATGCATTGAAATTCGGAGTTCAGGGGACCGGAAGTCGACCAGCACTTCCCTAACGACGCTGCACCACGATGAGCGGTTTGCCGCGAACATCCAGCAACGCCAGCCGCCAGATCACCTGGCTCCAGTCAGCGCCATTGCTGGCCAGGCGCCAGCGGCGAACGGCGTTGAGGCGGGCGCCGAAGTCCTCGTCGATCCCGGCCAGGGTCGGATTGCAATTCATGCCGCCCGGGGTTGCCCCCGCATCCGGCGTGAAGCGGATCGCCTCGGCCTGGATCCTCACTGCACCCCGATGGTCCCTGCAGGCAGGATGCGCAGCGAAGAGACTGGGAATGCCGCTGCGCACGGGAGAATGAAACGAAAGATGGGGTGACCAGCTCGCCACCATGACGGACATCCCCTGGCCACCGCCGCTCGGCCCGGCGCGGCGACAGTCCACCATCGTGAGAGTAAAATCACCCGTTCATTGTGTTCTTGAAACGAGCCTAAGATGAAGCGCGTAGTGGTGTGGCTGGCGGCGGCGTGGTTCGGGGTAGCGCCTTTGCTGGTTGTGGCAGCCGACGCCACCGGGCCGGGCTTCCCGTCACGACCCATGCGTATCGTGGTACCGGCGACGCCCAGCGGCGGAACCGACATCCTTGCGCGCACGCTGGCGCAGCGGTTTGCCGAGGTATGGGGTGTTGCGGTGATTGCGGACAACCGCCCGGGCGCGAGCGGCATCATCGGGAGCGACATCGTTGCCAAGGCGCCCGCCGACGGCCATACGCTCCTGCTTGCATTTACCACGCACGTCACCAACCCGTCGCTGCAGCCCAAGCTCCCGTACGACACGTTGAACGATTTCGCTCCGGTGTCCCGCGTGGCCGCGATACCGAGCATGCTCGTGGTTCATCCTTCGCTTGCGGCAAGGACGGTAAAGGAAGTGATTGCGCTGGCGCAGTCAAAACCCGGC
>CANJJT010000090.1:0-18184 GCA_947474715.1 Betaproteobacteria bacterium
GGTCTTCAAGGCGCGGTTACGGAGAACCGGTTCAACCAGATATGGGACTACGTGAAAAATAGGCGATCGGCCAAACCTGATTGATTGTTGCAAAAGACAGTGTGGGAATAAGCGGCTTATTTAAAACTATCCGTAAATTGCCGTTGGCAATTATTGGTGTTGTTGAGCAAGCGGGCGTTCGCCGCTTGAATGTGCCTGCTGTCACCTCTGTAGTTCGCGTTTCCAATGGGGCTGTTTAGCGCTTCGGTTTGGGCTGCCGTCAAGCACCAACCATAACGCATGGCGGACTCCATAAAGCGACGATTTTGGTCAGTTAGTCGCTTCACGTTCTCATTCAAGTAAGCTATCTGCTCGGTATGTTGCTGTAGGCTCGGTTGCTGACTTCCCACCGTGGGTGGCTGGGCTTGGGCCAACGCCTGATAGCTGGGCACGAGTGTCAGCCACAGACTCATGACACATAGCTTTAGCTTGGCGTCGTTGAATAATTCTGAATTCATTTTTCATCCTCCTGAAGGTATCGAAGCAGCTGCAAGTTATTTAAGTGGTACGTTTTAACGGCAGCTGCCGATGAATGGGTGGGCGCAAATCCTCTTGCCATCTGTCCAATGGCCAACGCTGTGCTTGAGACCGGCCTCCCGATGGCCATGGCCCCCGCCGATTTCGTAATACATGCGGTTCTCTCCTCTGGTCGAAACTGATGAAGCCGGCGGGTCTTTTGAGTGATTTTGAATGTCCGAGCCCGGCGTCTCCGAAACATATCACGGCGCCGCGAATCCCCCTTGTCAAAGGAGGGTGAGGGAGGGGTTTCGAGCCGCATGCGGCTCACCTGACGAACAGCCTTCCGCGCAAGCGGACGGCGCGGCCTGCAAGGCGACTCGGCGGAGCGGAGCGGGGGAATTTGCTTTTACCCCTCTCCCTGTTCCAGGCGGCCTGATCCTTGCGGCAAGAACGGTTCTGCAACGGGGCTGACGATCCGGCCCGGCCCACGCTTGCGCCAAGCGGTCGGAGTGCCCAGGTGTGAAGCGATTCGAGCCGACGCAGGGCCTGGAGAAGCCACGCGCGAGGGTGGGTTTTCAGCAAACACCGCGCGATTGACCGCTTGTCGGGCCGGCGGTATGGTCGCGCATGGGCAAAAAGGGGGTTTGAATTTCCTATAGGCCTTCGGGCATTGTCCTTCAAAGACGTTACTGTGGCGCCATTCACCTTGGAGAAAGCATGATCAAGCATGTAAGCATCATTCAACGCCCTGCGGGGATGACTCAGGAAGAACACGTTCATTACTGGCTGAATGTCCATGCGCCGCTGATCAGAAGGACGTCGCCGAGGTTGAAAAGATATGTCATCAACCTGGCTGTTCCGTCCCCTGAAGGCTACAAGACGTCACCTTGTGACGGCATCGTGGAGACCTGCTTCGAAGACATGCAGTCTTATCTCCTGGCGAGATCCGATCCAAGCTGGTTGTCGGCAGAGCGCAAGGCAAGCAGTAAAAAGGTCATTGACTTCAGCAGATTTCAAAACTACCTCGTGGAAGAACATGTCATTCCGTTGCATGAGGAATCCTGAAGTCCTTCCTTCTGCGTGGAACGACCGTGTTCCTGAACGCTCTGCCGCGACTGCCTGTATGAAGAACAAGACCAGGCCAGGGTAAGCATCGATGCGAGGGCCGAAGGGGCCAGGCTCCGGGCCTGGATCCCTTTCCTGCTTTCTGCTTTCCACTCATGCGCCTGATCGACCCCTGGATGAAGCGCCGCAAGCTGCGCAGGTGGGACCTTGTGTTAAAGGGCGTGGACTACCCGGCAGTCCTTCGCGCTGCCGAATTTCTGCTTTCCCGCCACCACGGCCTACAATATCCTGCGACACAACGGCGTTGAGATCGGCAGGCGCGATTGCCTCGGGCGGTGACAGGACTCGTTGACTTCCTTTGGCCTCAGCCCGTGTCATCGCACGCCATGGCAAAGCCCCTGAGATTGAAGGCCGCTTCAGATCGGGAATTCCTCTTTTCATGACAACGGGAGTGATTCATGAATATTCGACCCTGCATTACAGTTCTGTTACTCGCGGCATCCGCATTCATCGCGGCCCCGGCCCATGCAGCAGAAGACAACTGGGGGGTGGCGACAAGGCCAGGCATCTGGTGGTGAGCGCAGCTCTGGGTACGGCCAGCGGGGCCTATTTCGAGAACAAGTGGACGGCCTTTGGCGTGGCGATGATCCCTGGACTGGCCAAGGAGATCATGGATTCCCGAAAGCACGACAATCACTTCAGCGGCAAGGATCTGGTTGCCAATGCCATTGGCGCGGCGCTGGGCGTTCAACTCGGACATTGGATGATCACCTCTCGCGGGTTGACTTTCCAGTCTTCGTTTTGAGCCAGCGAGAAGAACAACGCAATCCATGGTGTGGTGGTCAGCACGGGTAGTTCACGTTCAACGGTCAGAGAATCGATCGAGATGAACAAACCATAACAACAGGTCGCGACCATCTTCAAGGAGGAGTCAATGCCCGGCATTCCAGAAACGAAGCAGATGCAGTGGTCGATGCTCGCCGCGGCAACGGCCGCCCTCGGTGCATCGCTGGGTAGCCCCATGGCCATGGCGCAGGACGCCGCGGCCGGCTACCCGTCGCGCACGGTCACCATCATCAGCCCCTTCGTACCCGGCGGTTCCACCGACAACGGCGCGCGCCTTTACACGCAGAAGCTCACCGAGATGCTGGGCAAGCCCTTCGTCATGGACTTCAAGCCGGGCGCCGGGGCCACGCTGGGAACGAACTACGTGGCCAGGTCCGCGCCCGACGGCCACACGCTGCTGATCACCACCGCCTCGTTCACCATTTCGGCGGCGACCTACAAGGACCTGCCCTACGATCCCATCAAGGACCTGGCGCCGGTGTCGCTGACGCTCAAGCGTCCCGCGCTGCTGATGGTCCACCCCTCGCTCCCCGTGAAGACCTACCCCGAGTACATGGCCTATGCCAAGGCCCATCCCGGCAAGCTCAACTTCGGCACCTCGGGCGCGGGTGGCAGCTATCACATCGTCGGCGCCTGGCTGCACGGCCTGACCGGCACCAGCGTGACCTTCGTCCACTACAAGGGCGCCGGGCAATTGTTCATCGACCAGATCGCCGGCCGCGTGGACGTCTCGCCCACCAGCCTGTTCAATGCGCTGCCCATGATCAAGTCGGGCAAGGTGCGGCCGATTGCGCTGGTCAGCGCCGAACGCTCGCCGCTCATGCCTGATCTCAAGACCGTGGCCGAGCAGGGCCTTCCTGGCCTCGACTATTCCACCTGGGAGGGCATCTTCGCCCCCGCCGCGACGCCGCCCGCCATCGTCAACAAGCTGGCCGGCGAATTCGCCAAGATCGCGAAAATGCCGGATGTACTGGAGAAGTTCAAGGAAGACGGCACCATCATGGTTGGCAGTTCCGCGCCGGAATTCCGCAAGCACGTCGTCAACGAAATCGTGCGCTGGAAGAAGGTCGTGCAGGACCACAACATCAAGGCCGTCGAAGGGTAGCGGCAGCAAGGGGAGGGCAGTGCGCATGCGATTCAATGATCTGCAGTTCGGCGAGATGAACGAAGAGCAGCAGGCCGTGCACCAGCATGCCTGCGACAGCCCCCGCGGCCGCCTCGGCCCGCCCACCAATCTGCTGCTGCGCTTCCCCCAGCTGGCCATCCGCAGCCAGCAGGTGGGCGACTACCTGCGATTCGGCAGCAGCCTGCCGCCGCGCATCTCCGAGTTCGCCATCATCATCACCGGGCGCTACTGGAGCGCGCCCTACGAGTGGAACGCCCATTGCCAGCAGGCGATCAAGTCCGGCCTGGGCGTGGACACGGCGACGGCACTGTCGCAGGGCAGGCGGCCGACGGCCATGCAGGAGGACGAAGCCGCGGCCTACCGTTTCTGCACCGAGTTGCATCGCCGCAAGGCAGTCAGCGACGCCATCTTCGCCGAGGCGCTGAAGTATTTTGGGGAGACCGGCGTCATCGACCTGGCCGGCATTGCCGGCTACTACACCGTGATCTCCCTGTGTCTCAGGCTCAATCCGCGTGAGCTGCCGCCGGGCAAACCGCCGGTACTGGAGGATCTGCCCAATGACCAGGTGTTGCCGCCGGAGGAGGTTGCCCCCGACCCCAGCGGCGCAGCGGGCCCGGACCGCTTTCCCCTGCTGGATGACGCCGCCCTGTCGGACGCCCAGCGCGCGCTGCTGCGCGAGATCATGGCCGGCCCCAGGAAGAAGCTGAACACCTCCCAGCAGGTGGCCATGCGTTCCCCGGAACTGGCCAGGCGCTTGCAGAAGGTCAACGAGTGCCTCAACGTCGAGCGCGAGATTCCGGCGCGCATCATGCAGTTCGCAGTCATCATCACCGCCCGATACTGCCGCGCTGAAACCATGTGGCATGCGCATTCGCGCATGGCCGTCGAAGCCGGGCTGCCCGCGTCGGTGGTGGCGGACCTGCAGAAGGGCGTGCATCCGTCCGGGATGCGCCCGGACGAGGCGGCGGTCTATCGCTTCTGCACCGGGCTGCACCAGGACAAGAGCGTCGATGAGGACGTCTTCGAAGAGGTCATGAAGCTCTTCGGCGAACGGGGGACGGTGGAGGTGATGGCGGTGTGTGGCTACTACACGCTGGCTGGGATGATGTTGAAGCTGGCGAGGAAGCCCTTGCCTGAGGGCGTGCGCGCGGTGTTCACAGTCGGGTGACTGTTTCTGAACTTTGAGGCTCAGCCAGGGTTCGCTCCAGACCCCGCGCGATTGACCGCTTCTGGCCTTGCGAAACAGTCAGTAAATTAGGAGCCTGGCCCCTTTGCAGGCACCCGCAGCCGGGCTGCGTGCGGCGATCAATTTTCAACGCTCTGCCAAGGGATTGCGGTAATTCTCCTATTCCCTGGCAGCGCCGAGTTTTGTTAGCATGTCTTTACGCCCATCGAGGAGCAAACGCCATGACCACTGCCGACATCGCCGCCATGCCCGTCGCGGAAAAACTGAAGCTGATGGAAGCTCTCTGGGATTCCCTATGCGCGCAGACGGACAATAACGTGGAGTCCCCCGAATGGCACCAGGCAGCCCTGAGACAGGCTGAAGATGACCTGGCGGCGGGAACCGCCCGCTTTGTCGACTGGGCCGAAGCCAAGGACGGTCTGCGCAGGAATGGCCGGGCTTGAGAATTCGCCTGCTTTCCACTGCGGTTGACGACATCGAGTCGGGCCGTCACTTTTACGAAAGGCAACAAGCGGGACTGGGCGACTATTTTCTCGATTCGTTGTTCTCGGATATCGACTCCCTGCTGCTGTATGCCGGCATCCATCAGAAGACGTTTGGCTACCACCGGACGCTGTCGCGGCGCTTCCCCTACGCGATCTACTATCGCGTCGAAGGAGATGAAATTCAGGTCTGGCGCGTGCTCGACTGTCGCCAGAACCCCGCTTCGATCGCGAAGCGCCTGAAGCACCCATAGTTGCCCTCCCGCCAGCGCCGATCATCTGGGTTGATCGGCATACATTTGAAGGGTCTTCAGCATCGCCGGAGAGTATTAATATCAAATTCAAATATGATGCGGCAACAGTATTAAATAAGCAGTCAGATTATTATCAGATCGTAATGGAAAATGGCGCCCCCAGAATGGCAGATCCGCCGTTTCTCCGATGCCCGCGCCCCGTTCAGGGCGCCAGGCTGTGCGTCAGACGTTCAGTCAGGCTGCCGCGCAAGCCCGCTCGACAATCGCCGCAATGCCCTGGCCGCCGCCGATGCACATTCACAGAGGGCAGGGGGATGTTTCCCCGGATTTTTCAGCGTGCCCCCAGACATATTGGCAATTCCATTGCGACACGCCGCAACACCGGTTCCCATTGCCCATAGTGGGGTTGCCTGTAGAGCTTGACCGATCGATACCATGGGCTGTCCTCCCGGTCGAGCAACCACCGCCAATCGGGCATGTACGGCAGCAGTACCCAGGTTGTCTTGCCCAAGGCGCCGGCCAGGTGCGCAACGCTGGTGTCGACACTGATGACCAGATCCATCAGGTCGCATAGCGCCGCCGTGTCCGAGAAGTCTTCGATCCTGCCTTCATAGTGCCGGATGGCGCTGTCGTGGAGTGTCTTCCTGTCCACTTCGCGCACCTCGGATTGCAGGCTCACATACTCGAAGTGCCCTGGCAAATGCGCCATGAGCTTCTCCAGCGTCAGGCTGCGATTGCGGTCGTTCTTGTGCCCTGTGCTGCCACTCCAGACCAGGCCAACGCGCGGTTTCGTCTTCTCGCCCAGTGCCTCGCTCCACGTCTTTCTCTTTTCCGGCTTGCTCGCCAGGTAGGCGTCCGGATTGGGAATGGTGTCGATGGCGGTCTTGAAAGCCAAAGGCAAGGACAGCAACGGGCAGTGCAAATCGAATGCGGGAAGTGGCTTTCCCATCGCCACCAGATTGCCGACGCCCTCCAGACTTTCGAACAATCCGATCAGCGCTCTAGGCACTTCAAGCAGAACGTTCGCACCCAGGCTGCCAACCAGCCTGGCATAGCGGCAGAACTGAATGCTGTCTCCCAAGCCTTGTTCCGCGTGCAACAGTAGGGTTTTACCCTTGACCGGCTCGGCGCCCAGCCATAGCGTTTCAGGTGGATGCTTTGTTTTCCCTGCGGTCTCTTCGGCTTTCCATCGCCATTCATACATGGCCCAGCCGCTGTCGAAATCGCCAAGCAGCAGCAGGCTGATGGCTTTGTCCAGATGGGCTTTGGCGTAATCCGGCTGAATCGCAATGGCGCGATCGTAACTGGCCATGGCGTCATCCAGGCGCATGAGGTCCTGGAGCACGTTGCCACGGTTCGAACAGGCCTGGGCGAAGTCCGGTTTCAACGCAATGGCTTGATCGTGACTGGCCACGGCTTCGTCCAGGCGATTGAGGCTTTGGAGTGCCACGCCGCGATTGCAGTGGACTTCCGCGTCACTCGGCCGGAGTGACATGGCTCGATCATGACTGGCCAGGGCTTCGTCCGTGCGACCAAGGTCCTGGAGTGCGACGCCACGGTTGGTGTGGGCCTGGGCGAAATCCGGTTTCAGGGCAATGGCCCGATCAAAGCTGGCCACGGCTTCGTCGAAGCGCTTCAGGTCCTTGAGCGCGATACCTCGGTTGTAGTGGGCCTCGGTATAGTCCGGCTTGAGTGCGATCGCCCGATCATAGCTGGCCACCGCTTCGTCATAAAGCGCGAGGTTCTTGAACGCAATGCCGCGGTTGGCGAAAACATCGGCATTGCCGGGGTCTATCTCGATTGCCTTGCCAAAGAGATCCACCGCCAATTCGGGATCAATGCCTTGGCACAGCAGCGTCCCCAACAATTGCAATGCGTTGAATTGCTCAGGTTGCATTGCGAGCACTTGTTCGTAGAAATCCCTCGCAACTGCCAGGTGCCCTTGCTGGTGCAGCTCGAAACCGCGTTGCAGCAGCTTGTCAACTTCTTGCGCTTGTTGCCGATCAATCTTGGCACGCCGGTGCTTGGTAATGGGAACTTTGGCTGGGCGTTTCATTGGTCTGTTTGGACGAATGGCGTTTATCCGCCGCCCTGCAAACCTTCGATCTCTGCCGCGGCCGCGGTTTCGGCAGATACGCCTCGTCTGGCTGCAGCGCCTTCGAGGACGCTGAGAATTTTAACCTTGGATTGACATCAGGTCAGAATGGGGGACAGACCGGGATGTCTCCGATAGCCTCACCTGAGAGGGTGCACCCGGTGTTCGCAGTGGCGTGAAGTATTCTGAACTTTGTGGTTCAGCCGAGGCCTGAACATGACAGGAGAAGGCAATGAGCGCTACACGGCTTTGTTTGATCAGTTTTTTTGTGGCGCTACAGGCCTGCGCCAGCGACAACTCCGGCCTTCGGATCGTCCAGCGCTCGCCGGAAGCGTTCTGCAGCGGCACGGCCCGCTCCATAGCCACGGACGGCTACGCCATGAAGGCACGCGGTGTCCCGGTGAGCAAGGCGGTGAACGGGGACAATCCGCCTCTCGTGAATGCCATCATCAGGGCCATCTACAGCGGCAATCCGAAATCCGAGATGGCAGCAGCCGACCTGGGTACTTCAGCCTGCCTCGAGTACTTCAGGGGCAAATAGCCGAATCATCGGATCGCCGGCATACGGCTCGCTGGCTGCCCCGCACTGCGGCTTGTGCATTTGGGCACAGAAGTTCGTCTTCGGGCGGGTGGTGAACCTGAGGGCCGCGAAGGCGATGGGGCTGGTGATTCCGCAGTCCGTGCTGGTGCGATCCGAGCGGGTGATCGAATCATGCCCAGGGACGCTGTGCGGCGGGTCCTGCCGGGGGAATTACTATCAAATACAAACGGGATGGCGCAAGATTATTCAATAAGAAAGCTTATTGTTATCAGAACGTAAAGGAAAACGGCACCCCCTCCAGGAGGACAGGTTTGCCGTTTCGCCGATGCCGGCGTCCCGTTCAGCGCGCTTAGGGCTATCTGACTGGCGGGCGACAGGACAAGCTGCGTCTTTCCCGTCTTCATTGGCTTGACGGACTCAAGCAATTCGGCGACCCGATCGCGTTTGGCCTCGAAGGCCTGGGGGCGGGCGCTGAGCTTTCCTTGCCCCCGAAACGCGCCATGCTTTGATGACGCCTTGCCCGCCCGTATCAGCGCATGATCCCGGCCAACTGGAGCCGGGCTCGCCCGCTTCCTACTTGTCGGTGAGTTGCACCAGCACCCCGTGGGTGGACTTGGGATGCACGAAGACCTGCTTGCCGGGCTCGCCGATCATGCTCACGCCACGCGATTTCATGTCCTCGTAGGCCTGGGGGATGCTGTCGACGGCGAAGACGATGGAATGGATGCCCTCGCCGCGCGCTTCCAGGGCCTTGCCCACGGCGGAGTTGGGATCGGTGGGGGAGCAGACTTCGATATAAGAACCATCGGGCAGGCTGAAAAAGGCCTGCTTGAGCGCCAGCGCAGCGTTCTCCGACTGACGATCCAGCTTCAGGCCCATGGCCTTGTACGAGGCAATGCCCTGCTCCAGGTCCTTGACCCGGACGACGAGGTGGTGGACGCGCTTCAATGACATGGTGTTCCTCCTTGGTGTTCGAATATTGATCCGGTGGCATCGGTTGAATTGACGCAGTGGCATTTTACGTTGGCAGACGAGGCAGCGGGCGGCGGGAGAAGGCGATGTGATGGCCGGTCATTGAGAAGGTTCTTGGTGCGATGCCGCATCGGATTTTTTCGCCATGGCCTCAGAGCCATTTCCGCTCTTGTGGCTCGCGCACCGGGAGGAGTGCTGGGCGGCGCTGCGCATCCACGGACGCAGCCAACTCCTAATCCCGCCCTGTCCCGGGTCACCTGCCTGCCCGCCTCGTGCTAGCGTACGCCCTGCCGCCGGCGCACGAGCGCCTGCCCCGCATCCATCCAACCATCACACAACTGGGATAAGCCATGACCAGACCTCCCGCCATCCTCGTGGAAACCCCCGCGCCGCATGTGCGCCTGCTGCGCTTCAACCGGCCGGAAACCCGCAACGCCATGGATACCGAAGTGCGTGAAACCCTCGCCGCCTGCTTCACCAGCCTGGGCGCGGACGCGGACACGCGCTGCATCATCCTCACCGGCGGCGAGAAATCCTTCGCCGCCGGCTCCGACATCAAGGAGCGCGTTACGCTGGACGTGATCGGCAAAATGGCCAGCGACGATGTGAAGGCGCAGCTCACGCGCGCCATCATGAACTGCCCCAAGCCCGTCATCGCCGCGGTGCGCGGTTACTGCCTGGGCGGCGGCTTCGAGACCGCCATGATGTGCGACATCATCATCGCCGGCGAATCGGCGCAGTTCGGCCTGCCCGAAGTGAAAATCGGCGTCATCCCCGGTGCCGGCGGCACACAGCTGCTCTCGCGGATCACCGGCAAGCACCTCGCCCTGTACTACATCCTCACCGGCCGCTTTTTCAGCGCGAAGCAGGCGCAGGAATTCGGCGTCGCCGCCGAAGTCGTGCCCGATACCGAGGTCGAAGCCACGTCCGTGAAGCTGGCCGCCGAAATCGCCGCCCTCGCCCCGCTGGCCATCCGGCAGGCCAAGGAGGTGCTGCTGCGTGGTGCCGATGTGCCGATGGAAGTCGGCCTCGCCCTCGAAGCGCGCGCCAGCCAGTTGCTCTACGCCACCGAAGACCAGAAGGAAGGCATGAAGGCCTTCATCGAGAAGCGCAAGCCCGATTTCAAGGGGCGGTAGAAAGCCGTGCGATGATGGGACCCAAACAGTCCCGCAGAGCTGTGCATCCGGATTCACGAATCGTGGTGACGATGTTCAATCAGGAGGAGATGATGAGCAAATCGAAGCTGGCAATGCTGGGCGTAAGTACCGCAATCGTGCTGGGCCTGCCGGGGCTGGAGGCGTGGGCGCAAGCTTACCCGGCCAAGCCGGTGCGCATGCTGGTCGGATACAGCGCAGGGGGCTCGACCGACATCTCCGCGCGCCTGGTGGCGCAGAAGATGTCCGATGAAATGAAGCAGCCGGTGCTGGTTGAAAACCGCCCCGGGGCGGGCGGTTCGATCGCCATACAGGCGGTGGCCAGTTCGCCGTCCGATGGTTACACCCTGGCCATGATTGCAGCGTCGGCCACGGTGCTGCCGTCCTTGCGCATCAAGCAACCCTATGACCTGGAGCGCGACATGACTGCGGTGTCGCTGGTTGCCACCACGCCTTCGGTGCTGGTGGTTCATCCTTCGGTGCCGGCGCGCGACCTGAAGGAGCTGATGGCGCTCGCGCGATCCATGCCGGGCAAGCTCAATTACGCATCAGATGGCGTTGGCACCAACCTGCATCTGGCCGGGGCGCTGTTCAATTCCATGGCCGGGGTGAGCATTGTGCATGTGCCCTACAAGGGCGGTGCGGAAAGCGCTGCCGCCAATGCCGGCGGCCAGGTCCAGATGAGCTTCCCCAGCGTGACATCGGCGCTGCCGCTGCTGCGGGGTGGCAAGTTGCGCCCCATCGCCGTCACCAGCCGGCAGCGCGCCGCGCTGCTGCCCGAGGTGCCGACCTTCAATGAGGCGGGTCTGCCCGATTTCTATCATTCGGCCTGGATCGGACTGCTGGCGCCGGCAAACACGCCCAGGGATGTCGTCAGCCTGCTCAATGCCATGCTGGCCAGGATCACCAACACGGCTGAAATCAAGGGTGCGCTCGGCAAGCAGGGCCTGGAGACCTTCCCCGCCCATCCGCCCGAGCAGTTCACCGCCTTTATCCGCAGCGAAATCGCCCAGGCTGCACTGATGGTGAAGCTGGCCGGCCTGAAGCCGGAGTGAATGCCGTGGAATCGCCTGCCTCGGACAGGGCGTTGTCCTGCATGCGGGTGATAAGAAGCCCCCCGGCGTCGGTGAAGTTGGCGAACAGCCGGTAGTCGTTGTAATCCCGATCGCGTCAATCACGATGGTGCCCCGAGTGCAGTGCAGGCCAGGCTCTCCAGCGTGGTCTTCGGGCGCACGTCCTCGTCCCATGACGAGCGGCGGGGGCCGGAAATAGGGCGATGCTGCTGGAGGCTGTGACCCAGGCGCTGAGCGTGCGCCGCGCCATGCTGTAGTGACTCGGGGAATCGGGCCAAGCCCGTTTGGCAACTGGAGATGCAGATGGAAACCGTGGTCCGGAAAACCTGGTTCGACCAGAACTGGAAATGGGCGGTCCCGCTCATCGCGCTCGCCTCGCTTGCGGTGCTGGCTGGTTTTGTCGGGCTGATCCTCTACGGGGTCATGATCATGATGAAATCCTCCGAGCCGTATCAATCGGCATTCCAGGCCGCCGCCCAACATCCGCGTGTCATCGCCGGCATAGGAGCGCCCATCAAGCCGGGATTCCTTACATCGGGCAGCCTCAATCTCTCAGGGCCTTCCGGCCACGCCTCGCTGGCCATTCCCATCCACGGCCCCAAGGGTGAGGCCACGGTTTTTGTCGAGGCAAACAAGGTGGCCGGCGAGTGGCGCTACGTGCACAAGCTGGTGCAGATGGCAAAGTCCGGGGAGCGGATCAACCTGGCTGGCGTGAGCTTGTAGGTGGCAGCAGCCTGGCCTGCGAGAATGGTCATGACAATGAATGTTTCCGGTAAGCAGGCAGTGAAGTCACTCCGCCTTGATGCCAGCGGCCTTGATGATCTTCGTCCATTTCGGAATTTCTCTTTTCAAGTCGGCGGCAAACTGCTCCGGGGAATTACCCACCGGGATGGCGCCTTCCGCGGCGAAACGAGAGATGAACTCGGAGGTCTTCAGCAGCTTGGCGGTCTCCGCATGCAGGGTGGCGATAGCCGGCCCTGGCGTTCCGGCGGGTGCCACCAAGCCGTACCAGGTGCTGCCTTCGAACCCCTTCATGCCTGATTCGTCTATGGTTGGAATGTCCGGCAGGATGGCCAGCCGCTGCAGGCTGCTCACCCCCAGGGCGCGAACGCGGCCGGTCTTCAGGTGCGGCAGAAATACGCCGGCATTGGCAAACATGAGATCCGCCTCTCCCGCGATGACCGCCGTTACGGCCGGACCGGCGCCCTTGTAGGCGACCGCCACCATCGACAGATCGGCCGTCAGGCGGAACAACTCCGTCGCGAGGCTGGCCGCGCCCCCACCCGAGCCCGCCCAATTCAATTTGCCTGGATTGGCCCTGGCATGGGCGATCAGCTGCTGGACGCTGGTTACCGGCAGTGCTGCCTTGACCACCAGCACATTGGGTGCGACGGCGATCATGGTAATGGGCGCGAAATCCCTGATGGGGTCATAGGGCAGCTTTTCGTACAGGCCGACATTCAAGACCAGCGCGCCGGAGGAGCAAAGCAGCAAGGTATAGCCATCCGCAGGGGACTTCGCCACCAGATCGGTGCCGATGATGCTGTTGCCACCCCCGCGATTTTCATAGATCAAAGGCTGCTTCAGGGACTCTCCCAGCTTCTGCATCAGAGGACGGGCCAGAACATCGGTGCCGCCGCCGGGAGCAAATGGAATGATCACCCGCACCGGCTTGCTGGGATAGGCCTGAGCCCATGCCTGGCCCATGCCGACTACCGAGAGCAATGCAACAACACCAAGGCTTCTCCACATTTCTATTCCCCCTGACAAAGATATCGATGCCCAAGCTCCATACGCGCCTGCGGAAGCAGTAAATGGAGTTCATCCAGACCTGGCCCGCAGCCTTGAGTATAGGGGCTGTCTTGCCTGTGGTGAGCCGGAGGGCTGCATAGGTATCCACAGCTTCCATTATGCGAGAGCCTGCTTCAGTCTTGGTCGGACTTGACCGTTGAGAACAAGGTCCACCGAAGCGGCTGGTACCAAAGGCATTGGCCAAGCCCTTCCTGGCGTGCCGGCTTGCGTCCAAGAGCGCCTGACAAAATTACCGTCAGGCGCCCTGACTGAGGGGCGCGCGAGGGGATGTGTCCCCTCGCATGGTTAGGCACTCCAAGTGCAATCACGTCCGGTATGCGGTGCCTTTTTCCCGTTCGAGCTTGCGGATCAGCGCAGCCCACTCGAGCTTGCCCACCTCGGCATGACCGCCAATGCTCAGGCTGCGTTTTCCCGAAGTGGCGGTTCGTTCAATCATGGCCGGGGAGACGAACGCCAGTTCCTGGCCTCCGCTGCAGCCATCCACCTGGTAGCGGCAGGCTGCCTCGAGGCGGTACATCCAGCAAAAGGCCTCGGCAACGGATTGCCCGACCGTCAAGGCGCCGTGGTTTCGCAGAATTACGACGCGGCCTTCGGCGCCTATGTCCTGAACGATGCGTTCGCGCTCATCCAGGCGCAGGGCCGGGCCCTCGAAGTCGTGGTATCGCAGGAAACTCCAGAGCAGCAGCGCCTTCTGGCTCAGAGGCAGCAAACCATTCTTCTGCATGGCGATGGCATTGTTCGCCCGGGTGTGGGTGTGCATCACGCAAACCAGATCATGCCTGGCCATATGCACGGCGCTGTGGATGACAAACCCGGCCGGATTCAAGTCCTTGGCATCGCCACCGATGACCTTGCCATCCAAGTCAACCTTGATGAGTGATGACGCGGTGATCTCGTCGAAGAACATGCCGAAGGTGTTGACCAGGAAATGGTTTTCGGGGCCGGGAAGCCGTGCGGAAATATGGGTCCCGGCCATATCCGACATGCCATACATGTCGGCCAGCTGGTAGCAGGCCGCGAGGTCGCAACGAAGCTGCCATTCTTCGGGAGACATTGCTGCTGCTGTCCCCGCGGTTTCCAAAAGCTGTTCATTCTTTCCCATCATGATTTCCTCATGTTCGATGTTCGATGTCCAACGTCATTGACTGGCTGCGATAGCGATTCTAGACACTACCCTGGGGAAACACTGATCAAGTCTTGAATCGAGGATATTCGTTCAAATGTTTCCTCTAAAGTGGAGAACCATATTACAAGGGGGCGTAGCCCGCTTGTTCAGTCCCTCCCTGGCCGATCGGTGGACTGCGCGCCAGCGAGGGTTTACAGTGCTCGCTGCCTGGCAACGCAGGAGTTCCGAAAATGCGCAAGTGTGGTGGAGCATGGCGGCGTGCAAGTGATGGGGTTCACGGGTTGCGAATCATGATCCGGCCCCCGGGTTCATATGTCCGATCGCGCTGGATCGGTGTGCTGCTTGGGCTGGCGGGTCTGGCGGCCTGGATGCCGGCCCATGCCCAGTACCCCGATCGCGCGGCGCGAATCATCATTCCGTTCGCGCCCGGTGGCGGCACCGACCTGGTGGGCCGCATGATAGCGGCCATGCTGACCGAAAGACTGGGTTCGCCGTTCATTGCCGAGAACCGTGCCGGCGCCGGTGGCGTGATTGGTGCGGAATTTGTCGCTCGGTCGGCGCCGGACGGGTACACGCTGATGATGGGCACCCCGGGATCCATGACCATCAATCCCGCGATGCTGCCCAATATCGCTTATGACCCGCTGCGCGATTTCGAACCCATCACCCGGGCGACCACCAGCCATATGGCGCTGAGCGTCTCCAAGGATCTGCCGGTGAAATCGGTCAAGGATCTGCTCGCGCTGGCGAAAGCCAAACCCGACTTCCTCAGCTTTGGCTCCTCTGGTATCGGCAGCACCGCGCATCTGAGCGCCGAACTGTTCAAGATGCTGGCTGGCGTTCAAATGACGCATGTGCCGTACAAGGGCACGATTCCCTCGGTGACGGATCTTGCCGCCGGACGCATACAGGTGCTGATTGAGAACCTTCCGGCCGTCGCCGCTTTCATAAAGCGTGGCGATATCCGCTTGCTGGCAGTTGGCGGGACCCGGCGCGCCACCAGTGTTCCCGACGTACCGACCATTGCCGAATCAGGCCTGCCGGGCTACGAGTCGACCACCTGGCTCGGCCTGTTCGCCCCGGCCAGGACGCCCAGGCCCATCATTGAAAAGCTGCATGCCACGGTGGCTGCCGGCATGAATACAGCGGCCATCACCGAGAAGCTCGATGCGATAGGTTTTGAGTCCACGGCTGCCGGCACCCCTGAACAGTTGCGCACCTATCTCGAGGCCAAGCTGACCGAAATGAGAAATCTGGTGAAGGCGACTGGACTGAAGCCGCAGTAGTGGGTTTGCGTTTCGCGCGAAACCAATCAACTATCTGAATCATCGACCGGGATTACGGCCTGATGAGGCGTCAGCGCTTTTCGGCATACAAGGAGGAACAATGCGCACGTCACTTTCCCGCATGCTGTTCGGCATCGTGCTGCTCGCATCGTCCGGTGCGTGGTCCCAGGGCACCCAGGGGAACTGGCCGGTCAAGCCGGTGACCATCGTGGTCGCCACCGCACCCGGGGCGTCCAACGACATCGAATCGCGCATGTACGGCCAGAAGCTGACCGAGGCGCTCGGCCAGCCTTTCGTCATCGACTACAAGCCGGGCGCCGGCACGAGCGCATCGGCGATCTACGTCGCCAAGAGCGCGCCCGACGGCTACACCATGCTGTGTATTTCGAGCAGTTTTTCGGCGGCCTCGGCGCTGTACAAGACACTGCCCTACGATCCCTTGAAGGATTTCACGCCCGTTTCGCTGATGAGCAAGCGCTGGACGGTGATCGTCACCCATCCCGCGGTGCCGTACAAGACCGTGCCGGAATACATCGCCTACACCCGGGCCAATCCGGGCAAGGTGAACATCGCCACCACCGGCGCGGGCAGCGGCCCGCACGTCAATGCCGCGTGGCTGCACTCGCTGGTGAAGACCCAGGTCACCTATATCCACTACAAGTCGGCCGCGGCCATGCAGGGCGACCTGCTCGCCGGGCGGGTGGACGCGACCTACGGCTCGTTGATCACCTCCATGCCCAATATCAGGGCCGGAAAATCGCGCCTGCTCGCCATCGGCAACGCTGACCGAAGCACGGTCTATCCGGACGTGCCGACGGTGGCGGAGACGGTGCCCGGCTTTGACTACTCCAGCATCACCGGCTACCTCGCCCCGGCGCACCTGCCGCCCGTGATCCTCACCCGACTCAACGCCGAAATGGTCAAGGCCTCCAAGTCACCGGATATCGCCAAGCGCCTGGAGGCCGAGGGCGGCATCCCGGTGGGCAGCAGCCCCGCGCAGTTCGCGCAGTTCCTCGCGGTCGATATTCCGCGTTATCGCAAGCTGGTCGATGAACTGGGGATCAAGCCGGAGGATTAGCGGCTGGCGGTTCACGACACAGTGCAGCAGGAATTGGATTTGTCCGGATTGGACCAGGGAAATACTGATCAAGGGGGCACGGCCCCCTTGAGAATCCCCCACTTCAGAGGGAAGTTTTTCAGTCATTCTTTTACTTTGGGACTTGATCAGTGTTTCCCTGGGGAACTGAACCGATCGTGTGGGGATTATCCTGCACGTGTGCAGACCGCAAGACGCAAGCTGCTTTCACCACCCGTATGTGCGCTTATCCACGACTCAAGGAGCATCGATATGTCTGTGCGCCAATCAAGTGTCTTGTGGTTCTTGTTCCATTCATTGTTCTTCATCTCCAGCCTGGCCCATGGGCAAAGCTACCCCAGCAAAGTCATTCGTATCGTGACCCTGGAGGCTGGGGGGGGTACCGATCTCATCTCTCGTGTCATTGCGCAGGGGCTACCGCAAAGTGTGGGACAACAAGTCGTCGTTGAAAATCGTCCCGGCACGGGGATTGCGGCGGACTATGTCGCCAAGGCTGCGCCTGATGGGCATACGCTGCATGTTGGCGCCAGCGTATTGTGGCTCTGGCCATTCCTGACCGAGAAGGCCTCTTATGATCCTGTAAGAGATTTCGCTCCCATTTCCCTGACACACAAGGCCTACAACCTCATCGTTGTGCACCCATCCTTGCCTGTCAATTCAGTGAGGGAGTTGATCGCGCTGGCAAAGCAAAAGCCGGGGGAAATCGATTATGCGTCGGCAAACGCAGGTTCTGGATCCCATCTGGCGACAGAATTGTTCAAGGTCATGGCTGGCGTCGATTTGCGGCGCATTCCCTATAAAGGATCAGTACAGGCCATCAATGGCGTGTTATCGGGAGACGTGAAAGTGATATTCGCTCCGGCCACGGCCGTGGCGCCGCATGCCAGGGCAGGCAGATTGAGAGCAATCGCCGTGACAGGCGGGGAGATGTCTGCTCTCTATCCGGGAGTGCCGAGCGCATCGGCAGATTTGCCTGGCTACAACGCAAGTTCGGTTTATGGTGTGTTCGCACCGGCAAAGACGCCTGCTGCCATTGTCACCCGGCTGAACCAGGAGATAGTGCGAACTCTGAATACGTCCGATGCACGGGAAAGGTTTTCCAGGATCGGCATCGACACGGTAGGCAGCACGCCGGAGGAGTTCGCTGCAGCAATCAAGGCGGATATGACAACGATGGGAAAATTAATCAGGGATATCGGCATTCGGGCGGACTGAAGATGCGTCCTGGAGGTGCCCGTGCGGCTGGTTCACCGCCTTCGCCATGCGCAATGCGGCTGAAGTGCGCGCCGCTGAGTCGGTGGAAGTGTTGTTCGGTTTTTTCATCCCATTTAATGTTAAGGAAACCCTGATCAAGTCCCGAGTCGGGGATCACCGTTCAATTGTTTCCTCTGACGTGGGGGATATACAAGGTTCTTCACCGATTTGCGGGGAGCGCATTATTTCTCCCAAGCTGACAATCGCGCGAGCTTTGCCCCACCTAAATGCGCTTTTTCCTTGCTTTGCACATGTCAGGAATAGGCTTTGTCGAAAGCCATCGATCTCCAGCGTCATTCCCGCGCAGGCGGGAATCCA
>CANJJT010000091.1:0-18175 GCA_947474715.1 Betaproteobacteria bacterium
AGTGAGGCTCAAATGCGTTATGCGATCGTGATCGAGAAGGCCGAGAGCAATTTCTCGGCTTACGTGCCTGACCTTCCCGGATGTGTCGCCACCGGCGCCACCGTGGAAGAAGTCGAATCGCAAATCCGCGAAGCGATCGAATTCCATCTCGACGGCATGCGCGAAGACGGAATCGCCATTCCACAGCCGGCTAGTCGCGTGGAATACGTCGAGATTGCGGCTTAACCCGGCAACGCACCGGACGCGAGTGAGCCACCGCGCAAGTTGCCGATCCGTGCCCGCGCGCCGGTGGTTTCCACGTTGGGTGGCAACAACACGCATGGCGTAGAATTGCGATCAACCGAGCGAGGTGCACATTGAATTTCACCATTGAACACGCGCGTGAAGAGGACGGACGATGGTTGGCTGAGGTCCCTGAGCTTCCTGGCGTACTTGCCTACGGATCTACGCAGGATGAGGCAATGGCAAAAGCCGAAGTCTTAGCGTTGCGCGTGCTGGCCGAACGTCTGGAGCATGCCGAAACAGGGCCACAACCTATCTCGATTGCAATCGCTGCCGCATGACGTCGTGGCCTTCATCGAAGGCAACACGTGTTCTTTCGGCGTTATACCGGATTGGTTGGGTCCTCAAGCGACAATCTGGTTCCCATAAAACTCTCTCACGTGCTGGTTGGCCAGATTTTGTCTTCGCTTTTCACGATGGCGAAGAAATTGGGCCGCGAATGCTCACGCGCATCGCCAAGCACACGGGATTGAAGCCAGAAGACCTATGACCGTGCAGGGTTGCCACCCAACAGCCCGTCGCAGCGGACGCCCGCAAGCGGGCGCCGCTGAACGGGAACGTTCCCGAAGATGCCACTCGCGAGTGTCGACACAAAGTGCGTCGATTGGTGGGCGGTTGCTTGAAAGACGGGGCATCCATTGAGGGGACTGGCCCCCGCCTCGCCCCGGATAGCAAGCAATGACTATGGCTTGATCCCGTGAAATGCAAGACCGGTGCGACCTATGGCTGCCCGGACTTGCGGGTCAGGCACCCACTCCTCAAACCCTGTGAGGACGTCACGATAGGTAATTCCCTGGTGACCAACCCAGGGCCAGTCGCTGCCCCACACAATACGTTCTGGACCACCGGCTGCAAGGTACTCACGCGCGAGGCGCTTGACATCTGCACCACCGGTACGGTTCGCTGCTGAAAACTTCACCCAGGCCTTGCCTGCGCCTACCGCCTGCTGCACCGCCCGCAGACCGGTGTTGTCCTCGCCACTGCCGGACGTCGTCCCGAAGTGATCAAGCAACAATCTGACTCCGGAAGCCAATAGGGGAGCAAGCAGCTTCTCCATCCGAGGGCTCTCGACAAAGAGATGAACAAAGAGATCCAGCGCCCCTAATCGATCGAAGAATCGCCGGTACGCTGGCGAAGTAAAGTCCGGCAGGTCCGGATAGCGGTTCAGTGAAAAGCGGATGCCGACGACGCCTTCCCGCGCCATCGCCTCGAGCGTCGCATCATCGATTTGCGGATCCACGATGGCGGTGCCCCGCAACTGCGGATAAGCCCTTAATGCCGCACGAAGATAGCTGTTGTCCGTCCCCAGAAAGCTTGGAGCAGTCAAGACACCGTACTTCACCCCGGCCGCCTCCAGCACTGACACGTACTCCTCCGGAGGGTGGTCCGCCTCGGGCACATTGGTTGCGTTGGCAACCAGTGATACGTCTTTCAGGTAAACATGCGCATGACAGTCAATGATGGGTGGTGCAATCACCCGCTGATCGGTGGAGCCGCCTGCCACAGTCATTTCACCAACTCCTTCTTGAACGTTTGGCCAAAGAAGCGCCACATGCCACGAGCGGGCGTGCGCTCAATGTCAATACGGGGAGAGTTCATCAACGCGACTATCCCCTGTGCGCCCGGGTAAGCCGGTCAATGACCTCCCGTGCCACCTGCTCACACGTCTCTTTCAAGGCGTCCGCACTGATGTATTCGGGATTCCCGCTGACCATGATTGCGATTGATTCGGGAACCTTCTGGGATTTCATGATGATCTTGGAAAGCTTTTCGAACTGCTCGGTAACCACCACTACGGCTGGCTTGCTCTTTCTTACGAGTTGGGCAGTATCGTGGACACTCCACGACGTGCAAGACCCTCAATTGGCCATTCCCACAATCACGGCATCACATTCATCGGCCACCTTGTCGAGCAGCCCTTCAGCCGGCGCGCAGGATGTCGGGATCGGATAAATCCGCATTTCCTGAATATTGAACTGGGCTTTGAGCACTTTCTCGATATGCTCGCCCATCAGGTTGTAACTGCTCCAGCCATTGGTCAGAAAGCCGATGGTCTTCCCATTCAGGTCACCCACTGCCGGCACATACAGCTTCTTGTCCCTGTTGGGGCTCACAGGATCAAGGTACTCAATGATGCTTGTTCCGGATTCCATCGCTACTCCTCCTTGATAAGCACAGTGCTGATTTCTGTTGTTCCGAAATTGGGGACATAAGTGATGTGATAAGGCTCTGGCCCCCCTGCCACGACGATCACAATGGAATCTGCATCCGGACACAGGAGGCATGACTGACTATCGTCATAATCAAGATAGACCGGTTTGGAGAGCTGCAGGGCACGAGGGATTTTTGCCCTTGGAATCTTCGTCCTTTCGAACAACTCGGCTTTGATCCGCTTCTTGTCCCACCCGGCATTCGCGAAAAGCCGTGCATGACCAGGCGTGAAAATGACGAGTGGATTGCCTTGTGCCCGTAGATAACCGTTATTCCCATACACCGCCATGCCATCGGCCAGCATGGTGATGATGGCTTCTGGATCATGAAAGGCTGCGTATAGATTCTGCGTGCCCTGCCCCGCCAATACCGTGACTGCACTTTGATGGCGCGCAAACCCGTACTCGACATGCAAGGGGTCCCAGGGGCTCTCCTCCTCTGCCTCACCAAAGCAAAAGCTGAATTTGCCCGGCATTCCGTGAATCGCCTTGTCTGCGTCGCCGGGCGGACAACCACCGATGTTCAAGAGACACAACCTTAGAGCACGCCCGATCGTGGCGTTGGATCGCCAACCCGGCCCCAGGCATCCCCTGCCAGAATTGACATCGATTGCCTTTCGGATGGGACCATTGATGATCAATACCGGCCCCACTGGATTGGTGGTGGTTTGTATGCCCAGCAGATTGAACTTGGGGTCGGCAACGGCACGAATCGCCGCGATCACCACCGGAAAATATTCCGGCCGGCAACCTGCCATGACGGCGTTGATCGCCACTTTCTCTGCCGTTGCAGGACCGCCTTCCGGTGCCAGCACGCCGATCAATTCGGACCCGTCCATCTTCGCCGCCTGAAGCATGCTGCGCACAGCCGCTTCTGTCGGCGGTATGACCGGCAGCCCGTCTGTGAACCCCCGACGGTACATGTCATCGAACACGGCCTCCCAATTGTCGGCCACCTGGAATTTTGCTGACGTCAGGTTCATCGCAACCTCGCTTTGCTCCACGCTCATTTCTCCTAGAGCCCCATCGGATTGGTACCAGCCAGCGCAATCTGCTTCTGGTGGTCACCAGGCAATAGCGCCTCTACTTCGAAGGTCGCTGGCACGCATTCGCTCCATTGATTCACCAGTTTGTGCAGCATTTGAGGCGAGTCCACGTCAAAAATGATGACAGCCCCTCGCCCCAACTTGGTATAGACGTGCTTCGCAATGCCCTGGTCCTGAAGCGGACCAAGCCAGTCCCAAAAGCCCTTCTGGTTCTTGCGAGCCTCACTGGGCTTTTCCGGCTTCGGCGTGCTGATTACGAGGAAGTACATGGATGGCCTCTCTGGGATTCATTAGCAGTTGGGAAAGGACGGGACCCACATTCTTGATTTTGACCAAAGAAACGGGTTGGCAAGGGCAAATTGCGCAAAGGCAGCGATACGTGTAAATCAGGAATCAATGGTAATGGCCCTTCGCATTCGCTCACAATCATCTTTTTGAGCAACCCCATAACTCCAGGTGATGCCATAATTTGAGCCGGGATTGCCGTCTCGGCACCCCAATTGACCCGGGCTCATGTCCTATGTCTTCCATTACGCTGCGACAACTGGAAGTAATCTATGCAATCCTCCGCGCAGGTTCGGTGACTGGCGCTGCGACCTACCTGAATGTCAGCCAACCTGCAGTCAGCAATGTTCTGAAACATACGGAGCTGCAGCTCCAATTCAAGTTGTTTGATCGTATCGGCGGACGACTCTACGTGACGCCTGAAGCAGGGAGCCTGCTGCCTGATCTGCACGAGATCTTTGGCCGCATCGGGACCTTGAACAGGATGATGCAGGAGTTGCAGGACGGCAAGACAGGAAAGCTTGTCATTGCAACATCACCCACACTGGTCAACGCCTTCCTGCCCCGTGCCCTTTCAATTTTTCGAAAGCGCAATCCCGGCGTGAAAATAGCGATCCAGTCGCTTCCGACGCCGCTTGCCATCGAACGCGTTGCCAGGCGTGAGGTGGATATGGGCATTGTGTATTCGCCCGTGGGCGACAATGGTGTCGACGCCGTTGATCTGGTGGATACGGAACTGGCCTGCGTCATCCCGAAGGGGCATCTTCTGGCGCGCAAGCACATCATCGGCATCCAGGATCTGAGCGGCCGGTCCGTCATTTCCCTTGGCTCCACCACGCGTATTGGCCAGATTATCGAGGACACTTGCCGTAAAGCCGGGGTCATGCCACCAGACGTCGACATCGAGGCAAGTTCCTCTCTTGCGGCATGCCTGATGGTCAGCGAAGGAATCGGCATCGGGTTGGTAGACAAGGCGACATCGCTCTCCGGCAAATTTGCCGATCTCGTCTTTCGCTCTTTCAGCCCTCGAATCGCGCTGTCTGTGCAACTGATTTTTCCTCGAGATCGACCCAGGTCGCTGGCTGCCGATCGACTCGCCAGGCAACTTTCCAAGAGCGCCACATCAACTCGCTGAATAATTGCCGACCATGGCTTTCCAGCACTCACAGGGCTGATGTTTTGGCTCGAGCGGGGCGCACATCACTTTTAGTTATGAAAGACGGATGAATCATGATTGGTGCTCGATACAGATGCTTGTGAGAATGAGTTTTGTTGACCTCAGGAATGCCCTGAAAGACCTTTTTTCCGGGCAGACCCATACGGGTGACGGGAATGTCTCCCAGGCGTTTTCAGATTGTCCCTAACGGAATCCCGATCCTGCTGAACAAGATTCAGTGGCATTGAACAGATCTGGCAGCGTCCTCAGAGAAGGACAGCCGCTGGCACAAGCAAAGGAGGACAGGCGATGAAGCACTTGTTTCGCATGACACTCGTTTTCACCGCCCTTTTCACGTCAGCCATGGCGGTCGCACAGAGTTACCCGCAGAAGCCCGTCAAGATCATCGTTGGATCCGCCGCTGGTGGCCCCATAGACCTTGTCGCCAGACTGACTGCTACCAAACTCTCGGGACTATTCAGTCAACAATTCCTGGTTGAGAATCGCCTTGGTGCTGGCGGCACGATAGCCGCCGAATACGTCGCGCGTGCTCCGCGGGATGGCTATACCCTGTCCATGGGCAGTCAATCCACGCTGTGCTCGGCCCCTGCCCTCTATCCCAAGCTTGCCTACAACCCTGTCACAGACTTCGCGCCCATTGGCCTCGTCGCAGGAGCGGACTTTGTGCTTGTTGTTCATCCATCGACTCCAGCAAGCTCTGTAAGGGATTTCATAGCCTTGGCGAAGGCCCGCCCCGGCCAGCTCTCCTTCGGGTCGGCAGGTAGCGGCAGCGGCACACATCTTTCCGCCGAATTATTCAAGAGCATGGCAAACCTGGAGGTGACCCACATTCCCTACAAAGGGGGATCACAGGCCGTCGTCGATCTGCTCAGCGGTCAATTGACTTTCATGTTCGACACCATCACCAACTCCGCACCGCACATCAAGTCGGGCAAGCTGAAAGCACTGGGAGTCACCCGGTCGAGCCGGTCTGCCCTCCTGCCCGATATCCAGACCATAGCCGAAGGCGGCGTTCCCGGATACGAATCCTCAACCTGGTTTGGTTTGCTGGGCCCCGTCGGCACACCAAGAGAAATAGTCATCCGTTTGAATGATGGCCTGCGCAGGAGTGATGACGAACTCAGAAAACGTATGCTCTCCCAAGGCCTGGAGCCCATGGAAAGCACCCCAGAGCAGTTCTCGGACTTGATCAAGGTCGATCTGCAGAAGTGGACGGAAGTCATTCGCCGTTCAGGCACGCGGCTCGAATAATGGTGGATTGCTGACATGACCGTTCATTCAGTTGCTGCAGGTGACATCGAACTTCAGTATGAGTTTGAAGATTTCACGCCGCCCTGGAGCAAGCAGCAGGCTGGCACCATCCTGTTTCATCACGGTTACGCGCGGAACATGTTGTTTTGGCAACCTCTGATTCCTTTCCTTTGTGGTGATTACAGGATTCTGCGCTTCAATGCCCGGGGCAGCACCGAGACCACTACGTCGCCGCCGGCCAGCGGCTACGCCATTGAACAGTTCGCAGACGATGCCATTCGCCTGCTGGACGCACTCGGCATCGAGCGGGCGCATTGGGTAGGAGAGTCCTCCGGAGGAATTGTCGGCTTGTGTGCCGCGCTGAAACATCCCACTCGCCTTCAGACACTTGTTCTATGTGATACGCCGTTCAAGCGGCCAGACAGTATGGTTGCGGTGTACTCGTCCGGTGAAAAGGATCGTGCCGCAGCATTCGAGAAATACGGAGTCGCTGAGTGGTGCCGAAGAACGCTCTCCTACCGGCTGGACACATCGGTGGCGTCGCCAGAACTGTGCGAATGGTATGTCACGCAGATGGGGAGAACACCCATTCCCGTGGCCATCGCCCTGGAGCACATGATCGGCGCCGGAAACCTTTGGCCCTCCCTGCGTGACATCACCACGCCTACCCTCATACTCGCTGGTGAAAAAAGCCCGATTGCCGATGAAGCGATGACCAGGACCATGCGCGAGCAGATGCCCCGCGCCAAGCTGGTCCGGCTCAAGGGATATGCGCATGGCGTCAACCTGGTTGCACCTGCGGAATGCGCACGTGAGATAAGCACCTTCTTGGGAGCACATGAGCAATGATCACCGCAGCGCCCGGACCTCTTGGATTGCTCCCTGCTTTTTCGCGGTCTTCGCGGCGGCATCGCATATTTCGGCTCTGTTTATTGCCATTTGTCCTTGTCATGGCCGCAGAACCGAGCCACTCCGCAGACACCTATCCATCGCGACCGATACGAATCATTGTTCCCACCGGCGCCGGCGGCATCACCGACATACTGGCCCGCCTGGTTGGCCAGCGTCTCGGTGACCGCTTCGGTGCGCGAACCCTCATCGAGAATCGTGAGGGTGCAAACGGGGTCATCGGATCGCAGGCTGTAGCCTCCGCAGCACCTGACGGGTACACCCTGCTCTTCGTCTACCCTGCGCATCCAGTGAATGCCAGCCTTGTCCCCAACCTCCCTTACGACACCGTCAAGTCATTCTCCCCGATTACGATGGTCAGTTCCGTGGGATTGTTGCTGGTCACGAATCCTTCATTACCGGTCCGGACGGTTGCCGACCTTATCTCCCTCGCCAAGCAGCGTCCCGGTCAGTTGAATTACGGAGCGGTTGGAACCGGCAGCCTGGGGCAACTCGGGGCAGAGTTATTCCGCTTTCAAACGGGTGCGGAAATGACGCACATCGCCTATAAAAGCTCGCCCCAGATCATGACCGCCCTGCTGGGCGGAGATATCAATGTCTACTTCGTCACGACGCTGAGCAGCGCCGTCCCGCTGGTGAAATCGGGAAAACTGCGTGCTCTGGGTGTGAGCACTTCTGAAAGACTCAAACAGCTTCCCGACGTACCCCCGATTTCAGACACCGTGCCAGGCTTCGATGTTCGCGGCTGGAATGGAATCCTGGGACCGGCCGGAATGCCCAGGCCAATCGTCTCGACGTTGAGCCAGGAAATTGCCCGCATTGTTCACATGCCGGACTTTGTCGAAAAGCTTTCCGAAGACGGTGCAATGCCGGTCGGCAATACTCCGGAGCAATTCGATGCCCTCATCCGGTCCGACATCGCCAAATGGGCCAAGGTCATCAAAGACGCAGGCATCCGGCCGAATTGACAGTATCCCTATGTCCACCATCCAGGTCACCCCTGATTTGTTGATGCACTACGAAGTGGATGACTTTGCCCCGCCCTGGACCCGGCATGAAGCCGTTCTGCTGTTGCATGGAAACGCCGAGTCTGGCGAGGTCTGGTACGGGTGGATGCCTCACCTTACGCCAGAGTTCCGGGTGGTCCGTCCCGACATGCGTGGATTCGGCTGTTCGACGGCCATGCCGGCTGACTATCCATGGTCCGCTGACCGCATCGTTGATGATTTCGTGGATCTGATGGACGCATTGAGGATCGACGAATTTCATGTGGTGGGCGCCAAGGTGGGCGGAAGTTTTGCGATTCATCTGGCAGCCCGTCACCCCGCCCGAGTGAAGACCTTGACCGTCATGAGCCCCCCCATTCGTCCAGGCGATTCTGCCGATCGCTACCTGTCATGGGCTGATCAGGTGCGGGAAAGCGGCGTCGAAACCTGGGCGAGGTCAACCATGACCAATCGTCTGGGTGCGAGCTTTCCACCCTCGGGTAATGAATGGTGGATACAACTGATGGGGCGGACAGCCCGGTCTACCCAGATCGGCTTTCTTTCTGCCGTCCCCAAAATGGATCTGACACCTGACCTGCCAAGGATTCAATGTCCGACCTTGGTGATCGCCTCCCCAGGCAATGCACTTTATCCCCTGGAACAAGTGCAGTCCTGGCAGCGGCAAATCAGGCGCTCCCGGCTTGTCACCATTCCAGGTGACTCTTACCACCTGGCCGCCACCGCCCCACAGGAATGTGCAGAGGCATTCCTGCAATTTGTAAGTCATTCAGCGAATTCGTGAATTTCCAACAAAAGCCAGGCCCTTTGACCGGGCCAATGGGAGAAATCATGTTGAAACTTAGGTTGCTGTTGCTGTTGCCGTTGATGCTTCTCATGCCTGTGACTGCCTGGGGACAAGGGACCTACGCCTCCAAGCCGGTAAAGCTGATCGTGCCATTCCCGCCCGGCGGAACAAATGACCTCGTGGCTCGCGCCGTCGGCGAAAGATTGTCCAAGGCGCTTAAACAACAAACGATCGTCGAGAATCGCGGTGGCGCAGGGGGACTGATCGGAACCAAGGTGGCCGCCACGGCCCCTCCGGATGGCTACACGCTGCTGGTGGGCAATGCCGGTGCACTCGCAGCGGGGCTGGGGCTTTACTCCACGACACCGTACAACGTGCTGGAGGACTTCATACCCATCTCCCTCCTCACCGACATTACCATCGTGCTTGCCGCTCATCCTTCCCTGGCGACGAAGACAACCAGGGATTTGATTGCTTATGCGAAGGCCAATCCCGGAAAGTTGAATGCGGCGATTCCTGGAACCAATTCCATACAGCACCTGCTGACGGAAATGTTCAAGCGGCAGGCCGACGTGAACATTGTCAGTGTTCCCTACAATGGGGGCGGTCCCGCCGTGGTTGATCTTGTTGCCGGCCAGAATCATATTTCCTTCGTCAATCTGCCCACGATCCGCCAACTGCTCCTGGCTGGCCGGCTGAATTCAATCGCGGTCGCCAGTGCACGCCGCTCCGAACTGCTGCCCGCTGTGCCTACGTTGGATGAGTCCGGACTCCCGGGCCTCACCGCATCCCCCTGGAATGCACTGCTTGCCCCGGCCCGCACCCCACGAGAGATCATTTCCCGCCTGCACCGGGAAATCGTCACCATGATGACCAGCGCTGAAATGAAGCAGTTACTGAGCGAACAAGGCGCCAACGCCATATCCAGCTCCCCGGAAGAGACTTTCTCGTTCATCCGCGACGAAACCATCAAATGGGCCAAGGTCATCAAAGAAGCCGGCATCAAGGCCGACTGAACGCTCATGCCACTCTTCCAAGCATCGCCCAATGCGCACATTTATTACCGGGTCGAGGACTTCACGGACCCGTGGACCAAACCCCAGGCCGTGCTTTTGATACACGGCAACGCTGAAAGTCATCTGGCCTGGAATCGCTGGATACCGCAGCTGTCCGGTCACCTGCGTGTCGTTCGCCCGGATACACGCGGGCATGGGGCCTCAACCCCCATGCCCCGCGATTTTCCATGGACACTGGATATCATCATTGATGATTTCATCGGCCTCATGGACGCCCTGGGAATCCGGCAATTTCATGTGGTCGGGGCGAAATTGGGCGCCACTATCGCCCGCGCATTCGCGGCACGCCGAAAGGATCGGGTGCTGTCGCTGACGGTCATTGGGGCCCCTCCCCCGTTCCGCAAAGACGCAGCCGCCCGGGTTCCAGCCTGGACAGCAGAGTTCGAAAGAGAAGGCTTGGCGAACTGGGCCCGTCGCAGCCAGCATGCACGCCTGGGAAGCAATTTCCCGGAGGACGGTGCCGAATGGTGGACTCATTACATGGCCAGCATGCCGGTGTCCTCTCAGATTGGCTGGATTTCGACGATAGCCTGCGCAGACATTCGCGCAGATATTCCACAGATTGCGTGCCCGACCCTGGTGATAACGACAGAGCAGAGCGGACTGTCCACGGTAGAAGAAACGCGTGAGTGGCAACAGGCCATAGCAGATTCACAACTGCTGGTGCTGCCGGGTGATTCTTATCATGCCGCAGTCTCCGAAGCTGACGCCTGCGCCAAGGCGACTTTGGAATTCATGGCCCGGATCAAGGGGTAGGCTTTACACCGAAAAGCTGCCTAGAGACATAAAGCCCTGCGCAACCAGGTATTGCAACTGACGGATATAGCCAACAGATTTCTTGCATGGGCATACGTGCGATTGCTCGCTCATTGCTTCATCCTTGGATATCGGTGAATATTGTTTTCACTCGCATCCACCCACTCCAGCCGTTCCGGCTTGCCCCCTCACTATTTAAGAGCGCCTAACAGAATTGCCGTCAGGCGCCCTGACTCAGGGGAGCGCGAGGGGATGTGTCCCAGCAGGACAAGTCCCTGCCGCAGGATGTGCGCAGCTGGCTCGCGCGCCGCGACGCCTGCGCCGGGCGCAAGCCCCTCACAGCGCCGCCCGGCCTGCACCTGGACAACCAGGAAGTACGCGCCTGCGACCCTGCCCAGGCCGAACGCCGGCGCGAGGAACTGCGGCAGACGTTCGCGGGCGACGAGAATGCCCTGGCGGCACTCAGGTAGTCGGTGCCGGCGACGTGGCGGGGATGGGTCGTGCATGGGATAGCCCCGTGACATGTCATCCCGCGGCGATCGCCCCCCCTGCCCTGACCTGGCGCCTGCACGCCAGGGCCCCTGGATATGTGTCGACGGCCTCAGTAATGGAAGCGCAACTGCGCGATCATCAGAGCATCGTCATCCCTGCGGTACACCATGCGATGCTCATCTGTGAGGCGGCGTGACCAGAACCCTGACAAGGCGTGTTTCAAGGGTTCAGGTTTGCCAATGCCGGCGAAGGGGTCGCGCTGCGTTTCCTGAATCAGCTTGTTGATTCGCTCGACCATGCGCCTGTCCTGCTTTTGCCAGTACAGGTAGTCCTCCCAGGCCTCATCGGCAAAAATCAACTTCACTTCACCAGCTTCCGCTCGACCCCTTTCCCCGCATTCAGTTGAGCAGCAGCGGTGAGCAGGCGCCTGGCATTGGCCGGGGTGCGCAGCAGATAGGCGGTTTCCTCCAGTGCCTTGTAATCCTCCAGCGACAGCATCACAACGGACTGCTCCCCATTGCGGGTGATGATCAGCGGCTCGTGATCTTCGCAAACGCGATCCATGGCGCTGGCGAGGTTCGCGCGAACAGTGGTGTAGGTAATGGCATCCATGTGTGCCTCTCAATATATGTACGTTTTACTGTACGTATTTGGCGTCGATTTGTCCAGCGAAACCACCCGGTCCCATCGACCGACGCTGACGGACGGCGATTGTCACGCTTGCCGAACCCGCCCATCCTTGATCGCGTTGATCGCGCCGTCGGCCATGCCCTAGACTGAGCTTCCACTGAACCCATGGAGTGTCACATGACCCTGTCACGCCGCACCTTCTGCTCACTGGTGGCCGCCACCCTGGTCACCCTGAGTGCCCTGCCCGCGCAGGCTGCGCCCCAGGCCTGGAACGAAAAGGCCTTCCAGGCCGCCCAGGCCGCAGGCAAGCCCGTCCTGGTGGATGTCTACGCCAGCTGGTGAACCACCTGCCGCGCGCAAGCGGGAGTCGTGGACTCTCTTTCAAAGCAGGTCAAGTACAGCACCATCACGCAGTTTCGCGTCGATTTCGACACCCAGAAGGACGTGATGAAGCGCTTCGGCGCCACTGATCGCAGCACCCTCATCATGTTCCGCGGCAACAAGGAAGTCGGCCGCCTCTACGGGATGACCGGGGACAAGGACATCCAGGGTCTGCTCGACAAGGGGCTGTGATCGTTCCCATGTCCAGCCATGCAGACGGGATGGCGCGCGTGCAGCGCCGCCCGTTCCGATCAGGGCTGCTTGATGAGGGTCTTCGCCGATATCCGGTGAAGCACCCCTGATGAGCGCCATCCTCCTCAGCCTGCTCGCCGGGGCCCTCACCGTGGTGAACCCCTGCGTGCTGCCGGTGCTGCCCATCGTGCTGCTCGGCGCGCTGCAGCAGCATCGCCACGGGCCGCTGGCGCTGGCTGGCGGCATGGTGGCTGGTTTCACCGTACTGGGCCTGCTGGCCTACGGCGCCAGCGCCAGCCTCGACCTTTCCCCGGATACGGTGCGCCAGGCCGGCGCCGTGCTCATGCTGCTGATGGGCAGCCTGATGCTCTTCAGTCCCCTCAAGGACCGCCTCGCCGCCGCCGGCAGCCAATGGACTGCCCCGCTGCATGGTCTGATCGACCGCATTTCACCCGACAGCCTGCGCGGCCAGTTCGTCACTGGCGCACTGCTGGGCGCCATCTGGAGCCCCTGCTCCGGCCCCACCCTGGGCTCGGCGGTGGCCCTTGCCACGCAGGGCGGCAGCCTGTTGCAGGCCGGCATCATCATGCTGTTCTTCGGCATCGGCGCCACCCTGCCCATGCTGGCGCTGGCCTATGGCTCGCGCCAGGCCATTGCCACGCGTCGCAACCAGCTGGCGCGCCTGGGCCGCCTGCTGATGCCCGCCATGGGCGCGTTGCTGGTGGCGGTGGGCGTGATGGTGCTGCTGGGCTGGGACAAGCGCATCGAAGGCGCACTGCTGGATGTGATGCCGGAGTGGCTGATACGGCTGACGACGCGGTTTTAAAACCCAGAAAAGACAGGCGTTTCTCCGGGACTCATGGTTGCGGTGTCTGTCCTGTCCTGTCCTGTCCTGTCCTGTCCTGTCCTTCATGATTGCATGTTAGTATCCGATCGGATACATTATCACGCATGATCCGATTCGAGCGTTCAGATGAATTCGACACCTGGCTCGCACACTTAAAGGACAAGATTGGGCGCGCCCGCATCATCCATCGCATCCGCTCCGCCGAGCATGGCAACTTCGGCGATTGCGCGCCGGTAGGTGGAGGGGTTTCGGAAATGCGCATCCATTTTGGTCCCGGCTATCGGGTTTAATACACCCGGCGAGCCAGTGTTGTTTATCTGCTTCTCGTGGGTGGCGAGAAGTCCTCGCAGAAGCGTGACATCAAGCGGGCCATCGAAATGGCACACACCTTGAACAAGGATTGAACATGACCAAGTTTGCACCGTTCGACGCAGCAGACTACCTCGATGACGAGGAAACCATCGCCGCATACATCAGCGCAGCGTTGGAAGACCCGAATCCCGATGTCTTCCTGACGGCCCTGCGCGATGTGGCTCGCGCCCGGGGCATGGCTCAGCTCGCCAAGGATGCAGGGCTTGGGCGTGAAAGCCTTTACAAGGCACTGACCCCCGGGGCCAAGCCTCGCTACGACACCATGCTGAAGCTGCTGCATGCCCTTGGCGTCAAACTGTCGGCCTCACCCGTCAATTCGTGAGCTGCTGACTGCGGAGCATCGTAGTCGATGACTGGAACCAGATCGCTCAAGGTTCCTGCAAGAAGCGCAGATCGAGCTAGCCCCGCTCTAGATCCTGAACTCGATCAGGAAGGGCCCGCGCCGCGAGGCCGCCGCGCTGAACACATCGGCAAAGCGCTCCAGCGTTTCCACACGCACCGCCTCCACACCCATGCCGCCGGCCAGCTTCACCCAGTCCAGCTCCGGTCGTGACAGGTCGAACATCTCCTGCGACCAGCGGCCGGGCTGGGCGCCGACGGCGAGGAGTTCGCCCTGCAGGATCTTGTACTGGCGGTTGGCGAAAACGATATTGATGACATCAAGCTGTTCGCGCGCCTGGGTCCACAGCGCCTGCAGCGAGTACATGCCGCCGCCATCGGACTGCAGGCAGACCACCTTGCGGTCCGGGCTGGCGAAGGCGGCGCCAGTGGCGCAGGGGAAGCCGTGGCCGATGGAGCCGCCGGTGATCTGCAGCCAGTCATGCGGCGCCGCGCCGAAGGTGGGCGGGAACAATCCGCGGCCCGAGGTAACGCCATCCTCGGCGACGATGGCGTGCTCCGGCAGCAGCGCGGCCAGGGTCTGGGCGAAGGCATCGGCTTCGAAGGCGCCGCGCTGGCGTTGCGGGCGAGGCTGCTCGGGCAGGGTGATGGCTTTCGGTGCGCCCAGTTCATCGGCCAGCCACTCCAGCGCGGCTATCGCGTCCTGTTCGGGCCTGGCCAGCACCAGCGTATTGGCATCCGGTGGCGAAGTCAGGCTGGGCTTGCCGGGATAGGCAAAGAAGGCGGTCGGCGGTTTTGCACCGACGAGGATGACGTGGCGCATGCCTTCGAGCACCTTCAGCGCGTTGTCCACCACATAGGGGATGCGATCGATGGCCGGGCGTCCGCGGCCACGCGCCATGCGCGGCACCTGCGTGGGCGTGCGCAGCTTGGCACCACTGGCCTGCGCGACACGGGCGGCGGCCATCAACCCGGCTTCACACAGCGCCTGCCCGGACAGCACCAGCATGGCCGGCTCGCCACTGCGCAGTGCGCGTGCCACCGTAGCCAGTGTTTCCGGGGCAACGCTGGAACGTGCCGGCACTGGCAGCGCATCGGCCACCGCGCCGCCCTCATTCCACGCTGTGTCGGCCGGCAGGATCAGCGTGGCGATCTGACCGGGTGCGCTGCGCGCCGCCTGGACGGCTGCTGCGGCATCGGCGCCCACCCGCGCGGCGGACGCGGACACGCGCACCCACTGCGAGACCGCGCGCGCCAGGCCCTCGGTGTCGGCCGTGAGCGGCGCGTCGAAGGGCCGGTGGTAGGTCGCGTGATCGCCGACGATGTTGACCATGGGCGACTCGGCGCGGCGCGCATTGTGGATGTTGGAAATGCCATTGCCCAGGCCCGGGCCGCAATGCAGCAGCGTCGCCGCGGGACGGCCGGCCATGCGCGCATAGCCGTCGGCGCAGCCGGTGACCACGCCCTCGGCCATGCCGAGCACGCAGCGCATGCCCTCGACCTTGTCCAGGGCCGCGACGAAATGCATCTCGGAGGTGCCCGGGTTGGCAAAACAGGTATCGACACCGCTGGCGAGCAGCGTGCGGACAAGGCTTTCGGCACCGTTCATGGCGATCGTGTTCCGTGGGTGAGTGGTTGGATGGCGGGAGACGGAACCGTATCACAGGCGGAGTCGCGGTGCGAAGGTACAACTGCCAGGATGCGAAGGCATGCATAGGAAAGACGCTGGTTCCTCGCTTTCGCGGGGGACGACGCGGGTATGCAATCATCGCTCTGCATGCACCCACGCGCACAAACCCGCCCTGGTGCAATAATCACGACTTGACGCAATCACGACGCGCCCCCTCACCAAATCGCATTCATCGCACACCCATGCCCAGCCCGCTCCCCACCGCCCCCTCCACCTGCCCGCATGACTGCACCAGCACCTGCGCGCTGGAGGTGGAACTGGTGGATGCACGCACCATCGGGCGCATCCGCGGTTCGCAACGCAACCCCTACACCGCCGGCGTGATCTGCGAAAAGGTGGCGCGTTATGCCGAGCGCGTGCACCACCCGGACCGCCTGCTGCATCCGCTCCTGCGCAACGGCCCCAAGGGTTCGAAGCAGTGGAAGCGCATCAGCTGGGCCGAGGCGCTCGACCGCGTCGCCGAACAGTTCACCGAAAAAGCCGCGCGCCACGGCGCGGAAACCGTGTGGCCCTACCACTACGCCGGCACCATGGGCCTGGTGCAACGCGACGGCATCAACCGGCTGCGCCATGCCATGAAGTATTCGCGCTGGTTCTCCACCATCTGCGTGGCGCTCTCCGACAGCGGCTGGATCGCCGGTGTGGGCAGCAAGCGCGGCGTGGACATGCGCGAAGTGCCCGAGCACAGCGACCTGGTGGTGATCTGGGGCGGCAATCCGGCGCACACCCAGGTCAACGTGATGTCGCACGCCATGGCGGCGAAGAAGCGCGGCGCGAAGCTCATCGTCGTCGACCCCTACCGCACCGCCACCGCGGAAAAGGCTGACCTGCACCTCGCACCGCTGCCCGGCACCGACGGGGCGCTGGCCTGCGCGGTGATGCACGTACTGTTCGCCGAGGGTCATGCCGACTGGGACTACCTGCGCCGTTACACCGATTGCCCCGATGAACTGGCACGCCACGTGGCCAGCCGAACCCCACAGTGGGCAGCGAAGATCACCGGCCTGCCGGTGGACGCCATCGTGTCCTTCGCCCGCCTGTACGGGCAGGCAAAGCGCAGCTTCATCCGCTGCCACCACGGCTTCTCGCGCTCGCGCAACGGCGCGGCCAACATGCACGCGGTGAGCTGTCTGCCCGCCATCACCGGCGCCTGGCAGCATCGCGGCGGCGGCGCGCTCTACGGCCACACCGGCATCTACCCCCTGAACCGCAGCCTGATCGAGGGGCTGGATCTCATCGACCGCTCGGTTCGCGATCTGGACCAGTCTCGGCTCGGCCCCATCCTCACCGGCAATGCGGCAGCGCTGAAACACGGGCCACCCGTGACCGCGCTGCTGATCCAGAACACCAACCCGGCCGCGGTCTGCCCGGAACTGCACCAGGTGCATGCCGGCCTCGCGCGCGAGGACCTCTTCACCTGCGTGCACGAGCAGTTCATGACCGAGACGGCGGCCTTTGCCGACATCGTGCTACCGGCCACCACCTTCCTCGAGCACGACGACTTCTACACCGCCAGCGGCCACACCACATTCCAGGTGGCGAAAAAACTCATCGAACCGCCAGGCGAAGCGCGCGAGAACCACGCCGTGATCTGCGAGCTCGCGCATCGTCTGGGCGCACAGCACCCCGGCTTCGACATGAGCGCCTGGGACATCATGGAAGCCACGCTGCGCCAGTCGGGCATGTGGGACGCGCAGCGCAACCTCGAGGCCGGCGGCCAG
Organism: Betaproteobacteria bacterium; assembly: GCA_947474715.1. Classification (GTDB taxonomy): domain Bacteria; phylum Pseudomonadota; class Gammaproteobacteria; order Burkholderiales; family SG8-39; genus CAIYPG01. Next base: position 17,448 of record CANJJT010000091.1, read on the forward strand.
GACTTCGCCCCGCCCTTCGAGACCATGCACTTCCTCGACGGCTTCGACACGGCGGATCGCAAATTCCACTTCCGCGCCGACTGGCAGCGCTTCGGCGGACGCTGGCAGGAAATGCCCGAGCTGCCCGACCATCAGGACGTGATCGAGCATGCCACTGAAGCAAAACCCTTCCGCCTGGTGACTGCGCCCGCGCGCACCTTCCTCAACACCACCTTCACCGAGACACCGGGTTCACTCAAGCGCGAGCAGCGCCCCACGGTGCTGCTGCACCCGGAGGCCTGCGCGGCGCTCGGCGTGGCCGAAGGCGACCGCGTAGGCATCGGCAACGAGCGTGGCGAGGTGACCGTGCACGTGCAGCCACAGGCCGGACAGCAGCGAAACGTCGCCGTGGTCGAAGGCATCTGGCCCAACCGCCACTTCGACAAGGGCATCGGCATCAATGCCATCACCAGCGCCGAGCCCGGCTGGCCCAATGGCGGCGCGGTGTTCCATGACACGGCGGTGTGGATACGGCGGGTGAGTTGATGTTTGCGCAAGGCTGCGGGTGTTAACCCCCTTGTCAAAGGTTCTTCACCGATGTGCGGGGAGCGCATTATTTCTCCCAAGCTGACAATCGCGCGAGCTTTGCCCCACCTAAATGCGCTTTTTCCTTGCTTTGCACATGTCAGGAATAGGCTTTGTCGAAAGCCATCGATCTCCAGCGTCATTCCCGCGCAGGCGGGAATCCA
>CANJJT010000092.1:0-17330 GCA_947474715.1 Betaproteobacteria bacterium
CAGTACGTTCAATGTTGGGTGTCGTGGCTACACGGCGGTCTTCAGGGCGCGGTTACTGAGAACCGGTTCAACCAGATATGGGACTACGTAAATCTAAAACTATCTAGCTGACCTGTTTGATTTTTGCAAAAGACAGCGGGGGAAAGGGTGGCTTATTTAAAACTATCCTTAAATTGCAGTTGGCAATTATTGGATTTGCTGAGCATGTTGTTGTTTACCTGCCATCCCGTCCTTACGACTACATCCCAATTATTTCGCCAATTGGGGTTATAGCCTAGCGCTTCATTTTGGACTGCTGTAATGCATGCACTATAACGAACGGCGGACTCCATAAAGCGACGATTTTGCTCAGTTAGTATCTTTATTTTCTCATTCAAACTTTGCATCGTATCGGGACCCTGCCCTAGCATCGCCTTTCTGTTTGCCTCATCTTGCTGTTCCTTCAGTTTCTTTTGAAACTCCTGTGCTTGCTGTTGCTGCATTTTGAATTCCGCGTCCATGCGCTGCTGGTATGTTTGGGCCGACGCGCCAAAGCTGGCTAGTAAAAGAAGCGAGGCTGTGAGTATGCAGAAATTTAGCTTGAGATCGGTGAATAATTTCATTTCATTGACCATCCTTAAAATGTTGGGGTGTTGGGTGTGGTTCTTCGGGCCGCCTACTTTCAACTCGGTGGGATTGACAAGGGTAGCTTGTGGTAGGTGAGTTACCTTTCAGAGTGAATGCGTCCCCAACGCTACTACCATTGATACGATTGGGAGCATTCTTTGCAAAAATTAGACAACTTGGGTTCCAAGCAGCAGTTCGCGTCAAGTATCTGATGCGCGTGTGGCCGATCTAACGCCGCCCTTTAAGCCAACCTGAAGTTGCATCGCGCTACGTGCCAGCATGCCGCCTTGAAAATTACATACCCCCGGCATCCTGAGATGTCAAAAGGCAACAGGGGCCTTTCCTGTATTGACGGGGGTGTAACCCAGCACTGTAAAAGTTTTTCCCCTCCCACAAAATCTCCTCAGAACCCAGAGCCAAACAGTGATCTAAGCCTGATCTGTAAAACAAGGGGTGGAAACGCTTGGTACGGGGGGGGCGCCGGAACAGCCTTTAAATACTGCTATCCAATTGTCTGGATCACTATGTCAGTTTGTCGTGCTACGGGCTTTTCCTACAGGGGTGGGTACGCTGGGGGTGGGGTTAGGACTGGCAGGTTTGGGCTTGCTGCTGCGCGGCGATGCGCTTTGGACAGGTTTAGAGGCCGTTGGTGCATGGCAGGGGCAGCTCTTCCGCGCATTGGGATGTCGAGTCGTGGCTGTGTGCTAAAAAGCTGGCTTACGCGGGACGGCTCTACAGTCCTTGCCGTCGAAGTACCTTCGGGTGCTGGGGGTACAAATGGGGGTATAAATATTTCCTTTAGTAAATAATCCCTTTGTTTACAATGCACTGAATAGCAAATTAGCCTCCCATTTCCTCCGCCACTTTCCCCTGCAGGCATCCCTTGAACGAACCGGTCAGCCGTCGTAACTTCCTCCGCGCCGCAATCTCACGGGTGGCCGAGGCGGTCAGCAATATTGCGCCCCCAACCGCGGGACCCTGGCAGGACGGCAAAGTCTGGCGGTTCTTCGAGATCACGATCCGGGTCGAACTGCCTCCTGTCGGCTCCTGTACGCGCCTCTGGGTTCCCATGCCATTGCCTGTGGATACTGACTACTTTCGTAGCGAAGGCCGCAATTGGACGGCCAACACCCATCGAAAAAGCGCACGCATGGACAGGGAGCAGGGCGTGGACATGCTGTATGCGGAGTGGAACGGGAAGGGAGCGGTTCCCGTCGTCGATATTGCATTTCGGGTGGCTCTGCGTGACCGGGCCGTGGACTTTTCCCAGGGCCGGACAGGGGAGTCGTTGAGTGATTTTGATCGCTCCCTCTATACCCGTGCCACGAAACTGCTGCCCGTGGACGGCATCGTGCGCGAGAAGGCACTGGCAGTGATCGGTGATGCCGAAACCGAAGTGGCACGTGCACGCGCCATTTACGACTGGATCATTGCCAATGGCTATCGCGATGCAGAGGCCGTTGGTTGCGGGCGTGGTGACATCTGTGCCCTGCTGCAAGGGGGGGCGCTGGCCGGGCGCTGTGCAGATACCAACGGGCTCTTCGTGGGCATGATGCGTTCCCTTGGCATACCGGCACGGGAGGTTTTCGGGTTACGGGTGGCTCCCTGCCAATGGGGTTACCAGAGTCTGGGCATTCCAGCTGGTGGAGTGGGCAACGCCACCTACGGCCAGCATTGTCGTGCCGAGTTTTACGCCGAATCGCAAGGCTGGGTACCGGTCGATCCGGCCGATGTATTGAAGGTCGCCCTGGACGAGCCCCCGGGCAAACTGGCCCCGACCCACCCCAAGGTGGAGCTGGCACATGAAAGACTATTCGGTGCCTGGGAAATGAACTGGCTGCCTTTCAACTACGCTCATGATCTTGTGCTTCCCGGTAGCGATGGCCTGATGCTGGGACATTTCATGTACCCCGTGGCCGAGATTGACGGCAGGGCCATCGACAGCCTGGTCCCGGAGCAATTCTCCTACACGATCAGCAGTCGCATCCTCTGAGGTGGAGCAGCGGGTCCACCGGGACGCCGTACAGTGGCGGCGGGGCCGGCGCAAATCGCATAAGCTTGCAAGCTTGCCTGACCGTTTGATCGGCCACGGAAATCCCAGGAGGAGTCCACCATGATGGAAGTATTCAATCCCACCGGCGCCAGCGGCGTCACTGCGCCCTTTGCCCCGCGCCTGAAGACCCTGCATCAAAAGAAGATCGGCCTGCTCTCCAATGGCATCTGGCAGTCGCATCGCACCCTGCCGCTGTTGGAGAAGCTGCTCGGGCAGGAATACCCGCTGACGACATTCGAAGTCATCCCCGCCGATGACGCCATTGCCCAGGACAAGACGATGGATGACATCGCCGCGGCGGGCTACGACGCGGTGATCGTGGGCAACGCCGCCTGAGGGCGGTGCTCCACCGAGTGCGGCCGTGCTGCCGCCAAACTGGAACAACGCGGGATCCCGACGGTCGTCCTGACCCGCAAGGATTTTGTCGGCGTGGTGCGCAACTCCGTCGCCGGCCTGGGCTTTGCGCCGGACATCCCCATGGTGGTGTTTCCCATCGAGATGTTTCTCGTGGAAAGCGACATCAGTGCGGTCGAGCGCAATTTCATGCAGTTCGCCGAGGGGCTGACCAGCTGGTCGCCGCCGCCGCAGGTGAAGGCGACGAAGAAGCTGCCCATGATCAGGGTCGAGGGGGCCGATTACGAGGAGGCCCATGCCAACTTCAATGCGCTTTACCTGAAGCGGCGCTGGGGTGATGGCCTGCCGCTGGTGCCGCCGACACCGAAGCGCGTGGACTGGATCCTGCGCGGCACCGACGATGCACCCGACACCGAGATCGGCAAATTCCAGCCCCGTGGCGGCATCGTCACCGTGGAAACGCTGGCAGTGGCCCTGGCCATGGCCGGTGGCCGGCCGGAATACTTGCCGGTGCTGGAGGCGGCGGTGCGCGCGGTGTTTGATCCGGAGCTGGACCATGGTGGCTGGCAGGCGACCTCCAGCAGCACTTTCCCGGCGGTGGTGGTGAACGGCAAGGTGGCGCGCGAGATCCGTGTCAACAGCGGTTTCGGCCTGATCGGCCCGGACCCGAAGAATCCCGCGGGCGCCAGCATCGGCCGGGCGTTGCGCCTGTTGCAGCAGAACGTCGGCGGTGCGCTGCCCGGAGTGGGCACCATGGCCATGTTCGGCCTGATGCGCTACACCAATGCCGTGTTCGCCGAGGACGAGGAGGGTCTGCCCGAGGGCTGGCCATCCTTCAACGTCGAGCGCTTCGGCCTGGCACCGGGCAGCAACAGCGTATCGGTGAACGTCTGCTCCAGCGCCTCCAACATCATCCGCCGCGGCATCGGCACGGAAACCCTGGAGGCGGAGGCGGCGGCCAGCTTGCACCGCGTGGCTTCCTACATGCGCGCCGTCAATGCCAATTGCTTCGCATCCTGGGAGTCGGGCACACCCGGCCTCTTGGTAATGTCCCGTCCGATTGCACGACAACTGGCCGCGCAGGGCTGGACCAAGCCGAAGATCCGCGAGTTTCTCTGGCAGCACGCGCGCCTGCCGCTGAAGGAACTGGAGGAGACCGGCATGCCGGCCTGGATGCAGCGCTACGGCCTGCAGCCGCCCTACCAGGACCCGTGGCCGGTCACCGCCAAGCCGGAGAACATCGCCATCATCGTCGCCGGCGGTTTCCATCCCACGCACAACCTGTGGATGCAGACCTCGATCGCGCCACAAATGACCAGCTGCGAGATCCGCCTGCCCAGGTGCTGGGATGAGCTGGTGACGCAAGGGGAGCAGGATCTGGGGTATGGGGTGGAGTGAGCAAAGGATTGTGCTCGGCTGATTCACTCACCGGCGCAGATGCCGCCAGGGCCAGAGCCATGTTCACGGCGGGCAGGGTGCTGCCTGTTATGATCCGCGCCCTGATACGGTAGGCATTCCATGGATTTTGACGTCATCATCATCGGCGCCGGCGCGGCTGGCATGATGTGCGCGGCCACCGCGGGCCAGCGTGGCCGGCGGGTGCTGCTGGTCGACCATGCCGCGCGCCTGGGCGAGAAGATCCGCATTTCCGGCGGGGGACGCTGCAATTTCACCAACCTCGATTGCCGGCCCGAGGCCTTCTTGTCGCGCAATCCGCATTTCTGCCGCTCGGCGCTGTCACGCTATACCCAGCGCGATTTCATCGATCTGATGGACCGTCACGGTATCGCCTGGCATGAGAAGACGCTGGGCCAGTTGTTCTGCGATGACAGTGCCGAGCAGATCATCGCCATGCTGAAGAAAGAGTGCGATGCGGCGCTGGTGCAGTGGGCGATGCCAGCCAGTGTCACTGGCGTGGAGCAGTTGGAGCAGGGCTACCAGGTGAAAACGTCGGCGGGCGCTTTCACCGCTGCTTCGCTGGTGATCGCCACCGGCGGCCTGTCGATTCCGAAGATTGGCGCGACGCCTTTCGGCTATCGCATCGCCGAGCAGTTCGGCCTGCCCATGGTGGCGCCCAAACCGGCGCTGGTGCCGCTGGCCGCCAGTCCCGAGTGGCTGGTGCAGTTCGGCGAACTTTCCGGGTCTGCCTTCGATACTGTGGCGCGCTGCCCCGAGGCGCCGCGGCCATGGGCGACAGCCGCCTTTCGCGAGGCGGCGCTGATCACTCATCGCGGCCTGTCGGGGCCGGCCATCCTGCAGATTTCCTCGTATTGGCAGGCAGCCGATGGCAAGGGCGCGATAGAACTGGATCTGCTGCCAGGTTTCAAGCGTGACCACGACGCCATGACCCATGTGCTGGCCCAGCAACATCGGCCCACGCTGCCGGTGAACTTCATGGCGGAAACCCTGCCACGGCGTTTTGCCCAGGCCTTTGCCCAGGCGCAGGACTGGAACCAGCCCTTTGTCGAGATGAGCCGGGCGGCGCTGGAGACCATGGTGATGACGCTGAAGCACTGGTCGGTGCAGCCTTCGGGCACCCTGGGCTATGCCAAGGCCGAGGTGACACTGGGTGGCGTGGACACCGCTGCGCTGTCGCAGCAGACCCTGGAGGCGCGCGCCGTGCCCGGGCTGTACTTCGTCGGCGAGGTGGTGGATGTCACCGGCTGGCTGGGCGGCTACAACTTCCAATGGGCCTGGTCGTCCGGGTATGCGGCGGGATCGGCGGCCTGATCGGGTGCAATAAGGATGATTACAATGCTTTCATTGACCTAAGGAAACACTGATCAAGTCTCGAATCGAGGATCGCCGTTCAAAGGTTTCCTCTGACGTGGGGGATCTACAAGGGGGCGTAGCTGTTGGCCTCCCGGATCGCCGCCAGGCGTTCTTCGCGCCGCGCGAGTTCCTCCGGGATGCTCAAGCCCTCGGGCCCGGGTTCCTGATCGGCGGCCTGGGCATGCGCGAGCCATTGGGCCAGCTCGGATTGCAACCGCGCTTCGATCTTTTGGGCATGCCCGTAGGCGCGCGCGCTGTGACGCGAGGCATTGGCGTGGATTTTGGTGCCATCCAGGGCGATCGTGCCCAACTTGAGCCACTTCATCTGCCGGGTGATACACAGCACCTGGACGAACAGCGCCTCGATCTCCTTGAGAAAACGCTTGCGGACAGTGCAAAGCGAGTCGTGGTCAGGGTGCGTGTTCGCAGCGAAATAGCGAAATGCAACCGACTCATCAGTCGCCGCCTCAATGCGCCGGCTGGAAAACACCCCGGTGGCATAGCCGTAGATAAACAAGCCCAACCTCACCGAGGGGTGATACGCATCCGAACCGGCGCCTCGATACTGACGAGTCCATGCGGAAAGATCGAGTTGATCGACAATATCGACCACAAAGCGCGCCAGGTGATCCTTGGGCAACCAGTCATCCACAGAGGGCGGCAGCAGGTACCCCGTGTCTCGATTCACCGCCACAAATCGTGTCATTCCCTCGCCTGACTTGAGTATCCTATGCGCCTATCAAGTAAGGTTTACGCCATGGCTTCGATGACAAATTCACCACATAATGCGCGGCCAAGTCCGATAGGCGGTTAGTGTCCTGAATCGTAAGTTCGTTGAATTCTGATTGGGCATGAATAAGTCGACATCCGTTGGAAAAGTGCCGAAATCGGCGCCAGACAAGGCGCAAAGCGGAGCAAGCCTGGCTGGCGAGCATTTTCAACGCCGTATGGCGCCGATTCTCGGCGCTTTGATTCGGCGAATTTTCGATTCGGGACACTAGGAGTCGGACAGCATGACCCTATTCAGCGAAGTTGACGGCAGTAGCGAAGGCCTGGTCCTCACGCGCACACGGCTGTGGCTGGAGCGCGCAGTGATCGGGCTCAACCTGTGCCCCTTCGCCAAAGCGGTGATGGTGAAGCGGCAGATCCGCTGGGTGGTGAGCGGCGCCACCACCACACAGGCACTGCTGGAGGACCTTGCCGTGGAATTGCAGTTCCTCGCCGCGAGCCCTGCCGAGGCGGTGGAAACCACGCTCCTTATCCATCCGCAGATGCTGGAAGACTTCCGCGAGTACCTGGATTTTATCGACCTTGCCGAGGATGCCGTGGCCGATCTCGGTCTGGAGGGCGAACTGCAGGTGGCGAGCTTCCACCCGCAATACCAGTTTGCCGGCAGCCACTCCGATGACATCGAGAACTGCACCAACCGCTCGCCCTATCCCATGCTGCACCTGCTGCGCGAGGAGAGTATCTCGCGCGCCATCGAGGCTTTCCCGGATGCGGCGGTGATCTATGAAAGCAACATGGAAACCCTGCGACGGCTGGGACACGCCGGCTGGCGAAAACTGTGGCTCGATGAGGCGCCCGGTGCGCAGGCAGGCGGGGCAGGGGATGGGGCAGGGGATGGGGCAGGGAGCTAGGCGAAGGGCGGGGAATAAACGCGCCCGACGGGCGCAGTTGCGCCGAATTGGGAGGCTGCACCGAGTCCGGCCAGTGACCCGTAGCTGACGCCCTGGATTGCGCCAATGGATCCTGAAACCATGACATTTACCTCGCAATGAGTGGGTGATGCGGTTGTGTCGCGGTGCTGTGTTTGGGACTCGATTGAACAAGCGCAAGGCCAAAACGACGCGCGATCCTGAGGGAATAACTGAACAAGGGGGCATGCCCCCCTTGTATATCCCCCGACATCAGAGGGAAGCGCAACGCAGGTTTCCGAAATTCCGGACTTGATCAGCGTTTCCCCAAGTGTTCTTCCGATCGAATTGTAGGTGATCTTCCTATAGGACGTAAACGGGAAATGGTGGCTATCAATTTGTTATTACAGGGAAATTTAGGTAATTTCTGGCACGCTTCTTTCGCGATTGCCTCTATCCCCTTGATTCTCAGTTTCATTTTTTGCGAGGAGGGCGGCCTTTAGGCACAGCGCAGCACCCAATAACGATCGGCGTGCATTAAGCACGCCAGGCTCAAGGATTCCGCGAAGGGGACCGATACCCAGTGAGCAAAGCCACAGGCAGGCTCTCACCTTGTACGAAAACCCGGACCGCGGTGCCTGACAACGCTGGCGCCCTGAATGGCCGATGCGGTTGATGCGCTTTGTGTCCGCCTCGGATGACCTGGCCTGGCGTTCAAGTTTTGCATCGGGAAGTCCGCAACGACTCACCCACCGGAAGGGGGGGGCTTGCAATGGCGTAGCGGCGGTCTCCGTCAGGAGCGAGGGGGCTTCCCGCAAAGACCTTTGCATCCCACCTGTGCTGGCGATATCGCTGAAACAGACCCGGTGGATGGCGTAGCGGCGACTCCCCGGTCTCGTGTGCCCCGCATCATTCATCGGGTTTTTACGGGCTTTCGCCCTGGGAGGGGAGTGCCGACGGCAGGACGCACCAGCGCCGCAGCAAGGCCAGCAGCCGCGGACGATCGATGGGTTTTAACATCAAGCCATTGATCGCGGCGCTGCGCACTTCGGCCTCGTCTAGGGTCTCGTCGGCCGTGCACAGGAAGATCGGGGTCTGTAGAGCAGGGTCCTGTTCGAGCAAGCGCAGCTGTCGCGCCAGTTCGAGGCCATTCATGCCTGACATGTGACAGTCCGTCAGTACCAATTGGTAGCGGCCCTTGGCAAGCAGCGCCAGCGCCTGATCGCCGCCCGCCACCGCATCCACCGAATAGCCCAGGGACTGGATTTGCCGCATGATGAGTCGCAGGTTGACGGGGTGATCGTCCACTGCAAGGACGTCCTTGGTAAAACCATTCGAAAGTGCGGTCATCTCGTCTGCTCGCTGGATTGCGTGGCTTGCGGGTGGCGCTAGGCCGTGTTCAGGCGCTCGTCCTGTGTCCGATACATATTGATCTGCTCACACACTATAGCGCAGGGCCTGTGATCCAAGATCCGCTCAAGTTTGGCCAAACTTGTGCCGTTATTCGTGTGATGGCCACGAGGGTTTTCCCGGTTTGCACCTCTCTGCCTGTACTTTTATCGACAGGCCATTTCAGAGTGACCCGGAACGTCTCCCGACGCTGGGGTGCATGAGGGGACATCCCCTCCTATCGGCATTGACTCCAAGACACCGACACTCACCGGAGATCGCCTTGAATACGCAGATGTTCCCTCCAGCGAGCATGGTCCTGCTCGGCACCGGTCCCAAGTATCGCGCGGAACTTTGCGACAAGCTCGCTGACGTTGAGCTGCTGACCGACCTGGCGTGGGCGGATCTGGAGGCTCTCTCCGATTACCTGAAACACTATGGGGTCAGCGCGAAGACGAGCCTATTTCGCCAGGGCGACAGCGGTGATTTCCTGTGCGTATTACTCAAGGGCAAGGTGCGCGTGTACAAGGAAGGCATGGACGCGAGGGATGCGGTGCTCGTGTCCACTGAAAGCGCGGGGCGCGCGATTGGCGAGATGGCACTCATTGACGGCGAGCCGCGGTCGGCAAGCTGCGTCACTGTCGAAGACTCGGAGCTGGTTCTCCTCACATGCAAGGCTTTCGACCGACTGTGCCACCAGCATCCGGCCTTGGCGGTCAAGCTGCTGCAGCGGATTGCCCGTTTGCTCAGCAGACGCCTGCGCTCGACAAGCGGGCGGCTGGTGGAGCACCTGGAAACCTGATGAGCCGGCACCGGGCTGTTGGGTTTGGTGTGGGCGAAAAGGGGTCAATCGGCGCCGATTTGCTGCTTCATGAACTGTGCCAGTCGTTGTCTTTCGATGAGCAGCTGTTCGTGCTGTGAATCAATGAATGCCCAGTCGGCTGTCGAGGCTGCTGCGGCAATTTCGATCACCTCGCATCGGCGGGCGAAAGCATCCGCGCCCAAAATCTGGGCCGCCCCTTTCATGCGATGGGATGCGGTTTGAACTTTGTGCGCATTGCGCCCGGTAATCGCGGTCACAAGAGCGCGGTAGTCTTCCTCGCTGGTGGCGATGTAAAGCTCGACAATCTCGGCTGCCATCGCAAGATCACCGCCACAAAATTTCTGGAGCGCCGAGAGGCGGACTGGCGGCTCTGAGTGGCCCGTCGTTATGCTCGGCGAACTTTCAGTCGGTCCGTTCAAATTGGCATGTCCGATGCATGACGCCAAGGCTTCCCGCCATCCGGCCGGCGTGTCGGGTCTGGGTAGGCAGGCGGTGATTCCGGCATCCGAGTAGCCCATGCTTGCATGGGTATCTTGGGGATTTTCCCAGGTAAACATGGCGGCCGCGGGCATGTCGGGCCGGCCAGCTTCGATGGCACGCAATCGCCGGACGAAGGCTTGGACATCGAGGGAGGGAACTTCAGAGGCCGCCCTGTGGCCGTCTATCAGCACCAGGCGGTAGTTGCCGGCGGTGAACAGGCGCTCGCCATCCGCGGCATCGACCGCTGACTCCGCACTCAGGCCGCACCGCGAAATATAGTCGAGGATCTGCTCAAGCTGGAGCGGATTGTCGTCGATAACCAGTATGTCCGAGGGAGACGGTTTGTTCATGTTCGTGGGGCCTTGTGCTGCAGGGACTGGGCGGCTGAGTGAGATCGTCTACGTCAGTGGCGTGGCAGCATCGCTTCGTGCGGTGGCTGTCGCCGCCTGGTGAACAGTGCCATGTGTGGGAATCATAACGTACCCGGCAGGCTCGACAATTTGGCGAATTGACGCACATATGCCCGAGAGTTCCCGGCTTTGTCGTGGCGTGGTCATTTGCATGATTCAGCGCAGCGCGTTTGTGCAAGATAGGCCACTGCGGACAGCGATGCTCCTGGTGGTGCCACCCGTCTTGCGGGAAGGGTTATGTGTCTGCGGTGATCGCTGTTGGGCAGCAAAAGCGGCTGGGGAGGTTCGAGCTGCTGAGCGAGCTAGGGCGCGGAGCGCAGGGGACGGTGTTTCTTGCGCGCGACCCGCGCCTTGATCGTTCCGTAGCGCTGAAAACGCTGAGATTGGGCGGCGACGGCGACGGCGCAGGCACGGTGGGCCGCGTCAAGATGCTGCTCGATGAAGCTCGCATCGTCTCCAGGCTGCAGCATACCAACATCGTCACCTTGTTCGACGCCGGCGAAGAAGGCGGGGTGCCATTCCTGGTTTTCGAATATGTGGAAGGACGCACGCTCAGCCATCTGATCGCCACCGGCCCCCGACCGCCGATCACGCAGTGCATCGACATTGCCATCGGCATATTGCGCGGCACGGCCTTTGCGCACGACATGCAAGTGCTGCATCGCGACCTCAAGCCCGCCAATATCATGCTCACCGAACGCGGAACGCCCCGCATCATGGATTTCGGAATCGCCTGCCAGGTGTCGGCCGGCAAAAGCACCGAAGGCGGGTTGATCGGAACGCCATCCTACATGGCGCCGGAGTATGTCTCCGAGCAAATCTACGTGGCGGCCAGCGACCTGTATTCCATTGGCGTCATCCTGTACGAATTGTTGACCGGCGCTCCCCCGGTGTCCGGTTTGAATATCTACGAAGTCCTGCACAAGATTGCAAACAGCCCGTTTGATCCCCCCTCCAAAGGCAACCCCGAGGTGGACGATCGGCTGGACGCGCTGGTGATGCGTGCGCTGGCAAAGCGGCCCGAGGAGCGGTTCGCCAATGCCGAGGAGATGGCGCGCGCCCTGTCCGACTACCTGGTGCCTTCTCCTGACGAGGGCAGCGGACCAGGCGGGGATTCGAATGGCACGTTGGAGTTCCTGTTGAGGCGTATCCGCCACAAGAGCGACTTCCCCGCGATGGGCAACACCATCAGCGCGATCAACCGTGTGACGGCATCCGATCGCGAGCCGGTCAGCGTGCTGTGCAACGCCATCCTGAAAGACCTTGCGCTGACCAGCAAATTGCTCAAAGTCGTCAATGCCGCCTGCTTCGGACAGTTCGGTGGCACGATCAGCACGGTGTCCAGAGCGGTGGCAGTACTGGGCTTCGAGGCGGTGCGCAGCATCGCGACCAGCCTGATTCTTTTCGAGAACCTGCAGAACAAGGGGCAGGCGCAGTCGTTGCAGGAGGAAACGGCGTCGACCTACTTTAGCGCGTTAATGGCCACCGAGCTGGTGCGTACCCTGGGCATACGGCGCGGTGAGGAGGCTTTCATCTGCACCATGTTCCACCGGCTGGGGCGGCTGCTGGTGACCTTTTACCTGCATGAGGACAAGCAGGCCATAGACGGACTGGCCCAATCCAAGCGCTGGGATGAGGACCGCGCGGCCAAGTATGTTCTGGGCATCAGCTACGAAGAGATCGGCATTGGCGTGGCACGGCAGTGGAATTTTCCAGAAGAGATCATCGCGAGCATGCGTCCGCTTGGAACGCAGCCTTTGACCGCTGCCGGTTTCGAGAAAAATCGCCTGCGCGTCGTTGCAGAAGTGTCGACACGCCTGTGCGATGTCTTGCGCCTGACTGACGAAAAGCAGCGCAGTGCGCGGATCGAAGGGCTGGTGGCGCAATTCGGCAAGGTGGCCGGCGTGACCACGACCAGCCTCAATACGGTGATCAAGGGTGCGGTTGAATCGTTCTCTCGCGATGCCGAGACACTGGGTGCGCCCATGCGCAACAGTCGCATCATTGAAATTGCACGCGGGTGGGACAAGGCCGCACCGGTCGCGTCCCAGGCGCAGCCCGCCCGCCTGAGCGACATCACTGTGATGTTGGCGCAGACCCAAATGATTGAGGCCGAAATCGCCAGTCGCGCCAGCGTGGACACTGCCCCGATGCTCCCCGTGGACGAGAATCGCCAGGCCCTGCTGTCGGCGGGCGTGCAGGACATCACCAGTGTCCTGCTGGGGGATTATGTGCTCAACGATGTCCTGCGCATCATTCTTGAGACCATGTACCGGTGCATCGGTTTTCAACGCATGCTGTTGTTCATCAGGGACCAGCGCCAGTCGGCCCTTTGCCCCCGATTTGGTTTCGGCGCCGATATCGATGCCATCATCCGCTCGGGATTCTCGATACCGCTGGAGTCCAGCAAGGATGTCTTTTTCGCTGCCGTTGAAAAGGGCGCGGACATCTGCATCGAGGATGTCGATGCCGAAAAAATCCGGCAGTACGTTCCCGACTGGTACCGAAAGGCGATACCCGCGCGCGGTCTGGTGCTGTTTCCGCTGCGCATCAATGGCAAACCGCTGGCCCTGATCTATGGCGATGCCGATTCGCCCGAGCGATTGCGCTTCAAACCTGATGAGCTGAACTTGTTGAAGACGTTGCGCAATCAGGCCGTCATGGCCGTGAAACAAAAGAGCTGACATGGGGATGTCATGCACGGCCGCGATCATGTTCGCCGATATTGCCGGCAGCACCGCGCTTTACGAACGGATTGGCGATCGGGCGGCACTGGACCGCATTGGCACCTGCCTGGACAGGCTTGCGGTCGCCACCAAGACCGTTGGCGGACGCGTGGTCAAGACCATTGGCGACGAAGTGATGTGTTCGTTCAACCAGGTGTCGGATGCCATTCGGGCAGCTACCGAGATGCAGTTGGTACAGGAAGCGGCCGTGGCTGGCCTGGGGCTGAAAATCGGGTTTCACTTCGGCGAGGTGATCTTGCGCGATGGCGATGTGTTTGGCGATACGGTGAATGTTGCCGCTCGCGTGGCGGGCCTGGCCAAGGCCGGGCAGATTCTTGCCACCGAAGCATCGTTGCGGCAGCTACCGCCTTATTTGCGCAGCGCGGTGCGTGCGTTGGGGCCCATCGCGGTGCGCGGCAAGGAGCAGCCATTGGCCGTTTGCGAGATCGTCTGGTCCTGGACGGAGAACATGACCATGATGGACGACGCGCGGCACGGGGAGGATGCGCAAGGTGGCGGCCGACTGGTGGTTGAATATGGCGCCGTCACCCGGGAGTTTACGGGTTTGGACGGGGCGATAAGCTTTGGTCGTGCCGTTGGCAACAGCCTTGTCGTGGATAGTCCCAAGGCTTCGCGCATGCATGCTCGTATCGAAGTGCGCCATTGCGGGTTTGTGCTGGTCGATTTGAGCAGCAATGGCACTTATATACGGCCGAAATCCGGTGCGGAAATCATCCTGAGGCGCGAACAAGCGCTGTTGCAGGGCGAGGGGACCATCGGCCTGGGCGGGCCGGTGCAGGAGTCCGGAGTGGGGGCGGTACGCTACCGGGCCGCGTAGTCAAGGCAATCGCGCGATGTCGATTGAGCGCCCTAACTGAGACGCTTGAGGCAAACTTTTCGACAAATGGCGGAGCGGCATCAGGCCTTCAGCGATATGCTGGAGTCCACGGGATCATGAATGACTCTGACTTCGTCCTCGGCGGTGCTTGCGAACTCAAGCAGCAAGCGCGTTGATCCGACCGCCTTCACATCGATGAAAATCACGGCATTACGCATGTGAATCTCGATGTCCTGCCCGGGGCGGAGCGATTTTTCCGACATGACGCCGAGCGCGTGAAGACAGACTCTCAGTTCACCCCGGGAAACCGGTGCAATCTGCAGGTCGGCCCTGTCATCGGAATGGCTTCCCCGCATGGCGATGTGCTGGAAGTAAGACACCCAGTGGCGGCGCAATTGCCTGGCGCTGCGCGGGTTCCAGAGATGCACGATGTTATCCATGTTGGCGCCCCCCGTGGCTTGCCTCTGCGAGGCAGCGCAGGCAGATGGACAGTGCGCGATCGCGACCGGCGACAGGGAACGGGATGCTCAGGCGGTTACGAAGCCAGACGCGGCGCAGATTGGAGACCATGGCGTCGTTTGCATTGAGTGGAAGCCGGAGTTGCTGTCGCATGTCATTCCCCCTCATGTCTAGCAGTGCTACTGCGGATATCCCGATGCACTGGGTCTGTGCAGAGTATCGACCGGGCGCGGGCGTCCTTAAATGGGGAATAGCAGGGGAATCATGCCCCAATTTCCGGATTGACTGCGGCCGCAGCGATCTGTCGCGAGGCGGGAATCAACAAGGCTGCGCGGCGTCCAGGGGGCCGCCTCGCTGATGCGACCTGCAGTGCCGGTGGCGCGACGCCATCGATTTCGATCAAGGACTATTTCTGTCACCGAATTGCCTTGGCTTTCGCCTGGATCACGCTGCATCGGTCCAGCAACGCTTCGAAAACTTCGGCGTTATCGAGGAACAAACCGTCATCGACCCTCTGTTGTTCGTCGGCAGCCAATCTTGCCAGTGCATGCTCGTCGGGAACAAGATGAAGCCCACCTGCGAAGGCCGCGTGATAGTCGATGACTTCGCCCTGTCGGTTCTTCTCGGCGAAGAAGACGCTTTTGTGATCGGCAGCTGTACGGGCAAGCGTTGAGTCCGAGATTGCGGGGTCGGCGAATCCGACGGCATCAAGGCGGGTTGCAGCGTGAATCAACAAGGTGCGAAACGATCGCCACCACGGCATCCACCTTGAGTGTCATACACGTGAATCTCGGTGGCTCTCTCCGAGAGAGTCCGCTTCGGACGCATGATCTCAGGCGTAGCGGTGGGAAACGTTACGGCATCGAGGAACTCAGGGGCGTCACAGCGAATGACGCATGACTCGCCGGGCTCGCCGGTGGAGGGGGTGTGCCCCCCTTTAGATCCCACCAATCAGAGGCTGTTGAGAGGGAGGGGGCGTGTACCTCAGCGGCGCTGTTTCCAGTCTGAAAGGGTATTTTTCAACAGCCTGTTAGGCCAACACCCATTCACGTGTTTGCTCCATCGGAAATAAATCGTTTCAGCCTGCCTTCCCTTTCCTTCGCGATACTTGCAACTGGCGATGAATCGCTTGGTAGATTTCCTCGATCGTGTAGGGTTTGAAAATGAGTCCATTCACTCCGGCCTCAGGCGCCTGGGCGCGGATTTCCTCGGTGATATTTCCCGACGCCATCAGGATGGGCAGATCGGCGCGCATCTCGCGCAGCGCACGCGCCACCTCCAGCCCCGACATACCCGGCATGTTGTAGTCCGTCACCACGAGATCGAACCGCCTCGGTTCGGCGCGCACCGCCGCAAGGGCTTCCTTCGGGTCGGTGTAGCCGCTGACGCAATAGCCCTTGCGCTCCAGCAGTTGCTTGATCATGATCACGATGGACTGCTCGTCATCGATGTACAGCAGATGCACGCCATCTCCCGGCAACGCCGGCGCAGTTGCCTCACGCGCCCGCACCGACTCCTGGCCCGGAGCGGGCATCAAAGAGGCGGGCGAACTGGCCTCCGGAAAATAGATGCGGAAAACGGTTCCCTCGCCGGTTTGACTTTGCACCTGGATAAGCCCGTGGTGCCCGCGCACGATACTGTACACCACCGATAAACCGAGTCCGGAGCCTTCACCCACGCGTTTGGTGGTAAAAAATGGCTCGAACAGGTGCCCAAGGGTCGCGGCGTCCATGCCCGCTCCGTTGTCTCGGATGCTAAGGCAGGCATAGCGACCCGGCTGCAATGGTCCGAGCGGGTCGTACTCGGAGGCTGAGTCGCTCGTTTCGTCCCGTTCCCTCTCGCAGGTTTCGAGCCGCACTTCTATCGTCCCCGTCCCCGTCAGCGTCTGACCTTTGATCGCATACCCGGCGTTGTTGCACAGATTCAGCACCACCTGTTCGATCTGGCCTGTATCGGCCAGCACCGCCGGCGCATCCGCCGCGCATTCGACTGTCAGGCTCACCGCCGCCGGCAGGGTCGCGCGCAGCAGCCGAACCGACTCCTCCACTATCGGCGCAAGCGGTATCCGCTTGCGCTCTGTGATCTGACGCCGGCCAAAGGCAAGGATTTGCTTCACCAGAGCCTTTGCTCTGAGGCTCGCCTTGAGGATCTCCTCCAGGCTCTCCAGCGCCGCGTGTCCCGGCCCCACGTCCTGCTGTGCCAGTTCAACGTTGCCGATGATGACCGCCAACGCGTTGTTGAAATCGTGGGCGACGCCGCCAGCCAGCGTCCCCAGTGCCTCCATCTTCTGCGATTCCCGGAGCTGGTTCTCCAGATGCAAGCGAGCCGCCTCCGCCCGCTTGCTCCCGCCAATGTCGGTCAGAGTGATGCGCACCCCGGGGGCACTTCCTTCTGCGAGCACGCAGTCAAGCTGTACCTGAAGCACCGTGCCGTCACCTCCTTGCAACGACAGCTCCACACTGCGCCCCCCGTCGCCTTGCTTCACATTCATGAAATGCCGTATCCAGCGATTCTGGTCTTCAGCAATGACCAATGGCGTAAAGTGACTTTGCAGCAGTATCCTGCGCGTCATTCCCAGCAGTTTGATACTGGTGAGGTTGGCCTCCACGATCATGCCGTCGGTGGATAGCGTGAGATAGCCGACCGGGGCGAATTCATACAGGTCCACATAGCGATCACGTGATTCCGTCAGTGCAAATTCCGCCGAGCGCAAAGTATCGGTCTGCATCTCCAGCTCAATCTGGTGCACTTGCAGTTCGTGCAGCAGTTCTTCGGCCGGGCGC
>CANJJT010000093.1:0-17254 GCA_947474715.1 Betaproteobacteria bacterium
CGAGGTTGGTCAGGCCGAGACCGTACTCGGCATGCGGGGTGAACAGGTTCCACAGGTCAGCAACACGGGCTTTTGCCTTCAGGTCCTCCAGCAGGCGTGAGGGCTGAAAGGCGTTGCCCTTGGCGCGATTGGCGGCGACTTCTTCGTTGAACTTGTGCTCGTTGGGGTAGATGTGTTCATCCATGAAGGCATTCAGGCGTGCCTCGAGTGCCTTGACCTTGGGGGTGAATTGAAAATCCATGGTTGATGCTCCACTGTGGGTGACGGCAGGAAAACGGTCCCGATTACAGCAATCAGGCCCCCCCGAGGTCGTTCATGTCTTTTTCTTGTGTCCGGCCGCCTGCAGCACGGCCCCTTCGTCTGCAGCTTGATGATAGCCGAAGGTGGAAGTGCCGGATTGCAAGACCCAAATCAGGCACCGGGGTGGGGCCTGGTGATTGTCTTCTGACACACCAGGCCCGGCAGCTTACTGCCTGCCGGCGATGGACTCCGCGGCCAGCAAACCGAAGACGATGCCCTTCATGAGGCCACCGACGTAACCCACGCAAGGGCCGCCTTCCAGGCCACCGGTCGTTGCGCCGGCAGCGTAGAGGCCGGTGATGGGCGTCCGGTCCGGGCGTAGCACGCGTGCACTGGCGTCTGTCCGGATGCCTCCCATGGTGTAGGTGATGCCTGTGCTGGCCGGTGCGCCATAGAACGGGGCTTTGGCAATGGCTTCGGCCTTGCGGCGTTTGGTGGAGCGCGCTGGTGTCAGCTGACCCAGAGTGCCGGCAGCCAGTGCGGCGTTGTAGTCGGCGACGGTCTTCTCCAGGCCGGCCACATCGACACCCAGGGCGCGTGCCAGGCCAGCAATGCTGTCCGCCTTGAACAGGGCGCCACCGTGCT
This sequence comes from Betaproteobacteria bacterium, assembly GCA_947474715.1. Classification (GTDB taxonomy): domain Bacteria; phylum Pseudomonadota; class Gammaproteobacteria; order Burkholderiales; family SG8-39; genus CAIYPG01. Next base: position 886 of record CANJJT010000093.1, read on the forward strand.
TTTCGAGATTCGGGTTGGGTGCCACCGCGGCGGCACGTCCGGAGTCCTGCCAGATCACTTCGTCGAAAATGGCAAAGCAGGCCTGCGGATCAGCCTGGCGAGCCATGATGTTGGCCATATAAACACCACCCAGGCCTTCATCGGCGATGCGGCAACCGGCACGGTTCACCAACAGACCAGCGGCCGCGACGAGATCGAGCTGAGGATAGGGCCAGAGCCTGTCGTTCTGCATGGCATCCAGTGACAGGATGTGGCCGTAGAAACCGTCCAGCGGCGTGATCTCGGCACCAACCTCACGCGCCATGCGCAATCCATCGCCGCGCCCGGTTCCGGCGCCGCGCTGCTTCACCTTGTCGGGGGCGGGGGCGATGTGCTGGCGCACGATGTCCGGATTGCCCTGGAAGCCGCCATCGCTTATCACCACCGCGCCTGCTTTGAAGGTGACCGGGGTGCCGGCCTGGCTGGCAGCCACCCCGGTGCAGCGTCCATTGTCCATGACCAGCGCTGTCGCCTCGGTACCGCGGAACATTTTGCCGCCACGTTTGAGCAGGCCGGCTTCGAGTGCGCGCAGGGTGACATCAGCGCCGCGTCCTTTCCACTCCAGCTGGGTCACCGGTGGCCTTACCGGTGCCAGTATCCAGGCACGTGAGCCGATATCCGAGCGCTGCATGCCGGGATCTATCCGCATGAAGCGTGCACCCTGCTGCTGCAGCCATTCCAGCCCGCGCTTGCAATGGCCGGTGATGGCATCGACCAGTTCCGGCGCGGCATAGCCATCCGTGATTTCATTGATGGCTCGTACCAGCTCCTCTTTGGGATTGGCCGGGTCCTTGTAGGAAATATGCATGACGCCACCCGAGTAGCGGGAGTTGCAGGGATAGGCGTCTTCGGCACCCCGTTCCAGCACGGCGACTTTGAGGCCGAGCTCGGCGGCACGTGCCGCTGTCACCAGCCCGGCGATGCCCCCGCCTATGCAAACAACATCGTATTCATGGGTGTCGGCCATGGTTTTTCGCTACTCCTCAGGTAGGGATATCGGGTACGGCATTCGGCTCTGCACTTGCGCGGATGATCACTGCGCCATCTTGATATTGCGGCTCTCCACCAGGTTGCGCCAGCGGGTGAGCTCCTCGTTGATCAGGGCACGAAACTGTTCCGGCGTGCTCCCGACGGGATCCGTGCCGTCCTTTTGCAATGCGGCGACGACATCAGGCAACTTGAGCAGCTTCGCGATCTCGGTGCTCAGGCGGTTGACCACGGGCATGGGGGTGCCGGCAGTAGTGACCAGGCCCATCCAGTTCACGGCATCGTAACCGGGGACCGATTGCTCCGCGACGGTGGGCACATCAGGCATGGCCGGATTGCGTTGCAGGGAGGTTACCGCGATGGGGCGCACCTTGCCGCCCTGAAGCAGGGTGCGCATGAAGCCGAAACTGGCAATGACGGTGTTGACCCGCCCTGAAACCAGATCAGGCACGTAAGCCGTGCCGCCCTTGTAATGGATGAAGGAGGCCTGGGTGCCGGTGGCGCTGTGGAGCCACTCCGCGGCGAGATGGTTGAACGCCCCGCTGCCGGTGGTGGCGACATTGATGGTGCCCGGCTTGTCCTTGGCGTAGGCGATGTACTCCTTCAGCGTCTTCGCAGGGAAATCGGCATTCACCACCATCACATACGGCGCCTTGGTCATCATGGCTACCGGTGTGAAGCTTTTGCTGGAGTCGTAGGTCAGATCCTTGTACTGCAGCGGGACGATGGTGAAACTGGGTGTGGCGATCAGCAGCATGTGGCCGTCGGGGGCCGACTTGGCGACAAAGGCCGATGCGATGGTGCCACTGGCACCAGGTTTGAAATCGACCACGAATGGCTGGCCGAAGGCCGCAGTGAGCTTGTCGGAGTAAAGCCGCGCAAAAACGTCCATGGATGCCCCGGGTGCGTTGGGGATGATGATGGACACCGGCTTGACCGGATAGCGGGGACCTTCCTGGGCCTGGGCTGGCAATACGCCGAGAGCAAGCAGGGCGGCGATGAGGCAACGGATGGGGTGATGCGTCATGGGGTGCTCCTGTGGTCTGGATAGTGGGATTGGTCGGGTTGATCTGATTGGGCGAGTCGCTGGATTGCCTATCCTGTGCAGGAAATGTTTCCTTCGTTCCATCGTCATCGGGCATGCCCGCTTGCAGACCCATTGACCTGGCCCAGGCGTGTAAGCAGGGGAGTGACATCGGTCACTGCGTCGATATCAAGGATCTCGCCGGCCAACTGGTCGGCCGCGGTGGTGCTGTAGCCAGCCAGGCCGACGTTCGCCCTGAACTTCTCCAGCATCTCCTCATGGCTGAGCGGATTGTCTGGATGGCCCTTGGCATTGGCGTCATGGACTTCCACGGTGCCGAATTGACCGTGTGCACGCAGCAGGCAGCCACCTATGTCGCGGTCCCGGGCGTTCTGCAAAACCTGGCAGTCAATCCGCGCTATGAGCTCGCTGGTGGATGGTCGTGGCGGAATCTCCTCCACCAGTTGTCGCGGCGTCAGTTCGCCGTGCAGCAGGGCATTGGCCACCGCCCACTGGATGCTGAACTGGGCATGCATGCGGGTGGCCGGGGTGAGGCGGGCCGGATCGGGGCGGCCCACGATGTCGTGGGCAAGCGGGCCGACGATCAGTTCAAGCTTCGTGAGTTGCGAGGCAGACACGCCCATTTCAGACAGGCGCTGCCGCATCTGCAAGGCGGCACTGATGCCTGGATGGGTGAAGCGGCAGGTGGGGTAGGGCTTGAAGGACAGGCGATCGGTTTCGAAGCGCTTTCCAAGATCTGCCGTGGCGACCGCCGGATCGAACAGTGTGTGCAGGTAGACACGTGTCAGTCCATCCTCTCCGGAAATGGGCTGCTTCACGCCATCCAGTCCATTGCTGCCCATGAGATTGGCGAGGATGGCGTTGGCTGCGGCAAAGCCGGGTTGCACGTGCTTGGTGGGTGCGCTTTCCCGGGTTGACTGATGGTTGCCGCAGACCAGGCAGTAGGCAATGCCGAAGGCGTTGCGCAGCGCGGCGGGATCGCGATTGAGCAGATGGCCAGCCGCCAGGGTGGCGCCAAAGTGGCCGAGCAGCGCACCGTAGATCCAACCACCTTCCACCAGGTTGAGGCGCGTGGCGACACCCAGCCGGCAGGTGAGTTCGATGCCGAGCAAGAGTGATTCACACAGTTCGGCGCCGGAAACCCTGCCGCGCCGTCCCGCCGCGGCAAGCGCCGCAGGAATGGGAGCCGAACCTGCGTGCAGGGTGGCGCCATCGTGGGTGTCGTCGAACTCGAGTACATGGCCGAAGTAGCCATTGCACAAGGCCGCTGTATGCGGGGGCACCAGCGGCCCACCGATGACGCAGGCCTCAGGGCTGCCGCCCATGTCTGTCAGTACCTTGAGCCAGGCGGGCATGCCCACCACGGCACGACCGGCAATGGCGCCACCCAGCCAGTCGAGCAATTCCACCTTCAGCAACCGGCGTGTGCTTTGCGGCACCCGGGTCCATTCGAGGGTCTGGGACCAGGCGATGAAGGGTTCCAGGGCCGGATCACTGCCGGCTACAGGCTGGCCTGCACTCACGGTTACCTCCTTGAACATGCGACGAATAAAACAGGTGCGACGAACAAAGCGGACAAGATGGGAAAGGCGGGAAAGGCGGATGCAGTGTGCATCCGGTGCAAGTGGCCTGCCATCCGCGGGGATGGCAGGCAGTGAAACTCAGGTCTTGGGGACTTCGGGTTCCACGAAGGCGGCGTAGTACTGCCACAAGCCCTTGTGCAGACGGCTCTGGAAGCGCCAATGGCCATCGCTGCCTTTCACCAGTTCATCGGCGTAGCGCAGCCCGCGAATGGCAACCTTCTCACCCATGATGACGTTGGAGATGGCGTAGACATCGGCCTTTGCCACCGATCCTTCAATGGTGATCTCGGCATGGCCGACATAGTGGGTCTTGGTACGGAAGATCTTGTTGCGATCCTGGAAGTAGTCGGCGATGTTCTGGCCGCCTTTGAGAACCTTCTTCTCGGTGGGGCTGAGGTTGAACTCGAAGCTGGCGTCATCGGTGAAGATGGTGCGCAGCTTGGCCCAGGATGCCGAGTCGACGCAGTGGAAATAGCGATCGATAACGGCGCGAACTTTCAGCTCTTCGATGAATGCGTCATTGCCTGTCATGTGTTTCCTCCTTTGTTACCTTGTTGTCTTGCTGCACTATGGTAGTCGCGATCAGTGCTCAGGCCAGCAGCCTGGTCAGTTCGCCGATGTCCTTCAGATTATCCAGGCTTTCAACCATGTCGATGATCTTGAGGCACTGCGCCTCCGACGGCGGATTGACGGCCAGCTTGGAGCAGTCCAGAAATTTGTTCTTGCGCTGCTCGACGGTCATGGGGTTCTCCGGATGGCCGAGAGCGGCCATGCACTCGCCCTTGAACACCTGGCCGCCGGTGGTGGTGATCTCGCAACGGCCGTTCTCGAAGGAGGAGGCCGTATCCTGGCGTTCGGCGTACTTCCAGGTCACCTTGGGCATGGCATGGGTGATGACGTCATCGGACACCTTGCCATCGTGGAAAAGCGCGAGGGGGATGTTGCCGTGACGGATGGCGCCGGCCACGGCGTAGTGCAGATTGCTGAGCAGATCGATGCGATGGCTGGGGACGGAGCCCAGTTTGACCGGACGGCAGCGCGTCAGGTTGATCTTGCCAACCTCCATCTCGACCTTGGCTATCTGTTCGAAGGAGAGCTTGTTCCGATCCATGACCTGCAGCACTGAAGTGACCATGTTGTGCAGGTTGCGCATCGAAGGCCAGGGCTTGAGTGAGACATAGGCGGATTCGAAATGCTTGCCCAGATCGCCGATCACGTCTTCGCGGCGAAACTCGCCGTTGTAGTAGGCCTTGAAGAAGCCATAGGGGCCTTCAAAAACTTCCGGATCGCCACGCAGGCCGCGCATGGCCAGTTCCGCCGCGATGATGCCGTTGTGATAGTTGAGGCCGTCGCGTATGGCCCGCACACTGGAGTCATGATGGTGGATGCTGGCCCAGGTGCCGCCAACCAGCGGCAGCGTGAGACCCAGTGCATGCCGGTGTTGAGCGGCGGTGGCCTTGCGGATCTTGGCGGCAGCGGCGGTGGCACCAAACAGGCCACACACCGGCGCACGGAACCACGGGTGGTCGAAGATGCGGCCGGTAATCGATTTGGACAGGCGGCAGGTCAGGTCGTTGGACAGGGCCACGGCGAGGATCAGGTCCTTGCCGGAAACGCCGCCCATTTCCTCGGCAACGGCCAGGGCCGGAACCAGACTGGCAGACGTGGGATGCGACGGTGCATTGTCGTGGCAATCGTCGAAGTCATCCTGGTGGATGGCTGAACCATTGGCCAGCACCGCATTCACGGGGGACACCTTGACGCCACCTGCGCCAATCAGGGTGGAGGTCGGCTTGCCCCCCCAGTTCTTCGCGGCCGCCATGGTTTCCTTCACGTCCGGGCTGGATGTGCCGGCATAGATACAGGCCAGCGTATCCAGGATGCTGGCCTTGACGGCCTTGATGCAGTTGTCGGGAAGGTCGTCGTACTGAACCCTGGCAAGATGCTCGGCATAGATGTCCGAGGCGTCCTGTCCTGCCGGCGTGTGTGCGTCGTTGCTCATCGTTACTCCTCCTGTCGAAATTCGTGTTCGTTCTGGCCGGGTATTTTCGGTGGCCGTATGGAATCCACAGAGCTTATTCAGCCTTGATGCGTTCGTCGCGGATGATCTTGCCCCACTTCTGATTTTCGGCCTTCATGTAATCGCCGTATTCCTGCGGTGTCGAACCCAGCGGCACTGTGCCGTAAGCCTCGAACTGCCGATGCAGGTCGGGATTCTTCAAGGCCCTGAGTATTTCGCCGTTGAGCCGCGCGATGGCCGTAACCGGTGTTTTCGCAGGCACCAGCATGCCCTGCCAACTGGTGGCTTCAAACTTCGGCATGCCCGCTTCATTGAGCGTGGGTATATCGGGCAAGGCCTTGCTGCGGCTCTTGCTGGTCACGGCAATGGCCTTGACGCGATTGTCCTTGAGGAAGGGGACAGCAGAGGCGACCGTGGCGAAATAGAACTGCACGCGTCCGCCCAGCAGGTCGGCATAAGCCTGGGGGCTGCCGGTGTAGGGAATGTGCACTGCGGGAATTCTGTTGGCGCCGACGAACAGCACCGAGGTCAGGTGCGAGATGGCGCCGATGCCGACCGATGCATAGTTGAGTTTGCCTGCCTGGGGACGGGCCCACGCGAGAAACTCCTGCAGGTTGGCCGCCGGCACCGACGGATGCACCACCAGCACCTGGGGCACCTCCGCCGTCAGGGCCACCGGCGCAAAATCCCGGAAGGCATCGTAGGGCAGGCTGGCGTACATGGAAATGTTGTAGATCATGTTCTGGGTGTTGTAGAGCGCGGTGTAACCATCCGGCGCCGATTTGGCCACCAGGTCGGCACCGATGTTCATGTTGGCACCGGCACGATTCTCGACCAGCACGCCCGTGGGCATCTGTTCGCCGAGTTTCTGGGCAAGGACACGCGCCACCAGGTCGGCCGAGCCGCCCGGCGCAAAGGGCACGACGAGGCGGACGGCTTTCGTCGGATAGTCCGACTGGGCTGCGGCCCCTCCGGACAGCAATGTACCGAGGAGAAGCAGGGCGCCTCGGAACGTGGCAATACGCATGATTTTCCTCCGGTTCAGATGATGGATGCCTGCACCTTCTCCTGCCAGGTTGACCGGCGGGGACGACTTTTCAGAATGTCGTTCTAATCGAGCCGGCAATGTATAGCCTCGACCCGGATCTGTCCAGACCGGCAGAGTACTTTGGTAAGACCAATGGATGCCGGATTGGTTAGAATGCGGTCCCTATCGGTTCAACCCTGTTCATGGAGGTCCCATGGCATTGACGACTCCGTTTCTTGAAGGCCAGGACAAGCTGGCCGATCTGGAATCACGCTACGTCGCAGTCGACTTGCTTCCCTGGAAGCCCACCCCGACGCCCGGCATAGACATGAAGATCCTGCTGCAGGACAAGGAGACCGGCCTTCTGACCGCCTTGTTCCGCTGGGCCCCTGGCACAGAGCTGCCGCTGCACGAGCATGTCGAGGTGGAGCAGACCTATGTGCTGTCCGGCAGCATCGTCGATGAGGAAGGCGAGGCCACTGAAGGCAATTACGTCTGGCGACCCAAGGGGCATCGCCATATCGCGCGATCGCCCAATGGCGCATTGGTGATTTCCTTCTTTCTGCGTCCCAACATGTTTCTGACCGGAAAGATTGCCGGCACATCCCTGGAATGAGTTCATGAGCGATTATCCGAAGGCAGTCCGCATCCATGAAGAGGGGCCGCGCGAAGGCTTCCAGATCGAATCCAGCGACATCACCACGGCCTCCAAGGTGCGGTTCATCGAAGCCCTGGCAGAAACTGGCGTCAAGCAGATCGATTGCCTGGCACTGGTGAATCCCAAGCGCGTGCCCGGCTGGGCCGATGCAGACGACGTGGCGCGAGCGATCCGGCGCAAACCCGGGGTGCGTTACACCGGCTTGTGGCTGAACATGAAGGGGCTGGAGCGGGCGGCGACACTGCCGCTGGACATCGTCGGCTCCATTCGCCTGACTGCCTCCGAAACCTTCTGCATCCGCAATACCAACCGCTCGCACGCCGAGACCCTGGATGACCAGCGCAGCTGGCTGGCCTTCTACCGCGAGCACGGCGTCGAACTGGAATGGGGTTACATCATGACCTCCTTCGGCTGTAATTACGAAGGCGAGATCGCGCCGCAGAAAGTCATGGGCATGGTCGAGGACATCCTGAGGATCGCTGCCGAATACGATTACAAGCCGCGCGGTGTGGTGCTGGCCGACACCGTGGGCATGGGCACGCCGCGATCGGTGGAGCGATTGATCGGCATGGTGCGGGAGCGCTGGCCGGACCTGGAGCTGGGCACCCACCTGCATGACACCCGCGGAACCGGCCTGGCCAATGCCGCTGCGGCGTTGCGTCTGGGCGTCAGCCAGTTCGACACCACCGTGGCAGGGCTGGGCGGCTGTCCCTTTGCTGCGAGCAAGGGGGCGCCAGGGAACATCTGCACCGAAGATTTCGTCTACATGTGCGAAGAGATGGGCATTGCCACCGGCATCGACCTGCCTGCATTGATCGAATGCGCCAGGATGGCCGAAGCCATCGTCGGGCATCCGCTGCCGGGCAAGGTCATGAAGGCGGGCGTTCGCCCCAGGACGACTCTCTGAAGCGCAGTGCCCGGCGTCACGCCATCCCGGGCATTCGCTTCATTTCTTGGACACTGGCTTTCGAGGCACGGGCATGTCGGTAATCGACGAGAAGCAGTTGGCAGCACTGTCGGCAACATTTTCGCCGCAATCCATTCTGGTCTACGGTGCCTCCTCCGACCCGGGCAAGATAGGGGGCCGGCCACTGCGCTATCTGAAAGAGCTGGGGTTCAGGGGGGCGCTGCATGCAATCAATCCTTCGAGGGATACGGTGCAGGGCGTGCCTTCATTTCCCCGGGCCGTCGATGTGCCCGGTGCGGTGGACCTGGCCGTGATCGTCGTGCCAGCCGAAGCTGTTCTGGCGGCGATTCAGGATTGCATTGCCAAGGGTGTGCGCTCCGCTGTGGTGCTGTCGTCGGGGTTCTCCGAGATTGGTGAAAAGGGCGCCCGGATGCAACTGGAGATGGCGGCGGCGGCAAAGGCGGCCGGCATGCGCATGCTGGGGCCCAATTGCCTGGGCTTCGTCAATGGCAGCCAGGGCACCAGTGTCACCTTTTCGCCTTCGCGGGAGTTGCGTTGGCCGGGCCTGGGCAGCATCGGCTTCGTCACCCAGAGCGGCGCCTTCGGTTCGCACTGCGCGGCCGTCTGCAGCAACCGGGGCATCGGGCTGGGCACCTGGATCACCACGGGCAACGAGGCGGATATCGATGTCGCCGACTGCATTGCCTATCTGGCGGGTGACAGCAGTATCCGTGTGATTGCCGGCTATATCGAAGGCTGCCGTAATGCCGACAAGCTGGCGATGGCATTCGAGCGAGCCCGCGCCCATGGCAAGCAGGTGGTATTGCTCAAGGCCGGCACCACCGTAGTCGGCGCTGCAGCAGTGGTGTCCCACACCGCCGTGATGGCCGGTCGGGACGAGTTGTTCGACGCCTTTCTCAGGCAGCATGGCGTGATCCGCGCCCATGATGTGGATGAACTGCTCGACATCGCCTATGTCTGTTCTGCCGGTGTGCGCCCGGCCAGTGACCGTGCTGCCATAATTTCCACGTCCGGTGGCGTTGCAGTGATGATCGCCGATGCGGCTATCGACGGTGGACTGCGGGTAGAGGAGTTAAGTGCAGCAGTGCAGGCTGAGATACGTGCCATCCTGCCCTTTGCCGGTACACGCAATCCCATCGATACCACCGCGCAGATGGTCAATGACATCACGGTATTCTCGAAGAGTTTCGAGATCGTGGTCGGTGGCAGCGACTGCGACATCATCGTGGCGCATATCTCCTTCATTGGTTACGACACGGCCCTCATGGACAAGGTGCACGAACCGCTGGCTCGTTTGCGCCGGGCCCATCCCGGGAAGATCTTCATCCTCTCCATGCTCAGCGAGCCGCCCATGCGCGAGCGCTATGAGCAAGCGGGCTTCCTGGTGTTCGAGAATCCCACGCGCGCGATTCAGGCGGCGGCCCGCTGCCGTGAATCGGCACTGCTCCTGGGAGCCACAAAGACTGCGACAGTGGAAGCCCCTGCCGGCAACTTGAAGATGGCGGCCGGTCTCGATACCGAGTCTGCAGCGAAGGCCTGGCTCGCCCGATTGGGCATACCGGTGCCGCGGCAAAGCGTGGTCAGGAGCGCCGATGAGGCCAGAGCGGCTGCTGAGGCCATTGGCTACCCGGTGGTCTTGAAGATCATCTCCCCCGACATTCTGCACAAGACCGAAGCTGGTGGCGTGGTAGTGGGTGTGGCCTCGGGGCAGGCCGCCGCGCAGGCCTGCGATCGCATCCTCGAGAGCGTCAAACGACACGCGCCTGAGGCGAGGATCGAAGGCATCCTGGTGGAGCAGCAGATTGTCGATGGCGTGGAGATGATTGCTGGCATCGTGAACGATCCCGTCCTTGGGCCGTTCGTCATGTTCGGCCTGGGGGGCATCTATGCCGAAATCCTCAACGACACGGCTTTCAGGCGGGCACCATTTGGCGACGTCGAGGCTCAGGCCATGATTCGTGAACTGAAATCCTTTCCCATGTTGAATGGCGCCCGTGGTCGCCCCAGGTCTGACATCAAGGCACTGGCCGATGTGCTGGTACGCCTGTCGTACATCGCAGCCGCAAATGCCACGACACTGGCCAGCCTGGACATCAATCCCCTGATCGTTACCCCTGGCGGTGCCTATGCCGCCGATGCCGTGATCGTGGCTGCTGATGGCTGAGCGGCGCATCCGGAATCAAATACAAGAACGGCCCACAAGGAGGAGCAAGCAATGACGATGAGTTTGGAAGAGCAGTTGTGCCAGCATCTGGCAGCCTGCCGCTTCGAGGACCTGCCCGCGGATGCGGTGAAGGCGGCAAAAGCCAGCATCCTGGACACCATGGGGGTGATGCTCGCTTCCACGACGAACTCGGAAGACTGCGTGCGCATGGTGGAACTGGCGCTTGACCTCGGTGGCCGTGCAGAAAGCAGCATCGTGGGATTCGGCGACAGGATTCCCTCGCCCATGGCCGCCCTGATCAATGGCGCGCTCTGCCATCCCCTCGATTACGACGACACCCATGAGGGTGCCAAGAGCCATCCCACCGCACAAACCCTGCCGGCAGCTCTGGCAGTGGCGCAGCGCGTTGGCAATGTCAGCGGCAAGGACTTCATCACGGCGGTGGCTTCGGGGGCTGACTTTGCGCTGCGTGTGGCGTTGGCCGTGGATGCCGGTCCGACCGAACATGGCTGGCTGGGCTCGGCCGTGTATGGCCCTTTCGGCGCAGCGGCGGCGGCAGGAAAGATATTGCGCCTGTCTGCCGGGCAGATGAGCGACGCCATCGGCATGGCCTATGCGCAGACCGGTGGCACCCGCGAGATGGCGGAGGGGTCTTCGCTGCGCGGTGTGCGCGACGGATTTTCCGGCAAGGTCGGCGTCATGTCCGCACTGCTGGCCGACAAGGGATTGACCGGGCCGGGGCGCTTCCTTGAGGGCAGGGCCGGTGTCTACAACCTTTACTTCCGCGGCAAGTACACGCGCGAACGCCTGACCCAGGACCTGGGCAAGGTCTATGAAGGTGCGAACGTGAGCTTCAAGTTGTGGCCATCCTGCCGGCTGACGCACACCTACATCGAGGCAGTGATCACCCTGATGCAGGAACACAGCCTGGGCTGGGAAGATGTGGAGCAACTGGAAGTCATCGTCAGCAAGTGGGGCCGGGAGTTGTGCGAGCCGGCCGACCGGCGCCTCAATCCGCCGACCTCGGTGGCCGCCGGTGACAGCATGCCCTTCACGCTGGCGGTGGCCATGGTGCATCAGAACGTCAAGATCGAACACTTTGCGCAGTCCGCCCTGGGTGACAGCCGCGTGCTGGAAAGTGCGCGGAAGGTAAAACACATCTTTGACGAGAAGCTGGACCCCAAGGACATGACGCCGGCCGACATCACCATGACGATCCGGGATGGGCGGACGCTGAAGAAACGCGTGACACATGCCTATGGCAGTCCGCAGAATCCGCTGAAGCAGGGCGGCCTGGAGGAGAAGTTTCTCGACTGCGCCACCCATTCGGTCAAGCCGATCACCAAGGCACGTGCCGAACAACTCGTGGATGACATGTTGAACCTGGAAAAGCTCGACTCGATCGAAGGCATCATTCCCTGATCGGATCGCTCCGGGCACGACAATAGAGGCACAACAGGAGGACTGCATGAGCAACATCACGATAGAGAACAAGGACGGCATTGCCACCGTCACATTGAACCGTCCGGACAAGCTGAATGCCCTGTCCGATGAGATGAAGGATGCGCTGATTGCGGGGTTTGCCGGCTTGAATCGCGACGAATCGGTTCGCATCATTCTCCTGACCGGCGCAGGAAGGGGATTTTGTGCCGGTGGTGACGTATCCACCATGGGCGGACTGACCGCCCATGCCGCCAAGAAGCGCATCCGCCATGCACAAATGGTCGTCTCCACCCTGGCGAACGTGGAGAAGCCGGTGATAGCCGCGGTGCGCGGACCGGTGGCTGGCATAGGCTGGAGCCTGGCACTGGCCTGCGACCTGATCATTGCCTCTGAAACAGCGACGTTTCACCAGTCCTTTGCCAAGATCGGGCTGGTACCGGATGGGGGCGCGGTGTTCTTCCTCAAGCAGATACTCGGGACTTACCGCGCCAAGGAACTGGTCTACACGGCACGTCCGACCAAGGCAGCGGAAGCCCTGTCACTGGGCCTGGTCAACAAGGTGGTTCCCGATGGCGATCTGGAGGCGGAAGCTGCAGCCCTGGCGACCCAACTTGCCCAGGGCCCCGCGTTTGCCCTGAGCGTTACCAAGCGCATGTTCCGGACACTGGAAACCCCCAGCCTTGATAATTTCCTGGATGCTGAAGCCTGGGCGCAATCGCTCAGCCTGCTGACAGAAGACCACCAGGAGGGTGGCAAGGCATTCGGCGAAAAGCGGGCGCCCCGGTTCAAGGGAAAGTAAAGCCTGAAGAAAGCACAATGCCGTGAAGCTACGGAATACTCTGAAGCCACCGGCAAGCCCATCAGAAAAACGGAGGAATGAACATGAAACAAGTGGTAATCATCGGTCTGGCCGCGGCATTCGTCAGCCTGGCTGCAGGTCAGGCAGTCGCACAGGCCGGGCGTCCTGCCGGTGCAGGCAACTATCCAGCCAATCCGGTGAGGTTCATCGTTCCCTTTGCACCGGGGTCCGGCAACGATCTGGTCGCCCGCAAGGTGGGCCAGTTGCTTTCCGAATCGCTGAAGCAGACGTTCATCATGGAAAACCAGGGTGGCGCCGGGGGCATGATAGGCATCACCCAGCTCACGCGAGCAACCCCCAATGGCTACACCATCGCCATGGGTTCCACGTCCACCCTGGCCATTGGTCCTTACATGATGAAGGAGTCACCCTATGACCCGGTGAGGGACGTTGCCCCGGTGACGCTGATTGCGGCTGCGCCCTTCCTGCTGGTGGTCAGCAACAAGCTGCCCGTCAACAGTGTCACCGAGCTGATTGCCTACGCCAAAGCCAATCCGGGGAGGCTGAATTTCGGCTCTGCCGGCATCGGCACCACCAACCATCTCGGGGTCGAGGTGCTGGGCTCACTGGCTGGCGTCAGCCTCACCCATGTGCCGTTCAAGGGCGCGGCACCGGCCAATGCGGCGGTGATTTCCAGCGAGATCGAAATGACTTTCGGTCCGATCCTGACCACGGTGCCGCAGGTCAAGCAGCGCCAGGTCAGGGCGATAGCCGTGACCGGCGCACAGCGCGCCAGTGTCATGCCAGACCTTCCGACGGTGGCCGAAAGCGGCTTCCCGGGTTACCAGTCAGTCAACTGGTACGGCATCGTTGCACCCGCCAAGACGCCGGCTGCCATCATCGACTTGCTGAACAAGGAAATCGTGAGACATCTGGCAACACCGGAGTTTCGCAATCAGCTCACCAGCGATGGCGCACAGGTGTATGGCAATACCCCGAAAGAGTTTGCCGACATCATCCGGGCAGAAACCGAGAGCTATCGCAAGGTCATCAAGTCACTGAACCTCACGACGCAGTAAGGCGCCCGGCCAGACCGGGTCTGCCGTGAGCGGCAGACCTGCGGAGAAGACAAATTAGTGCTTGTACTCTGGGGCGATGCGGTCCAGCCGGCGCAACAGTGCGTTCCAGGCCAGTTCGCCAACCTTTGGCCGCGTCGGGTCCTTGAAGACCTTCTGCATTTCAGCGACGGCTTCGGCCGGCGGCAGCACCAGTTCGGTCTTGGCGTTCATGGCCATGATCTGGGTCTGGCAGGCGCGCTCCAGGCGATAAAGCAGGTTGAACGCGGTGGCAATGCTGTCGCCGCAGGTGAGCAATCCGTGGTTGCGCAGGATCATGGCATTCTGGTTGCCAAGATCAGCAACCAGTCGTTCTCGTTCGTCGAGGCGGCCTTCGGTCGCGAGGCCTTCGAAGTCATGGTAGGCAATGGTGGTGAATCGAATGAAGGTCTGTGCCAAAGGCAGCAGGCCGCATTTCATGGCTGAAACGGCCATGCCGGCGGGTGTATGGGTATGTGCCACGCAATCCACATCGTGGCGGGCAGCATGGATGGCACTGTGGATGACGAAGCCGGCTTCGTTCACTTCGTAATCGGTGGCATTGAACAGGATCTTTCCGTCCAGGTCGATGCGAACCAGGCTGGAGGCGGTGATCTCGTCGTACAGCATGCCGTAAGGATTGATCAGGAACTGGTCCTTGCTGCCGGGCACACGCGCCGAGATATGGTTGGCCGTGAGTTCCGTCATGCCGAAATGATCCACCAGCCGATACGCCGCCGCCAGATTGACGCGGGTGTCCCATTCTTCCTTGCTCACCTGTTCGCGGACGGATTTGACTACCTTGAATGCGGGGGAACTCATGACGCCTCCATTGGCCGGTGATTTCAGACAAGCCAGCTTGAACACCGGCACAGGGGGTAAAGCATGTCAGAAACGTCGGCATGTGGCAAATGGTCAGCCGCATCCAGCCCAAGCCGGATACTCAGACCAGCGCCGAATCCAGGGTCATCATGATGGCAAACCCGGCCGCCAGGCCGATGGTGGCGGATGTCTGGTGGCGATAGCGATGGGATTCCGGGATGACCGCGTGCGACTGCAGGATTCCGGAATCGGACTGGCGGGACATTTATTATCAATTACAGCAGTAGTCCTTCATGGTTAATAAGTGAATGTAAGGATTATTATCATGAAGTCCATGTCCACTCAATTCGCGGTCAAGCCCGCAGCCCTGACGACCTTGCCCCACTTGTCGATCTCTTCACGGATGAACAGGCAGAACTCGGCAGGGGTGCTTGGGCTCGCTTCCGCACCCTGAGCATCGAATTTCTGCCGCACATCCGGTGTCGACAAAATGCGCACGATATCCGCATTCAATCTCTGGATGAGGGCACCCGGGGTCCTTGCCGGAGCCAGAACGCCATTCCAGGCGGTGGTCTCTATGCCCGCATACCCCTGCTCGGACATGGTGGGCACGTCGGGAAGGGCCGACACGCGCTTCCGGGTCGTGACGGCCAGTGCCCGAAGCTTTCCCGACTTGATCTGGGGCAACAGCGCCAGCACTGTGCCGAAGGACATCTGCACCTGGCCTGCCAGCAGGTCACCCATAGCCTGGCCGGTGCCCTTGTAGGCGATGTGGGTCACATCGGTTTGCGTCACCAGCTTGAACAGTTCCCCAGCCAGGTGGGGCGACCCACCCGTCCCTGAGGATGCGAAGTTCAAGGTGCCAGGTTTGGCCCTCGCCAGCGCGACCAGTTCCTTGACATTGCGTGCGGGCACGCCCGGATGGACCACCAGCGTGTTCGGCGCGAGAGACACCATACTGACGGGCTCGAAATCCTTCACCGGGTCGAAGGGAAGGTTCTTGTACAGGCTGGGATTCACGCCGAAATTGCTGGAACTGCCCATCACCAGGGTATAGCCGTCCGGCGCAGCGCGTGCCGCCAGTTCAGCCCCGATGTTGCCACCCCCACCCGCGCGATTGTCCACGGCAACCTGCTGTCCCAGCGAGGTCGACAATTCCTGTGCCAACAGGCGTGCAGCAATGTCCACACTGCCTCCGGGCGCAAGTGGAACGATCAATCGGACAGGTTTGCCAGGATAGTTCTGGGCTCTGGCATGGAATGCCGAAAGGCAAAGCAGCAGGGCGATGATGGGGAGGTTCTTCGGTCGCAAGTGTTTCATTCCGGTTTCTGAAGTAATTGGACGGGGTGCCATCTTAGATCGTATTCACCCATTGGTTATAATTTGCCCCCAGTCCCGGCATGATCGCAACACCGGCTGCCCCCGGGGATGGCCACTCCCGGTGCGACTGAATTCCGTGTTGTTCCAGGCCTGCAAACGAGTCCCCGACCGGCCCGATGTTGGGCGAACGCAGCAACACTGTCTGACTGGATGGCAGGAGAGGCATGACAACCCTGTAGTCCAGTAGGCAGTATCAACGCGTCTGCCTGAAGCCGACCATGTGACCATGCCAACGAAGGTGCAAAAAGCCCGATGGATTTCAAATTAAGCGATGAACAGATTGCACTGCGTGACGGTGCCGGACGGCTGGCGCGCGAGGTCTTCAAGGACAAGGCGGCCCATTGGGACAGGACGGCCGAGGTGCCCTGGGAGAACATCAA
>CANJJT010000094.1:0-17135 GCA_947474715.1 Betaproteobacteria bacterium
CCTCACCCCTCACCCCTCACCCCTCACCCTCCTTCAACACCACCAGCGCATCGGCCGCCACGGCCCCCAACCCCGCCGGCCGCACCAGCACCGGATTGAGGTCGATCTCGGCGATGTGATCGCGCGCCTGCCAGGCCAGTTGCGACACCCGCACCAGCAGCTGCGCCAGCGCCTGTGTGTCGCGTGCCGGCTGGCCGCGCACGCCGGCGAACATGGCTGCGGCACGCAACGAGGCGATCAACTCGTGCGCGGTGGCGAGGCCGAAGGGCGCGATGCGATAGCTCGTGTCGCGCAGCACCTCGGCCAGCACGCCGCCCATGCCGAAGGTCACCACCGGCCCGAACAGCCGGTCGTTGACCACGCCGATGAGGGTCTCGATACCATCGCCGATCATCTCCGAAACCAGCGCCCCTTCGATCCGGGCCTGGGGCACGGCGCTGGCGGCATTGCCCAGCACGTCGTGCACGGCCTGCGCCAGCGTGGCGTCATCCGCGATGCCCAGCTTCACCCCGCCGATGTCGCTCTTGTGCGCGATGTCGCACGACACCACCTTCACCGCGACCGGATAGCGCAGCCCCGGCGGCAAGGTGGCCGTGCCCGCGGACACCAGTGCATCGCGCGTCACCGCGATGCCGGCCGCGGCCAGCCATTGCTTGGCGGCGTGTTCGTCCATGGCGCCTGTGCCGGAAGGCAGCTCGGGGCATATTGGCGTGTCGGGCATATCGCCGTCATGGAACAGGTGTTCGCGCTGCGCCAGCGCGCGCGCATGCCGCGCCAGCATGCCCATGGCCGCGGCGGTGCGCCGGGGAGAGGCGAACACCGGGATGTTCGCCTCGGCGAGGATGTCGAAGGCCTGCGGCGCGGATTCGCGCGGCACCGAGGAGAACACCGCGACCGGCTTGCCGCATTCGCCGGCAGCCTGGACCAGGAAGCGCGCCACGATGGCAAAGCGCTCACCCGCAGTGAGCGCCAGCAGCACCGCCACCTGGTCCACGTGCGGATCGGCGAGCAAGGCGCGCACCGAGTGCAGGAAGCGCAGGTCATCGGGGCCGTTGATGAAGCTCGCGGTGTAGTCGATGGGATTGCCGATGGCGCCGATGGTGCCGTTGTCGGGCAGGTTCTTTTCGAGCACGGACAGGCTTGCGCGGCCCAGCGTGGCGAGCAGCAGCCCGTGCTCGTCGGCGGCATCGGAGAAATTCACCGCCGAGCCGCCCGAGCCACCGATCACGGCCACGCGCGGTCCCGGCGCCTGGCGTTGCGCGCCGAGCATGCGCAGCATGTCCACGGTGTCGTGGATGTCGTGCGTCTCGATCACACCGCATTGGGCGAAGGCGGCGCGGTAGATGTCGTGCGCGCTGGTGAGGTAGGCAGTGTGCGAGGCGGCGGCGCGCGCGCCTTCGCGGGTATTGCCCGCCTTGAGCACCACCAGCGGCTTGCCCGCGGCCAGGGCGTGGCGTGCCGCCGCCATGAAGGCGCGCCCGTCGCTGAGGCCCTCCAGGTAGGCGAGGATGACCTTCGTGTGCGGGTCATCGGCAAAGGCATGGATCAGCTCGGGCGCGCTGATGTCGGCCTCGTTGCCGCTGGCCACCACGGTCTGGAAGCCGATGCCCGAGAGCGTGGCCTGCACCACCAGACTGTTGCCAAAGCCGCCGCTCTGGATCACCGCCGATACCGGCCCCGGCTGCAGGTCCGGGGCGCGTGTGAGGCTGCTGAAGCTGGCGTAGGCATGATGGGGCACATTGACCAGTCCCAGGCAGTTGGGCCCGATCACGCGCACGCCGCCGGCGCGCGCGGCGGCGACCATATCGGCCTCGAGTTGAATGCCTGTGGCGCCGCTTTCACGAAAGCCGCCGCCCAGCACCACGGCAAAGCCGATGCCCTTACGCCCGCATTCGGTAATGGCTCCGGGCACCTGCGCCGCCGGCAGTGCGATCACCGCCACATCGCAGGGGACGTCGATGTCGGCGATCGAGGCGTGGCAGTGCAGGGCGCCGATCTGCGTCCGGCGCGGATTCACCGGGCAGATGTGGCCGGCATAAGCGTGGTGCTGCAGCGCCAGCAGGGTCTGCGCGCCCGGGCGCGCAGGGTCCTCGCTGGCGCCGACCACGGCGATGCCGCGCGGGTTGAACAGGCGCCTGAAACTGGAAGACATCAAGGAGGCCATCGGATCGGTGCCGGCTCAGGGCCGGTAGTAGTGGCGCGACTCGCCGGTCTTCAACATGCCGGCGGCGATGTTGGCGAACTCGCACAGCAGCATGCGCGTGTCGCGCGGATCGATGATCTCCTCCACCGCGAACGCGGCCGCCGAGCGAAAGGGCGAGCGGATGGAGGCCAGGCGGGCCTCGATCTCGGCCTGCTTCGCCACCGGATCCTCTGCCGCCTCGATCTCGGCCCGGTAGCCCACCTCGACACCACCCTCGAAAGGAAGGGAACCGGAGCGCAGTGACGGCCAGGCGTAGCGCATGGTGTAGCCCGAGGTGGGACGGTGGCCGCTGCCGGCCACACCGAACACATTGCGCACGAGGATGCTGCACCAGGGCACATCGGTGAGATTGATGGCGGTCATGGCGCGCATGGCCACGCGGATGGTGGAGTCCTTCTCCGCTTCAACGCCGATGGGAAAGCCCGGCAGGTCGACCAGGTGCACCACCGGCAGGTGGAAGGTCTGCGCCATGTCCACGAAGCGGATCAGCTTTTCGCAGGAGGCGCGCGTCCAGGAGCCGGCGTAGTGGTAGGGATCGCTGCCGAAGATCGCCATGGCATGGCCGTCCAGGCGCGCGAGGCCGGTCACCACCGAGCGTCCCCACAGCCGGCCCATTTCGAAAAAGCTGCCCTGGTCAGTCACCGCTTCCATGATGGCGCGCATCGGGTAGACCTTGCGCGTGTCGTGCGGGATGATGGACAAGAGCGTCTCCTCGCGCCGCGCCGGATCGTCGCCGGTCTGCTTGCGCGGGGACAGTTGATCCACCGAGCGCGGCAGGTAGGACAGAAAGCGCCGTGTGCGCTCGAAGGCCTCTTCCTCGGAGGCGACCTCATCGTCCACCGTGCCGTTGCGCGCATGCACGCCGCTGCCCCCCAGTTCCTCCTTGCTGACCTTCTGGCCGATGCGGGCCACCAGCGCCGGGCCGCCGGCGAACACCTGTGACAGGCCCTTCACCATCACCGAATAGTGCGAGGCACACAGCTTGGCCGCACCGCGCCCGGCCACCGGTCCCAGCGCCAGGCTCACCACCGGCACCGTGGAGAGCATGCGCACCATGGGGTGGTAGGTGGTGACAAAGCCGCCCGGCACATTGGGATGCCCGGTGCGCTCGATGTTGTTCACCGAGCCGCCGCCGCCATTGCCCTCGATCAGGCGCACCAGCGGGATCTTCAGGCCCATGGCCATGCGCTCGCAGTGGTTGTGCTTGTCCTCGTTGCTGCCGTCGTTGGAGCCGCCGCGCAGGGTGAAGTCATCGCCATGCACGGCCACCGGTTGCCCGTCGATGGTGCCCCGCCCGACCACGTTGTTGGCGGGAGTGAAGCCGGTGAGGCGGCCGTGTGAGTCGTATTCCTCGCGGCCGGTGAGCGTGCCCACTTCACGGAAGGACCCGGCATCGAGCAGCCGGTCGATGCGCTCGCGCACCGTGAGCTTGCCCTGGTCGTGCTGGCGCTTCACCTTGTCCGGCCCGCCCATCTGCCGCGCCAGCGCGCGCCGCCGCTCCAGTTCGTCCAGTGCTTCCTGCCAGCTCATCACCCCTCCTGGTTGGTGCGGATCCGTGGGCAGGTCCGGACGTGTGTTCGCCCGTTGTCGTTGTGTTTGCCTGCCCTGTGCCCACATCTGTGTCTGACGCAGAGGCTAGGGCAGCGGATGTCCGGCGTCAAGGAAGCCCCTGGCCTACCCTGCATGTGCCCATGCGCAATCGGCTGGCGTGTGCTTCAATCGTTGCCTGCCGTCCATTTGAAATCACGGGATCCCCATGCAACTGGATAAACTCCTCACCGGCCGCAACGTGCCGGACGATATCTACGTGGTGGTCGAAATCCCGGCCTACGGCCCCGGCCTCAAGCTCGAGCTGGACAAGGCCTCCGGCGCGCTGCTGGTCGACCGCTTCATGGCCACGCCCATGCATTACCCGTGCAACTACGGCTTCATTCCGCACACCCTGTCCGAGGACGGCGACCCGCTGGATGCGCTGATGATCTCCCCCATGCCGCTCATCCCCGGGGTGGTGGCGAGCTGTCGCCCGGTGGGCGTGCTCAATACCGAGGACGATGCGGGGCCGGATGCCAAGATCCTGTGCGTGCCCGTGTCCAAGCTCACGCCAGCCTATGACCATGTGATGGAGGCGGGCGACCTGCCCCCGCTGCTGATCCAGCAGATCGAGCACTTCTTCTCGCACTACAAGGACCTGGAGCCCGGCAAGTGGATGAAGCTGCAGGGCTGGGGCGATACCGCCGCGGCCAAGGAGGAGATCCTGCGCAGCGTCAAGCGCTACCAGGCCTGCGAGCCGCCGCCCAATTTCTGAGTGAGCGCTGGTTCAGCCAAGGGGCGAGCAATGCAGGACTTTCCGGGGCAGATGGCCACAGCGCTGATTGCGCCGGTCGTGGATTGTGTATCCTTGCGCCTCGCCGGTCGCTGAACTGCAGGGCTGGTGTCAGGACAGCAGATGTCTGGACCAACAGACGTCAGGACAACAGAAACACGCCAGGAGTGACGCATGCCATTGCCGCCATCGGGGCCGCGTGAGGAAATGCACGCCCGCAACATCGACATCCGCGGCTACAAGCGGCCGGACGGCCTGTACGACGTCGAAGGTCACCTGACCGACATCAAGACCAGCACCTTCACGCCGTCCTTCAGTCAGCGCACCGTGCCACCGGGGGAACCGGTGCACGACATGTGGATACGGCTGGTGGTCGACATCGACCTGCTGATCCACGATGCCCAGGCCTCGATCGACCTGCACCCCTACCACCAGTGCCACGAAGCCGCTGAATCGATCAAGGCCGTGATCGGCCTGAGCATCGGCCCGGGCTGGCAGGGCAACGTCAACAAGCGGCTGGCGCGCAACGACAACTGTACCCATCTGCGCGAGCTGCTCATCCCCATGGCGAGCGGCGCCTACCAGGCGCTGGCGCAACTGCGCTCGGACCGCAACAACCGTGTCGATGCCGATGGCCGGCCGCAGAAGATCGGCACCTGCTACACCTATGGCGCCGACAAGGATCAGGTGCTGATCCGTTGGCCGGCGTACTACACGGGCAGCAAGACCTCTCTCTGAGGGGTTCTTCGCCGAACTTCCGGGAAGAAGGCGCGGCCGGCCGGCGGGGGGCGCCAGCCGGGCTGGTTTCATGGCCTTTTCCAGACTTTGCATGAATTCTGCGCATGCTTGTTGCCCTGCAGTGCTCGACGTGCGATAGGCAATCCAGGGCATCGACTTGGGAGTGACTGGCGCACTGCAAGTTCAGCGATCAAAAAACGCCCCGGCGCGACTGCGTCGCTTCGGACCCTGCGACAAGGAGGTCAACCTGCCTGCAGCCTCCTCCAGTGTCCTGAATCGCTAAGGACACATTTGAACGACTATCCTCGATTCGAGACTTGATCGGTGTTTCCTGAAGCACCATCTGAATCGCCTGCGTGTGCAGTGCCTACGACCAGCGACGCGGGAAGTTTCTTTGGCGCCAACCTGGAAGCCGCCGGCATCAACGACAACATCGGTGGCGTGGGCGGTGGACTCAAGTCCATTCAGGGTTCTGCGGCCTTCTCCAAGAACGCGCCTGCCATCTGAGCGTTCCAGACCGGGCCGGTGATATCGGCAAGGTGTCTGTTGCCTTGATCACAATATCATTTATAATCCATTAATGACAGGTAATCACTCGCCAAATTGATCATATTAAATGGCGTCATCCAGATGCTGGGTGGCACCGCATCCGGCCGGGCCATGGCGCCCCGCCCGGCATGGCCCTAAACTGACAGCACAAGAAAATCCATAAGTCGCTGCAGCAAGGTGGTTCAATCCCAAGGAGGCTGGCATGTTGCGCATTGCGTTGGCACTGGTGTTGTCGCTCGTCACGTCGTTGCTCGTTTCAGTTCCCCTCGTCACCGATGCACAGGCGCAGAGCAAGCCGCTGCGCCTGGCCAATAACTATCCCTCCAGGGCGGTGCGCATCATCGTCGGCAATGCGCCCGGCGGTGGCTCCGACACCATCGGTCGGCTGATCGGCCAGAAGCTCACCGAGCGTTTCTCGCAGACCTTCTTCGTCGAGAACCGCTCCGGTGCCGGCGGGCTGGTGGGCATGGAGATGGCGGCCAAGGCCGAGCCGGACGGCTACACGCTCTACCTCGCCAGCGGCAGCGGCACGGTGAACGCGGTGCTGATCAGCAAGGTGCCCTACGACGTGCGCAAGGCCTTCTCCTATGTCGCCCAGTTGTCCTCGGCGCCCACGATCATGGCGGTGCACCCCGGCCTGCCCATCCAGTCGGTGAAGGACCTCATCGCCTACGCCAAGGCCAACCCGGGCAAGATCAACTACGCCTCGGCCGGCATCGGCTCTTCGGCGCACCTGGTGGGTGAATTGCTCAACTATCGTGCCGGCATCGACATGCTGCACGTGCCCTACAAGGGCATCGGTCCGGGCATCATCGATGTCATCAGCGGACGCACCCACGTCATGTTCGGCAGCGCCATTTCCACCATGCCGCATGCCAAATCCGGCAAGGTGCGCGCCATCGGCGTCACCAGCGAAAAGCGCGCACGCTCCCTGCCCGACATCCCGGCCATCGCCGAGGCCGGAATGCCCGGCTTCAACTGGGTGGGCTGGTTCGGCATCCTCGCCCCGGCCGGCCTGCCGCAGCCCATCCTGGTCGGCCTCAACCGCGAGATCGTGTCCATCCTCGGCATGAGTGACATGCAGGCGGCGCTGGCCGCGGATGGTTCCGAGGCAGAGCCCGGCCCGCCCGAACAACTGCGGGCAGCCTTCGACAACGGCCTGGACCAGGCCACCAAACTGGTGAAGGACGTGGGGCTGAAGCTGGAATAGAAACAGGAGCAGGGGAGTAGAGACTCCCCTTCCTTGCCGCCGGATCAGCGCTGCAGCGCGGCGACGAAGGCGTTGGAAAATTCCAGCCGGTCGGCCACGGTGCGCACCACCATGGCATGGAACAGGGCCGCCGCGCTCGGATCGGCTGCCTGCAGCTTCTGCAGCGACCCGGCGCTCAGCAGATAAACCACGCTGTCCTCCTGGACCAGCACGTTGGCGCTGCGCAGCGAGTCGCGGTACAGCCCCATCTCGCCCAGCAGCGTCTTCGGTCCCAGGGTGCGCAGGCGGCGCAGCGTGCCATCGGGCAGCATCAGCTCGATGGCAACGCGTCCGCTTTCGATGAAGTACATCTCGTCCGCCGGATCGCCCTGCCGGCACAGCTGTTCGCCCGGGCCCAGTGCCAGTCTGCGCAGGTGGGCCAGCACGGCGTCGGCGCAGTCGCCGACCTCGGCGAGCAGCCAGTTGCGGATGTTTTCCTGCGACAGCTCATGATGGCTGCGGTACTTCTGCAGCAGGCTGGTTTCACACCACTCCGTCGCGGCATCCAGGTCGGCGAAATGCAGCACCGTCTGCAGGTCGGCATCGCCACTGGCGCGCCATTCGGCAATCTGTTCGCCGGACATGCCGCAGATCACCAGGCTGGCGCCGGCCGAGCGGGCCGCGTAGCTGATCTTCTTGAAGCTGGCGATGGCCGAGGCATCCACACCATGCACCAGCTTCATGTCGAGGACCAGCAGCCGTGCCTTGTGCCCGGAGGGCGGCAGCGCCGATTCGAGCACGGCGCGGTACAGCCGGTCGGACATGCCGAAGAAGATGAAGCCCTGCAGCACGTAAATGCGGATGTCACTGCCATGGCGGTTGAGCAGCGCCTTGTCTTCCGTCGAGCGCTCGTGGCTGCTGCGATACTCGCGCCCCGAAAAGCTGAACTTGATCACCGGCAGCTTGCTGTAGTTGAAGGCGAACATGACACATCCGGACAGCATGCCAACGACCAGCCCGTGGCCGAAGCTGAAGGTGACAGTGACCACCAGGATCAGCAGCAGCGTGAGGTAATCCGGCAGGGACAACTGGCGGCGGCTGGCGATTGCCCATTTCCAGGCCAGGGAGACGCCCAGATACAGCAGCAGTCCGCCCAGCAGGGTGCGCGGCATGTAGCCGACCAGCCCCATGCCGGCCAGGGCGAAGGCGATGGTCACCAGGGCGAAGGCCAGGCCGCTCAGGCGCCGGGTGCCGCCCAGGCGGTAGTTGATCAGGCTGCGGTTCATGGACAGGTAGCCGAGGAAGCCGCCGCACAGGGGCGAGAGGATGTTGGCGCCCCCCTGCAGGACCAGTTCGCGGTCCAGGTTGGCATCGGTGCGTGTTTCCATTTCCAGGCCGGTGGCATTGATCAGCACGGTCAGCGTGGTGACCAGCACCAGGGTGCCGATATCTCCCGCATGCGCCAGCAGCAGGGGCCATTGCGTGGACTTCAGCGCATCCAGCGACCAGGGCAGCCAGATCGAGGTATCCGCGGGCGCCTGGAACAGCCAGCCCAGTTCCCTGGCCCGGGCCACCGGCGTGCCACTGGCCGCGAGCAGCGCATGGAACAGGATCAGACTGAACAGAATGAGCAGCGGCAGCGTCATGGCTTGCTTCAGCCTGGCCAGCGCCACCAGCAGCAGCGCACCCCAGGCGATGCCCGCCAGATACTGCAGGGCCAGAACGGCGCCGCTGCCCGTCGCCGCATCGCCGGCGCCGGCCATGACGCGCAGCGCCCCGAGGATGGTCAGCACCCCGGCGGCGGCGATCAGCCCGCCCACCACGGGATAGGGAATGAAGCGTATCCAGCGGCCCGCGCGGGCGGCCCCGAGCAGGGTGAGCAGCACGCCGGTGATGAGGGTTGCCAGCGCCAGCATGTAGAGGATGTTGCTGATGGCCGCCTCCGGCGAGGTCGTGCGCGAGAGATCGCTTGCGATGGCCGCTGCCATGCTGGCCATCACGGCACAGGCGCTGCTGTCAGGCCCGGATACCGCAAAGTGGAAGGCGCTGCGGTGTGCAATCACCAGCGCGGTGATGGCCGTGCCCACCAGCAATGCGCTGATGCCCTGTGACAGGCCGCCTGCAATGCTGCCGGAGAAGATCAGTGCGGCAAAGCTCAGGCTGTAGACCAGTGACACCACCGAAGTGACGGCGCCGCCGGTCAGGTCACGGGACAAATCACGGGCCGTATCACGGAAATGGCGGGCAATCGACGACAAGGCGTGTGCTTTCGGTGAAGCGGAGGCGGCTATGTCTGCGGCTGCCGGGGGTGCCAGCGCAGGGCCAGCAGGGTGATGTCATCCGCCTGGGGCGCGTCGCCGGCAAAGCGGATGACGCTGTCGTGTACCTGGTTCACCAGTTCGCGTGCGCTGGCCGAAGCGGAAGACCCGGTCGCCTCGAGCAGCCGCTCATCGGTGTAGAACGCACCCTCGGTGTTCATCGCTTCGGTCACCCCGTCGGTGTACAGCAGAATGGTCTTGCGCGGGTCGAGCTGGATGTGACCGAGCGGGTAGCGGGCGGCATCCATGATGCCGGCAACAATGCCCTTGCTGACTTCGAGGAAGCGGCTGCCGGTGTCGGCATCGAGCAGCACCGGCGGATTGTGCCCGGCATTGGCGTAGCTGAACCCGCCCGTGCCGAGGTCGAGCACGCCGCAGAACAGGGTGACGAACATGCTGGATTCATTGCCCGCGCTCAGGGCCCGATTGGCCGCTTCCAGGATGTCGGATGGCGAGGCTGCGTGGAGGGCTTCGGTGCGCAGTTGCGTCATCGCCCGCGCCATGAACAGGGCGGCCGGCACCCCCTTGCCCGAGACGTCGCCGATGGCGACAAACAGGCGTTCCGGGGTGACATAGAAGGCATCGTAGAAATCGCCGCCGACATTCTTCGCCGGCTGCATGGTCGCCCAGGCGTCCACATTTGCGTGGCTGCCGAACATGCGGGCGCGGTCCGGCAGCATGCTCAACTGGATGTCGTGCGCGATGGACAATTCCTTCTGCAGGTGCTCCAGCTCCAGACTGTCCTTCATGCGCTCCATGATGATGTCGCGGTTCAGGCGCATGCGCTCGGACAGCGTGGCCAGCAGGTTGCGCGCCACCCCGGGCTGCGGAATGAGCTGGTTCCAGAACAACTGCTGGTCTATGCACAGGACACGGCTGGCACGGTCGGCAACCACATAGGCCGAGACCGGCAGTCCATCGATGATGGACAGCTCGCCAAAGCAACCGCCAGCCTCGATGGGGATGAAGTCCGGCGATTCCCTGTGGTCGAAATGGATGCGCAGGCGGCCGTCGATCAGCAGGTGTATGGCCTCGTTGCGCTGCCCCGGCTCGAGCAGCACCTCGCCAGCCGCCACATTGGTGATGGCGCAATCGGCGAGCACCGCCTCGATGGCCTGATAGGGAATCGAGGCGAAAAGCTGCAGTGAGGAGATGAATCCGTTGCTGCGCCGGTCGTTGCTTCGGCGGCGATCACCGGTCAGCCCCAATTCAGGTGGAAGGGGCCCCGGATTGGCCCTGCGGCGGTCCGCGCCCCGGCTATGCATGGGTGGACGGCGTTTCGGCGGATGCTTCCAGCGTGAGCATGTTGTGCGTGTCCCGGCGCTCGTATCCGCACGAGCTCATCATGTTGCGGATCAGGTGCACGCCCAGCCCGCCGACAGCGGCGTCGGCCAGGCTCGCCGGCATGGCGTGTTCGGGCATGCCCAGCGGATTGAAGGGCCTGCCATCATCACGGATGCACAGCCTGACATGGTCGATGGCAGTATCGAGGGTGAGCGTGATGTCATGCGTAGCCGCGTCGCTGTAGGCATAACTCATGATATTGGCCAGCGCCTCATTGGCACACAGTTCCAGCCGCTGGATCAGTTCCTCGGACACTCCGGCCAGGGCACAACGGTCGCGCAGCCACTGGCTCATGCGGCGCAGTTCCGCAATCCGGTTGGTGACGACGAGCGTGGCGCTGTCCATGACGCTGCATTCAAGCATGGAAAGGCGAAAAGCGGTGGTCAATGCGGTGTTTCAGATGCGCACCGCGGTCTGGGCTGCCTCGAGCGAGCGCGAGATCGGGATGAGCGCGTCTATGCCGGCCATCTCCAGCACCTTGGTGACATTGCCGTCCGGGTTGAGCAGCACCATCTTGCCACCGCGCTGGGCCACCGCCTTGGCGGCCAGCACCAGCGTGCGTATGCCGATCGAGGCGAGAAAGTTGACCCCGGCCATGTCGACAATGACGGCCTTCTGGTTGGCGGTCAGACCGGAAAATCGCAGATCGATCTGCTGTGCGCCCTCGATGTCGAACCGGCCTGCCAGCGCAATCTTGCGGACATCGTCATTGAGGTTTTCCGATTCGATGTTCATGGGACCCTTGGCTGGTGGAGTGAAGATATGGATGCGGATAGTGATGGAAAACAGCAGTGGACCAGTTTATTAAACTTTCATGTCAGATTTGTTACCGTGGCCTGCCGCGCAGCAGGAAGCAGGAAGCAGGAAGCAGGTGTTGCGGGGGCGCGGCATGCCCGGTCAGTGCCGGGGGGCGGTGCCTGCGCGTGCCAGGGCGGGTGCAGGCGATGGCTTAAACTGCACAGAGACCCGGGAGCGGGCGGGCAGGGGACAGAATAAAAACGGCCAGAAACCCGGGGCCAAAAACGGAGGAAGGCATGTTGCAGATCTTGCGATTTTGGTTGATGGCCGGCTGCTGTGCCCTGGCAGTGCAGGCGAACCCCGTGCTGGCGCAGGCCTATCCGGCCAAGGCCGTGCGCATCGTCGTGCCCTATGCCACCGGCGGCAGCACCGACATCATCGCGCGGCTGGTGGCGCAGAAGCTCGGCGAGGCCTGGGGGCAGCCGGTGCTGGTGGACAATCGCGCCGGTGGCGGCACCACCATCGGCACCAGCCTGGTGGCGAGGGCGGCCCCCGACGGTTACACCATCCTGCTCACGGCGCCCGCCTTCACCATCAATCCGGCCATCGTGGCCAACCTGCCCTATGACACGCTCGGCGACTTCCTGCCCGTTACCCTCATCAACACCACGCCGCTGGTGATGGCGGTGAATGCGGCCTCTGTGGCGCAGTCGGTGGGCGAGTTCATCGCCCTGGCCAGGGCGAATCCGGCAAAGCTCAACTTCGGCTCGTCCGGGCCGGGTGGCGCCAACCATCTGGCCGGTGAACTGTTCAACGTCATGGCTGGCGTGAAGCTCACCCACATTCCTTACAAGAGCAATGCCGCGGCGCTGACTGACCTCGTGGGTGGGCGCCTCGACGTGGTCTTTTTTGGCCACACCGCGAGCGCCGCCCTGATCAAGGCCGGCAAGCTGCGCGTGCTGGCGGTGACCAGCCTGAAGCGAGGCCAGGCCCTTCCGGATGTGCCCACTGTGGATGAGCTGGGCCTGAAGGGCTTCGATGTGATCGGCTGGAACGGCCTCAATGTGCCGGCAAAGACGCCGCGCCCCGTGGTCAATGCCATCCAGGGCGCGGTGGTGAAGATCGTCAGCGCAGCGGATGTGCGCAGGCACCTGGAGACCGAAGGCTCGGATCCGGTGGGCAGCACGCCCGAGCAGTTCGGCCAAATGATCCAGGCCGAAGTCGGCCGCTGGAAGAAGCTGGTGGCCGAGGCGAACATCAGGGTGGAATGAATCTCGCGCCGGTCTGATCCGGCGATCAACAGGAGCGCAGGGAACACCATGGACAAGAACGTAGCGGCAGTCACGCAAGTCACGGACCCGGGTGCAGATGCACCAGGCGCTGTCCCCGAGTACTCAGCCTACTGGCCGCGCAGCCCGCGCCAGACCAGCCAGCAGCCGGTGGCCCGGCGCCTGGACACGCTGAACGGCAAGACCGTGGCGCAGTTGTGGGACTACATCTTCCGCGGCGACGAAGTGTTCGAGCATCTGGAAGAGGGCCTGAGGAAGCGCTATCCGGACATCCGCTTTGTCAGCTGGAAGGAATTCGGCTGCACCCATGGTGCGGAGGAACACGCCGTAATTGCCTCGCTGCCGCAGAAACTCCGTGAGCTGGGGGTCGATGCCGTCATCTCCGGCATGGGTTGTTGAGGCTCCTGCACGCCCGCCGTGTTGCGGGCGAGTGCAGTGTGCGAGGCGGCCGGCGTGCCCTCCGCGTCGCTGGTGTCCGAAGGCTTCCTGACCCTGGCCTCGGCGGCTTCCATCGGCCTGGGCATGGCCAACCTGCCGGTGGCGCTGGTGCCCGGCCACCCCGGGGTGCAGAGCAAGGAAGCACTGCGGCGCAACATCCTCGAGGTGACCCTCGATCGCGTGGTGGACAACCTGCTCAGCCAGCCCGAGGGCGTGAAGCTCGATGACGAGCCCGGCGCGCGCGACATCATCGTGCGCGGCAGTCTGGAAAAGATCGACGAATACTTCCTCGCCCATGAACTGTCCGACGGCTTGCCGATCCGGCCGCCCACGCGCGAGGCCATCGAGTCTTTCCTTCGCCACACCGACCGCGATCCGGATGAAGTGCTCGGCGTGCCGCTGCCCGATGCGCGCGCCGCCACCGTCTGGAGCGTGGCCGTGAATGGCGTGATGGCCGGCTGCCGGCCCGAGTACATGCCCATCCTGGTGGCGCTCATCGAGGCCATGTGCGATCCCTACTACGGCGTCGAGCACAGCGGCAGCACCCCCGGCGGCGAAGTGCTGATCATGCTCAACGGCCCGCTGATCAAGGAACTGGGCTTCAACTACACCCAGGGCGTGATGCGCGACGGCATCCAGGCCAACACCGCCATCGGGCGCTTCTGGCGCCTGTACATGCGCAACATCGTCGGCTTCCTGCACCACCGCAACGACAAGGGCACCTTCGGCCATACCTGGCGCGTGGTGGTGGCCGAGAACGAGGACGTGCTGGCGAAGATCGGCTGGGCACCCAATTGCGTGGACATGGGTTATCCCGCGGGCAGCAACGTGCTCACCATCGCGCGTTACACCGGCGGCAACCACATCGGCTCGGTGTCGGGGGACACGCCGCAGCAGATGATGCCCTACCTGGCCGATGCCATGATCAGCCAGCATTCCTGGCATCAGTGCTTCACCGTGGGCGCGCTGGGCGGCACCTTGCGCCCGCTGGTGATGCTCTCGCCCATCCTCGCCGAGACCATGGCGGCCGCGGGCTGGACCAAGCGCGATTTCAAGGAGGCGCTGCACGCCCAGGCGCGCATCCCCGCCGTCGAGATGGAGCGCATGCTGCGCGACTGGACCTACAAGTACCCCTGGGACATCACCGAGGAGGTGCGCCTGGGCCACCTGCCCGCGCATTACCACGAGTCCGATGACCCGAACCGGCGGGTGCCCATCGTCTGGGATGCCGAGGATTACATGGTCCTGGTCACCGGCGACGAAATGCGCAACAGCGCCTACATCCTCGCCCACCAGGGCTCGCTCGGCTACCCCGTGGCGCGCGAGATCCGCCTGCCCAAGCACTGGCAGGCGCTGCGCGCCGAAGACGAGGCGAAGCGGCGCTCGCTGCTGGCGGGTGGCTGAGCGGGGTGATATGAACCGGTTCCTGCCGAAGGGCGGCGAGACAAGGCTGCAGCGCGGTTTACCCCCTTGTCAAAGGGGGCCGACGCGACGCAGTCGCGCGGGGGGATTTTTCGGCCGCTGCCTTTCAACGCATCAGTCATTGCCAGAATCGTGCGCAGTATCTCCTCCGGGTTGGCGAAAATTCCCCCGCTCGTTCGCTCGCGCTCACGAGTCGGCCCCCTTTGACAAGGGGGTTACGTCTCCGCAATGCAATGTCCATGCTTACTGAACACAGGAACCTTCCCATGCCCATCAACGAAGACTGGCTGAAGCGGGTTGCCGAACCCGCCATCGAACCCGCAGAACCGCTGGTCGATCCGCACCATCACCTGTGGGAGGCGGGGCCGACGCGGGCCTATGGCTACCTCGACGGGGATCTGCTGCGCGACCTCGCCACCGGCCACAACATCGTCGCCACGGTGCATGTGCAATGCCGCAACCGCTATCGCGAGTCCGGGCCCGAGCATCTGCGGCCGGTGGGCGAGACCGACTGGCTGAATGGCGTGGCCGAGCGCCATGCCAGGACGCCGGGCGCGCCGCGCATCGCCGCCGGCATGGTGGGCTATGCCGACCTCACCCTGGGCGATGCGGTGGATGAAGTGCTGGCCGCGCACATCGCCGCGGCGCCCGAGCGCTTCCGTGGCATCCGCCACATGACCGCCTTCAACCCGCATGCCCCTACCAATGCCGCCCCGCGGCCCGGACTACTGATGGAGCCGGCTTTCCGGCAGGGCTACGCGCGGCTGCCACACTTCAATCTGGTCTATGACGCCTGGCTGTTCCACATGCAGTTGCACGAACTGGTGGACCTGGCGCGCGCGCAGCCCGAAGTGACCGTGGTCGTCAACCACTTTGGCGGGCCGCTGGGCACGCCGCCCTATTCGAAGCAGCCAGAGGCGGTGCTGGCGCAGTGGCAGTCGGCCTTGCGTGAACTGGCGGTGCTGCCCAATGTCTTCATGAAGCTGGGCGGCACCGGCATGCATCTCTTCGGCTTCGGTTGGGACCGGCAGGACCAGCCGCCGACCTCGGATGAACTGCTGGCGAAGGCCGGCCATTTCTACCGCTTCGCCATCGACACCTTTTCGCCGGCGCGCTGCATGTTCGAGAGCAACTTCCCGCCGGACAAGGAAAGCGTTTCCTACGGCGTGATGTGGAATGCCTTCAAAAAAATCGCTGCAGCCTATTCTCCCTCGGAAAAGGCCGACCTGTACCGCAACACCGCTGCCCGGGTCTATCGCCTGAGCATTTGATCAGCCCCATGCCCTTGACCAGAACCCAAGCCAACCCATTTCGTTCGATAGAGAGACCTCCCATGACAGCCCTCCGCATCCTGAACACCGCCACACTGGCAGCAACAACTGCCGCCGCCTTCGCGCTGATGCCGCTCGCGGCACAGGCCCAGGCGTTTCCGGATCGGCCCATCCGCATGGTCATCCCGTTTCCGCCGGGCGGCGGCGTCGACATCCTCGGTCGGCTGCTCGGCCCGAAGTTGTCTGAACGCCTCGGTCAGCCGGTGCTGGTGGAGAACCGCGTCGGGGCCGGCGGCAACCTGGGCACCGAGTTCGTTGCCCGCTCCCGCCCCGATGGTTCGACGCTGCTGATGTCCTCCTCGTCGATCTCCATCAGTCCCAGCCTCTACAGCAAGCTGGGTTACACCATCGAGGACTTCGCCCCGGTCACGCTGGTGGCGCAGATTCCCATCGTGCCCATGGTGCGCGCCTCG
The DNA here is from genome assembly GCA_947474715.1 of Betaproteobacteria bacterium. GTDB lineage: Bacteria > Pseudomonadota > Gammaproteobacteria > Burkholderiales > SG8-39 > CAIYPG01. Next base: position 16,296 of record CANJJT010000094.1, read on the forward strand.
CTGCAGATCCGCAGCCTGAAGGAGTTCGTCGACTACGCGCGCGCCAACCCGGGCAAGCTGACTTTCGGTTCGAGCGGCGTGGGCGCCACCACTTCGCTCGCCACGGAACTGTTCCGCATCAACCTGAAGATCGACATCCTGCACGTGCCTTACAAGGGCACCAGCCAGGCGCTCACCGGCCTGATGGGCGGCGAAGTGGACATGGTGATGACCGGCCTGGCCACGGCAGTGCAGCAGGTGCAGACCGGCAAGGTCAGGGCGATCGCCATCATGGATGCAAGACGCGCCACCTCGCTGCCTGATGTGCCGACCGCGCGCGAGAACGGCATCAACGACTGCGACACCACCACCTGGTTCGGCGTGCTGGCCGCAGCGGGCACGCCGCGGCCGGTGGTCGGTCGCCTGAACAAGGAGCTGGCCGGCATCATTGCCGCCGCCGACATCAGCGAGAAAATGAAGGCCGCCGGCGTCGAGCCTCTCACCAGCACGCCCGAGCACTTCGGCGAGTTCATGAAGTCCGAGACGGCGCGCTGGGCCAAGCTGGTGCGCGACACCAATATGCCGAAGATTGATTAGATTTGATAAGGTGACTGATAACAATATTCACGATAAGCCTATGATGACGCGGCTTACCGCTGTAAATTGATCATATCCACATGAGTGGCTGGCTTGGCCATGGGTTTACCCCCTTGTCAAAGGGGGCCGACTCGGCGAAGCCGAGCGGGGGGATTTTGGCCAACGGGCGCGTCTGACTGCCTTGGCTGATGCTGCATCAAGCGTAGCGGTAGAAAATCCCCCCGCTCGTTCGCTGCGCTCACGAGTCGGCCCCCTTTGACAAGG
>CANJJT010000095.1:0-16854 GCA_947474715.1 Betaproteobacteria bacterium
TGTTTACAACCCCACTGGCATCAATTTCTCGAAATGAGCAAAAAATGTGGGTAACGATTAGTTGTCAAAGGGGGCCGACTCGTGAGCGCAGCGAACGAGCGGGGGGATTTTCTCCCGCTGCTTTTTTACCGTTCGCCAGTCATTGCCGGATGGAGACCCTGGTTGTCGTGTTACGCCTTCCTGCCCGCAAAGCAACAGCCATCGCCAGGATTCTCGGCAATATCTTGCGAAGGCAGGCAGATTCGTCCGGCTGGTCAAAATCCCCCCGCTGGCCTGCGGCCAATCGGCCCCCTTTGACAAGGGGTACACCTCGGTGCTCGCCCGAGTTCGGTGAAGAACCGGGCCAACAAGCTCAGAGGAAGCTGTTGCGATACGCCTCGGCGTTCATCAATTCCTTGAGCTCGTCCTTGTTGGCGGGCTGCAGCTTGAACAGCCAGGCGTTGTAGGGGTCGGTGTTGACCTTGCCCATGTCGTCGGACAAGGCGGTGTTGGCGGCGATGACCTTGCCGGACACCGGGGAATACACGTCCGATGCCGCCTTGACCGATTCGACCACGGCGCAGGCTTCGGCCGCATTGAGTTCACGGCCAACCTCGGGCACTTCGAGGAACACCAGCTCGCCCAGTTGTTCCTGGGCGAAATCGGAGATACCCACGGTCAGGGTGCCGTCGGCTTCCACCTTCACCCATTCGTGTGAGGCGGCAAACAGCAGGTTGTCAGGTACGTCGTTCATGGGGCGTTCTCCGAGGGAGTCAAATGCGGGAATTCAGAGGAGGGCTTTGCCGTTGCGCACGAAGGGCGGCTTGACCACGGCGGCCTCCAGGCGCTTGTCGCGCACGGCCACCTGCACGGTGTCGCCGGGCTTGACGCTGGCCGGCACGCGCGCGAGCGCGACCGACTGGTTGAGCGTGGGGGAGAAGGTGCCGCTGGTGATCTCGCCTTCGCCGGCCGCAGTGATGACGACCTGGTGGGCACGCAGCACGCCGCCCTTGGGGGGCAGCACCAGGCCGACCATGTGGCGCGTCGCGGGGGCGGCGAGCAGCGCTGCCTTGCCGATGAAGTCACGCGGTGATTTCAGGTCCACGGTCCAGGCCAGGCCTGATTCCAGCGGCGAGACCTGGTCGTTCATGTCCTGGCCATACAGGTTCATGCCGGCTTCCAGGCGCAGCGTGTCGCGCGAGCCCAGGCCGCAGGGGCGGATGCCCGCAGCAGCAAGCTTGTTCCAGGTGTCGGCGGCACGCGCCTCCGGCACCAGGATCTCGAAACCGTCTTCACCGGTGTAGCCGGTGCGGGCGATGAAGACCTCGCCCGCCTGGGCACCGAAGAAGGCGGCGAGCGGCTCGCTGGCGGCCGTGAGTTCGGGCAGGGCGGCCCAGGCCCTGGCGCGGGCATTAGGGCCCTGCACGGCGATCATGGCGAGGTCACGGCGCGGCTTGAGGGTGATATCGGCACCGGTCCTGGCGCGCAGCCCTTCCAGCCAGGCGACATCGCCGTCGGCGGTGCCGGCATTGACGATGACGCGAAAGAAATCCTCGGCCATGAAGTAGACGATCAGGTCGTCGATGACGAAGCCCTGCTCGTTCAGCATGCATGAGTAGAGCGCCTTGCCCGGCTGGGTGAGCCTGTCCACGTTGTTGGCGAAGGCCTGGCGCAGGAAGGCACGCGCACCGGCACCATGCACGTCGACCGCCAGCATATGTGAGGTATCGAACATGCCGGCGTCGCGTCGCACGATATGGTGCTCGTCGAGCTGCGAACCGTAATGGAGGGGCATTTCCCAACCGGCAAAATCCACCAGCTTGGCGCCTGCGGCGCGATGTATGTCGTTTAAGGGGGTGGTTTTCACGTTAAGTTTCACTGAAGACTGCGGTATTACGCTCACTCGCCACGAAATGTCGCGGCAAACTGCTTCAAAAACGGGACGCGCTCGTTTCCCTGAAGCCGCAAATCGAGGGGCAATCTTACCAAACCTTGTACGCACCCTACGGCCAAACGGATCAGGTTCAGGCATGGGATATGCCAACTGGAAGATGAATCGGCACTTGTCATGACCTGTATCAATTATTGGTCCCCGAGTACTTTTTAACATTGATATGATTCGCCCCCCATAGAAGTAATCTGAACACCCTCAAAGGAAATTTTTTCATGTGTGCAACCCGCGTCACGCCCAGCAAAGCCATGAAGCGCATGCTCATGGAAGCGCTGCAGGCCCGAGTCGAATACATCCGTGAATCGAAGTCACTGTCGCAGGCCGAGGCCGCCAAGTTGCTTGGCGTCACGCAACCGCGATTGTCTTCACTGGTGACGGGCCGCTCTCAATTGTTCAGCCTGGAGGCACTGGTTGAACTGGCGTCGCGTTCCGGCCTGTCAGTGAAGATGACCGTCGGACGCCCCTCCCGCAGCTAGGGATAGCCAGGACGCCGGCCAGCGCACAGCGGCCGGTCAGATGGGCGCGGAAAGCCGCAGCAAGCCGGGAGGGGGCGAACTGCAGTGAGCCGCAAGCAACGCCGGGCCATCAGGTGATGTGCTTTTGAATATCGTGCAGGCTGCAATGGCTTGCGTGGCGGTACGCTTCTTCATTGCCCCCGTCGCAGCGATCGGCCCTGAATAATGCCCTGGGGCAGCGGCCGGCCGCGTCACAGGCCGGATAAGTATGATCACAATGATCATGCTTACCCAATGATGGCGTATCCCACATCCTGTTTTTGATCACAATAACCATCTGCGACCCGCCACACCCGGGCGAATGAGACAATAGCGCCCCTTTTCCCGAGCCGTGCCCCGACATGCCCTTTTTCACCCTGCTCAATGCTGAACTCGCCTATGGACTGCAGCCGCTGCTCGACCGGGCCGCGCTCAGCATGGAGGTGGGCGAGCGCATCGGACTGATCGGCCGCAATGGCACGGGCAAGTCCTCGCTGCTGTCGGTGGTAGCCGGCACGGTGCAGCTGGATGATGGCCAGCTGCAGCTGCAGGACGGGCTGCGCGTGACGCGCGTGGAGCAGGAACCCTTGCTGCCGCCCGCGCCGACGCTGCGCGAGAGCCTGTCGATACGCGGGCGCTTCGAGGAGGAGATCCACGATGACCGCGAGCTGTGGCGCATCGTCTCGCGCATGGCCGAGTACCTCCACCGCTTCGGGCTGGACCCGGAGCAGCCACTGGACAATGCCTCCGGCGGCGAGCGCAAGCGCGCGGCGCTGGCGCTCGCCTTTGCGCTGAAGCCGGATGTGATGCTGCTCGATGAGCCGACCAACCACCTGGACATCGAGGGCATTGCGCTCCTGGAGGCGCAACTGGCCAAGGGACCGGCAGCCATCATCGTGACCCATGACCGCTGGTTCCTCGACCGCGTGGCCACCCGCATCGTCGAGCTGGACCGCGGCCTGCTGCGCAGTTATCCGGGCAACTATTCCGCCTATGAGCGCATCAAGGCCGACCAGTTGCATGCCGAGTCGGTGGAGAACCGCCGCTTCGACAAGTTCTGGGCGCAGGAGGAAGTGTGGATACGCAAGGGCGTGCAGGCACGGCGCACCCGCAATGAGGGACGCGTGCGGCGGCTGGAATCGCTGCGCACGGAACGCTTCGAACGACGCGACCGCCTGGGCAATGTGAAGCTGTCCATCGATTCGGGCGAGCGTTCGGGCAAGCTGGTGGCCGAACTGAAGGACGTGTGCAAGTCCTTCGGCGAGCGGCCCATCGTGCGCGACCTGTCCATGCGCATCCTGCGCGGAGACCGCATCGGCCTGATCGGCGCGAACGGTGCGGGCAAGTCCACGCTGATCAAGCTGATTCTCGGCGCGCTGGAACCCGATGCAGGCTCGGTGCGCCTGGGGACCAACATCGCCATCGCCTACTTCGACCAGATGCGCGAGCAGCTGGACCCGGAGCGCACGGTGTCGGAGACGGTCAGCCCGGGTTCGGACTGGGTCGAGGTGAACGGCGCAAAGAAGCATGTGATCAGTTACCTCGGTGATTTTCTGTTCTCGCCGCGCCGCGTCGATGCGCCGGTCAAGATGTTGTCCGGTGGCGAGCGCAACCGCCTGCTGCTGGCACGCCTGTTCGCGCGACCAGCCAATGTGCTGGTGCTCGATGAGCCGACCAATGACCTGGACATCGAATCGCTGGAGCTGCTCGAGCAGACGCTGCAGGACTACCAGGGCACGCTGCTACTGGTGAGCCATGACCGGGTGTTCCTGGATAACGTGGTGACGCAGACGCTGGCTGCCGAAGGCGATGGCCGATGGAAGGAGTACGTCGGCGGCTATACCGACTGGTTGCGCCAACGGACCACGGCGGGTGCGGATGCGGCCGCGGGAACGCCGCTGACGGCGACTGAAGCGGCTGCTGGGGTGGCTGCGCCAGCCGCCTCGACCACAACCACGGCGACCACCACCACCCCCCCTGCCCGTCCGGCCAAGCGCGTCAAGCTGTCCTTCAAGGAGCAACGCGAGCTGGACAGCCTGCCAGCGGAGATCGAGGCGCTGGAGGCCGAGCAGAAGGCCTTGTCGGCACGCATGAGCGCCGCGGAGTACTACCAGCAGGACGCACAGGCCATGCGCAATGACCAGCAGCGCGCCGACGAGATCGACGCCCTGGTCCTGAAGAAAATGGAACGCTGGGAAGCACTCGAAGCCAAGCAGGCGCCGGCGGAGTGAACGTCGCTTTGCTTCAGTGACCTGCGCAGGGCCGCTGGTGGTTACCCCCTTGCCAAAGGTTCTTCACCGATTTCCCGGGAAGGCACTGGCAGCAAGCTTGGCAGTCCCGGGGTTTACCCCGCTGGTGCTGCCCGGCCTGGCGCCATTGCTTGCCCGGCAATCGGCATAAACGCCTTGAGCGTCCCGCCCACTTACTGCGGCTGAATCTTCTTGATGTCGATGATGCGCTTCCAGCGCACCATTTCGCCTTCGATGCGCTGGCGCATTTCTTCTGGCGTGGACGGTGTGGCGACACCGCCCAGGTCGGCCAGGCGCTTTTGCACATCGGGCATGGCGAGGATGGCGCGCAGTTCGCGGCTGAGCTTGTCGACCACCGGGCGCGGCGTGCCGGGGGTGGTGGCCACGCCCAGCCAGGAGGCGAGCTCTATGCCGGGCAGGGTTTCATTGATGGCGGGCACATCGGGCATGAGCGAGAAGCGCTGTGGCGAGGACACGGCAATGGCGCGCGCCCTGCCTGAGCGGATGGCGCCCATGCTGCCGGTGGCGGTCTCCACCAGCACATCGAGGCGGCCGGCATAGAGTTCGATGAGCGCCTGCTGTGCGCCCTTGAAGGGGACGTTGATCATGTCCACATTGCCTTCGATGTTGACCCATTCGCCCAGCAGGTGGTGCACGCTGCCCGGTCCGGCCACGGCGTAGGTGATCTTGCCGGGGTTGGCCTTGGCGCGCGCCAGCAGGTCCTTCAGGTTCTTCATCGGGTTGTCGGCGGCCACGGAGAGGAAGAAGGGATAGGAGACGATCACGCTGACCATCTGGAAGTCCTTGATCGGGTCATAGGGCCGATCCTTCACCAGCACCGCTGCCACCGGGAAGCCGCCGGTCAGGAGCACCATGGTATGTCCGTCGGGCGCGGCCTTGACAACGTCGCCGTTGGCCAGCACGCCGCTGCCACCGATGCGATTCTCGGGCAGCACCGGCTGGCCCATGCGAGCAGCCATCTTCTCGGCGAGCAAGCGTGTGACCAGGTCGGCGCTGCCGCCGGGCGCGCAGCAGATGGTGAAGCGTATGGGTTTGGTCGGATAGTCCTGCGCGGTCGCCGGCAGGGCGGTTGCGATCGCCAGTAAGGCCGGCAACAGGCGCGCAAGCAATGAGACTGCTGTCATGGTTCTTCCTTCTCGCTATGGTGTGCGGATGCCGCTGATTCGGTGGGTGCTTCGTTGGGGCCGGACCGTGGTGGCTTCAGTGATTCAGCGCCCCGCCCAGGCGTGCGGCGAATTGCCGCTCCCAGTCTTCACGCAGGCAAAAGCCAGGGGTGGCGCGCACCAGGGCTTCGGTCTGCTCGCGGATGGCCTGGGCGGGCTGGGTGAGGTCGAGGTCCTTGCCGAAGGGCTGTGGCACATACCAGGGCGAGGGGGTGTACAGCTCGACCCGGTTGCCGTCGGGGTCATGGAAATAGATGCTCCAGGCATTGCCGTGGTTGCGCGGCGCGAGTTCCTTCACTTTTTCCGCCACCAGGGCGCTGTGCAGGGTGCACAGGTTTTCCAGGGTGTCCACGTGGAAGGAGATCTGGTTGAGGATGGACTTGTGCTGGCCGTCATCACGCCCGGAGACGAACACCACCTGGTGGTGCTCATGGATGGAGCCGCTGAGGAAAACGATCTCGCCCCCCATGCGATAGGGGCCGCGGTCGGTGACCGCCAGGCCGAGCACGCGGGTATAGAAGCCGATCATGCCTTCGAGGTCGCGGGCAAGAAAGCCCAGATGCGACAACTGGGCGTGGGGACGCGGGGAGGCGGCGGGCGCGAGTGGCATGGGGCTTCATTCCTGGAATGGGAAAGCGGGCATTTAGCCGCCCTGCACCCCTTGCTGTCAAACCGCATTGCAGCAGGCGCCCGGGCAGCGGGCGGCGGCAGCCCCTTTACGACCGGCAACGGCCGGCAGCGCCTGGCGCCCGCCGCCCCTTACTTCCAGGGAGCGGGACGCCCGGCGATGTAACCCTGGTAGCCGTCGATGCCGAGGGCGCGCAGGTTGGCCACGGTCAGGTCGTCCTCGACGTTCTGCGCGATCACCGGCACATCGAGCTGCCGGCCTGCGCGCACCACCGATTCGATGAAAAAGCGCGTGCCCATGTCGGCGACGATGCGCGGCGTGTGCACGGCGGAGAGCTTCACGTAGGCCGGGGTGAGGATGCGGACCAGCGCCAGGCTGTCGCGATGGACGCCGAAGTGGTCGATGGCAAACTGGCAGCCGAGGTCGCGCACGTGACGGGCGAACTGGCGTGCCGCCGCTTCGTTCTGCAGTACACTATGCTCGCTCAGTTCGAAGACGATGGTGGTGCCGGGCTTCTGGCCGCGCCCGAGCACGCCGGTCAGCCATTCGCCAAAACCCGGGTCGGCAATCGACTGGGCTGCCAGGTTGATGGCGATGGTGCAGGGCTCGCTGCTCAGCCGGTCGCGCATGACATCGATGACCTTGCGCACCACGGCCTGGTCCAGATCCACGGTGAGCTTGTGTCGCGCCACCAAGGGCATGAACTCGGCGGCGGCCAGTTGCTTGCCCGAGGTATCCAGCAGGCGGCCCATGATTTCAGTGTGCAGCAGACTGCCATCCTGCAGGCGGATGGCGGGCTGGCCCACCAGTTCCATGCGGCCGCTGCCGATGGCGCCGCGCACCACGTCGATGAGTTCAGCCGACCAGCTGGGGCGCGCGGCATCCAGCACGCGCACTTCAGGCACGCCGATGTGCTTGTCAACGGCCTCCTGCAGGGCATCGTTGGCATTGTCGACGAGGTCCTTGAGCACGGGCTTGCCGGCGGCGGCATACACCGCGCCGACCGACACGCACACCGGCCCGCCGCCCAGGCCAAGGCCGGCAATGACCGAATCGGCCTGGCGCTGCAGGTCGGCCAGGCGCGCTTCGGCGCCGGCACGCTCTTCGGCAAGGATGATGGCGAACAGCGCCCCACCCCAGCGTCCGGCCAGGCCCCGGGCGCCGGCCGCCTCGCTGATCAGCCGACCCACCGAGCGCACCAGTTCATCGCCACGCTCGGGCCCCTGCGCTTCGTTGACGCTGGCAAGCTCGGAGATCTGCAGCAGGGCCAGCATGCCGGAGAAGGATTCGGTTTCGTCACGGTAGTGGCTGTTGAAGCGCGAGGTCAGTCCGCGCCGATTGAGCAGGGTGCTGACCGGATCGAGGAAGGCCTCGTCCTGCAGCGCGGTGGCGCGCGCAGTCTCTGCTTCCAGCGCATCACGCACTTTCATGGACAGCATGTTCATCGCCGACACCACCCGCGCCAGTTCACGCGTGCTCGGCACCACGTCGACCGTGACGAAGTCACGCTGGGCAATCGACTGGGCGGCCGCCTCCACCGCGTCCAGTGGCTTGAGCACGCTGCGCAGGAACAGGTTCATCAGCCCCAGCGCGAGGAGGTAGATGAGCCCCAGCAGAACACCCGTGGCGCGTGCCGTGCCCCACAACTGCTCGTAGGCAAAGCGCGGATGGCTGGTGACGCGCACGCGGCCGAGCTGCTGCCAGCCGCTGCTGACCAGCGATTCAGCCGTGGGGCCCACCAGGGGGAACATCTGGGCGAACCATTCCGGATAGTCGCCTTCGACCTGGGTCTGCAGACGGCGCACCACCACCGGCTCGCTCTTGTCGCGGGTGAGGAATTCGATCTGCGCATAGTGGCCGCGGTCGAAGGCGGCGTTGATCACCGTCTCGGCAATGGCGTAATCGCCCTTGGTGAGCAGGATGCCCAGGGACAGGCCGAGCGAGGTGGCCGCGTCCTGGGCGTGGGACTCCAGCTGCACCTGCAGGTGGGCGCGCGCGTTGCGCAGGTAAATGGCCTGCACGCCGATGAGCGCGGCCAGAAAGATGATGGAGATGGCGATGATGAGCTGTCTGCCCAGTGTCATGGCGGGTCCTTCCTTGTCAATAAGCCTGGCGTGCAGCGAGGCACGCTCATATGCGCGACTCCTGCACCAGGCGTTCCAGCAATGAACTCCAGTTCCGGATCTGGCGCGGCGAGCCGATACGGCCGCGCACTTCCACCCAGACTTCTTCGTCGTTGAAGCTGTAGACGGGCACGAGGTCGGTGCGCTGCGAAGCCGGGCGCACGCTGTCCTCGAGGTTATCCAGCACCAGCGGGTCGGCGTTGGGGGCGGCATACCAGGCGAGCACCATGTGCGCCTGGTTGAGCTTCAGCGATTTGACATACACCAGGCGCAGGCGCGATACCGGCACGCCCAGCTCCTTCAGCAGGAAGTACTTGGCAATGGAGAAGTCCTCGCAGTCGGCGCCATTGCTGGCCATGCTCTCGGCGGGCGTGGCCCAGTAGTCGGGCAGGTTCCAGTGCCTTTCGTCGTCGAGGAAGGGGATGCGGTTGACGAACAGGTTCACCTGGGTGAGCAGATCCTGCTCGCGCAAACTGCGCCCCTTGCGGTCGGTGGCAAAGCGCTTCAAGCCCTCCAGGCGGGTGCGTGCCTGGGGAGCGCGAAAGCGCTGGCCATATTGCTCGATGAGGCGCTCGGATATCCTGGTGGTGTAGCCCAGCTCGCCCAGGCTCTGGGCAATGCCCAGCCCGGCAAGAACCAGGGTGAAGACGGTGAGCTGTGCGGCCAGCAAGGGCACTGCGAAAAGCAGAGGCTGGCCTGCGTGCGCGCCTGTCAGGATTGTCCGGGACATGGCCATCGTGGACGGATGCCCGCGCATCGCGACCTCTGCCATGGACCTGGACCTCGGGTCCACCGGCGGTCAGTACCCGAAGTTCTGGCGCAGGAAGGCGAGCGGCTTCCTGAACAGGTAATAGCCCAGCGACACCTGCTCGGCGTAGATCTTGGCGGTGCCGCGCAAGCCGATGCGGGGGAAACCATGGCCTTCGAGGAGTTCGACCTGCACCACGTAGGCCAGCGAGCCATCCGGCTGTGCCATCGCTTCATAGGAGGAGCGCGTGACACGCCCGGCCAGCGGATTGAGCGGATCGATGTTGAGGAAGACCTTGACCTCGGTGCCAGCCTCGAGCCGTATGGCATCGTCCGGTGCGACCATGGCGGTGACACGGATCAGCGAAGGATCGGCCAGAATCATGATGCGCTCGCCCGGCTGCACCGGCTTGCCGGTGAATTCATCGGCGTTGGAAAATACCGCGACGCCACCCTGCGGCGCGTTGATGGTGAGGCGCCCGAGCAGGTCGGACAGGTAGTTCACCTCGGCGCTTTTCTCGCGCACGCGCGCCACCAGCACCTGCAGCTCGGCGCGGCTGGCTTCGTCGCCGAAGGCCTTGTTGATGGCGCGCTGCGAATCGGCACGCGCGATCTCAAGGGCCTTTTGTGCCACCGTCAGCCGGTTGCGCAGCGCGGTGTCATCGAGCACGGCCAGGACTTCGCCCGCGCGCACCGTCTGGTTGGGCTTGATGACGATTTCCTTGATGATGCCTTCCACCGGGGCCGTCACCGGGATGGGGCTCTGCGGCGTGATTTCCGCCGAGGCGAGGGCGCTGAGCTGCACAGGCACCAGGCTGAGCACCAACACCAGCACGGCGCACACGCCTGCGGCAATCAGGGTGTTGCGCCTGCCCAGCTTGCGCAGCAAGCTGCGCTGTTCGCCGCGCCAGGCCCACAGGCTGTAGCCGGTGGACCGCGCTATCCATTCGGCGATCGCGACATCCTGCTCGCCGAAGGGGTCGGTGCGGGTGAACAGGAGGCCGCCGCGGCCCAGGCCATCGGGGCCCTTGAGGGTGCACACCAGCAGGTGCTCGGAACACCATTCGCTGCCCTCGGCGTGGATGTGCTCGGGCAGATCGGAGAGCTTCACCTGGCTCACGCTGGTGGTGCCTTCTGGGAAGGCCCGGATGGCACGTCCCAGCCACTGGACATAGGGGCTATCCAGCGCCAGGTCGGCCAGGCCGGAGGCGGCCGTGACGATCGGGCTGTTGAAGATGTCGTGCTTCCAGACCACGGCCTGGTCGTACTTGAGTACGTTGAAGGACTCGTTGGCGGCAGTGAATGCCACTTCCGGTGCGCTCAATGCGGCCTGCAGCTGGGTTTCCAATTGCAGCAGCCCCACGGTGATATCTCGTGTGTCGGCCATCTCCCTGGATTACCTTCCCGGACGCACGGGGAACTGGGCCGTGCCCACCATGCCGGGCAGCAGCCCCTGCGGGGTGCCATCGAAGCGGCCTTCTATCTCGAGCTGCTGGCTCACGCCTTCGACGCGCGAGTTGAGCTTGTTGATGCGCGCGCGGAAGATCTGCCCGCTTTCCAGCTTGACCTGGAAGGGCATGCCCGGCTTGAGCACGCGCACATAAGTGGAGGGCACGAACATCTGTGCCTTCAGCGAAGACGTGTTCACCAATTCCACCAGCGGCACGTTGATGTTGACGCTCTCGGAGGTCTTCACGCGCAGGCGGGCCACGCGTCCGGAAAACGGAGCGCTCACCTGGCAGTAGGCCATCTGCGATTCGCGCAAGTCGAGCTGGCTCCTGGCCTTGTCGGCTGCAGCGGCTGCCACGGTGACTTCCAGTTCCCCGGCGGCCCCCAGTGCCTGCAGCTTGAGCTTGGTCAGATGCGTCTCGCGCAGGCCACGGAACTCGGCCTGGGCGGCCTGAAGCTGCGCCTGCTGCTCGGAACAATCGAATTCGAGCAGCACGGTTTTGGCCTCGACGGTATCGCCCAGCCCGACATTGACGCGCAGGACTCGTCCGCCCATCTGGCTGGACAGCGTGGTTTCCTCGCCTGCGACCACCAGCACGGCGATCTCGTCCTCGGCCAGCGTCGGCGCATACATGGGTGCCGATTCCGCACGCGGGCTGGGGCGCAGGCCCGGCATGGGCGGGGAAGTCGGGCCAGGGGTGGGTGGCAGTGCCTGACGCCCCGCACCGGTGATGCCGGCAGGCGAGAAGGCCCGCTCCTGCCTGGGATTCGATCCGGATGGCTGGCCCTGCGAGTGCACCGGCGCCATCTAGAAGAGGCACAGCACCGCTGATAACAATATCCCAAAAAATCTCATAGCCATATTGTGGACCGATTCAAATTGATCATTATTATGGGTGGCTTTGCTCATGGTGTTGGCGTATCCCCGGTCGCTGGCTGGGCCTGCGAGAGCGACACTGGACCAGCGCGCAGTTCGGAATCAAGCAACAGGCCCAGCGATCCGCCATCGAGCGAAAACGCGAGCCTGGGCCGGGCAGGCGCCGGGGCGTCGCCCAGCCTGAGTGCGCCGGGCAACTGGTTCCCCACGCGCGTAGAACGGTTCACTGGCAACCAGACGAGGATGCGATAGGCCGCCCCCTCACCCAGCACCCGCAATTGCTCCTGATCGACCGGGGCGCTCAGGGTGGTCCTGAATTCTGAACTGTGGCGTTCCTGGCCGGTGGTGCCATCCATGATGCGAATTTCTATCCGGGCCGGCTGACTGCCGCTGCGCGGGGGTTGCAGCTCGGCACGCATCACCACCCGGTAACTGGCCAGTTGCGGGTCGACCATGCGTACTCTGGAATCGGCGAATACGCGATTCATGCCCTCATTGAGCAGCGCCCCGGAATCGGGCTCGACGCCGGACACCGGCCCCAGCGCCATGGTGATCTCCGGCCCGCCGGTGCGCTCGGAGAAAATGGCCTTGTCCTGCGCCGCAAAGCGGGCCTCGACCAGGCTGGTGAGTTCCGGCAGGTTCTGCTTTTCTTCCTTAGGGTCGGTGATCAGGTCCTGGCCCAGTGACTGGTAAAGCTGGGCCACGGTGGATTCGAGGTTGGCGTAGGACAGGTCACGATTGATGCTGCTGACCATGGCGCGTGCCCTGGCCCGTATCAGCTCCAGCTCGGAATCGATACCCACCGAGGCGCTCGACTCCAGCAGCTTGACGATCTGCTGGTCGTCATCGGATGCCTCACGCCAGACGCCGTACTCATGCGCCACCAGCGTGTAGCGCACGGCGGCGATGCGCGTCTGGGTCAGCACGGCCATGGCCACGGCCATGCGGCGTGCATCATCGACCTGGCGCTGCGCTTCGGCAGTGCGCTTCACGGCCGGCAGCGAAAAGGCCTTGACCAGGTTGAAGGCGATGTTCAGGCCGGCAGAAGTCCAGCTGTTGTTCACCAGGAAGCGATTGCTGTCGGTGTTGAGGCCGAAATCCAGGTTGAGGTTGGGCAGCAGGCCCAGCAGGGCCTTTTTCGCCTCGGAATCGCTGACGCGCCCGCGGTAGGCCTCTTCGGCCAGTTCCGGGCGTTGCGCGAGAGCAGCGGTATCCAGCCGGTCGGCATCGGCGGTGAGCTCAAGCACCTTGCGATCATCCAGCGCCACAGTCTTGAGGGTGTAGGGCGACCCGGGCGGCAGGTTGACCAGGGCGGCAAACTCCATCCGTGACTGGGCCAACTCCTGGCGGCGGAAGCTGATCTGCTGCTCCAGTTCAAGCAGCGCGCGGCGCAGGCTCACCACCTGGGTGGGGGGCAGCAGCTTGCGCTGTTCGATCAACCGGGTCCGCTCCAGCGCGCTTTCGATGTCGGACAACAGCTTGTCGATCTGGGGCAGCAGGCGCTGGGCCGCTTCGGCGCGCCACCAGGCTTGGCGCACATCATGCGCCAGGATCTGCACAGCCTTGTGGCGCCGCTCACGCGCAATGAGGGACTGGTCAGCAAGCTGCTTGGCCTTGAAATAGCTCACACCAAAATCAAGGATGTTCCAGGCAAAACCCAGATTGAGCGTGCTGCGGCTTCGCTCCGAAGACGCCGACGGGTTGGCCGCGACGGTGCCCCCGGGGGAAAAACCAAAGCCGAAAGAATCGTTGTTGCGGGTGGTGTAACCCGCAGAGGCGGTGATCCGCGGTAGCAGGTCGAAGCGGGCGACGTCCAGATTGGCTTCGGACAGGACCTCTTCCATGTTGCGCAGGCGGTAGTCCGCGTAATACTTGACGGAGCGGGCGGTGGCCTCTGCCAGGCTGATCGGACCAGTGAGTGCTTCCTGATTGGCGAACAGCAGGGTGCGGGCCTGCTCGCCGACCTGCTCGCGCTCGCCACGCTCGAGCGGCACAGGCGTGACAGTGCACCCGGCTATGGCCAGGCAGGCCGCCATCCAGTGCACGCGCCTGAACGCGCGTTTAAACCCCAGCTTCATCGTCATCCTGCCTGATATTCGCTTCTATTCTAAAGGCTTGCCGCCACCCTCAGGCCAAAGGCTTGGCCAGCTTTCCGGCTTTGTCTGCCGCTTTCTCCGTGCCCTGGCCAGCAAGGATCCTGGCCAGCAGCGGATCCCGCACCACTTTGGCCATCTGGGCCTGTTCGCTGAAGGGCAAAGCCATCCGCTTGAGCTTGTCGAATTCCGCCTTGGCCTTGCTGACCGCTTCGCCATCCTTGTCAGCCTGTGCAAGTCGCAGGGCTTCCTTCTCCGCCTCTTCGGCGTCTTTCGCCTCCTTGTCGTACCCGGCCTCTGCAACTGCGACCGGAGCGGGCGCCTCCGCCTGGGGCGCCGGTGCGGCTGCTTCCACCGGATCGAGGTCGAGCTTGAACTGCATGCGCGCAATGCGGCCTTGTTCATCGCGGGCAACAACCTCGATGTCCAGTTGCCCACGGCTGTCAGGCGGTGCCATTCCGGAGAACGCCCCGGTCAGCGGGTTGAATGACAACCATGTGGGTAGCGAGGCACCATCGGCCAGGTAGGCGTTGAGCACCACTGTTGCACCGGAGTCGGTATGCGCGAAGGCATCAACGGGTACCGTGAAATTGATCGACCCCTGGCCGGCAAAGCTCAGGTCGGCCACGCCCTGGTAGACGAACAACCGACTCGTGCCAGCACCAGTCTCCGAGGCATTCGCCTGGACAATGCCGCCGGTATCCACGCGGGCAACCGGGAAGCCTTCGGCGCCCTTCGGCGATTCAGCGGCACCAGACTCTGCGGAGGCGATCTTGAGGCTGGAGGCATTGCCATCACCACTGGCGGCAGCCCCGCCAGTGGCCAGCTTCAACTCCGCCCCAGGCTCCAGTGACGCACTACCGGGCAGCGGACGATTGGGCGCCGTTGCATTGGGGGTCTGCGGCCCGGACTCTGCGGCGGCCGGCGCATTGGCCGGTGCGGCAGGCGCAATGACAGGTGCGAACACCACACTGGCTTCACGGCCGACTTCGTCGCGGGCCGTGATCTTGATTTCCATTTCCACCGGCCGACCGTCCGGAGGCAGCCCGGTCAACGCACCGGTCTGGCCATTGAAATTCAGCCATTCGGGCAGCTTCGAGCCGTCCACAAGGGTTGCTTCCAGCCTGACCACAGCCGTCGGATCGGTGTGGGCAAAAGCATTCCGCGGAATGTGGAACTCGAACTTCTCGGGACTCTCGCTGGGCGCTGGCTGCACGCCCTGATACACGAACAGGCGGGAGACCCCGGTGGATGCCTCTCCTTCTCCTCCCTGGGCCCCGGCCACAGCGCCGGCAGCAGCGCCAGGCGCCGCGCCGGGCGTGGTGGAATTGGAACCCACGCGCTCCAGGGGGAATCCACCGTCGCCAACCCTGTCGCTGCTTCCCTGCTGGGGCGCAGGGGCAGCCGCAGCCGCCGTCCTGTCGGCAGGGGTGCCTGCAACGCCACCGGCAGGAGTCCCTGCAAGCGCCGCAGGCGCGGGTGCAGCCGGTCCTGTCGTCAGCGACCCGGCGATCCCGGTGCCCGCCGATCCGGCAGTACCGCCCAGGCCCGTGGTCCCACCCGTGTTGCCAATGGCGCCGGCCACCGATGTGTTGGCTGCAGGCGTACCCGCATCGCCGGCAGGCGTGTCGGCATTGAACGCCGGGATGATCGGACGGAAGATGAGTTCTGCCACCCGTCCAGCGTCATCGCGCGCTGTCACCTTGATGTCCACATCGGCGTCGGTAACCGAAGGCGGAACCCCGGTAAAACTACCATCGAGGTTATTGAACTGTATCCATCCGGGCAGAGGAGCTCCGTCTGCCAAAGTCGCCTCAAGCGTGATCACAGCGCTCGGATTGGTGTGGCCAAAGGCCTCGCGGGGAACCGCCAGGTCCAGCGTGTCTGGTGACTTGCTCTGGGTGTTCTGAATGCCCTCATAGACAAACAGGCGCTCGTCCGCTATTGCCTGGTTGTCCGTCAACGGGCCATTACCCTGCGCAGGGTTGGCGATCGTGACCACCGGAAAGCCTCGGGTCACTGACTCAGCATCCGCAGCAACGCCCGCAGCCGTCGCAGGAAGCTGATTGATCATGTCAAAACCAGCGGGAGCCGGTGCATTGGGCGTCGGAGCAGGGGCAGTCGCCGCCGTCGGACTGGACGCGGGCGCACCACCAGTACCACCAGTGATGCCGCCGGGCGGCACCGTGATACCTGGAGTGCCCGATTCCGGCCTGGAGGTTCCACCCAGCGAGTTGAGCATGTTGCTGACCGGCGAAGCCCCTGTGGCTACGCCCGTGTTGATCGTCGCTGCAGGGGTGTTGGTCTGCGGCGGTGTGCTTACAGTCCCCGGTTGAGTGACAGGCACGGTGGACTCTGTCGTGGTTACCGGCAACACCGCTCCAGCCTTAGAGGTAACCGCAATTCGCTGGAACGCCTCCGCAGTATTTCCGCTGGCGTCGATCGCCACCGCGCGCAGAAGGTAGTTATCCGGCGCGAGGCCTGGATCGACCTCCCAGTACTGGTCGGCATCGGCAACAACGGTCTCGTCGACCAGTACGGCTCCCGAACTCTCGGCGGTCAGGGTCACATGCACCCGTACCGCATTCTCGGACGAACCGAAGAACCAGAGCTTGTCGTCGCTGGTAACGAAGTCCCCGGGCGTGTCGGTGTCTTCGGTGATCCCTTCGATGCTCACCTCCGGAGCCGTGCCATCAACGACGATGTCCTGCTCGGCGTACGAATCGCGTCCTAGGCTATCTGTCGCCCGCGCAACTGCAACATAGGGCCCGTCAGGCAGCACCCTGGCCCCGAGGTCGACGGCCCAACGGCCGTCCCCGTCAGCGACGGCAGTTAAAAACACGGTCGCGCCAGTTGCGTCGGTGAGCTGCAGCCTGATCGCCGCCGCAGGCTCGGACTGCCCGTGAATCAACAGAGTGCGGTCGGAGGTAACAAAGTCGGTCGCAGACCCGCTTCCTTCCGTGTCGTCGGAAATTGACAGGATAACCACCGGTGCGTAGCCGACTTGCGGAACCACCCGCAGCTCTCGAACCGTTCCATCGCTCGAGGAATTGCCCGCAATGTCATCGATCCGTGCGGAA
>CANJJT010000096.1:0-16557 GCA_947474715.1 Betaproteobacteria bacterium
CGCCTCACGCCTCACGCCTCACGCCTCACGCCTCACGCCTCACGCCTCACGCCTCACGCCTCACGCCTCACGCCTCACGCCTCACGCCTCACGCCTCACGCCTCACTCCTCACTGCTTCCCCCCCGGCTGCAGGCACTGCAGCACCAGCTTCACCGTCTCGCGCGTGAGGTGGGTGACGCGCCGCTGTGAGGACACCGCCACGGTCAGCGTGCGCGCCAGGCGCGGCCCGCGGAACGGGTTGATCTGCAGCTTGCCCGCAAGATGGCTGGATTCGACACTCGCCCGCGGCAGCAGCGAGTGACCCAGGCCCTTGTTCACCAGTTCCAGAATGAATGGCACGCCCTCGATCTGGATGGCGATGTCCAGCTTGACGCCAGCCTTGGCCGCCGCCGTGTCGACCAGAGCGCGCATGGCATGGGGGTAGCTGGGCACGATGAGCGGATACTTGCCGATGTTGCGAAAGGGCACTGGCTTGCCGGCGGTGCCCCCTGCTTCGCCCTTGCGCGAAACGAGGAAGATTTCCTCCTCCCACAGCGGGGTGATCTCCACCACCGGCGAAGGCCGCGGGTCGTAGAGGATGCCGATGTCCACCCGCCCCACCAGCAGCCAGTCATAAATGGTCCAGGTCTTGGACTCGATGATCTCCAGCGAGGCCTTGGGGAAGCGTTCGCGAAAGGTGCTCACCAGCTGCGTCTGCGCGAGCAGCGCCATGCCAGCGGCCGGCGGCGCCGCAATCACCACCTTGCCCAGCGGCAGCCCCTTGATGTCGAGGATCTCCTGGCGTGCCCGGTCCACCTGCTCGAGGATGCCCTTGGCGTGATTGAGCAGCATGGCCCCCTCCTCGGTCAGGCTGACGCCGCGGCCGTTGCGCACCAGCAGGTTGCGCTGCAATTCCACTTCGAGCTGGCGGATCTGCTTGCTCAAGGCGGGTTGAGCCACCGAAAGAACCGCAGCTGCCTTGGTAAAACCACCCAGTTCGGCGACCCTCACGAAGTATTCCAGTTGCTTCAGATCCATGGTCGCTCCAGGTGCATGGGAAGGTACTTTCAGGGGGAGGCGGGGACCGAAAGGCCGGCGTGAAATATTATTCCACATTGGAATAATAGATAGTAGTCATATGCTGTTTATTTTTAGCCAAACAAGGTGCATTCTTCGCCCCGAGATGGAGGAGGTGGGCCATTAAGAAAGTCGGCAGTGCGGCGAGTGACACAAGATCATTCCCGTACTGCCGACACTAATAAACGTCCTGCCAGTCAGTTCCGGTCGCAGCGCCAAACACCCGATCACCCAGTCATCCCGTTCCAGATCTCTCCGGTCATTCCGTCTCGCAATCCTGCTCCGCCAGTCTGCAATGGCTCGTAGAACGCCCTCCCCGCCACGCCTGCCTGACCACCCGGTCCCGCGTGCGCACCGAGTGATGCACCCGCCCCGAAGGAAACAGCCTTGATCGAAGTCACCCGGCCATGGGCCCGGCCTGTGGTGCACGCACGCCCTGGGCACTGGCCCGAGGCGGAGCGCCAAGGCCTGCGTGCGCAACCGGTTGGTGACGGCGCACTCGCGCGTGCATCCGCGTGCAGGCGACGAGAGCATCGCCTCGGATGCCGCCGGCGTCAGCGTGTGCCTGAAGGACGGCCGCAAGCTCGGTTACCATCTCGACCTTTGACGGGGCAGCGAAGCGCGGCCCAACTGGACAATGCGGGAATGCTGGCCACCCGCTACCGGATGACAGCCCAGTGTCCTGAATCGCTAGTTCGATGAAGAAAAAAGACCGAGAATCGCCGCCATACGGATACGGCATTGCAAATGCTCGCAAGGGAGAGAACCTTGCTCCGCTTTGCGCCTTGTCCGGCACCGATTTCAGCCTTTTTTTCGCATCATGGATCAGGCCCTGGTAAACAGTCATCTTCAACGAACTAACGATTCAGGACACGGAGCCCACATGGATCTGCAATTACGCAACAAGGTCGGCATCATCACCGGCGCGAGCCGCGGCATCGGTGCCGGCATCGCCCGCACCCTGGCCACCGAAGGCTGCAAGCTGGTGCTGGCCGCACGCAGCACCGCCGACCTCGAGGCGCAAGCCGCCGAAGTCCGCAAACTGGGTGGCGAGGCCATTGTCAGCACCGCCGACCTGCGCCAGCCCGAAGCGGTGCAGCCACTGGTGGATGCCGCGCTCAAGGCCTTTGGCCGCATCGACTTTGTCATCACCAATGCCGGCACGGCGCGCATGGGCGCCTTCACCGAACTCACCGACGCCGACTGGGCCGAAGGCTTCGACCTCAAGTTCTTCGGCCATGTGCGCCTCCTGCGCGCCTGCTGGCCGCAGCTGAAGGCCAACCAGGGCAAGGTGGTCATCATTGCCGGCGCCGCCGGCCGCACCCCTGCAGCCAATGCCATGATCACGGGCTCGGTCAATTCAGCGCTGGTGAACTTCACCAAGTCGCTGGCCGATCTGGGTGTCACCGACAGCGTGCGCGTCAATGCCGTGCTGCCCGGCGCCATCCGCACCGCGCGCTACGAAGGCCGCCTGAAGAAGGCCATGGGGCGATTGAACGCCGATGCCGCCACCGCCGAGCAGAACATGGTGAGCAAGCAGGGCATCACCCGCATCGGCGAGGTCGAGGACATCGCCAATGTCGTTGCCTTCCTGCTGGGGCCGCAGGCCGACTACATGCACGGCGCCGTCATCGACGTGGATGGCGGGCGCACCAAGGGCGTCTAGCCGACGACACAGCCCGCAGCAATACCAGGGAGGAAGGACATGGCAATGGGTCTGCAAGCACGGCCGCCATCCGCAATGGCAAAGATAGTCACGATGACAGCAAGCGCATTGGGCTTTGCGGCCGCCCTTGCCGCCCTGCCAGCGCGAGCCGACTACCCGGAGAAGCCGGTGCGCGCCATCGTGCCCTTTGTCGCGGGCAGTTCCAACGACATCCTCGCGCGCATGGTCTCCCCGCTGATGACCAAGGCCATGGGCCAGCAGGTGATCATCATGAACATGCCCGGCGCCGACGGCCGCATCGGCATCGAGGCGCTGGCCAAGTCCGCCCCCGACGGCTACAGCATCCTCTACAGCGGCGGCGCCATTGCGCTGATCCCGGCGCTGCGCAAGCACGTGCCCTTCGACCCGGACCGCGACGTGCAGCCGGTGGCCGAACTGGGCGCGGGCCCCTACGTGGTGGCCATCAACCCGCGGCTGCCGGTGAAGAACCTGCTGGAACTGGCCGAGCATGCGCGCCGCAATCCCGGCAAGCTGAACGGCTCCGCCGGGGGCAACTCCACCTTCATGGCGCTGGTGCTGTTCCAGATCGTCACCAACAGCAAGGTGGAAGTCATTTCCTACAAGGGCACCGGCCCGGCGGCCACCGCGGTGGTGGCCGGTGAAGTGGATTTCGCCAGCATGGACGGATCGGCCTTCGTGTCCTTCATCCCCGGCGGCAAGGTGAAGCCGCTGGCCGTGGCCGGCACGCGCCGCCTGGCCAGCCTGCCTGATGTGCCCACCACGCGCGAAGCCGGCCTGCCCGAGTTTGTCGCCGGCACCGCCTTTGGCGTCTACACCAAGGGCGGCACGCCCATGCCCATCGTGCAGCGCCTGAATGCCGAGATCAACAAGGCCATCGCCACGCCGGAAGTGACCCGGCACCTGATCAGCATCGGCCTCGACCCCAGCAGCACCAGCGTCGAGGAATACACCCAGCAGTACCGCCGCGACCTGGCGCGCTGGAAGGACGTGGTGACGCGGGCGAAATTGCCGCTGCAGGACTGAAAACACGGAAAATCAAAGCACGGAAAACCAAGGAGAAGCATGTTGAGCGCATCACCCCTGATCCGGCGAGGCCGGTCATGAGCGGATTCAATCCCAAAGGCGCCATCGCCATCGTCGGCGCCGGCTCGCCCGGCCTGTTCCGCACCTCACCCGACACGCCCATCATGCTGGCCGAAAAGGCCGTCTCGGCGGCGCTGGCCGATGCGGGCCTCGACCGCAAGAAGGTCGACGGCCTCATCATCCAGATCGGCTCGCCGCGCGGCGCGGACTACGACCTCGCCGCCAGCATGCTGGGCCTGAAGACCCGCTTCAACAGCCAGACCTGGAGCCACGGCCGTTTTGGCGCCACGGTGCTCACGCATGCCGCCATGGCGCTGTCCTGGGGCCTGGCCGATTACGTGCTCATCTTTGCCGCCTACAACAACTCCAGCTTCGGCAAGCACGGCTCCAAGGAGCGCCCCAGCTTCGGCGAATCCCTGCGTGAAGGCGGCGGGCCGCACGCCGAAACACCGCACGCCGGCTTCACCGCACCGGTGGCCGGTGCCGGCATGGCCGCGCAACGCTACTTCCACAAATTCGGCATCGACCAGGACAAGCTCGCAGCCGTGGCGCTGGCCGAGCGCGCGCATGCCCAGCTGAACCCCGAAGCGGTGATGCGCGGCAAGCTCACGCGCGAGGACTACTTCGCCTCGCGCTTCATCGTCGAGCCGCTGCGCCTGTTCGATTGTTCGGTGCCGGTGGATGGCGCCGTGGCCCTGGTCCTCACCACCGCCGAGCGGGCGAAGGACTGCGCGAAGAAACCGGTGTACCTGCTCGGTGCGCAGGGCATCCACGCCGGCCCCGATGAGTTCATCTTCGGCCAGCCCGGCCTGGGCATCAACCAGGCCGAGGAATTCGACTGGCAGCCCCCGGCCGACCAGCGGGTGTACCGCATGGCCGGGGTCACGCCCAAGGACATCGACGCCTTCTACACCTACGACGCCTTCTCCACCAATGTGCTGTGGGGCCTGGAGCGCTTCGGCTTCTGCAAGCCGGGTGAAGGTGCCGACTTCGTGCAGGACGGCCGCATCGGCCCCGGCGGCGCACTGCCGGTGAACACCAACGGCGGCTTCCTCTCCTGCGGCCACTTCAACAGCTGGTTCGAAATGCTGGAGATGGTGCGCCAGCTGCGCGGCGAATGCGGCCCGCGCCAGGTCAAGGACGCGCGCCTGCTGCAATGGGGAACGCCGGTGGGCGATTCTGTCATTTTCGGCCGCGACCCCGCCTGAGCAAAGGATCTCCATGACTATTACTATCATCGAACGCACCTTCCCCCAGGACCCCACCAGCCTGTTGCCGGCGGTCACCCCGGACAACCGCCGGTACTGGGACGGCCTCGCCGCAGGCGAACTGAACGTGCAGTACTGCTCCGGCTGCACCCGCCTGCGCTACCCCATCGTGCCGGTCTGCCCCTACTGCACGGGCACCCTGTGGCAGTGGCGCAAGCTCTCCGGCAAGGGTCAGGTCTACAGCTGGGTGCGCTACCACCGCAGCTACCTGCCCGAGTTCGAGGACCTGATGCCCTACATCGTCATCACCGCGCAGATGGACGAAGGCGTGCGCATGTACGGGCGCCTCGCCAACACCATCGCCCGCAATGAAGGCGTGGACATCGGCGCGCCGGTGGAAACCCTCATCGAGCGCTGGCCGGACGGGCGCTGCGTGCCGGCGTTCAGGCTCATCGGAAAAAAATAACTCAGGCAATCGGCAGCCCCACAGCGGCGGCCGCACCCCGACACAGGAACACAGGAGAGGCAATGAAAGCAGCAGTGATGCACCAGCAGGGCGGCCCGGAAGTCCTCGTCATCGAGGACATCGCCATCCCTGCCATCAAACCCAATGAAGTGCTGGTGAAGGTCGGCGCGGTGGGCGTGTCCTACCACGACGTGGTCGAGCGCAACGGCACCTACCAGCGCGGCGTGCACTTCCCCATGGTGATCGGCAACGAAGTGGCCGGCACCGTGGAAAAGGTGGGCGACCAGGTCACCACGCTCAAGGTGGGCGACCGCGTCTGCTGCAAGCCCTTCCAGGTGTGCGGCATGTGCCGCCGCTGCAGGAACGGCATGGAAACGGCCTGCATCAAACGCCGCGGCGTGCGCGGCGGCTATGCCGAGTACACCAACATCACCGAAGAAGCGCTGGTGAAGATCCCCGACAACGTCAGCTTCGAACAGGCCTGCATGCTGGGCGCCTCCACCGGTGTGGCGCTCAATGCGGTGCGCGATGTGGCGAAGGTGCGCGTCGGCGAACACGTGCTGGTCACCGGCGCCAGCGGCGGCTGCGGCATCCCTTCGGTGGAGATCGCACGCGCCTCAGGGGCCATCGTCATCGCCGTCACCCGCTCCGCGGCCAAGCGCCAGGAACTGCTCGACATCGGTGCCCACCATGTCATCGTCGCCGCCGACGGCAAGGACTTCTCCAATGACGTGAAGGCCCTCACCGCCGACGAAGGCGTGGAAGTGGTCATCGACAACGTCGGTAGCCGCGTCTTCACCCCCAGCTTCAAGAGCCTGGCCGTGGGCGGGCGCTACGCCTTCGTCGGCCAGCTGTTCCGCGAGGACATCTCCATCAACCCGGCACGCATCTTCTTCAAGCGCGCCAACATGATCGGCGTCGGCAGCTGCCGCCGCGACCAGCTGGAGGACGCCATCAAGCTGGTGGCCGCCGGCACCGTGAAGCCGCGCGTGGCCAAGGTGTTCCCGCTCGCCGAGGTGGCGAAGGCGCATGCCCTGGTGGAAAGCGGTGAAGTGGTCGGGCGCGTGGTGCTGAAGCCCTGAGCCTGCGGCTTTGCCACTGATGCTGAAAATGCACATGCCCATCGACAGTCACCCCCTGCCGGACTTCCGGAGGCTCCGGACGACGAAAATGGATTCCCGCCTGCGCGGGAATGACGGAGAGGTGCGATTTCCGGCGGAGACGCTATCCTCGATGGCAGCGCTATCCTCGATGGCGGTGCCGTCCTCGATCGGGGCGTGCGTGCCGGGTGTCAGCCCATGCCTCGCCCCCTTGGGACCCGAGTGGAACCACATTCTGACCGGAACACTTGCCCGGCCCGATAGTGCGACGGCCCTCATGATTTCCGGCGTCATTCCCGCGCAGGCGGGAATCCATTTTATGAACACCCCCTGCGCAGCTTCGCCACTGAATTGAACCCTTCGTTCCAACCCATCAAACCCAAAACAATCAGCAACCAAGGAGCAATAACAACATGGCAAAAATGCCACTCGAAGGAATACGCGTCATCGACCTCTCCGGCCATGCGTCCGGGCCCATGTGCGCCATGACCCTGGGCGACTTCGGCGCCGAGGTGATCAAGGTGGAGGCCCCGCGCGGTGACCATGCGCGCTCCTGGGGCTCGGCCCGCTTCGGCCCGAAGAACGACATCAGCTCGGAGTACGGTGCGCTCAACCGCAACAAGGAAAGCATCGTCATCGACCTGAAGAACCCGGACGGCCTGAAGCTGTGCAAGGAGCTCATCCAGAAGGCCGACGTGGTGCTGGAGAACTTCAAGCCCGGCGTGCTGGCCAGGTTGGGCCTGGGCTGGGAGGTCATCTCCGAGCTGAACCCGCGCACGGTGCTCTGCAGCATCTCCGCCTTCGGCCAGACCGGCCCGCGCTCCAAGCTTCCCGGCTTCGACCTGCTGATGCAGGCCTATGCGGGCGCCCTGTCCATCACCGGCGAGCCCAACCGGCCGGCAGTGCGCATCGGCCCCTCCACCATCGACTTCATGACCGCCGCCCACGGCGTGATCGGCATCCTGCTCGCTCTGCGCGAGCGTGACTCCAGCGGCAAGGGTCAGCACGTGGACACCTCGCTGTATGAGTCGGCCATCGTCCAGATGACACACATGATCCTGGATGCCAGCGCCACCGGCGTGGTACCCAGCCGCTGGGGCCCCTACTTCCCCTTCCTCGCCCCCTACGGCATCTTCGTCGGCAGCGACCGCGAGTTCTACCTGGGCGCCTCCACCAATGCCATGTGGACCAAGCTCATGGAATTCATCGGCCGCCAGGACCTGATGAAAGATCCGCGCTTCATCAACAACTCCGACCGCGCGCAGAACCAGGAAGCGCTCTACGAAGTGCTGGTACCCATCTTCAAGTCGAAGACGGCGCAGGAATGGGTGGACAACGCCACCAAGCTCGGCATCCCCAACTGCATGATCCACAACCTGGGCGAAGTGGTGGTGCAGGAACAGGCCATCGCCCGCGAGGCGGTGATCAGCGTGCCCGGCATTCCCACCGGCAAGTCGGCCGGCATCCCGATCAAGCTCTCACGCACGCCCGGCTCGGTGCGCAAGGGCCCGCCCACGCTGGGCGAGGATACCGATGCGGTGTTGAAGCGCATGGGCTACTCGGAGGCTGACATCGCGCGCCTGCATGCCGCGGGCGTGATCACGCCCTCGTCCGAGGCACACTGAGCGTCACGCTCGTTGCAGCAGCCTTCGACAACCTCAAGAGGAGCGTCTGGAGATGAGCAAGAAGCTGATGAACGGCTTGCGCCTGGCACTGCTGCCGCTGCTGGCAGCGGCAGCAGTGTTGCCGGCGCAGGCCCAGTACCCCGAGAAGACCATCCGCATCATCGTGCCCTTCGAGCCGGGCGGGGCCAATGACATCATGGCCCGGGTCACCGCGCCCAACCTGGGCAAGGCGCTCAACCAGATGGTGATCGTCGAAAACAGGCCCGGCGCCGGTGGCAACATCGGCGCCGCCTTCGTCGCCAAGGGGCCGGCCGATGGCTACGCGCTGCTGTTTACCGCAGGCGGCGCCACGCAGAACCCGGCGCTGTTTCGCAACATCAACTACGACCCCATCGCCGACCTGACCCCGGCCGCCGTGCTGGGCTACGGGCCGCACATCTTCGTCATCAACCCGAAGCTGCCCTTCCACAGCATCCGCGACGTGGTGGAGTACGCGAAGAAGAACCCAGGCAAGCTCAATGCCGCCGCCGGCGGTGCCACCACCCGACTGGAGAGCGAGATGTTCCAGATCCAGAACGGCGTGAAGGTGGAGATCATCCCCTACAGCGGCACCGGGCGCGCCTCGCAGGCGGTGCTGGCCGGCGAAGCTGACTTCGTCATCATGGACACCTCCCCGGTGGTGTCTCTGATCAAGGGCGGCAAGCTGCGGGGCCTCGGGATCATCGGCGAGGAACGCCACCCGGCCATGCCCGACATCCCCACGGTGAAAGAGCAGGGCTATCCGGACTTCCTCGGCGGCATCACCTTCGGCGCCTACATCCCGATGAAAACGCCGAAGGACATCGCCCAGAAGCTGAACACCACCCTGAACAAGGTCATGCTCTCGACCGAGATGAAGGAATGGTTCGACAAGGTCGGCGCCAAACCCATCAACATGAACCTCGACGAAGCCCGCGGCTGGTACCTGAAGGAACTGGCGGTGTGGAAGGATGTCGTCACCAAGGCGAAGATCCCCTATGCCGACTGACAGCCGGAAGGCTGAAGCAGCAGACAAGGCATGCAACACCCCGAACTGTCGTCCCCGCGCAGGCGGGGACCCATTTTGATGTAGCACGGCTGCCCTGATCCGCAGCAGCCCCGGCAGCAACCCCATACCCGCAACCGGAGACCACCATGACGCATAACCCCAAGCACATCACCGCAGCCCTGGCCCTGGCCGGCATCGCGCTGCTGCCCCAGGCCGTCCGCGCCGAGTGGCCCGAGAAACCCATCCGCGCCATCGTCCCCTTCGCCCCCGGCGGCGCCAATGACGTGATGGGCCGCCTCATCTCCCCGGAAATCTCCAAGGCACTCGGCCAGCCCCTCATCATCGAGAACAAGCCCGGCGCCGGCGGCAACATCGGCCTGGACTTCGTCGCCAAGTCCAAACCCGACGGCTACACCATGCTCTACAGCGCCACCGCCTCCACACAGAACCCGGCGCTCTACCGCAACCTGCCCTTCGACCCGATCAAGGACCTGCAGCCGGTGTTCGAAATCGCCCAGGCGCCCTATGTCATCTTCGTCAACCCCAAGCTGCCGGTGAGGAACGCCGCCGAACTGGTGGACTACGCGCGCAAGAACCCGGGCAAGCTCAATGCCGCCTCCGGGGGCCTCGGCACGCAGCTCTCGGTGGAACTCTTTCGCATCAAGAACAAGCTCAGCCTGGAGATCATCCCCTATGCGGGCACCGGCCCGTCATCCGTGGCCGTGCGCACCGGCACCGCCGACTTCGCCATCATGGACACCTCGGCCTACACCGGCTTCCTCGCCGCGGGCCAGGTGAAGGCACTGGCCGTGGCGGGCGAAAAGCGACTCTCCGCCCTGCCCGACGTGCCCACCGCGCGCGAAGCAGGCCTGGGCGATTACCTCGCCGGCACGCTCTTCGGTGTCTACATGCAGGGCGCCACACCCGCGGACATCGTGCAGAAAATGAATGCGGTGGGCAACAGGATCATTGCCCAGCCCGACATGGTCGAAAAGCTGCGCAAGTTCGGCGCCGAGCCCAACCCCAAAAGCGTGGACGTGTTCACCAAGTTCGTGCACGGTGAAATTGCGCTGTGGAAGGGCATCGTCAAGCAGGCAAATATTCCGTACGTGGATTGAGGCGGGGCGGCCCCGTTACGTTGACGCCGGCCGGGGCCGACAGTGCCCCGGCAATTATGATCATTTTCGAATATCCACTGTCTTCATCATTGGATATTTTGAATTATTATAATCATGCATATCCTGCCACTACAGCCGTTACGGATCGCCCCAAAGTATCCGGATAGATGTGATGACGCCGGATGACTCCGCACGCCGGGTCAGGCGACAACTTTGCCGAGGGGAACACGTACTGCCAGCCCCACTCGCGGGGCGCGCGCGCATACTTGCGCGACAGGGCATGCGGCAACCATACCTCGCCATGGCCTGACTTCAGGTCATTCAGGTGCATCTCACGCACCCGCCCCAGAGGCACCTGCAGCGGCTGCACCACGGCATCAGGCAGCATGGTGACGCGGTCCTTGCCGCCCTTGCCGTCGCGCACGAATAGCTGGCGGTAGGCGAAGTCGATGTCCTTCACCTTCACCCGCAATTTCAGACACTCGGCCTGGCGCAGACCCGCACCGTAGAGCAGGCTTGCCATCAGACAGGCGCGCCGTGCAACCGGGCGAGCAGCCTGCCCACTTCGTCCTCTGTGAGAACGGTGGGCAGGCGCACCGGCCGTTTGGCACGAACCATGTCGTCCATCCACGGCAGGTTGATGTCCAGCACCTGCTTGTACAGGAACAGCAGGGCCGACAGCGCCTGATTCTGCGTGGCCGCCGCAACTTTGCGCTCGGTCGCCAGCCAGGAGAGGAAATCGCTCACCTCGTGCGCGCCCATCTGGGCAGGATGGCGCTTACCCATGTGCAGTATGAAAACGCGGATCCAGTAAACGTAGGTTCTCTCAGTGGCCCGACTGTAGTGGTTGATACGGATCTTGCGCCTGACCTCATCGAGAAGCCGGGGCCGGGCCGGCTCCAGGGCGGAACTTGTAATCAATTCAATGCGCTGTCCCATTCTGCGCCGGCTTTCACGGAAGCTGTTGAATTGCACAGTATCCTAACGCATTGATTTCAGGCATGGTTGACACCTGCCGTGCCGGCTTTCATCCCGGATACACGGCTCGCAATCCAGAGCGCCCAAAGAAGCGCCGGCTTTCACGGAGGACTCATCGATATGCAGACCGATAAGCGATTGAATGCAGGAGCATTTCAAAATAGGGCGCCGGCTTTCATCCCGGATACACGGCGTGTCACGCCGGATATTGGTAGTTAGGCATCCAGGAGTCATTATGTCAGGCCAAGAATTTATGAATCACCTCAGAAGCGCATTGGCTGCAGTTGTAGACGCGGAACGAAACCGGGTTTCTGAAATTCTCAATGACTCCAAGACCAAGATTGCTGCGGGCGTCGAAAAGATGAAACCGATAATTATCTTGATTCGAGCCCTGAAAGAAGAAGTTGGTGATGTTGAGGGTTTGGAGATCAATCCTGCTGAACACGGACATATGGCAGTCGTGCGCGCACAAACGTCAGTGACAACAGAGTCGTTGTCCATTTCAACCAACTACGAAAACAGTGCCTTCGTTATTGAAGAGTTTAGTTCCTTTTCGATAGACGGCTCTTGGCGCGAAGACAGAAAGGAATATTCCTTATCGGAGGATGTTATGGCGCGAGTC
The DNA here is from genome assembly GCA_947474715.1 of Betaproteobacteria bacterium. Lineage (GTDB taxonomy): Bacteria > Pseudomonadota > Gammaproteobacteria > Burkholderiales > SG8-39 > CAIYPG01. Next base: position 11,972 of record CANJJT010000096.1, read on the forward strand.
TTCGAGGTCGTTGGCAAACATATTGGCGGCCAGCAAGTTCAACAGGCTCACAAGGATGCCTAACAAGATGGGTGCGGGAAAGGCTTGGGTAATACTGGAAGAACATTTTCACAGCGGTGAGCGGCGATTGCTTTCCATCGTTAGCCCGAGAAAGACGGTGAGCTATGTATGTGATTTCATGGAACAGATGTACATCGATAAGTTCGCATCAATCCACGAGAAGATCACGTACAAGAAAGACAGAAAGAAATCGGCACTCAGGATGGAGGAATACGAGCAACGCGGCCCCACCACTCTCAGTTGTGGGCACGATCCAACATTCCGGGCGTACTCCTGCCACAGGCTGAAGCTGGACGGTAACAAATTGATCTTTACCTATCGGGTATTTCGAAAGGAAAACGGAAGTAGAACTTCTAGCGAATTTGAGGGTTCAGTAAATGCAGCCTAACACCGCCATCAACTCGGACGTGCAAAAGCGCCACTTCGCTCTGCTTTTGCACGCCGGTTATGGCGAACGTTAGCCCTTAAGTACAACAGTTACCGAGATTTGCAATTGGAACGCGACAACATCCCAGCAGAAATAAAGCGCGCAGTGCTTGTCGAGGCCGGACACCGTTGCGCAATACCAACCTGCCGTTCGACTACGACAGAAATTGCCCACATAGTCCCCTGGGCGAAAACTCAGGACAATTCATTTGAAAATTTGATTGCACTCTGTCCCAATTGCCACACGCGGTTTGATCAAAAAAAGGAGATCGATCAAATTGCCGTCAGGGTGTACAAACACAATCTAGGCATCCTGAACTATCGATACGGAGAGTTCGAGAGAAGGCTCTTTGAAATTCTCGCAAAATCTGGGGAGCGTATCTTTGTTGTGGGCGCCGGCGGGGACATCTTGTTGGCTAACGCAATTAAGGATGGTTTCTTTGAAGACAAAAACGTCCAAGGCATGAATTTGGACATTAAAGGAAGCACCGGGTTTCAGAAAAGTTTCCCGATGACTTTTACGTATTGGGTTACTGATAGGGGCGTTGAGTTCGTTAAACGGTTCGCCTCTGGTCAGGACTTAGCATAGTCATGAACAACTTCAGGGCTAACTTTAAATGCAACGGACCGCCTGCGGCGGCCGTTGATTAACACGTTGGACCGCACTGTAAGGTGGTCCGCTGACATTGGGTCGACTTGCTTTTTGTATATACGCATATACACTAAATAAGTGGACAAAGACCCCGACAAAGAAGACCGCAATCTTGTAGAGCGCGGTCCCTCATTGGATCTTGCCGAGCACCTCGACTGGGCGACAGCCCTTATCTGGGAAGACACGCGCAAAGACTATGGGGAACGGAGCTACTGCGTGCTTGGCTTCATCGAGGATCGCCTGCATAGCGTGGTGTTCACGCCCCGCGAGGGAAAACTTCGGGTCATCAGTCTGCGTAAAGCTAATAAGCGAGAGGTGAAGAGATATGAAAAAGCAACCCAAATCTAAGATAGCCATCCGCGATAATCCGGAATGGACCACGGAGATGATTGCTGAGGCCCGCCCGGCGAAAGAAGTTTTACCCAAGCTCTTTGGCGCCCGCACTGCGGCCACCATGCTAAAGCCACGTGGACGCCCCAAGTCTCCGGGAGCAAAAGTTGCAATTAGCCTTCGGTTGTCGCCAGATACGCTGGCGCGATGGAAGGCCACTGGCCCAGGTTGGCAGACACGCATGGCGAATGTTCTGCGTGAATCAGTGTAGGTGCGGTCCAACTATGCGTCGCAGCGGACGCGCATGAAGCTGCGCGCCGCTGAACGCCAACGTTATGCGACTCCTAAATTGACGTATGTCATATGCCAAAAAAGATAAGAGAAATCATCGCCGAGCTTGAACGTGCCGGGTTTACTAATCGCGCCTAGTCATAGAAATTACGTTCACCCGAGCGTTTCAAAACCAATCACAATATCGGGAGCGCTTGGCGATGATGCAATGAAATATCAAATTCGTGCGGTCGAACGCTGCATCAAGGAGTCCAAATCATGAAAGAGAGTGCAAGGTACGCAAAAATTGTCGAGTGGTCCGAAGAAGACCAATGCTTTGTTGGTAGATCGCCTGGGCTTGTGTACGGTGGTTGCCACGGCGAAGATGAAAAGGCGGTTTTTGACGAGCTGTGCCAGGTCGTCGAAGAAGCAATCGCTATTTACCATCAAGACGGAAAGTCTCTGCCACCGGCAACATCCGGTCGCGACTATGCCAACAAAATGCAGAACGTCGCATAACAAGCCGTCGCAACGGACGCGCAAAAAGCGGCGTGCCGTTGAACGGCAACGTTGGGCGTCATGATCTTGCCCACGCGGAAGCCTTGACCTATAACTACACTGTAGTTACAGTGAGAGAATGAACGCACTTCACTTTGAATGGGATGAGGCCAAGGCTAAAGCCAACCTCAAGAAGCACGGGATTGACTTTGAAGAAGCCAAGTCTGTCTTTCTTGATGATCACGCCAAGTTGATCCCCGATCCAGATCACTCTATCGATTAAGAGCGCTTTGTTTTATTGGGCTATAGCTCAAGCTTGAAGCTTCTTGTGGTTTGTCATTGCTATCGCGCAGGAGGACGGGTCATCCGCATTATCTCGGCGCGAAAGGCAACACGACCAGAAGCGCAAATTTACGAGAGGTGAAAATCATGCGTGCCGAATACGACTTTTCCAAAGCAGTCAAGAATCCCTATGCTGCTCAGCTCAAGAAACAAATCACAATCCGCTTGGATGAAGAGAGCATCAACTACTTCAAGTCGATTTCTGCTGATGTAGGGATCCCATACCAAAGCCTGATCAATCTGTATCTCAGGGATTGCGCTGCTTCCAGCCGTAAGCTCAACCTCAAGTGGAAGTGACGCCCAACACTACGATCCAGGGGGCAGCCACAAGCGGCGCTTGTGGTCCCCTCGCTTCGCTAGGCTGCCCCTGATCACCACGTTATGCGTCACGAAGGCCCCGCCATCGCACTTGGCTTCACTTGAGCGTAGACTTTTGACAATTGCATACTGGAGCAACCCTATGTCCGCCATGCTTGACGGACTTTCGAAGAAGGCTCAGACCCTTTCCGTCGAGGAGCGGGCGCAGCTCGCCCAGGAATTGCTTGAGTCTGTCGAACGCGACTCCGATCCCGAAGTTCAGGCGGCTTGGGAAGCTGAGATAGCGTCCCGCATTTTCAAGTACGAGCGAGGGGAAGCCAGGCTCATACCGGCAGAGGATGTCTTTGCCGCTGCGCGCCGTCTTACGAAGTGAAACCTGCTCGTTTCCTAGAAGAAGCGCAAGACGAGTTCCTCGAACTAATCGCTTACTACGAAGAGCATGAGAAGGGCCTTGGGGATCGATTCCGCGAGGCCGTCGAAGCAGCAACCGCTCTTGCGTCTGCGCACCCGAAACTCGGATCCCCGTGAGAATTCAATACGCGTCGAGTCTTCCCCAAAGGATTTCCGTTTTCAGTGGTGTACCGTGCTGAGCCCAACGAACCGGTCATCTTCGCGGTTACTCACTTCAGGCGTAAGCCCGCCTATTGGCGGCACCGCAAGTGACGCATAACCGCCCATTGGTGCGGACGCCAATCGGCGCCGCACAACGGGAACGTTAGCCTTCACATTAACCGCATGCGCGCTGCATTCACAATTCGCCAAGGTCAGTACCTAGCGTTTATCTATCTCTACGACAAGATCAATCGCCGACCTCCTGCCGAAGCAGACATTCAGAAATACTTCAATGTCGCTGCGCCTACAGTGCATCAAATGATTCTTGCACTTGAGGCTAGTAAATGCATTGAGCGAATCCCGGGTCAAGCGCGATCATTGCGGGTGCTGGTACCATTTGATCAATTGCCAAATCTTGAATGAAGAGCACCAACGAAATGGCTAGGCGTAGAAGAAACGAGGTACTGTCGTGCGATTTCACGCCAATCACAATTGCCAAGTACGTTAAAAAGCACGCAAATTCCAAACCGGGCACGAACCCGGTCGAATTATCGCGACTGTTACGAGCAGCACTAGAGGAGAAACTTGCTGGCGTACTGTGTCAGTGTGGCCAACCGATCTGGGCGCTCGGGTCTGCATACGCAGGCAACATGTGCTTTACGTGCATTACGGGAGAACCCATTCCTGACCACGACTATGAAATAGTTGATGAAGGCTAACTTTAAATGCAACGGACGGGCGTAAGCGGCCTTGAGTGCTTTCGCAACCGCCTCGCGCGCCCGCCGTTGATTAACACGTTAGTCGTAAGAAAAAAACCGTACCCTCACGATGGTACCGTTTCGTAGTACCATTTAATGGTGAAGCGAAAAAGTCAACGCACGCTCGATGCAATTTTCGCGCATCCAACGAGTGCCAATGTCAAATGGCGCGACATTGAAGGCTTGTTTAGGGAACTGGGCGCAGAGATTAGCGAGTGCGAAGGAAGTCGTATAGCTGTTGTCCTGTTTAAAGAGGTTCGCGTCTTTCATCGTCCGCACCCCGCGCCCGATACCGACAAAGGAGCGATTGCGAGCATACGAAAATGGTTGGAGCAACACGGAGTAACACCATGAACATAATGTCACTAGATGGATATCAG
>CANJJT010000097.1:0-16369 GCA_947474715.1 Betaproteobacteria bacterium
CGCTGCGCTCACGAGTCGGCCCCCTTTGACAAGGGGGTAAACCTTGCCGCAGCCACGTCTCCCCGGAAATCAGCGATGAACCTTTGACAAGGGGGTTAACACCCGCAGGCTTCTGGCGCCTGCTTCCTGCCCTTTCGTATCAGGCCTTCAAACCTGGCATGTCAAAGCCGATGGCCTGCAGGTCGGCGAGGAGGCCTGCGGGCTGTTCTGCGGTCAGTTCCACCAGAGGCGGGCGCACCGTGGCCCAGCCCGGGTGCCCGCTCCAGTGCGACACGGCGAATTTCAGCGCCGGGATCATGGGGTATTTGCGGAACACGGCACGCACGGCGTCCAGTGCTGCCTGGCGTGCCTCCGCGCCGTCTGCCTGCCAGTGGGCATGCAGGGCCTGGATGGCGGCCGGGTTGACGTTGGCGGTGGCGCTGATGCAGCCGGCGCCACCCTGGCGCAGCGTCTGCAGCAGGAAGACTTCACTGCCGCAGAACACATCGAAGCCACCGGAAGAAAAGGTGTCGATGATGGCGCGCGTGTTGTTCCAGTCCTCCGAGGAGTCCTTCAGGCCGGCGATGCTGGCCGGATAGGCCTTGAGCAAGCGCTCGATCAGCGGGAGGCTGATGCCCACCTGCGACACCGGCGGGATGTGATACAGGTAGACCTGCAGCCGCGCATCGCCCACGCCCTCGATGACACTGGCGAAATAACGGTACAGGCCTTCGTCGGAGACGCCCTTGTAGTAGAAGGGCGGCAGCATCAGCACCCCGCCACAGCCCAGCTTCGCGCAGTGCGCGCTCAGGCGCACCGCATCGGCGACAGCGCAGGCGCCGGTGCCCGGCATCATGCGAGCGGCCGGGATGCCGGCCGCGACCAGGCTGTCCAGCAGATCGATGCGTTCCTGCACGCTGAGGGAATTGCCCTCTGAGTTGGTGCCGAACAGGGCGAGGCCGACGCCCTGGTCCAGCAGCCAGCGGCATTGCTGTTGCATGCGCGCGGTGTCGATGCGGCGCGCTGCATCGAAGGCGGTGACCACGGGCGAGAGCACGCCCTTCATGGAAATCTTCATGGTGCTGGCTCCTGTCATCGGAGAACTGCGCTCAAGGATGGCGTTGGAAAACTGCGTCGTTGATCGCGGCCCGATCGCTCAGTCTGAGGCTTCGTGGTTCGCGGTGAAGGGGCCTGGCTCAGCCCTCCGCCCGCACACCGGCTTCCTTCAGTGCCGCTTCCAGCCAGGCGGGCACCAGTTGCTCGCGCCGGTTGATGCCGTCGATGCGCTTGCGTTCTTCGGCGACTTTTTTCTTTCCGGCGGCGATCATCTCTGCGGCGCGCTCGCGCGCGATTACCACCACGCCATCGTCATCGCCGACGATGAGGTCGCCCGGATGCACGGTCACCCCGCCCACCGACACCGGATGGTTGACCAGGCCGGGCACGCGCTTGGTCGGCCCGCAGGGATTGGCGCCGAAGGCGTACACCGGCCAGCCCTTCTCGCGCAATGCTTCCACGTCGCGCACGGCGGCATCCATGATCATGCCGGCATAACCCATGGCCATGGCCTGGGTGACCATGATCTCGCCGATCAGGGCGCAGGTCTGGTCACCCTTGCCGTCGACGATGATGACGTCCCCCGGCTGGCCGTTGGCCATGGCGGCGTGGATCATCAGGTTGTCACCGGGGCGCACTGCCACGGTGAGGGCCGGGCCGCAGATCTTCATGCCGGGTGACAGCGGTGCGATGCGCCCGTGCAGGGTGCCGCGCCGGCCATAGACGTCGGCGAGGATGGCGGCGGGCAGCTGCGCTGCTTCGCGCACCAGTTCGGGGCTGACGCGCGTGATGGTGCGGATGATGTCGGGCGGGGCGCTCATGCGGGGTCTCCGGAAGGACGGGGTCAGTCGGTCATGCTCACTCGGCATCCACGGGCAGCGCAGCGCGCCTGCCGAAGATCAGCCGCAGCAGCGGCAGCAGCAGCACGACGGCGGCGGCGACGAACAGGCCGACGGCGATCGGGCTTTCGACCAGGATGCCGAAGTCGCCCTGGGACATTTCCAGAGAGCGGCGCAGGTTCTTCTCCATCAGCGGGCCGAGGATGAGCGTCAGCACCGCCGGCGCGAGCGGGAAGTCGAGCTTGCGCATGCAGTAGCCCACCACGCCGAACAGCAGCATGGAGTGGATGTCGAAGGCGCTGTTTTCGGTGGCGTAGGCCCCCAGCAGCATGAAGCCCATGATGATGGCGAACAGGATGGAGTAGGGCACCTGGAGGATCTTCACCCAGATGCCCACCAGCGGCAGGTTGAGGATGAGCAGCATGACATTGCCCACGTACATGCTGGCGATCACGCCCCAGGCCACCTCGGGATGATCCTTGAACAGGAAGGGCCCGGGCACCAGGCCGTTCATCATGAAGGCGCCCATCAGGATGGCCACCGTCGCCGAACCGGGGATGCCCAGGGTGAACAGCGGGATGTAGGCGGCGTTGGCGTGGGCGTTGTTGGCCGACTCCGGGCCGGCCACCCCGGCGATCATGCCGGTGCCGAACTTCTCGGGTGTCTTGGAGAGTTTCTTCTCGGCCACGTAGGCGGTGAAGGAGCAGGCCGACCCGGTCATGCCGGGCACCAGCCCCAGCAGGAAGCCGATGAAGCTGCCGCGGAAGATGGGGCCGATTGAATCCTTCAGGTCCTGCCTGGAAGGCCACAGCGTACTCATCTTCGCCGTGATGATGGGCTTCCATTTCTCTTCGGCATTCAGCAGCACTTCGCTGATGCCGAACAGACCCATGATCACCGGCACGAAGCCGATGCCTTCCATGAGTTCCATGGAGTCGAAGGTGAAGCGCGGCACGCCTTGCGCCGGGTCCATGCCGACGGTGCCCAGCAGCAGGCCGAGGATGGCGCTGATCAGGGCCTTCACCATGGAGGTGCCAGCCAGGCCGGACACCAGCGTCAGGCCGAGCACCATGAGGGCGAAGAATTCCACCGGGCCGAATTCCAGGGCGAAGCGCGTCAGCGGCGCCGCTGCCACCAGGCCCATCACCGCGATGGTGCCGCCGATGAAGGAGCCGATGGCGGCAATGGCCAGGGCCGCGCCGGCACGCCCCTGCTGCGCCATCTGGTAGCCGTCCAGGCAGGTGATGGCCGAGGAGGCCTCCCCCGGCACATTGATCAGCACGCTGGTGATGGTGCCGCCGTACTGTGAGCCGTAATAGATGGCCGCCAGCATGATGATGGCGCCGGTGGGCGGCAGGCTGAAGGTGAGGGGGATGAGCAGTGCCGTGCCGGCTGCAGGTCCCAGGCCCGGCAGCACGCCCACCAGCGTGCCCATGACGCAGCCGATGAAGGCGAACATGAGGTTCTGCGGCGTGAGGGCGACCGAGAAGCCCATCATCAGGTCATTGAAATACTCCACGTGATGCTCCTACAGGCCCATGCTGTTGAGAAAACCGATGGCCGAGGGCGGCAGCGGCACTTTCAGGTGGTGGCTGAACAGGTAATGCACGCCGAAGCTGCCGATCAGCGAGATGGACAGCGTGACATACCACTTCTGCCGGCCCAGCGCGGTGAGCAGAAAGAGCAGCAGCCCCAGCATCGACAGCGAAAATCCGATGCGCTCGACGCAATAACCGAACAGGATGGCGGAGAAGAGCAGCGAGGCGATGCGCACGCAGCCCAGCCGGTTGGGCACCATGTCCGAAGCCTCGCCAGGAAGGGGGCTCAGCCATAGTTGTACGAACCAGATCACCGCCAGGGTGCCCATGATCATGGCCAGCCAGAAGGGGAAAAAGCCTGGGCCGGGGCCGATGTAGGCCCAGTAAGTCATCTTGTAGGCCGCTACCGCCACCCAGGCCGAGAAGGCGAGGATGAGCAGGCTGGCGGCCTGGTGCACGCGTGTCATGGATGGGGCTCCACGCTGTTTGGTTTATCGATGGGAATACGGACGATGCACCGGCGGATTGCAAGGCCAGGCGTGCAGGGAAAGGATTCAGGGGGCGGCTGGCAAAAGACCGGGTGAACCAGTGGGCAGGATCAACCAGAGAGGCGATGCAGGTCCTGCAGAAAAGCACGCGCCGGCAGGTGGGCTGCCGGCGTGTGCTTGCGTGGCGGGGCTGCTGCCTTGCCCCGCTTACTTGCCCGGGCCTTTTTCCTCGATGCCCTGATCAGCCAGCATCAGGTCGATGGCCGGACGTGTCACGGTTTCCATGTTCTCCCAGAACTTGCTGAAGTCGGCCGCATTCAGGTAGCGGACGGGGGTGCCCATGGCGCTGATCTTGTCCGCGATGGCCTTGTCCTTCATGGCGCGTGCGAGTGAGGCTTCCAGCACGGTGACCGCTTCGCGTGGCATGCCGGCCGGGCCGGACATGCCGCGGGCCGAACCCCAGCTGAGGTTCACGCCCTGGGACTTGATGGTGGGCACGCCGGGCAGCGATGGATGCGGGTTGTCGTCCATCACCACCAGATGGCGCAGTTGCCCGGCCTTCACATGCGCCAGGCTCCCGCCTATGCCCATGAAGGCGGCGTGCGTGCGACCGGAGATGAGTGCGGTCACTTCCTCGGGGGTGCCGTCGAAGTGGACCATGGCGAATTGCGCACCGGTGGCCTTGGCCACCGTGACGATGGCCATGTGGTCGTCGCTGTAGATGCCATTGGTGGTGGCGCGGATGGTGCGCGGCTTGGCCTTGGCGGCGTCGATCAGGTCCTTGAAGGTCTTGAAGGGCGAATCCGCCTTCACCGTGATGGTCTCCGGATCGAACAGGAACATGCCGATCGGGGTGAAGCTCAGGCGGTTGAAGGTGGCCTTGCGGCTGGGTGTGAGGTACACGCCCATGGTGGTGGGGTTGTTGGTGGTGCCGATGGTGTAGCCGTCGGGCTTGGCCGACACCAGTTGCTGCAAGCCGATCTGCGAGCCCGCGCCGGGACGCGCCTGGACCACGAAGTTGGTGCCCAGGTCGCGGCTCATGAAGTCGGCGATGATGCGCGTCTGGATGTCGGTGGGGCCGCCCGCGCTGAAGGGCACGATGACGTTGATGGGCCGGCTCTTGTCAGGGTAGGCGGGAGCGGCTGCACCGGCGGTGTTGTGCAGGCCCGAGAGGCCGAGGCTGGCAGCGAGCATTGCCGCGAGCATGGCCGGGCGTGTGCCTGCAGCCTGTTTCATGCGGAAACGGGATATCCCCGTGTGATTCACGTTGTTCATGATTTTCTCCTCCTGGCCGACTTGTTGTGGATGTTGCGTGCGCCTGGCAGGGTAACTGCCGGGCACTGTTCAGATCCTGGTCCAGCGCCGGGGCCTTGATGTGGCGACCCTCTTGCAAACATGAAGTACGAAGCAACTGTGTGGCGGGGCAAAGTATCCACGACCCCATGGACATGGTCAAGCAGGCATTCGCCCGCCTGCCATGGGGAAGGCATGAATGGCGCAGGGCCGCCACCGCTGCAGCCGCTGGTTGTGATGAAGCAGCCGCTGTCGCACCAGGGCCGCTGCGAGCGCTACCGGCCGCGTGCCTTGCTGATGCCGGCCACGCCAGCCATGATCTGCGGCCAGCGTGCCGGCAAATGGATGCGCCGGCTGGTGCGCGGGGCCTGGATGTGGTTGGACATGTAGCCGCGCGACTGGTTGCGCCCCGGGTCGCCGGCCACCACGATGCCGATGTGCTCGGGCTTCACGATCATGCGCACCTCGCGCTTCGGATCGTCCGAGGCGATGTAATCGGCCGGAATCAGGCCTTCCTTCACCAGTTCGTGAAAGTCCATGGTCTCGGCACCGGCCTGCATGGCCATGTATTCCATCTTGTCCGCCGGCATGGTCATGTTGCGCCACAGGTAGTCGCGCAACTGGTCCTTCGTCCACTGGCTGGCAATCGTCTTGGCAATGCTGGGGCCGATGACGAACAGCGGGTTCCAGAGGCCGCGCTTCACGCCGCTGTAGCACCAGTGGCGGAAGGCCGGTCCCATGGCCTCGACGAACATGCGCGCGTGGCTCTCGGCATCCGCCCCCGAGGTATAGGTGGGCGAGGTGAAGGACACCACCGACTGGATGCTGACCACGCTGTCCGCCTTGGCAAAGCCCATCTCCTCGCCGAAGGTGGGCCAGCCGATGTCACGCGCCCAAGGCTCGTTCTCGGCCAGCGCCACGTTGAAGGTGAAGCCGATGCTGCCCTTGTCGCCGTCGCCCGGCGGGATGCGGTAGCCGCAGATGTTGCGCAGGTACAGGCGCAGGAAGCGGCCGATGCTGCTGTTGGCCTGGCGGCCGATCTTCATCACGCCCTGACCCGAGTTGAGGTCAAGGTCGCCGATGATGGGCCCGCTGACGATGATGAGCGGCTCGATGGAGGGCGTGGAGCCTGCATCTTCCACGCGGAACTGTGGTTCGGCCATGAGTTCCACCACGGCGATGAGCAGCGGCATGTATTCCGGCCGGCAGCCGGCCATCACGCCGTTCACCGCAATGCTGAGGATGTCGGCGGCGCGGCTTTCCTGGGGCAGCACCGCGATGACCTCATCGGCCTGGCGGTCGGTGCAGGCGAGGAAGGCATCGACACGCTCGCGCGTGGGCGGGATCACCGGCAGCCCGTCGCTCCATAATTGGTCGTGGAAATGCTGCTCCACTTCATCCAGCGTGCCTTCGAACACCACGCTGCCCGGTTCCGGCTCGACGATGCGCGGGGCCAGGGGTTTGAGCTTGTCGCGGGCCAGGCCCTCGATGATGGCGGGCAGCATCTGCTCCTCCACCTTCTGGCGGAAGGTTGCCTCGCTGTCGACCATGGGCACGCCTGGATAGGCGGCAATCGGCATGGCCTTGCCCATGCCGCGCAGGATCAATTCGGCCTGCTTGAGAAAACCCGAGCCCAGCATGGTCACGCTGGGAATGCCGATCGATTCAGCCAGTTCGGAAGCCCGCAACACGGCGGGCGTGCAGCTGCCTCAGGCGCCTATGCCGGTGATGACGGCATCGACGCCTTCGTCGCGCAGCATCTGCGGCAGGCGCTCGAGGATCTCGCGCTGTTTGGGGCCGTGGATGTTGCCGAATTTGGCAAAGGGCACGAAGCGCACGCCGGGGAAGCGTTCCTGCAGTTTCTTCCTGAAGATTTCATAGGCGATGTCGCCGCGGAAGATGTAGTCCCACAGTTCGGCGATGGTCTTGCCGGACAGGTCCGGGAGGCCTTTGACGGGGGATTTTTCCTCGATCTGGATTCTGGCGAGGGGCCAGAGGACTTGGTAGGTGGGGTTGGACATTGCAATATCCCGAGGTGAGCGTGCCGCAATTGTAAGTTGCGGTTTGTTGTTTTGCCCTTTCGGGCAAACCTCTCTCCTCTTTCCGGTCTGGAAAAAGCGGGCTTGTCAGGGAAGTGACCGCTATTCGGCCTGGATGCCGGTTTCCTTCGCGATTCTGGCCCACTTGCGGATATCGTCGTGAATGAGTTTCTGGAAGACTTCAGGCGGGCCGACCACCGGCTCCGCTGCATCGGCTTGCAGGCGCTTCACCGAGTCAGGGTCCTTCAGGATGATGCCGATTTCCTTGTTGAGCTGATTGACGATGTGGCGTGGGATGCCGGCGGGGCCCATAACGCCCCAATACACACCGGATTCGTAACCGGCCAGGCCGCTTTCGGAAATTGTCGGGACGTCCGGCAGGGTCGGAGTGCGTGTCGGGGTTGTCACCGCGATGCCCCGCAGCTTGCCCGATCGCATCAAGGGCAGTGCCTGGATCACGGTGCCCAGGCCGATTTCAACCCGGCCGCTCATGACGTCAATCATGGAAGGTCCGCCGCCCTTGTATGGCACGTGGACCATCTTGATGCCAGCCATGCTGTTGAACAATTCGCCGGAAAAGTGCTGCACACCGCCGATTCCCGAAGTGGCATAGCGCACGGCGTCTTTCTTGAGCCGGGCCGCGGCAATCACGTCCTTGATGCTGTTGAATGGCGAGTTGGGCGCGGTGTAGAAGGCGATGGGTCCATACCCGATCTGGGCAATGCCGATCAGCGCCCTGGCTGGATCGAAGGGCATCTTGTGGATGGCCGGGTTCTGGGTATAGGAGGTGGATACGATCAGGATGGTGTGGCCATCCGGCGTGGATTGCGATGCGAGCTGTGCGCCAATGATGCCGTCGGCCCCGGCGCGATTGTCCGGCAGCACCTGTTCCCCAAGCCGCTCGCTCATCTTCTGAGCGAGAAAGCGGCCCAGGATGTCGTTGCTGCCGCCAGGCGGGAAGGGGATGATCATGCGGATGGGGCGGGAGGGAAACACCTGGGCCAGCGCTTGCATGGCATGGGCTCCCAGCCCTGCTGCCAGGAGGGACATGAATGCGAATCTGGAGCAACTGAAGCCGCGGCGATCGGACGTTGGTCGGGGGAAAGCCAATTGATTTCTCCTTGTGGCAAAACGGATTCCTGCCGGCTGCCGATGGTCCGGCAGCCGAACATCATCCGTAGCGGTGCAATTCGGGCATGCGGAAATGAAACACCATCGCGGGGTCAATACCAATCATCTTTCGTAGCCTCTCCATAACTTCCGGTGATAAACGTGCGCGGCTGCGGCGCACCTGCGCAGGTGCGCGACAAACAGGGCCGGTCAGGCAGGCCCGGGGTGCAAGCCTGATATCTATCGCCTTCCCGAATCGGCTGCATTCGACGGCAATCGTTGATGGGGCATGGCCGCTGCGGGCCATGCAAGCCCGCAGCACCGGAGGATGCCAGCCGGGGCGTCGACATGATCGGCGGCCTTGCATGTTTTTCAGCTATCCGCGTGCAATCGCGGCAAGCCCTACTCCGCCGTCGCCCCCGAAAACTTCACAATCTCCGCCCACTTGGCCACTTCCCGCTTCATGAACGCAGCAAATTCTTCAGGCGTGCTGCCGATGATGTCGCCGCCATCGGCGGTCATGTTCTTGCGCACGGCCGGGTCTTGCAGCACTTTCTGGGTTTCGCCATAGATGCGGCGCACGGTGTCGCGCGGGGTGGCGCTGGGCACATAGAGGCCGAACCAGACGCCGGCATCGAAGCCGGGCAGGGTTTCGGCCACGCTGGGCAGGTCGGGCAGTTGCGACACGCGCTTGGCGCCGGTGGTGGCGATGGCGCGCAGCTTGCCCGACTTCACATGCTGGAAGGAGGTGATGGGGTTGGGCATGTACACCTCCACCTGGCCGCCGATCAAGTCGTTGAGCGCCGGTGCCGCGCCCTTGTAGGGGACGTGGGTGATCTTGGTGCCGGCCATCTTGTTGAACAGTTCGAAGGCGAGGTGGTTGCCGCCGCCGATGCCGGATGAGGCAAAACGCACGCGTTCCGGATTGGCCTTGGCATGGGCAATCAGTTCGGGCACGGTGCGGTAGGGCGTGGCGGGATGGGCTACCAGCAGGTAGGGCTGGTTGGTGAGCTGGGTGATGCCGGTGAGGTCGCGCAACAGGTCGTAGGGCAGTTTCTCGTACAGCGATGGGACGATGGCCACCTGCACCGGCATCATGAGGATGGTGTGTCCGTCGGGGGCGGACTTGGCCACGAAGTCGGTGCCGACCACGGTGCCGCCGCCCACCTTGTTGTCGACGATGGCAGGCTGACCGGTCTGTTCGCTCAGTTTCTGGGCGAGCAGGCGGCCGGTGAAATCGGTCGGTCCCGAGGGCGGGAAGGGGATGACGATGCGGATCTGCTTGGTGGGCCAGTTCTGCGCGGCGGCGAGGCTGCTGCCCAGTGCCAGGGCGATGCCGGCCATCCAGGCTGCGGCCTTGTTCGGTGCGACAGTGCTGTCTGCGGTGCGTGCGTTCATGTGTTCAAGCTCCTGGGTGATCCGTTGTTATCGCGGCCCGGGTGGGCGGTGTGCTGCAGCCTTCCCGGGCCCCGTTTTCTGTCGATGCGGTTTGTCGATGCCCTTCAGCGGATGGCGCGCGTCACCGAGCGGGTGTTGCCGAAACTCGAGACATAGACCGAATGCGTGCCCGGGCCACCGGCGACGATGATGCCCAGCTTCTCCGGCGCCGTGCACACCGGCAGCAAGGTGTCGGGCGTCATGGCGCCCAGCTCGGCGGCGCGCGCATGCATCGAATGCTTCATGTCCACTTCGGTGAGCATTTTCGCCGGCATCTTCGAATCGGTCCACAGGCGCTGCTTCAGCTCGGCCTTGGTGAACTGGGCCTTCAGCACTTCGGCGTGTTCCGGGGAGAAGATCATCCAGGGTTCGCCGCCGGTGCGGTAGTCATTGCCGGCCGGGCGCTTCATGGTTTCCGCCGTCACACGCAAGATCTCATCGGCGATCTTGGAGTGGGTGTTCATGTTGGTGGTGCCCTCGGCGCCCACCACGGTGACGGCGCTCTGGCCGGCGGCGATGCCGCGTTCCACGTGCAGCGGCTCCCAGGGATTGGCGTCCTCGTTCTCGGCGCAGCAGAAGAGGTACTTGCCCGGCTGGCCATGCGTGGCGCGGTCCATCTCGCCGGGCAGGGCGCGGCCGATGTTCTGCAGGATGAGGCGCAGCGCGCGGCCCAGCGTGGCATTGGCCCAGTTGCCCTGGCCCAGGCAGTTGGGCCCGTAGTTCATGTCCAGTTGCTTCACGATGGGGCCGTTGACGATGAGCCACACCGCCACCGGGTTGGTGGTGGCCTGGATGCCCTGCAGGTTGAATTCGGCCGAGCACACCGCCTCGGTGGCGGCGATCAGCACCGGCAGATAGGCCGGCTCGCAGCCGGCCATCACGGCATTGATGGCAATGCGCTGCACGGTGGCGGCGCCGAAGCCGGGCGCCACTTCGCCCACCACTTCATCGGGGGCGCGGGTGGTGCCGGTGAGCATGTGCTGCACGCGCTCGGGCGTGGGCGGCACCACGGGCAGGCCGTCGGTCCAGCGGCGTTCACGGAACAGGCGGTTGACCGCTTCGGGACTGTCCTCGACCGTGACCAGCGATTCGGCGACGACCGTGGCGGCCGACTTGCCGTAGTCCTTGTCGGCGATCATCTTCAGCAGCGTCTCGACGCACTGCACCGCGGTGGCCCGGACCTGCTCGCGCTTGAGCGCGCCAAAGGGGTGCGGCGCGATCAGCAGCGGCAGGTCGGGATACTTCAGCGCCTTGGCCTGGCTGTGGCCGAGTCCTTCGAAGGCGGTGGAACAGACGGTGACGCCGGGGATGCCGCGTTTCGTCGCTTCAACACTGTCGTGGATACTCCACGACGTGCAGGAACCTCAGTCGCCCGAGCCGGTGATGACCAGGTCGCATTTCGCGACCACGTCGGCCAGGGCTTCTTCGGGCGCGGGCACCGAGGCGACGCGCTTGCGATGGCGCACGATGGCGGCAACGCCGTGTTCCTTCTGCAGGATCTCGGCCATGTCATCGGCGATCAGGCTGAAATTGGGTTTGGTGTTGTCGATGAAGCCCACGGTCTTGCCGGCCAGGGCCGAGGGCATGATGCGCTGCTGCAGGCCTTCGGTGCGGAAGGGCGCGGTGGGATCGAACACGGAAATCGGGGCGGACATGCGTGGCCTTTCTGGCTGCGGGTGGTCTGGTGGGAGCGGGCCCTCGGGGCGGGGCCATGGGTCGCGGCAGTTTGCCACAGCGCGAGCAGCCCCAGCAAGGCGACCGCAGGGTGAAACCAGCTGCGCTGCCGCTTGCTTTCGGGGGGAGACCGGCTTTCGTTTACGATGTCGACCTTGACAAGCTTTCACCCCGCAACAGGGAGCGCGCGATGCCTTACATGATCCTGATGAAAGACAAGCCCGGGATGGGCGACACCCGCGCCAGGGTGCGCAACGAACACCTCGACTATCTCGATGCCAACAAGCACAAGCTGCTGAATGCCGGCGCCCTGATCGAGGACGATGGCACCGGCGCTGATGGCAGCCTGTACATCGTGGACACCGACGACCGCGCCGAAGCCCAGCGCTTCCTGGAGGGCGACCCCTTCCACAAGGTCGGCCTGTTCGGCGAGATTACCCTCCGCCGCTGGCGCAAGGCCTTCTACAACGGACAGAAGCTGGTTTGATCTGCACGCGCCCCGCGCCCGATGCGTCGACGGGGCGGATGGAGGTCGATATGTCTGATAACAATCATTGATATGGCTTAATACTGGAAAGACCTGTAATTGGAATCTGATAACAATAAACCCGGTCCGGCTGCCGCGGCCGCTGCACCAGGCCAGGCGCATCTCCCGGAAGGCACCACTCATCCGCAGTCCCCCGCCGACCTGTTCTGGTCCTTCAGCATGCTGGCCCTGCAGGGCTTTGGCGGCGTCATGGCGGTGGCCCAGCGCGAACTGGTGGAGCGCAAGCGCTGGATGACGCGCCAGGAGTTCCTTGGCGAATGGGCGGTGGCGCAGATCATGCCCGGCCCCAACATCATCAACCTGGCGCTGATGCTGGGTGACCGGCACTTCGGGTTGCGCGGCGCGCTGGCAGGGTTTGCCGGCATGGTCACCTTTCCGCTGATCATCCTGCTGCTGATCGCCCTGGTGTTCAGCAGCGTGGAGAATATCCCGGCAGTGCAGGGTGGCCTGCGCGGCATGGGCGGGGCGGTGATCGGGCTGATTGCCGCCAACGCCATCAAGCTCGTCGGCGGGCTCAAGGGCAATGTCATGGGCACGACCCTGTGCGCGCTGCAGATCGTGCTGACCTTCGTCGCGGTGGCCTTACTGCGCGTGCCCCTGATGTGGGTGGTGCTGCTGGTGGGCGGCGCCGGTTGGGCCTGGGCCTGGCTGCAGCTGCGTCGCATCGACGCGATGAAGGGGGCGGCATGAGCATCGTGCTGACCCTCTCCGACGTGCTGACCCTGTTCCTGCACTGCCTGTCGATTTCACTGCTGGCGGTGGGCGGCGGGCTCATCCTCGCGCCGGACATGCACCGCTTGATGGTGGATGAAAAATCCTGGCTGACCGAGGAGCAGTTCACCTCCTCCCTCGCCCTGGCGCAGTCGGCCCCCGGTCCCAATGTGCTCTATGTCGCCATGCTGGGCTGGAATGCCGGCATGAACGCCGGCAGCTACGCGCTGGCCATGGCCTGCGTGGCGGCGACACTGGTGGGCATCATGCTGCCGACCACGCTGCTCACGCTGTCGGTCACGCGCTGGGCGCATCGCAACCGCGAATGGATAGGCCTGCGCGCCTTCAAGCAGGGCCTCTCGCCCATCGTCATCGCGCTGCTGCTGTCCACGGTGTGGCTGCTCAGCGCCGTGCATAATGATCCCTCGCGCGACTGGAAGCTGTGGCTGCTGACCGTGGTGGCCGGTGTGGTGCTCTATCGGACCAGCATCAACCTGCTGTGGGTGCTCGCCGCGGGGGCGCTGGTGGGGGCGATGGGCTGGGTTTGAATCAACAAGGAGATTGTCATGTCCGTATTCCGCTGTGCGCTGATCTGCCTGTCCCTGGTGGCCGTGCCTGCGCTGGCCGCCGCACCGCCCGATGAAGTCGGCTGCAACAAGGCGATTGCCGCTGCGCAAAAGGTGTTGGTGGACACCCCCGCCAAAACCGACCGTGACCGACTGGACCTGCAACTGATGAAGGAGCGCCAGGACCAGTTCATCGCCGATGCCCGGCGCAAGCGCGTCAGCGAGTGCCAGATCTGGAGCGAGGTGATGAAGAGTTCGTTCAAGTAAGGATGTAGCAGCGGCGGGCCCCGCTGGATGGGCAGGGGGCGATCCGGTTACCCGCGCTCGCATCAAGCTCCATGGGCCACAGTCTCGCCTCAGGTCGGGGTGACCCCGGGTTGCCGGCCGGAGCGATAAGGACGGACTGAACCAGTGGGCGCATATTCGTAACTGCACCCCTTGTAGCTCCCCCCACTTCAGTGGAAACACTATCGACTCTTCCTCAAAGTGGAAGCTTACTCAGTGTTTCCATCACAACGCTGGCGCAGTGGTTCACGCCCCCGGATCCCGGAGGCTCAGTTCTCCGCCCGTATTCCCTTGTCCCGGATCAGTTTGCCCATTGGCGCAGTCGGCCTCCGGTCCCAATGTGCTTTACGTCGCCATGCGGGGCTGGCCATGGCCTGCGTGGCGGCGACACTGGTGGGCATCATGCTGGCGAACGCTGCCCACGCTGTCGGTGATGCGCTGGGCGCATCGCAACCGTGAGTGGATCGGCCTGCGCGCCTTCAAGCAGGGCCTCTCGCCCATTGTCATTGCGCTGCAGCTGTCCTCGGTGTGGCTGCTCAGCGCCGTGCACAACGACCCGGCGCGCGACTGGAAGCTGTGGCTGCTGACCGTGGTGGTCACGGGTGGTCCTCTACCGCACCAGCATCAACCTGCTGTGGATGCTCGCCGCGGGGGCGCTGGTGGGGGCGATGGGCTGGGTTTGATTCAACCAGGAGACTGTTCAGGGCGCAGGCGCACGGCCTTGTCCAGTCAGCGCATGACCTTGAGGCGCCTCAACTCGAAGTAGCACCGCGCGCAGGCGCGCACATCGACCAGCGCCTGATGGGCGCCGGTGAAGGGCTCGTTGAACAGCTTGCGGTGCAGCTCCTGCAGGGTGGGCCACTTGTAGCCGTAGGGCCCCGGCAGCCGGCAGAAACTGGTGGACGCCTGCATGGTGCAGCGGCGGTCCTTCGAGGCGACCACGTCGGGCTGCCCGGCACGCAGCAGTTCGGCGCCGAGGATTTTCTCGTCGAAGGCCATGTTGTGGGCTACCAGCACCGAGGCCTGGTTCATGCCCATGACGATTTCATCCAGTGCGGTGCGCAGTTCGATGCCGCTCTGCAGCGCCTTCTCCGTGGTGATGCCATGGATCCTGGCCGCATCGGCAGGTATGGTGAAACCCTCGGGTTTCACAATGTGCTCGGCGGCAGATACTTCGTTGCCCTCCGCATCCGTCAGCAGCCAGGCCAGTTGCACCAGCCGCGGCCAGTTGCGCAGGTCCGTTACCGGCGCCTTGTAGTTGCGCGGGATGCCGGTGGTTTCGGTGTCGAAGAAGAGGTGTATGGGATGGGTCATGGGCATTTCAAGGCTCGGATTGACGGGCTCTGCCAGGCGCCGCATTGGATGAGGGCGGTGACTTGGCCGGGTGCGTCATTTTCGCGCCGATCCGGGTGGAAAAGTGGCTGTCTGAAGGAAAGCGACACCGGCCAGCAGTCCAGCCCTTCGTTGCAATGCGACTCGCCGCATCGCGCGATAGGGCACCCGCTCAATGCTCCGCCCGTATCCCCTTGTCCCGGATCAGTTTGCCCATGCGCGCCATTTCCGACTTCATGGTCGCGGCGAGTTGCTCCGGGGAACTGCCGGCCACATCGACGCCAATCTGGAAGAGCTTGTCCTTGACATCGGCGCGCTGCAGGGCGTGCACGGCTTCCTGATGGATTCTCTGGATGACGGCTGACGGGGTGCCGGCCGGCGCGAACAGCGCATGGGAGGACACCGCCTCGTAGTCGGGATAGCCGCTGCCGGCCACGGTGGGCACGCCCGGCAGCAGGCCGGAGGGTTCGGTGGAGGTGACGGCCAGTGCCCGCAGCTTGCCTGCACGCACATTCGAGATCACCGCCGCGATGCTGGGGAACATGATGTGCACGCGGGCGGCGATCAGGTCATTGACGCCCTGGATGGTGCCCTTGTAGGTGATCTGCGTGACATCAATGCCGGCCTGGGTCGAGAAGAGCACGGCGGCGAGGTGGGGTGTGCTGCCGGCCGTGGTCGAGGCGAAATTGAGTGTGCCGGGTGCGGCTTTCGCCATCTGCACGAACTCGCCCACGGTTCGGGCCGACAGGCTGGCGGGCACCACCACTGCACTCGGCGCCTTGGCGGCGAGGGTGATAGGCGCGAAGTCCCTCACCGGGTCGTAGTTGACGTTGCGCAGGAACGGTGTGATCCAGAGCGGATTGGCCCAATAGAGCAGGACGTGGCCATCGGGCACACCCTTCAGCACCGCCTCCTGCGGATGCGTCTGGCTGGGGCGGTTCTCGATCACGATGGGCTGGCCCAGGGCCGGCGCCATCACCTGGGCCATGCTGCGCACGGTGATGTCCAGGGCGCCGCCGGCTTCGACAGTGAAGATGCGCATGGGTTTGGCGGGGAAGGTCTGGGCGCTGGCGGGGCCGGTGAGAGCGGCGGCCAGGACAAGAACGGTGGTGGCGAGCAGGGTGCCGGGTCTGTGCATGTTCATCCCCCTTGCAGAATGGCTAGTGATGCGTGTCGGATGTCCCTTGTGCGCTGCAAGGGGTGTTCGGTCTTGGTGTTTCTGGTGCAATGGGATGCTATTGCAATTTGCGTCATCGCGTATCGGAGCGATCCGACATGGATGGGCCGTCTTGGTTTGAGGGATCGGAGAGGTTAACCCCCTTGTCAAAGGCTCTTCGCCGATTTCCGGGGAGCTCATTTTTTCTCCCAAGCCGACAATCGCACCTGCCTTGCCCCCCTGAATGCGCTTTTTCCTTGCCTTGCACAAGGCAGCCATGGGTTTTGACGAAAGCCATCGATCTCCGGCGTCATTCCCG
>CANJJT010000098.1:0-16338 GCA_947474715.1 Betaproteobacteria bacterium
GCCCGGGGGGTTTTGGCATTCCCCCCCCCCCCCCCCCCCCCGCCGGAGCGGCGATGAAGCGGTGAAGATCGGCATCTCCGGCTTCCCCGGCAGACCGCTTCCTGAGGCTGGTGGCAAAGGGATTACAAGGGTTGCGGGGATTATTCACGGGCATGCTCCATTCGGCGGGAGTCTCGAGTTGACGAACGGTAACAATGCACCCGTCCGCTGGACATCGGGGATTGCCCAGAAAACCCACAGTGCCTGTCGTTTGAATATGGGGACAGCTCCGGAAATGCTGACTTCCGGGCGGAACGTGATTACATTGTCACCTGCAAGTCCACAAGAACAGACCGGAAACGGCCCGGCAATCGAGCATCAGCGGTCATGCAAAGCGCAGTTCGGACCATGGCCGAAAGACAACAGGACAATAGGAGACTCCATGAAGACATCGAAATTTTCACCCCTGATCGCGCCGTTCCTGCTGGCCTCGCTGGCATTCACGGCACAGGCTCAGACCTTTCCCTCGACCAAACCCGTCACCCTGTATGTCCCCTGGACGGCTGGTGGCACCACTGACCTGGCGCTGCGCTCTCTCGCGGAGGCCACCACCAAGACCCTCGG
Source organism: Betaproteobacteria bacterium (assembly GCA_947474715.1). Taxonomy (GTDB): domain Bacteria; phylum Pseudomonadota; class Gammaproteobacteria; order Burkholderiales; family SG8-39; genus CAIYPG01. Next base: position 604 of record CANJJT010000098.1, read on the forward strand.
ACAGAAGGTACTGGTCGAGAACAAGCCCGGTGCCAGCGGCGCCATGGGCGCAACCCTGGTGGCTGCGTCCAGACCTGATGGATACACCCTGACACAACTGCCGCTGGGCGTGTTCCGGCTGCCTCTGATGACCCGGACCAACTTCGACCCCGTCAAGGACCTCACCTGGATCATCAACATTGCCGGCTACGAGTTCGCCACCAATGTGCGCGGCGATGCCCCTTGGAAGAACTGGGATGAATTCATCGCCTACTCGAAAGCCAACCCCGGCAAGGTCACCTACGCCCATCCCGGTGTCGGCACCAGCCCCAACCTGACCATGCAGATCCTGGCCCAACGCCTGGGCATACAGTGGGTGGACGTGCCCTACAAGGGCAGCAATGACACGGTCACGGCCTTGCGCGCCGGCCAGGTGATGGCCATCGCGGCCTCCCCGCCCTGGTCATTCGTGAAGACCGGTGAAGTGCGCCCGCTCATCACCTGGGGCCCCAAGCGTTCGCCCAAGGCCCCGGATGTGCCAACGCTGAAGGAACGTTATGACATGCTGGCCAATTCGCCCTGGGGCGTAGGCGGTGCTGCAGGCATGGACCCGAAAGTCACCAAGGTGCTGCACGACGCCTTTCGCAAGGCCATGGACGATCCGGCACTGGACAAGACGCTGGATGCCGTGAACATGGAGTTCTTCTACATGGCCGGGGACGAATACATGAAATGGGTCCGCGACACCTTCGCCGAAGAGAAGAAATCGCACGAGCGCCTGCAGGCCGCCGGCAAGTAAACAGTCGGGACGGCAACAGGCTTCAATCGGGGGAGGCGCCACTCAGGGTGCCTCCCTTTTTTTAGGGTCTCGCTGCGCCAAGCCTTCAGCGCACGTTCGCCAGCGCCGTCTTGCTCCAGAGGTCGGCGCGCCATCGATAGGCAACCAGCAGGGTCAAGGCGATGCCAATGGCGCAGTACAGTGCGGCGGTTCCCGAGTAACCCACCTCCTTGATCAACGGCCCCGCACACAGCAAGCCAATGGGCAAGGCATAGATGGCGAACATGCGTATCCCCATCACGCGCCCGCGCAGGCGCGGGTCCGAGGTGCGCAACAGCATCGAGGACATGGGAATCATGGTGAGGCTCTGGGCAAAGCCGCAGACGATCAGCACGAAAAATCCGCTGACCGGGTCCGGCATGCGGGAGAACACCAGCAGCAACAGGTGCCACACCACCAGAAAAATCACGATCATGCGTGCGGCCCTCAGGCTGCTGCTCATACGGCTCATGACGATGGATCCCAGCAAGGCGCCGAAGGCACAGCCGGCAATCAGATAGCCCAGGCCGCGCTGATCCGTGCCGTACACCTCCTTGGCCACGTAGGGCATGAGGTTGTTCATCAGCGGGAAAGCCGTCAGGTTGGCGAGAAAGGCAAGGCACATGACGGCAAGCAGATGGGGTGTTTCCCAGACATGGCCGAATCCCTCGCGCAGGTCACGAAATGCCGAGGGCAGCGACGTGCGTGCCGCACGTATGGCCGCTGCGTTGCGGCTGCGGGCACTGCGGCCCGCCTGTGAAATGAGCAGCAGGCTGATGCCGTACAGACAGGCAATCATGACGTAGGCAGGCCCCATGCCCAGTGCCGCCACCAGCGCTGCCCCGACCAGCGCCCCGAGGATGCGCGCCGTGTCAGTGGTGGTCCTGGCCACGCTGGTGGCACGCACCAGCAGTTGCGGCGGCATCGATTCGCCGATCAGGGAGGAGCGCACCGCCAGGTCCGAGGTCCGCACGATGCCCAGCAGCGTCGCAAGCACGAATACATGCACCGGTGTCAGGACACTGGAGAACACCAGCCCCATCATGGTGAGCGACAGCAAGAGGTAGCAGGCACGCATGCCGCAGAGCAAGCGACGATGCCCGCCCCTGTCACCGACCACGCCGAACATCGGGGCGATCAGCGTGCCGACATACTGCAGGGCGCCAAAGGCGGTCAGCATCAGCACCGATTGGGTCTCGACCAGGATGTACCAGCTCAGGATGAGCAGTTCCATTTCGAAGCCCCAGCAGACAGCCATGTCCGCCGGCCACTGGAACCGGTAGGAGCGCATGCGAAAGGGCGCCAGCGAACTCCCTTTCGAGGCGAGACTCATGCTGTGGGGCCCTTCAAAACCACCCGGCACATGCCCCGGTCAGGACGCCCCCATGAAATCGCGCTTGCCGATCTCCACGCCGTTGTGGCGCAGGATGTCGTACGCCGTGGTGCAATGGAAATAGAAATTGGGCAGGGAACGGTTCTGCAGCAACCCCAGGCCGCTGAACTGCTGCTCCCGGTCGCGCATCTTCACCACCACCGGCTTGTCCTCGGCCCCCTCCACCATGGCCGGGGTCACCGACTGGACAAAGGCCACGGTCTTCTCGATGCGGGCAATCAATTCCTGCAGGCTCTTCTCCTCACCGGGGTGCCGGACCGGCTCCACGCCGGACAGCAGCCCCATGCAATTGGCCGCATGGTCGGTGCTGGCCTGCACCTGCCGGGTGAAACTGAACATGTCGGGATAAAGCCGGTAGACCAGCAAGGTCGTCTCATCCAGCTTCTTGTCGGCATACAGCGCCTGCGCCTTGCGCAGCACAGCGGCCAGCCCGGTCAGGTGGCGGACAAATATCGGCGCCGAGATGTCATGAAGGGAAATGGCCATGCTCTCCTCCTTCTGTTTATGGGTGATTTATTGAACGATTCTAACCGCATGCACCAGCCGGGGCCGGGGTACCCCACCGTATAATGCCCCGTGAGCTGCGGCATCCGTTGCGACAGCCATGCCGCAATATCGAGGACGCGTCACTTGCCCCAGAAACTGCGCATCGCATTGAACGACAGGCACGACCTGCTGGTCGATGTGTTTGCTGCGGGTCCGCGCACCCACCTCTTCAACACGCCGACATTCTTCCACCTGCATGCCGGCAATGGCAGCAGAGGCCATTACTTCCAGCTGGCCGATCGCGGCGGCGACCTGGCCCTGGCCTGCATCCATTTCACCGAAGTTTCACCTGGCAGCTGGCGCAGCCCTGCCCGCGGCACCTTCGGCAGCTTCAGCCAGGCCGAGGCAGTCACCCCGGGCGACCTGGAACTGCTGCTGCACGGCGTGGAACGCTACCTGACCACACTTGGCGCAGAGGAACTGGTGATGGTGTTGCCACCCGGTGGTCACGATGCCGCACGCGTGGCCGACAGCACCCGGATGCTGCTTCACAATGGCTACACCATACTGCATGCGGACATCAATCAAGACCTGCAGGTGGATGAGCGTACGCTGCCTGAGCGCATGTCCCGCGGCAACCTGAAGCGCTTTCGCAAATGCGAGCGCGAAGGCTGGCAGTTCGTGCAACTGCCCGAGGAACACCATGGGCAGGCGTATCAGCTCATTGCCGACAATCGCAGGCGCAGGGGCCACCCGCTGACCATGACCCATGAGGGCCTGGTCACCATGGACAGGCTGTTCCCCGGACGGGTCCCCTACTTCGGCCTGGTGCGCGACGGCCATCCGGATGACATGGCTGCCTCGGCCATCTGCATGCGCATCGACGAGCACATCCTCTACGTCTTCTACTGGGGCGATGCCGCAGACAGGCAGACCCTGTCCCCGGTGGTCGGGCTCGCAGCGGGCATCCATGAATATTGCAGGCACGAGGGGATACGCATTCTCGATGCCGGCATCTCCACCGCGCAGGGCGTTCCCAACCCCGGGCTGATGCGCTTCAAGCACAGCCTGGGATTTTCCGAATCGCCCCGGGCAACACTGATCAAGAGGATGACGGCCCATGCGTGACCTGGAGCGTTACCAGTCCGACTATGCCAGCCTGCCATTCGAGGAGACCCAGGCGGCCTATCGCCGGCGGCGTGTCATCGAGCAACTGGCCCGATTCCGCCCTGCCACCATTCTGGAAGTGGGCTGCGGCGAAGATCCCTTGTTCCTGCACTACCAGGCCCCTGAAGCCATGCATGTCGTGGAGCCGGCTGCACGTTTCCATGAACAGGCCGCGCAACTCGCACGCCAGCATGCTGGCGTGCAGGTCCATCGCGGCACCCTGGAAGAACTGGCCGATCGTCTGGCCGCAGTGCGCTTCGACTGCATCCTGCTCAGCAGCGTGCTGCATGAAGCCCCCGATCCCGCCGCCCTGCTGAAAGCCGCCCATTCCCTCTGTCACGACAACACCAGCGTGCATGTCTACGTCCCCAATGCCCGCTCCCTGCACCGGCTGCTGGCACTGGAGATGGGGCTGATCAAGGACGTTCATGACGTATCGGCCACCCAGCAGCGCATGCAGCAATCCATGACTTACGATGCAGAACGGCTGACGCAGGCCTTGCGCTCGGCTAGCTTCACCATCGAGGAGACTGGCACTTTCTTCATCAAGCCCTTCACCCACGCGCAGATGGCCGGCCTGCAGGAAGACGGCATGCTCGATGCACGCATGCTGGACGGGCTTTACGGCCTGGGAAAGCATCTGCCCGAGCATGGGTCGGAGCTGTACGCCATTGCGCGTGCCGAAAGAGAGTGAATGAGCGCCGATCCGCTCATCGTCGGCAACAACCTGGCAGCCATGGTGGCCGCGCTGGAGCTGGCCCGATGCGGATGCCCGGTTAGATTACTGAATCCCGCCAGGGGCTGGGGTGGCCACTTTGCCGGATTCCGCCTTGGCGAGCGCCGCTTTGACGCGGGCATGATCCTGCTGGAATTCGGCGCCTTCAATGCCGAAGCCTCCCCCGACCTTCAGGACTATGACCCGGGCAGGCGCAACGACTGCGGGCGCTTTGCCGCACGCGTGGGCGCATACGTGCAGGGCCTGCTGCCCTGCCGCGAGATCGCCACGCCATCGCTGCTGCATGCAGGCCGCATCCTGCCCGACCTCTTCATCGCCAACCGCTTCGATGTCCTGAAGACGCTGACGCCGGAACTGGCCGCCCGCATCCATGGCGAACTGGAGCACATCTGCCGCACACCCCGTGGCAGACTGCATGCCTCACGCAAGCTCGCCGACACCCTGTTCCTGGACACCGACCTGGAAACTGCCTCGACGGCCAATCATGGACCCAGCCTGCACGCCGAACTGTTCGAACCACTGTGCCGCAAGATCGCCGGATGTGCCACCCGCGAGGTGATCGCGCTGTATCACCGTGTCCCCTGGCTGCCGCTGTTTCACCCGGAGACCCTGCTGTCGCAATTCACCACCACCCCGCAGCAACTGCCCGCAACCCGCTTCCACTACCCGGTGGCCGGCCATGCCGGCGCCCTTGCCGAAGCGCTGGCCGCATGCATCGCCATCCATCCCGGCATTGAAGTGATCGCAGCACAACCGGTTGCCGCACAGTGCCAGGGCCGGACAGTGCAGTTGACACTGGCCGATGGCAGGCAACTGGCAACGGAGCAGCTTGCCTGGTCAGCCGACCCGAGCCGGCTGCTCGGCCTGCTCGATCCTCAGGCCGAGCAGCCGGCCTATCAGCGGGCCTCGGTCGGACTGGGTTTCATGGTCATTCCCGCGCACAAACTGCTGCGCTCGTTCAGCACCCTGTTCGTGCCCGATGCCCGCTACGCCAGCTACCGCATCACCGATCAGGAAGTCTGCGCAGGCCTGGATCCTGCGGAACACCGCCTGGTGGTGGAATGCCGTCCGCCATCGGAAGCTTCCGGCCCCGAGGCAGCATCCGGCGACACCCTGCTTGCGCGGGAACTGGCGGACATGGGCGTCATCGATGCGCCCGAATCGGTTACATGGTCCACCACCATGACGCTTGATCAGGCACTCATGCACCCGGGCTGGCACAATCGGCGGCAATTCCTCAGCCAGTTGGCCGGGCTGCAGGAACAACTACCCAGCACGGCCCTGATCGGGGCTTCCGCAGGCTTTTTTGCCAGCTCACTCAATGACCAGGTGGTGCAGGGCCTGAAGCTGGCCGATACCTGGTCCAAGGCCTGGACCTGAACCGGACCCATCAAAACGCATGGACAAGAACGAACTCGAGCGCATCGCACAAAGCTACCACCTCAATCCCGACGTGCCGGACAAGCACATCGAGGATCTGTGCCAGGAACACTGCTGCCGCTGGCTGCTGGCCTCACTGGGCCAGGCGCGCAGCGTGCTGGAACTGGGTTATGGCGACGGCATCGTCACGCGGGCGCTGGTCGAGGATGGGCGCGAGGTGACGGTGGTCGAAGGGGCCGCCACCCTGATCGAACGCTTGAAGCAAACGTGGCCCACGCAGGTGCATGCCTGCCATGCCCTGTTCGAGGCGTTCGACCCGGGTGCGGCACGATTCGATGCCATCATCGCCTCCCACGTGCTGGAGCACGTGGCAGATCCGGTGGCGCTGCTCGAACGCCTGCGCAACTGGCTCGCCCCCGGCGGCAGGCTGCTGGTGGTCGTGCCCAACCGCGAATCGCTGCACCGCCGGCTGGCCGTCATCATGGGCCTGCAACCCGCCCTGGACAGCCTCAGCGCCCGCGACGGAGTGGTCGGGCACCGGCGCGTATACTCACTGGCGACCCTGCGCCATGACATCGAGGAAGCCGGCTACACCGAGCGGTCTTCGCGGGGCTTCTTCCTGAAACCGCTGGCCAACTCGATGATGCTCGATTACTCACCGCAACTGCTGTCAGCCATGAACGAGATATCCGGCGAACTGCCCGTGGAACTGCTGGCCAACATCGGCATGATTGTCACGGCCGAAAACGACAGGTACCCACAATGAGCCTGTCGCTATGCCGCATCATCGAACTGCCGCGCGTGCCCGATGCCCGGGGCAACCTGACCTTCGTCGAGTCCGGACGGCATATGCCCTTCGAATTCCGTCGCGTCTATTACCTCTATGACGTACCGGGCGGCGCCAGCCGCGCGGGCCATGCGCACAAGGCCCTGCACCAGATGCTGATCGCCATGTCCGGCAGCTTCGACGTGGTGCTCGACGATGGCCGCGAAAGCCGCACCTTCCACCTGAACCGTTCCTACTACGGCCTGTACATCCCGCCCATGGTCTGGCGCGAGATCAACAACTTCTCCTCCGGCGCCGTGTGCATGGCCCTGGCCTCGGACTTCTACGACGAGGCCGACTACTACCGTGAGCACGACACCTTCGTCACGGCTGTGACCAGCCCGTGAAGACAGCCTTCCTCGACCTGGCCTCCCTGAATGCCGAGGTGGCAGATGAACTCGACGCCGCGCTGCTGCGGGTGCGCAGTCAGGGTAGCTACGTGCAGGGGCCAGAGGTCGCCGCCTTCGAGCAGGAATTTGCCACCTATTGCGGCACCGGCCACTGCGTCGGCGTGGGCAACGGCATGGATGCCCTGGAACTGGCGCTGCGGGCAGCGGGCATCGGCCCGGGCGATGAAGTCATTGTTCCCAGCCACACCTTCATCGCCACCTGGTTGGCCGTCACGGCCTGCGGCGCCACAGTGGTGCCGGTGGAACCTGCAGAGGGCCACTTCAACATCGACCCTTCGGCCATTCTTGCTGCGTTGACGCCGCGCACCCGGGCCATCGTCCCGGTGCACCTGTATGGCGAGCCGGCTGACATGGATGCCATCAACGCCATTGCGGCACGGCACGGCCTGTTCGTGCTGGAGGACGCAGCGCAAGCCCATGGCGCACGCTACCAGGGCCGCCGCACCGGATCACTCGGCCATGCCGCCGCCTTCAGCTTCTATCCTGCCAAGAATCTCGGCGCCCTGGGCGATGGTGGTGCCGTCGTCACCGGGGATGCAGCGCTGGCTGAACGGGTGCGCCGCCTGGGTAATTACGGCTCCTCACAGAAATACGTGCATCCGGAGTTGGCGCGCAATTCCCGGCTGGACGAAATCCAGGCCGCCTGTCTGCGGGTCAAGCTGCGCCGTCTCGATCACTGGAATGAGCGTCGCCGTGCCCAGGCCGAACACTATGCAGGCGGCTTGTCCGCCTGCGGCCTTGGCCTGCCAGCCACGACGGCCAACGTCGAATCGGCCTGGCACCTTTACGTGGTCCGCTCGTCAGTGCGGGACCAGATCCGCGAGAAGCTGGGCGCCGTCGGGATTGAAACCGGGCTGCACTACCCCACCCCGCCACACCTACAGGCCGCCTATGCCACGCTAGGCCTGGCCCCCGGTTCCCTGCCCCGGGCTGAACGCCTGGCCCGCGAAGTGCTCAGCCTGCCCATAGGCTGGAACTTCGATGCCGCAGCCGTGGCCCGGCGCATCGCGGAGTGCATCGCCCCATGAGTGACACGCCCCTGATCAGCGTCTGCATGCCGGCCTATCGGCATGAGGACCATGTTGGCAATGCCATCGAAAGCATCCTCGCGCAGACCTTCGGCGATTTCGAACTGCTGATCAATGACGATTGTTCCCCGGACCGCACCTTCGAGGTCATCCGCAGTTTCAATGACCCGCGCATCCACGCCGTGCGCAACAGCCATCGCGCCGGCCCCAGCATCACCCTGAACAGCGCCGTGAGTCGCGCGCGCGGCCGCTATCTGGCACTGTGCTCGTCCGATGATCGCTGGCTGCCGGACAAACTGGCGCAGCAGTTCGCCTGGCTGGAAAGCCACCCCGATACGGATGCGGTGTTCTTCCGCCCCTGGCTGATCGACGCTGAAGGCAGGCGTCAGCCCGATGAAGCCCACATCCTCGGGCAGGACTTCGGCGGCGAGGCCTTCGAGCGCCACGACTGGCTGGCGCGCATGTTCTTCAAGGGCAACTGCCTGTGCGCCATCACGCCGATGTTCCGCATGACGGCGATACACACCACCGGCGAGTTCAATCCACTGATGCTGCAACTGCAGGACTTCGATTACTGGGTGCGCTTCCTCGCCCGGCACGACCTGAAGATGCTGCCCGAGCGGCTGGCCGAGTACCGCATCAGCAGCCCCGGCGACAGCCTGTCCGCCGCGACCTTCGAATCCTTCGCGCGCAGCGGCCATGAACTGTGCGAAGTGCTGCGCCACTTCGGCCAGAGCGAACCAGCCGCAGCCATTGCCGCCCTGCCCCTGCAGGGACCCACCATGCTGCCGTGGCGACCGCGCACGCCGAGCCAGGCCTACCGGCTGGCCGAACACGCCATGCACGTCGCCGTGGAAACCAACCACTACTCGCTGGGGCATTACCTGTTCGCGCTGGACTGCCTGAAGGCCCATGCCGCCGGCCCGGACGGCATGGCCGGAGCCGAAGGCGAAACCCGCCTGCTTCCCCTGCCCTACTTCGAAGTCACCGGGTCTTCGCTGGCACGCAATTTCTTCCTCGGCAACGAACGCACCGGCGTCATGGAACGCGATCACATGAAGCTGGAATCGGGGGTAGCCAGGGGTGAAGAGAGGCCGGCAGATGCATCGTCCGGAACGGGTTGGTGGCAGCGCTTGCGCAAGGGGTTTCGCTGAGGCATTGCGGCAGGAACCCCGTTCGGGTGGTCTTACTCACCAGTCGTCAACTTCGGCGACCGAAGGTACCCCGTGCAACGAGTTGAGGCTTTTTCTGAATTCCTTCAAGTTGATCGTTGATCGTTACTCGCAGGCTATCACCCATGTAAGTGTCGCCGTGCAGTTCGCGTTCGCTTTGAGCGGCCCCTCGCCGAAAATGCTCAACCTGCTTGATCGCAAGGCACTGGAAGCGGTGATCTGATCAGGCAGCCGGTGTCTGCTGCGCTGCCAGCACTGAAATATGTCCGATCTCGCCGCTAGTGGCACGAGGCCGGATCATGATCTACACGTCTTGATTGAGCGCGGGAAGAAACGCCATCAGGCGCTCGACGGAAAATTGGGCAAGGTGGTCGCTTTTCTGGGCTGAGGCTTCGGGTTGCGTCACTCCGAGGACGGTGGCGATTCCGCGCTGATTTAGCTTTCGCGCCCAAGCAGGTCATTGACGGCCTGCGCCAGGCGGGTCTTGGTCTGCCGCTCAACAGCATCGGGAAAACCAAAATCGACGAAGACGTTGGTCGTTCCGTGGGTGATACTGGTCATGGCTTACCTCGGCTCTCGCCATCGGCCTGGACGCGATTGACTCTACCAATTGTCATACTACGTCCGCTCTTAACCATGTTCTGTTGAGCTATTCTCATCACCGTACTCGGCCCTATTTACGTCTTATCACTTCGCCAAAGCGCTCCATGCGCTCCAGGCTTTCGGCCAGCACTTCGCTGCGAAAGTCGAATATCAACTCGCTGACGCCGAGGGCGGCATAGCGGCCGATGTCTTCGGCGATTTGGTCGGCGGAGCCGGAAAAGGGCGCCCGCTCCCCTCTGCGTGCGTAATAGGCGATTAGCGACGGGTCGGAAACCGGCACCTTGTACGAGATCGCGATGGACTTCGGGTCGCGCCCCTCTGCCTCGGCCAGGCGAAAAAGCTCATCGCGTGAGCGGATCAATTCTGCGGGATCGAGCGGCTCGCCGGGATTGGCACCGACCGGATGCCAGCCGTCGCCAAAGCGCGCAGCACGGCGCAGCGCCACCTTGGTGCTGCCTCCGACCAGAATGGGAGGATGCGGTTTCTGCACCGGGTGAGGCAGGCAGCGCAGGGGCTTGAAGCTGTAGAAGCGTCCGGAGAATTCCACCGGATCCTGCGTCCAAAGCAGCTTGAAGATGCGCAGGTACTCGTCGGTAACCGCGCCACGGCGGTCGAAACAGTCCACCCCCAGCGCTTCGAATTCCTCGCGCATCCATCCCAGGCCCACACCCACGGTAAGCCTGCCCCCGGAGAGCACGTCGATGGTGGCCAGGGTCTTCGCGGCGAGCAGCGGGTTGCGTTGCGGCACGATGAGGACGCTTGTGACCAGACGCAGGGTGGTGGTGCTTGCCGCGAGGAAGGCCAGCAGGGACATCTGCTCCAGCGCATCGCCGCCGCCCGGAAACCGATGGTCCGCGGTGTAGGGGTAGGATGATTCGACAGTGACCGGAAAGACGATGTGGTCGCCCACCATGGTGGCGGAAAAACCAAACTTCTCCGCCTGCTGGACCAGCGTGGTGAGCGGTCCGGGCAGACACGTGTTGCCGCGTGTTGGCAGATAAAAGCCGAACTTCATCGCGTGATCCCTCCTGTTAGTGTGCGGCGATTTTGGCATGATCCGGCGACAAAGGCGAAAGACGTTCGACGGACGACCGCAGTTCTGGTATTGGGCTACACTTGTCCTTGCTATGCAGAAAAGAAAAAACACGAATTCGGAAAAACCGATTCAACCTATTGCAGACAGCACTATTGGGAGGAAACATGGCAACGAAAGGCGTTTTCCGCTTGCTGGCGGTACTGGCACTGCTGGCCTGCAATGCTGCACACTCGCAGTATCCGAGCAAGCCGGTGCAGCTTGCCATCCAGTTCGGTCCCGGACCGGCAGATATGATCGCGCGCATCACGGCCAGTTGCATGAGCGGCCCGCTCAAGCAGCCGGTGGTGGTGGTCAACAAACCGGGCGCCAACGGCTTCATCGGTGCGAGTTACATCAAGGCTGCGGCGCCCGACGGCTACACGCTGGGGTTTGCCGCCAGCACCATGGTTTCCGATCTGGCCATGGGGGCGAACACCTCGTTCGACGTGCGCCGCGACCTGGAGCCTGTCACCAAGGCTGTCTACGGCGTGCAGGGCATCTTCATCAATTCGGAATTGCCGGTTCAGTCCATGGCCGATCTGGTGAATTATGCAAAGACTAATCCGGGCAAGATCAACTACGGCTCGGTGGGGGTGGGTTCGGTGAATCACCTGGCAACCGAGGCGCTGACCATCACCACCGCAACGAATATGGTGCATATCCCTTACCCCAAGGGCACGGCAGCTTTTCTCGCGGCAGTCATGAGCGGCGAGCTGCAGATGGCCATGACCGACGTGAATTCGCCCCAGGGCATGCTGGAAACCGGAAAAATAAAACTGCTGGCCATCCTTGCCAACCAGCGGTTGCCCTCACGCCCCAATGTGCCTCTCATTACCGAGACGGTGCCGGGCATGGGGACCTACGTAGGCAATCTCTGGTACGGATTTTTCGCGCCGGTGCAGACCCCGCGCGACATCATCGAGAGAAACTACACGGAGATCCGGCGTTGTCTGATCAATGATGAGGACACCCGTGCCCAGTTCCGCAAGGCAGGCTACGAGTCGAGCCAGCTGATCGCCAACCGCCCGGAAGAATTTAAGGCCTCCATCGCCGAAGACGTCGCGAAGATTTCCGATCTGGTAAAAAAGGCCAACATCAAGGCGAAGTGAGACAAGCCCATCGAGTGATGGGCGGTACATTCACCGCTTCAGATCGTTTTCAACCTGTCTTTGCACAGCCAGCGGCTGTTGGAAGTGCTCCCGACAGCCGTGTGCCGATAATCAGCGTGAAGTTCCCCGAGTCTCTGGGCCAGCCCTGATCGTAGACAACAAGGTCGAGGCCGGTGGAATCGTCGGCGCCAAGGCAACGGGCCGGTCCGACCCTGATTCGAGCCCCTTCATAATCCTGGAGATGAACGCAGCAAGTCCCCGCGCGGAGTTTCCCGGTCACACCCCCATGATGCATAAGTATGCATGTGCTTGGTGATTTTTTAACTAACAAGAAATTGCTACGGAAAACCCTACGGTAAAGATTGCCTATCAACCGCGCCAAGGCAGCCATTCCGCGTACGCGAGCTGATTTGGCAAGGGCGGTGTAGAGACAGCAATGCCATGCTCGCCACGGACCTTCTGCCAGCGCCCAGACCCACTGGGGCGTAGGTCCTTGGACCTGCAGCAATAGCTCGGGCAGAACCCGTGCGGAATTTTTTAATCTGTGCGGGCTTTGATCTTCACCGCATACTTCGTCTGCCACTGCATATTGCTGGGGCTATCAGCTCCACCGCGCCTCAATGGCTGCACGTGTCTATCCAGAGCAATTTCCAGAATTAAGCTCAATGCCACAATCTGGCGAAACAACGAATGTCATTGGTACCGGTAGGGATTACTGAGCGCTCCAATCCCCTTCATCCCGCCAGCCTTGTTAAAAAGCCGTTGATTCGTCAACGGCTTTTTGGGGCCTGATCTTTGCTGAACCGGCTGGGTGAGGATGGGTTGGGCGGGCAACGATCTCTGGTACCTCAGTATGAGGAAGCCGCCTCAGACAATCGGCGCAACGCCCTCACGCCTTAATGCTCATGCCATGTTAGCGCCGCTTTGCTGAATGCGACTGCTTGGTGAAAACACTGGGAACAGACACTGATCAAAAATGGATATGTTTGCAAGTTGACAAGGCTACCCCTTGACGCGGTCTATATCGAAGCGGTAGCAAACTGAAAATCACTTAAATCACGCCTACACGGTTCCCGCCTTGTGGGCGTTTTGTTTGACGCTTGGTCTGTCTCAGTAGTGGTAACGGCCTTGCAAGAACTCGACCCGGTCGGACTTGATCAGGTAGACACAGCGATGCTCCTGCGTAATGCGCCGCGACCAGACATCAGGACCCAGATATTTCAACGGTTCGGGCTTGCCGATGCCATCGAAGGGGTCGCGCAAAATGGCCTGCACCAACTCCAGCAGTCTCTTTGCGGTACGACGGTCCGTCTCAACCCAGTGCTGCAGGTCTTCTAAAAACTCCGGGTGGCAGACGGCGGTTCGATCGCCTTTAGGCATCTACGCCCACCAGTTTTCTGAGGTGGGCCATGGTCGTGGGCGCAATGTTTTTTGCGCGTGCACGCGATAGCGCTAAAAGCAGCCGCTCAGCGTTCTTCTCAGAGCGCAACAGGTGCGCAGTCTCCACCAGGCTCTCGAGTTCATCGGCAGCAATCATGGCCACATCGCCCCCGGTGCGACGGCGCACCACGATGACCTCCCGATCGTCGACAGCGCGATCCATGAGCGACTTCAAATGCTCTCTGGCCTGGCTGTATGTGGTTTCAATGGTCATGGTGGGCCTTCTCTAACTGGACAGGAACATTGTACAAGATGATGACTCAAGAATGCTTAATCAGTAAAGTCGAGCCGGCGGCAGTTCGATCAGGCGCACGTCCAGCGGCGCCAGCAGCAGTTCACGTGCCTGGCGCGCCGCCGGATGCAGGAAGAAGGCCAGTGCCGCCGCATGCACCGCGATCACCACGGTGATCCTGAATGCGGTGCGCAGCAGCGCTTCCCGATCGATGCCGGCATCGAAGGCAGAGGCAGTCATGGCGACAGCAATGCCGCCATCTCTGCCGGTGACGGCCTGCCCACGACGAACTGCGGCTCGCCGGTGCGGCCAAACAAGGCCAGGTAAGGGGTCATCCCACGCCACTTTGGATCGATGCCATGGCGCAATGCGCTGGCCTGACCATTGAACACGTACAGCCGGTCGGCTTTACGGTAGTGCGGCTCTGCCAGCCAGGAAGCTGGCTGGCTGGCCCCATCCATGACCACCACCGCCAGGGTCGCGCGCGACTTCGACTGCTTCAGGTCGGCCGCCACGGATTCGATGACATCGGGACAGTAGGCACAGTCGGTGGTGGTGAACACCACGATGCCGGGACGGGGCAGTTCCTTCTTCAGGCTCTGCCAGGTGCCCCGCTCGAACGACCGGGTTGCCGCGGGCGGTGCTGCCATGGCGCTGCCACATGCCACCAACCCGAGCAGCCAGACCAGCCGCATCCAGCACGCCAGCCTACCAGGGGATCTTGCGCACATTGACTTCCCTTTCCGTTCGCCACACCACAAAAACATCGTCACCCCGCATTGCCAGGCGGGGATGGTCGTTATCACGAGCGCTTGCCATCAATTCCTTCAGAACGAAAGTCGCGCCATCGTCCCCCGACACCCAGGCACGCACACGCGTGCGCTGGCCATCGAAGCTGCGCCAGACAATCGCCACCCGGCCGCCCGCTGCAGCCACATCGGCATGCTCGGCCTGTGCGTCCGGCAACTTGCGCACCAATCCCTGTGGCATGCCGTCAGGGGCCAGCCGGCCGTAGTGCACCGCGGCGTCGCCCTGGCGCATGCCGAACCAGACGGCATGGAATCCGCCAGCGGCCGCATTGGCCATGCCAGGACCTTGATGCGGACAGGCGCCGAGTACCCATTCGTCGTAGGAGGCACGGGACGGCGCCTGGCCCTTGCCCAGTGCGGACAACAGGGCAAATCCGTGATCGCGGATGCTCTTGGGAAAAACATGCCGCCACAGGGCGGCCAGGCCGGAATGCGGCGTCTCGACGATGGCGATCCGGCAGCACTCGCAGGAATAATCCGCCAGCTTCAGGTCCGGCCCGAACGAAGCCCCGCCATCATGTGACACCTTGCCGTAGATTGCCGCCCCGTCGTAGGCATCACGTCGCCCGCCTTCACGCACACGCGCCAGTTCCGCATCGCGCTTGTCCACCCACAGCACATGCAGGGCGCCCTGCCGGTCGAAATGGATGGACTCGAAGCGGTGGGTAATCAACTGCCGGTCGTCATGCACGGTAAAAGGCACGGAAAAGGTCTTTCCACTATCGGACGACCGCAGCATGCGGATGTCCCCGGTGTAGGGCCTGGCCAGCGGCTTGGTGTAGCTGATCACGACCGCACCGTGAGACCCGAAAGCGATCTTGGGGCGGTTTTCGCCATCGGCGGAAACGGCATCGCCCTGATTGTCGAGGATGCGGCGCGCGCCCCAGGTCTGGCCCAGATCCGGGCTGGCCTGCACGAACAAGCGGGACTGCTCGTCCAGCCCGGTGATCCAGAGCTCCCCTGACGGCGAGAAGGCGGCACCGACCGACAACCCGGCAGGGGGCTTGCGTCCGGGCTTCTGCGCACCACCATGCCCGGCATGCTGCCCGAAGGACTGTGATGAGAACATGAGC
>CANJJT010000099.1:0-15886 GCA_947474715.1 Betaproteobacteria bacterium
CGATTTGCGGGGAAAGGTCTGGTATCTGCGAATCTGTCTGCAGTGCCTACCGAAACAATGGCCTCATATCTGGAAGCAGGGATAACTCACTACTGTCATCCCCGCGCAGGCGGGGATCCATTTTCTCGGAGGCAGTCAAATCGGTGAAGAACCTTTGACAAGGGGGTAAACCTCGTGAACCCCGGTCCGTATCAGATCACCCCGGCGGCCTTCAGCCTGGCCAGCTCCGCTTCGCCCAGCCCCAGCAGGCCGGACAGCACATCCTGCGTGCCTTCGCCCAGTTCGGGCGGGGCGTGGCGCACCGGCAGGCGCTCGCCATCGAGGCGGTAGGGTGGTGCGAGCACATGGGTGCTGCCGGCGACGCGATGCGGCTGTTCGGTCACCAGGCCGCCGCGCGCGGCGCGCTCCGAGGTGAGTGCCTCGTACAGCCCCAGCACTTCGCCGCAGGGAATGCCGTTGGCTGACAGTTGCTCCAGCAGCCAGCGGCGCTTGTGCCGCCGCAGTTCACGCAGCACCTCGGGCATCAGCTGCTCGCGGTTGGCGCTGCGATCCAGGTTGGTGGCAAAGCGCGGGTCGCTGGCGAGGTCGGGGCGCGCGATGACCTCGCGGCAGAAGCGTTCGAACTGCGCGTTGTTGCCCACGGTGATCACCAGCGGTCCGTCCGCGGCATCGAACACGCCATAGGGCACCACCGAGGGATGGGCGTTGCCATATTTGGGCGGGTCCTTCTGCATCAGCATGGCCTCCAGCCCGTAGTAGGCGGTGATCATGAGGCCGCAGTCGAACAGCGCCATTTCGATGTGCCTGCCGCGCCCGGTCTTCTGCCGCTCGAACAGGGCGGCCAGCACTGCCTGTGCCGAGTACATGCCGGTGAACATGTCCACTGCCGCGACGCCGAACTTGAGCGCGCCCTGGCCGGGCTCGCCGTTGAGCGACATCAGGCCGGCTTCGCCCTGCACCAGCAGGTCGTAGCCGGGGCGGGCCGCCTCGGGGCCGGTGCGGTCGTAGCCAGAGACCGAGCAATAGATGATGTCGGGCTTCACGGCGCGGATCTGTTCGTAGCCCAGGCCCATTTTCTCGGCGCCGCCGAACTTGAAGTTCTGGATCACGACATCGCTCTGGCGGGCGATGTCCAGCACCAGCTTCAGGGCTTCGGGTTTCTGCAGGTCCAGCGTGACCGAGCGCTTGTTGCGGTTCACGCTGTTGAAGTAGGCGGTCTCGGTCTTGCCGACGCGCAGGCCCCAGTCGCGGGTGTCATCGCCGCGACCGGGGTGTTCCAGCTTGATCACCTCGGCGCCGAAGTCGCCCAGCACCATGCCGCACATGGGGCCGGCCAGTACCCGGGAGAGGTCGAGCACGCGGATGCCGGCCAGCGGCAATGCAGATTGCGGGGTGGTGTTCATGCGGCCTGGCCCAGCGCGCTGTAACGGGCCAGGTGGTGGTCCTCGTCGCCCAGCTGGTGGTCGATCATGACCAGGCGTTTGGCGTAATGCGGCATGGTCATTTCCCAGGCCACGCCCATGCCGCCGTGCAGCTGTATGCATTCCTCGGCCACCAGGGTGCCGGTGCGGCCCATGGTGTATTTCGCGGCTGACAGGCTGCGCTCGCGGGTGATGCGGTCGGCATCCAGGTTGCTGGCGGCGTTGATCACCGCCGAGCGCGCCTGCTCGATCTCCAGCAACACCGTGGCCATGCGGTGCTGCAGCGCCTGGAAGCTGCCGATGGGCTTGCCGAACTGCTTGCGCGTCTGCAGGTATTCGACGGTGAACTGGCGGATGACCTCCATGATGCCCAGCGCCTCCGCACACAGGGCGAGGACGCCGCGGCCGATGGCGAATTCCAGTGTGGCGAGGCCTGCACCTTCCTGGCCGAGCAGGGCAGAGGCGGGCACGCGCACCTGGTCGAAGACGAGTTCCGCGGCGCGCGTGCCATCGGCATTGGGATGGCCGCGCACCTGCAGTCCGGGCGAACCGGCCGGGACGAGAAAGAGCGAGATGCCGGATGGCTCCGTGTTTGCGCCGCTGGTACGCACCGACACGATGAGGGTCTGCGCCTGGTCGCCGAAGGGCACCACGGCCTTGGCACCGGTGATGAGATAGCTGTCACCCTCGCGCGTGGCGCGGGTGGTGACATGGTTGAGCGCATAGCGTGAATCGGCTTCTTCATGCGCCAGCGTGGCGATGTGGCTGCCATCGATGAGGCTGGCGATCAGCGCCTGCTGCTCGGTATTGCCGGCGTGGACGAGGGCGCTGCCAGCCAGCACGCCGCTGGCGAGGAAGGGCTCGACCACCAGGCCGCGGCCCAGGGCTTCGAACACGGTGGTGATGTCAAAGCCCGTGCCGCCGTAGCCACCCTGTTCCTCGGTGAAGAGCGCGCCGATGGCGCCCATCTCCGCCAGTGCCGCCCACTGCTTCGGGCTGTAGCCCTGCGGGGAGGCGGTGATGGCGTGGCGTACCTTGATGCTGTACTGCTCGCCCAGATAACGGCCCAGGGTCTCGCTGAGCATCCGGCGTGATTCGGTCTGGTTGAAGTTCATGGCCTGTTCACAATCCCAAAATCATCTTGGCGATGATGTTTTTCTGGATTTCGTTGGAACCGCCGAAGATGGAGAACTTGCGGTAGTTGAAGTATTGCATGGCGGCATAGGCCGCTTCCTGCGGGCCGATGGTGTCGCCTGTGTAGTCGCCATCGAGCGCCTCTTCCAGCCAGGGCAGGGCATACGGGCCCATGGCGCGGCGGGTGAGCGAAGTCAGTTCCTGGCGGATCTCGGTGCCCTTGATCTTCAGCATGGAGCTCTCCGCGCCGGGTGCGCCACCTTCGGCAGCGGCGGCGATCACGCGCAGGTTAGTGGTCTTCATGTTCTCCAGGTCGATGTCGACGCGCGCGATGCGGGCGGCGAACAGCGGGTCCTGCGCCAGCGGCCGGCCGTCTTTCATGACGCGCGAGGCAATGGCTTTCAGGCGTTCCAGCGCCGCCACGGAAAAGCCCACGCCCGCGATATTGGTGCGTTCATAGGTGAGGAGATACTTGGCGCAGGTCCAGCCCTTGTCCTCCTCGCCCACCAGATTGGCCACGGGCACCTTGACGTTGGTGAAGAAGATGTCGTTGATCTCGTGCCCGCCGTCGAGGGTGATGATGGGGCGGATCTCCACGCCGGGGGAGGTCATGTCGATCAGCAGGAAGCTGATGCCTTCCTGCTGCTTTACCTCCGGGTTGGTGCGCACCAGGCAGAAGATCATGTTGGCATGCTGGCCCAGGGTGGTCCAGGTCTTCTGGCCGTTGACGACGTAATGGTCGCCCGCACGCACGGCGGTGGTCTTCACCGAGGCGAGGTCGGAGCCGGCGCCCGGCTCGGAGTAGCCCTGGCACCACCAATCCGAGCCGTCGAGGATGCGTGGTAGCCAGTGCTGCTGCTGGGCTGGGGTGCCGAACTTGATCAGCACCGGTCCGAGCATGTTGACGCCGAAGGGCACGATGCGTGGCGCGTTGGCGAGGGCGCATTCGTGCTCGAAGATGAATTTCTGCACCGGGGTCCAGCCGGTGCCGCCCTGCGCCACCGGCCAGTGGCTGGCGAGCCAGCCCTGCATGTTCAGGAGGGCATGCCAGGCTTCCATGTCGGACTTGGTGAGGCGCTTGCCGTCACGCACCTTGGCGGCGAGGCCGGGCGGCAGTTTCTCTGCGAGAAAGCGCTGCACGTTGGCGCGGAAGTCCTGCTCCGCAGGGGTGAAGCTCAGGTCCATGGTCCTGCTCCTTGGGAATCCGGCCATTGCGCCGGCCGTGCTGGCGGTGAAATTTTTGCAGGGCCAAGGATAGCGCCTCCATGGCGGCGCTGCGAATGCGGCTGCCGGCTATTGTCCCGAATCGCAAATTCGCTGAATAAAAGTGCAGAGAATAGCCTGGGCAGGTATCAGAATTAATGATTAGGGAAACACGGGTCAAGTCTCGAATCGAGGATCACCGTTCAACTGTTGCCTCTGATGTGGGGGATATACAAGGGGGCTTCCCCCCGTGTTCAGTGCTTCCTGATCCTATTATTCAAGCGAATCGAGGCCGCCGAGACGCAAGCCTCTGCTACTTGCTGCCGTGGGAGATAATCAAGCCATCGAACACAACCGGAGCATTTCATGGCGGACGGCATCACGATGAACAAGGGCGCCGCTGCGCTCTTGTCGATGGATTTCCAGAACGACATCCTGGGCAATTTCCAGGAGCCTCAGCGCGGTGCCCTGGTCACCCAGGCGGCAGCCAACCTGGCTGCGGCGCGCAAGGCCGGACTGACGGTAGCGCATGTCGCCGTGCGCTTCCGCCCCGGCCATCCGGAAGTCAGTCCGCGCAACATGCGATTCAGCGATGCCAAAAAGGCCAACCGGCTGGTCGATGGCACACCGGGCGCGGCCATCCATGAGGCGCTCGCACCTCAGGGCAGTGAAGTGCAAGTGACCAAGGTGAGGGTCGGCGCCTTCTCCACCACCCACCTGGAAACGGTGATGCGTGCCAGAGACATCACCACGCTGGTGCTGCAGGGCATCATCACCAGCGGCGTGATTTTGTCGACAGTGCGCTGGGCTGCCGACATGGATTACCGCATTCTCGTGCTGAGCGATGCGTGTGCCGATCCGGATGCGGAAGTGCACCGCGTGCTGATGGAAAAGGTCTTCCCTAAGCAGGCCACGGTCATCAACTCGGCGCAGTTCATGCAGGCGCTGGCCTGACCGGCCCTCCCCGAATCGAGTCGCCCTCTGCATGTCCTGCCCTGCTGGGGGCCAGGACATGCCGGATTGACTTCGATCAAAGCAGCCAGGCGTCATCCGGGAGAGCATGCTTTCACAGCATTCATACGCACACAGGAGCCTATCCATGACGCTTTTCCATGCCGTGGTTCGCATTGACCACCATAGCGCCCATATCCTCGAGTTCGACGCCGAACACCTGGAGGTGCACAAGGTCAAGTCACACGCCCATCACACGCGCCAGCACGGCAGTGCCGTGCGCAGCGAACACGAGTTCTATGCCGAGGTCTGCAAGGCGCTGGCTGGCATCGCCGAGGTACTCATCACCGGCTCACATCAGGCCCAGGCCGATTTCCGCCACTACGTCGAGAAGCACCATCCCGCCACCGGCAAGCAGATTGTCGGCTGGGAGACCGTTGACAGTCCCAGCGAAGCACAGTTGGTGGCCTTTGCACGCAAGTACTTCCTCAAGTACGACCGCATGAATGGCGCGGCACCGCTGCCCTGACCACACCGCCCACCTGCCGCAGTCGTACAGGCTGCAGCAGGGCCAACGCTATAATTCTTCAGCGCCCCCGGGGTCCGCGCGTTTGCGCAGCCCGTACAACAAGGCGCCCAGGAGACTTACATGCGATCCCCATTCCTCAGTGCGGCCGCGCTGCTGCTGGCAGCCGCGTCTTCGTCGAGCCTGGCGCAGCAATACCCCGCAAAGCCCATACGCATCCTGGTTGGCTTTGCTGCCGGCGGCCCCACTGAAGTGGCGGCCCGCCTGGTCGGACAGAAACTCACCGAGAAGTGGGGGCAGCCAGTCCTGGTGGAAACCCGCACCGGTTTTGGCGGCAACATTGCCGCAGAGCAGGTCGCCAAATCCGCACCTGACGGCCACACGCTGTTGCTCACCGCCTTCGCCCATGCCGTCAATCCGGCCCTCTACCCGAAGCTGCCCTTTGACACAGAGAGGGATTTTGCCTCGGTCGCCATGATCGCCACGTCGGCCAACGTGCTGGCCGTGCATCCCTCGGTACAGGCACGCTCACTCAAGGAACTGGTTGCCCTGGCGAAGGCACAACCCGGAAAACTGACCTTCGGCTCGGCAGGCAACGGCACCGCTTCCCACCTGGCCGGGGAACTGCTCAACAGCCTCACCGGGGCGCAGATCACCCATGTGCCTTACAAGGGTGCAGCGCCTGCCAGTGCCGACCTGGTGGGCGGCCACATTTCAGCCGCCTTTCCCAGCGTGGCGCTGGCCACCCCGCAAGTGCAGTCGGGCAAGATCCGGCTGATCGGCGTGGCCAGCCTCAAACGCGTTGCCACCCTCCCCGATGTCCCGACGCTGTCGGAAGCCGGCGCCCAGGGCTTTGAAGTGCTGTCCTGGTACGGACTGGTAATGCCGTCGCGCACGCCGCGCGACATCATCACGCGACTGCACCAGGAAATCGTCAAAGGGACTCACGAGCCGGATGCGCTCGAGAAACTGAGAGGCATCGGCGCAGACCCCTCACAGATGACACCGGAGGATCTCACCGCCTACATCCGGGCTGAACTTGCAAAATGGACACGGGTAATCCAGTTTGCCGGCATCAAGGTGGCCGACTGACCAGCAACTCCCCTCGACCGAGGGAAACGCTACACTGGCAAATGCCCGCCCCGCCGAACCGGACATGAAGAAGCGAAGCCGGAAAGCGGGAACCCAAAGCAAGGCACACCGCGAAGCACATCAAGGAGGAAGGACATGAAGCGACTCGTGCTGGCTGCGCTGCTTGCAACCGCCGGAATTTCTGCTGCAATGGCTCAGGGGAATTACCCCAACAAGCCGATGCGCTGGATCATTCCCTATGCGGCCGGCGGCGGCACTGATGTCATCGCCCGACCGATTGCCTCAAAGCTCTCCGAAGTCCTCGGCCAACCCATCATCTATGACAACCACGGTGGTGGCGGCGGATTGATCGGCGCGGAGTTCGTGGCACGCTCGGCTCCCGATGGCTATACCTTGCTGGTTGCTGCGGGCAACACCCACATCTTTGCCACCCTGCTCAACGACAAGATCAACTACGACCCGGTGAAGGACTTCGCTCCGATCACGAAGTTCGACACCACCCCCAATGTGCTGGTGGCGCGCGCCGGCTTTCCCGCACGCAACATCCAGGAAGTCATCGCCTGGGCACGAGCCAATCCGAACAAGCTGAACTGGGCCCATTCCGGCAGCGGCTCGGGCGGGCATCTGTCCATCATCCAGTTGATGCAGGAAGCCAATGTCAAGTTGCTGGCCGTGCCCTACAAGGGCGCCGGACCGGCAGGCAATGCCCTGCTCACGGGTGAGGCGGACCTGCTCTTCGTCAATCCCGGCGTTGTCATGGGCAATATCAGGGCCGGCAAGCTGCGCGCCATCGGCTTTGCCGGCCCCAAACGTTTGGGCACATTGGCCGACGTCCCGACCATCATCGAAGGCGGCTTTCCCGGCTTTGATTCGAGCAACTTCAAGGGCTTGATGGCGCCCGCCGGCACGCCCCGTCCCATCATCGACAAGCTGCATGGCGAACTCGTGAAGATCATCCATTCGCCGGAGAACACGGCACGGATGGAAGTGGCCGGATCCATCCCGGTGGGCAACACCCCCGAGCAGTTCGCCGAGGAAAACCGCATCGAAACTGCACGCTGGGCCAAAATCATCCGCGAAAACAACATCAAGGCAGACTAACCATGGATTACGACATCATCATCCGTAATGGCCGCATCGTCGATGGCACCGGCGCCCCGGGTTTCCGCGCCGACCTGGGCATCCGTAATGGTCGCATCGCCGAAATCGGCAAGCTGCGTGGCAAGGCAAAACAGGAAATCGACGCCCAGGGCGCCGTGGTGGCGCCCGGCTTCATCGATTCGCACTGCCACTTCGATGCCCAGGTGACCTGGGATCCCCTGTGCACCTTCTCCTGCTACCACGGCGCGACCACGGTGATCTTCGGCAACTGCTCCCTGGGTATCGCGCCGGTCCGCCCGGGCACCAGCGAGCGCGTCGCCGAATTCCTCTCCTACGTCGAAGCCATCCCCATGGAAACCCTCACCTCGGTCGAGGTCACCTGGGAAACCATGGGCGAATACATGGAGGCCATCGGCAAGCGCCTCGGCGTCAACGCTGCCCCCCTGCTCGGCCACACGCCGGTGCGGCATTACGTGATGGGCAAGGACAGCCAGGGTCGCAGCGCAACCAGCGATGAAATCGAAGCCATGCGCAAGCTGGTGCGTGAAGGCATGGAGGCGGGCGCCCTTGGCCTGTCGTTCTCCATGAGCACGGGGCACTACGACCCGCAGGGCAGCATGATTCCCTCCTGCTGGGCCAACGAGGAAGAAGTCTTCGCGCTGAGCGACGTACTGTCGGAACTGGGCACCGGCGTGCTGCAAGCCGCCTCCGGCAAGGATGCCGAGGAAAAGAACCGGCTGATGAGCCGTCTGGCCGAGACCACCGGCCGGCCGGTCATCTACAACCAGTTGGGGCAGACCCTGAAGAAGCCACATGCCTGGAAGGACCACATCGCCATGATCGAGGAATCGGTCCATGCCGGCATACGCGCCTATCCCACCTGCAGCCCGCTCACGGTGACCACGGAGTTCACCATGCACAACTGCCAGGTGTTCCGTGGCGTGCCGACCTGGCATCCCATTCAGCTGCAGACCGATGAAGAAAAAATGCACGCCTATCAGGATGCCGAAGTGCGGCGCAAGCTGCATGTGGAACTGGTGGACTGGCCAGCCGACATCAAGGGCAATGCCATTCTGGGCAAGAACTGGCCCGACACCATCTGGGTGCAGAAGGTCGTGCTGGAGAAGAACCGGCCGCTCGAAGGCAAGTCCATCCGGGAACTCGCAGAACTCAAGGGCAAGGGCATCATCGACGCCTTTCTCGATCTGGTGGTCGAAGAGAATCTGGACACCGCATTCCTGCAGGGGATCCGCGGCTTCGACCCAGAGGTGATGGGCAAGATCCTCAATTATCCGCATGCCTACATCGGCCTTTCAGATAGCGGTGCGCATGTGCAATTCCGCGGCGGCTACGGCTACAGCAGCATCCTGCTCGGCCACTGGGTGCGCAAGCACAAGATCATGTCAGTGGAAGCTGCAGTGAAGAAACTCACCTTCGACCTGGCACAGGGATTTGGTATCTACGACCGCGGATTGCTGCGTCCCGGCATGGCCGCCGACATCGTGATTTTCGACCCTGACACCATCCGCGCCCTGCCCGAGGAAAAAGTGGCCGACCTGCCCGGCGGCGCCTGGCGCATGAAGCAACTGGCAGAAGGTGTGCACTACACCATCGTCAACGGCCAGGTGCTGCTCGACCACGGCCGGCACACCGGCGCCTTGCCCGGCAAGGTGCTGCGCAATTCACTTTTCAACGAACGGGCCGAGGCCACGCGCATGAACAGGGAGGCCACGGCAGCATGAGCGACCCGCAACCGGCATCCCGGCTGTATCGCTGCGGCCCCTGCGGCTTTACCTACAGCGAGCGGGCAGGCCTGCCCGATGAGTTCATCGAGCCTGGCACCCGCTGGGAGGATGTACCCGAGGACTTCGCCTGTCCCGACTGTGGCTCGCCCAAGAGCGATTTCACGCCCGGCTGAGACAGGCAGGCGTGACGGGCTGCAGCCGACCTAAGGCCTGACCCCGAGCGCCGGGATCGGGGCCGAGAAAGAGAATCCGTTTACCGCAGCCCGCAGCTGCCCGGGCCATCGGGGCGGCCGCAGCTGCCGCAGGGGCCTGCGGCCATGGCAGGCTGGCTGCTCGTGTTCAAGCGGCAAACACCGACCGTTTCTTCTCGAGGGTGGTGGACTGGCAATGCGGGCATTCGACTTTGGTCGAGGAGCGGACCAGCGCCTCGAAGTCCTTGCCGCAGCCGCCACAGCGATAGTCATAGATGGGCATGGCGAAATCAGGAGGCCGTGTTGCAAAAAATCAAGCCTCCCGGGCCGTTCAGCCAATTAAATGGAGAGCAAAAAACAAAGGGCAGGGTTCGCACCTTGCCCTTTGATCATGCAACGCCGCCCCCCTTGCGCTGAAGCCCGGCTCGCACAGGTTCAGTCGAATTTCATGTTGCCTTCGCGTGCCACTTTGGTCCACCGCGGTATGCCGGTCTTGATCAGGTTGCCCAGATCTTCCGGCGTGCCGCCACCCAGCTTGTAGCCGGCATTGAGCAGCGGTTTCTGTACTTCCGGTGCCTGCAGCGCACGGTTGATTTCGCGATTGAGCTTCATCACGATGGGTCGTGGCGTCCCGGCCCGCGTCACGATCGAGAACCAGGTGCCCACCCAATAACCGGGGTAGCCTGCTTCGGCGATGGTCGGCACGTCCGGGAACAACGGGTCGCGCTTGTCGCCTCCCGAGGCGAGCAGGC
Source organism: Betaproteobacteria bacterium (assembly GCA_947474715.1). Classification (GTDB taxonomy): domain Bacteria; phylum Pseudomonadota; class Gammaproteobacteria; order Burkholderiales; family SG8-39; genus CAIYPG01. The sequence continues at coordinate 10,117 of CANJJT010000099.1, forward strand.
GCATCTTGCCTGCACGCACCAGCGCCTCGATCGAAGGCAGGCCGGTCAGGTTCATGTCCAGGCGCTCGCCCATCATGTCGTTGTTGGTCGGGGCATTGCCCTGATAGGGCACATGGGTCATCTTGATGCCGGCCGTCATTTCCAGCAGCACCGCGCCGAAGTGCGCCGGCGAACCATTGCCGGTCGACCCGTAAGTCACCTTGCCCGGATTGGCCTTGGCGTACGCAATCAGCTCCTGCACCGTTTTGGGCGGGAAGCCGTTACGCACCACGTAGAAGTAGTCGTACTCGCTCAGTTTCACCACCGGAGCGAAATCCCGGAGCGGGTTGTACGGCAGCTTGCTGTAGGTGGCAGCATTGAGCACCATCGAATTCATGGTGGCAAACAGCAGCGTATAGCCGTCCGGCTGGGACTTGGCCGCGAGTTCCGTGCCGATGATGGTATTGGCACCCGGCCGGTTGTCCGGCAACACCGACTGCCCCAGATACTCACCCAGCTTGTTGGCCACAGCGCGACCGATGATGTCGGTGGATCCGCCGGGCGGATAGGGAATGATCAGACGTATCGGGCGTGACGGGTATTCCTGGGCATAGGCATTGGTGGACAACACGACCGCAGCCAGCACCGCCCCGGCGACGCGACGAAGCATGCTGCTGCCCTTGGCACGACCAGCCCGCTCCCGACCGCCCGCCGTATCCGCATCCAAGGCGACGCGATCATCCTTCACTGTAGCCATTGCAACCTCCTGGTGTATGTATTTGCTTCCCGACCGGAAGTTTAAGCGAAACAGCCTAGTGTGGCCGTCTTAAGGAGGACTGAATGGAAGGACTGTCGGGACAGCCGGTGCGTCGATTCACCTATCCGGACAGTCAGGCGCAGCGTGTACACTGACGCCGAAAAATGAAAGCCTCTGGCACGGTCAGGGGTCATCCATTTCACATCGATACAGGAGGATCACCATGCCACTCTCGCGATTGCTCAAGCCACTCGCCGGCGCCATGGCGGTGCTGTGTTCCGGCGCATTGCTGGCACAGACGGCCGGCAGTTTCCCGAACAAGCCCGTGACCATCGTGCTGCCATTCACCTCCGGGGCCTCGACGGACATCGAAACCAGGCTGTACCAGGCCCGCCTGATGGAAGACCTCGGCGTGCCCGTGCTGATCGACTACAAGCCGGGCGCTGGTTCGTCCCTGGGCACCATCTACGTGGCGAAGTCGGCGCCGGATGGCTACACCATCCTCGCCATCACGCCGGGCTACTCCGTCTACCCCGCCTTCTTTCCCCTGGACAAGCTGCCCTACGATCCGCTCAAGGACCTGACGCCCATCTCGCAGGTGAACAAGCGCACTGCCATGCTGCTGGTGCATCCCTCGCTGGGCGTGAAGAACTACCAGGAGTACATCGCCTACGCCCGTGCCAACCCGGAGAAGATCAACTTCGGGACTTCCGGCGGCGGTGGCATCTTCCACATTGCCGGCGCCTGGCTGCACAGTGCCACAAACACCAAGGCCACCTTCATCCACTACAAGGGTGCAGGTCCGATGAACACCGACCTGGTGGCTGGCCGCGTGCATGCCGCACCGGGGCTGCCCTTCGTGGTGGCCCCCTTCATCAAGTCAGGCAAGGTGATGGCCATTGCCAGCCTGTCGGGCGAGCGCTCCAAGTTCATGCCCGACCTCGTGCCGGTGGCGGAAATGGGTATCCCCGGCTATGACTATTCCAGCTGGTCGGGCTATCTCGCCCCCGGACGCACGCCGGAGGCCATCGTCAATCGCTGGCACAAGGCGTTCCAGCATGTGGCCAAGGCCCCGGAAGTCATCAAGCGCATGGAGGCAGACAGCGCGGAGATGGTCGGGTCTTCGCCTGAAGCCTTTCGCAAGCTGCTGACCACTCAGGTCGCCGTGTGGCGCAAGGTCGTCCAGGAAAACAACATCAAGCTGGAAGAGTAATCCCTGCTGACCGGACCTCGCCCAAGGCCACTGGCCCTTGCCCGCCTCGTCCTTTTGGGGCGGTGCGCCGCCGCCGCCCCTTGGCGGGTGCGGCGTGAGAAGAGCTGCCAGCACGGCTGGTTCGGCCTCACGGTCGGCCTGTTGCTACTCTGGACCATGCGTGCCCGCGTGGGAAAAGGACTGGACCTGCATCTGGCCGGCAGTTTCATCGCCAATGCCCTGGGCGCCCTGGCCTACGCCTGACTGGCTCCCTCAGGCACCGGGCTGCATGCACGACTGCCACAGGACTTCACCGCCTAGCAGCCTGTCGGCCACAATGGCGGATGAGCTTTCGCGACAAGCGCTACCTCATGCACTGAACCGCTGCAGGGGCGCATCCCGCATGGGACATCCGCCGCAATGGCGGCCTGACGCTCTGGACCAAAACCAGCACCCGTGCGAGGAAGAAGCCAAATTCGCCGGCATGCCTGCACCGCCGGACCAACGCGCCCGCTGAGTCAGCGCGCTGCCGACAGGGGGGAGGGGCGGCCGAAGTCGCCCCCTCAAGCGAGTTGTGACGCCCTGGCCTTATAGGCTTCCCGGGTGGCCTTGAAGCGCTCGAAGGGAAACTTGATGGGTACGCCCTCGATGGCGGCCATCAGCATCATCAGGTGCGCCTCCCAACCGGCACAGGTGCGCGCGATGTCCTCGCTCTCCGGTATGCGCACGGTCAAGGTGAGGCGCGTGCCTCCATCGGCAGCAGCGATCTCCCAGCGCACCGGGCGAGCCGGCTGGCCGGGGCTGCTCCACGAATACTCGAGCAAACGGCCAGCCTCGAAGGCCGTGACAGTGCTGTCGATGACAGTGCCGCTATCGGCGAAATTGATCTTCACTGTGCCACCCTGGCGCAGCTCGATGGTGCCTGGCGCCATCCACTCGGCAATCCTGGCCGGCGCGGTCAGCATAGTCCACACCTTGCCCTGCTCATGGTCGAGGTGGCGGGCCAGCCGTCCTTCCAGGCAGCCGTTAATGCGGCTCAGTGTCCCGAGATCCTCGTTGTCGCTCATGTGCCCCTCCTTTTGCTAAGGCTGCAATTTTATCTGAATGGTCAGACCACAATTTCACCGACAAAAGCAGCACGTCCATGTCGCCCGAATTGGCTGCCTCAGGCATCCGCCCATGGGCGAAGCTTCCGCACCCCGGCAATTCACGTTCAGATGGATTAAAGTAACGCGCCGCCTGTTAACCACGGGTTGCACCAGAATGCCAAATGCCCTGCAAAGGGCCCTACCGGGAGGATAGAAAACATGTTCCGCACTGCAACAAAATTCGCCTGCCTCACCATGGCGATGGCACCCGCCGTAGCCATGGCTGTGGATTCTTCAGCCTTCCTCAAGCGAGTCACCCAGAGCATGGGCGATCCGAGGACCATCCAGTACGTCGCACAGGGCACGGGCTACACCTTTGGGCAGGCATTCACGCCCTTCATGCCATGGCCGCGCATCAACGTGCACAGCCAGACCCGCACCATCAACTACGAATCCGGTTCCATGCGCGAGCAGATCACCCTGAGCCGGGCCGAACCCAAGGGCGGTGGCGGCTATCCGCTGGCAGGCCAGCAGACCAATGACTAGTACGTCAGCGGTAACTATGCCTGGAACGTCGCCGGCACGTCACCCCAGCCCGGCCCGCGCTGGGCTGCCGATCGCACCCACCAGCTCTGGATCAGCCCGCACGGCATCGTCAAGGCCGCCATCAAGAACAGCGCACCGCTCGAATTCGTCCAGAAGGGCGGCAAGTCCTACGGTGTGGTGAAGTTCACCGAGCCGGGCAAGCTCACGGCCACGGCCTGGTTCAACGACAAGTACCAACTGGAGCGCGTCGAGTCCCGCTTCCCCGATGCGGTGCTGGGCGAAGCCTCGGCCGTCACCGAGTACAGCGAATACCAGGCCTATGGTGATGTCCAGTTTCCCGGGCGTATCGACCAGTCCCAGTCCGGCCAACGCACCCTCAGCGTGATCGTCACCCAGGTGCAGCCCAATGCCCCGGCCGAAATCGCCCTGCCGGATGCAGTGCGCAACGCCAAGGAAATCGTCACCACAGACAAAGTGGCCGACGGTGTCTGGTTCGTCGCCGGCGGCTCGCACAACAGCGTGGCCATCGAGATGAAGGATCACCTGGTGCTGGTGGAAGCTCCCCTGGGTGACATGCGCACCAAGCCGGTGATCGATGCGGTCAAGGCGCTGGCACCGTCCAAGCCGATCCGCTTCGTGATCAATTCGCACAATCACTTCGACCATGCCGGCGGCCTGCGTGCCGCTGCCGCCGAAGGCGCAACCATCATCACCCAGTCTGGCAACAAGCCTTATCTGGACAAGTACCTCTCCACCCGCAGCCAGATCAATCCCGATCTGCTGACCAAGTCGGGCAAGAAGGCCGTCATCAAGACCTTCGGCGACAAAATGGTACACACTGATGGCACGCGCTCGCTGGAACTGCACCGCATCCAGGGCAGCGTCCACAACGACACTTTCGCCATGGTCTACCTGCCCAAGGAGAAGCTGCTGATCCAGGCCGATGCCTACACACCCGGCGCGCCCGGTGCCAAGCCTGCTGCGCCGCCCAATAATGCCAATACCGTGAACCTGGTGCAGAACCTGGAACGACTGAAGCTTTCAGTGGAGCGGGTGTTGCCCCTGCATGGCCGTGTCGTGCCCGCTGCAGACATGATGGCGGCAGCCGGCAAGTAAGGCATTCCGCCGCATCCGACCAGCCGGTGTGCGGGCAACTGCACACCGGTTTTTTTGCGCCTGCTCAAGACCCCTGCCTGCCCTCTGCCGGCGCTCAGAGCACTGTCAGTGCCGTGCCTGATATCACGTCGGCTGCATTGCAGAATCACCACCATTAAATGATCCGTTTTCCGCCTTGACACCCGATTCAAAAAGGCGTCCACTGAAATCGTTCCGGTAATTCGAGGCGGATGAATTCTCAAACCAACTCAAGATGATCCGGTTGCTGCAATATGGATTCGCCGTTGTGCGCGCCCCCTTTGACCTCCCGGGGATCATCGATGGGCGTACCTGAAGCGAATGCGCAGCAACCTCCCTCCAAGCGCGGTTTGAGGATGAGTCCGTTTCGGGAAATCGGGGCACGCCGGCCCTGATCAGGCACGGTGGCGTCACGGTGCCGTATCCACTGGTCACATCAAGAGGAGAACTCTATCGATGAACCTGCATACATGCCAACCTGATCGCTGGAATCGCTCCGGCATGTCACGCTCTCCGTGACGCAGTAATGGCCGCCGATGGTGGCTGACGACAGCCCCGCTCAAGGAGCGGGGCTTTTTATTTCCTGCCCCTGCCGCAAGTCGCCGGCTTGCAGCAGCCTTTCATTGATGGCTTCCCCTGTCCTTTGCGCGTACCCTGAACCACGGAGGACTTTACCCTCCATCAAAGGATACACATGTTCCACAAAGACGAGATCCCGTTTTCCATCGGCCTGGCCACAGGCGCCATCCTGCTCGGCTTCATCGGCTTCAATGCGCTGGGCTGGAAGACTTCAGGCAAGGCCGAAGCCATGGCCAACCAGCATGCCAACAATGCCATGGTCAGCGGCTATGCACAGATCTGCATGACCCGCTTCAACGATGGCAAGGATGCACCGGCGCGCCTGGCCAAGCTGCAGGCATCCGACCGGTGGTCCCGTGGCGATGTACTGACCAAGGGCGGCTGGGCCACCATGCAAGGCGCGAAGGAAGCCGGTTCAGGTGTGGCACAGGCCTGCGCCGATCTGCTGATTCCCGAAAAAGGCTGACACTCCGCGTGGCGGTTCGCGGGGCTGGC
>CANJJT010000100.1:0-15363 GCA_947474715.1 Betaproteobacteria bacterium
CGTTGCCATATAGCCTCCTGTTCCCTCAGTTGTTCCCTCATTTAGTCTTGAGAAGAGGGAACAAAGTCTCAGCAAGTGTTATATGCCTTGAGAAGAGGAGCCACGAGGTGGCTGCTAGCAAACCTCCAATTTAATCAACAAGTCTGGTAAGATTCGACATGCTGTGAACGACTTGTGGGTGCTTGTTCCTTCTCAGGTATTCTTGCCTGATCATAGTGACGTCCACTCCGCCAAGTCTTCCCAGGCGAACCTCGGTTCGCCTTTTTCGTTTCTGCGCCCACGCGGCGGTCGATGCCGCCTGATCACCGCCGCTGCGCAGCGGACAGATTGATCAGATTGGGCGTTAACCATGTTTGAATGGGTTCGCAATAACAAGAGGATTATGCAGGTGCTGCTGGCACTGATTGCATTGCCCTTTGCCTTTTTCGGTGTCGAGTCCTACCAGGCGCTCAACGCCGTGACCGAAGTGGCCAGCATCGGTGGGGAACAGAAGGTCACCGAGCAGGAGTTCTCCAATGCCATGCGCCAGCAGCAGGACCGCATGCGCGGCATCCTTGGGCGCGGCTTTGATCCGGCCATGCTGGACAGCCCCGAGATGCGCACCGAATTGCTCGACAGCCTGATCGCGCAGCGCCTGCTGACCCGCGAAGCCGTGCGCAGCGAACTGAATGTCAGCGATGAGCAGTTGCGCGAAGTCATCAGTGCCATGCCTGCCTTTCAGGTCGAAGGCAAGTTCTCTGCCAGCCAGTACGAAACGTTGCTGCGCGCACAGAACCTGAATGCGACGACCTTCGAAAACTCGTTGCGGCATGACCTGATGATGCAGCAGCTTGCCTCGGCGCTGTCTGAGGCCTCCTTTTCATCGAAGACGGCCGCTGCAGCCCTGGCTGCTGCGCGCGTACAGCAGCGCGAGGTGGCAGAGGCCATGGTGCGTGCTGCGCAGTTTGCCCCGCAGATCAAGCCGTCGGCCGAAGCCATCGAGGCCTATTACAAGGAGAACCTCAATCGCTTCCGTACTCCGGAACAGTTGCGCGCCGAATATGTGGTGCTCAATGCCGATGCGCTGACCGCTGTCGAGGCCGTCCCCGAAGCCGATCCACGCAAGGTCTACGAGGATAACCAGTCTCGCTATGGCCAGGGGGAGCAGCGTCAGGCAAGCCACATCCTGATTGCCTTCAAGGCCGGGGTGGACAAGGCCAAGGCACTGGAGAAGGCCAAGCAGCTCACCGAGCAGATTCGCAAGATGCCAGCTGGTTTTGCCGACCTGGCAAAAAAACATTCTGACGACCCGGGTTCCGGCGCCAAGGGCGGCGAGCTCGGCGTGTTTGGTCGCGGCATGATGGTCAAGCCCTTCGAGGATGCGGTATTCGCCATGAAGCAGGGCGAGTTGTCGGAGCCGGTCGAATCCGAGTTTGGGTACCACATCATCAAGCTGACCGGCATTCGTCCAGCCAAGATGAAATCCTTCGAGCAGGTGCGCGGCGAGATAGACGCCGAATTGCGCAAGCAGCGCGGGGGACGTAAGTTCGCCGAGGCCGCCGATGCTTTCAGCGACCTGGTCTATGAGCAGGCTGACTCCCTGAAGCCGGCGGCCGAGCGTTTCAAGCTGGTCGTCCGCCAGTCTGGCTGGACCACGCGTGAGAGTTCAGCGGACGAATTGCTGCGCAACCCGAAGCTGCTGGGCGCCCTGTTTTCGGACGATGTGGTGAAGAATCGTCGCAATACGCAGGCGATGGAGGTGGCCCCCGGCACGCTGGTCGCCGCGCGCATTGCCGAGCACAAACCCGCCGCGCAGAAGCCGCTGGAAGAAGTGCGCAGCCAGGTGGTGTCGCAACTGGTCGCCAAGGAAGCGCGTGAGCTCGCGATCAAAGAAGGCAAGGCCAGGCTTGCCGCCTTGCAAAAGGGTGATGGCAATGCCACGTTTGCCGCCGCCAAAATGGTCAGCCGTGACAAGCTGGAAGGCCTGCGCCGTGAGGCGGTGGATGCGGTGTTCAAGGCCGGCACCGAGAAATTGCCAGCCTATGTCGGCGTCGAATTGCCTGACGGTTATGTCGTTTACCGTATCGGCAAGGTGGTGAGCCCGACGGTTGCCGATGACCAGTTGAAGTCCATCCACACGGAACTCAGCCGCATGATGGGAGCGCAGGAATTCCGCGCCTATATCGCCTCGCTGCGTGCCAATGCCAGTGTGAAGGTCAACAACGAGATTCTGCAGAAAAAGCAGCAACCCTGATCTTCCAGGGGCGGGCTTGAGTGCAACCCGGCCAGCGGCCGGGACTGCGACCCGGCATTCAGGTGACCGGGTGTGTGGTGTGAGTCGTTCGATCCCGACCTTCAGGCGGCTTGACCTGCTGATCAGGCAGTGTGATCCACGCCACCCATGCCGCCGACGATCTTGCTGAACCCAGAATCCACGTAAGTCACTTCCCCCGTGATGCCGGCCGCCAGGTCCGAGAGCAGGAAGGCTGCGGCATTGCCGACATCGTCGATGGTGACATTGCGGCGCATCGGCGCGTTCTGTTCCACGTGCTTCAGGATCTTGCCGAAGTCGGCAATGCCGGCGGCTGCCAGGGTCTTGATCGGGCCGGCTGATATGCCGTTCACGCGTATGCCGATGGGTCCGAGGCTGCTGGCCAGGTAGCGCACGGCAGCCTCCAGGCTGGCCTTGGCCAGGCCCATGGTGTTGTAGTGCGGCACCACGCGGATCGCACCGAGATAGCTCAGGGTGAGCAGGGCGGCCTTGCGGCCCTTCATCAGGGGCAGAGCCGCCTTGGCCAGTGCGGGAAAGCTGTAGGCCGAGACTTCATGGGCGATGCGGAAGGACTCGCGCGACAGTCCGTCGAGGAAATCTCCGGCGATGGCTTCGCGCGGAGCAAAGGCGATGGCGTGCACCAGCCCGTCCAGCCCGTCCCAGGACTTGCCCAGTTCTGCAAACAGTGTGGCGATCTCCTCGTCACTGGCCACATCGCAGGGGAACACCAGGCTGGAGCCCAGTTCCGCTGCCATTTCGGTGACGCGATCGCGGAAGCGTTCGTTCTGGAAAGTGAAGGCCAGCGTGGCGCCCTGGCGCTGGGCGGACCGCGCCACGCCGTAGGCAATGGAGCGGTTGCTCAGCAATCCGGTGACGAGTATGCGTTTGTTGTCCAGTATGCCCATGGCGGAGTCGAGCCTTCGTCTTTGTTGTTGTCGTTGATGGTGAATAGTCTGCAGGCTTGATTTTACCCAGTGTGCACCCCTGCCGCTGTCCGGTGGGGCGTTGCCTCAGCCAGGCAGCGGTGCCGCGGCCAGCAGTTCCTGTGTGTAGGCATGGGACGGGTGCGCCAGGACTTCCAGGGCGTCGCCTGCCTCCACCACGACGCCATCTTTCATCACCATCACGCGGTGGGCGAGCGCACGGATGAGGGACAGGTCATGGGTGATGAACAGGTAGCTGAGGCCGTAGCGTTGTTGCAGTGCCACCAGCAGGTTCAGCACCTGGTGCTGCACCGAGGCATCCAGGGCGCTGGTGGGCTCGTCCAGCAGCAACAGGCGCGGCTTCAGGGCAATCACGCGGGCGATGGCGATGCGCTGGCGCTGTCCGCCGGAAAACTCGTGCGGATAGCGTCCCAGCAGGTGTTCTTCAAGGCCGACTTCGGCCAGTGTCTCGACGACGCGGGCGCGCCGTTGTGTTCGATCCAGTTCCGGATGGTGCAGTTCCAGTCCTTCGCCGACGATCTGCTCGATGGTGCGCCGGGGCGACAGCGAGGAGTAGGGGTCCTGGAAGACCACCTGCATGTGCTTGCGCAGTGGCCTCAGGCGGCCCTGGTCCAGGCCGTCCAGCGAAGTGCCGTCGAACTGGATGTGTCCGGTGGATGCAATCAGTCGCAACAGCGCGAGTCCCAGCGTGGTCTTGCCCGAACCGGACTCGCCGACGATGCCCAGGGTTTCACCGGGGGCGATGTGCAGGTCCACATCGCGGACGGCTACGAAGTGGCTGCGCCGAAACCAGCCCTTGCGGATGGGAAAGCTCACCGACAAGGCCTGTGCCGACAACAGGGGTGTGGCGGAGGCGGCAACGGGTTCAACCATGCGTTTCGGTCGACTCGCGAGCAGCTGCTTTGTATAGGGATGGCTGGCGTGGGCGAACAGTTCGGCGGTCGGCGCCACTTCCACCAGTTGCCCCTTGCTCATCACCCCGACGCGTTCTGCAAACTGCTTCACCATGTTGAGGTCATGCGTGATCAGCAGCACCGCCATGCCGAATTCCCGCTGCAAGTCGGCCAGCAAGGCCAGGATCTGCGCCTGGATGGTGACATCCAGTGCGGTGGTGGGTTCGTCGGCGATCAGCAGGCGCGGTCGGCAGGCCAGCGCCATGGCGATCATGGCGCGCTGGCGTTGTCCGCCCGAGAGCTGGTGGGGATAGCTGGCAAAGCGTCGCTCCGGCTCCGGGATGCCGGTCTTGTCCAGCAGCGCAATGGCGCGCCGGGCGGCTTCACCGTAACCGAGCCCTTCGTGCAATTGCAGCGCCTCGACGATCTGGTTGCCGATGGTGTAGAGCGGATTGAGTGCCGTCATCGGTTCCTGGAAGACCATGGCGATGTCGCGGCCACGGATGCCCCGCAGGCGGTTCTCCGGCAGGGTGAGCAGGTCGATGTCCTGGTTGTCGCCGCCGCTGAAGCGGATTTCGCCGCCGTAGCTGACATTGTGGTTCAGGCGCAGCACCGACATCGCCGTGACGCTCTTGCCTGAGCCGGATTCGCCGACCAGGGCGAGGCGCTCGCCGGGTGCAATGTCCAGGCTCAGTTCGTTGACCACAGGACCGTCGCCGAAATCGACTGACAGCTTGCGTATGGATAACAGTGGGGAGGGCAAGGCGTGGCCTTTCAGGGGGGGCTGCGGGGTGCTCATGCGCGCCGGTCTCCGCGGGTGTCCAATGCCGAGCGCAGGCTCTCGCCGATGAAGATCAGCAGCAGCAGCATGCCCACCAGCACGGAAAAGGTCGTCAATGAAATCCACCAGGCGTCCAGGTTGTTCTTGCCCTGGGCCAGCAGTTCACCCAGGCTGGGCGTCGTCGGCGGCACGCCCAGGCCGAGGAAGTCCAGGCTGGTCAACGCGAGGATGGCACCGCTCATGCGAAACGGCAGAAAGGCGATCACCGGCGTCATGCTGTTGGGCAGCAGGTGGCGCCACATGATGCGTGTGCCGCTCAACCCCAAGGCACGTGCGGCCGTGACGTATTCCAGATTGCGGTTTCTCAGGAATTCGGCGCGCACGTAGTCGGACAGGCCCATCCAGCCGAACAGCGACAGCAGGATCAGCAGCAGCAGCAGGCTGGGCTGGAAAATGGAGGCGAATATCAACAGCAGATAGAGCTCCGGCATGGAGCCCCAGATCTCCAGCACACGCTGGAACACCAGGTCGGTGCGGCCGCCGAAATAGCCCTGGATGGCGCCGGTGATGATGCCGATCACCATGCCGATGGCGGTGAGTGCCAGTCCGAAAGCCAGCGAGATGCGGAATCCGTAGAACAGGCGCGCCAGAATGTCCCGTCCGCGGTCGTCCGTGCCCAGCCAGTTCTCGCCATTGGGCGGCGCCGGGTTGGGGCGGGTGGAAAAATAGTTCAGGGTGTCGAAGCGATAGGGGTTGAGCGGATAGATGACCCAGTTCGAGCCTTCCGACAGCTTGCCGCGGATATGCGGGTCAAGGTAATCGGTGGGCGTGACGAAGTCCCCCCCAAAGGTGGTCTCCGGATAGTCGTTGACCAGCGGGAAGTAAAGCCGGCTCTCGTAGCTCACCACCAGCGGCTTGTCATTGGACAGCCCCTCGGCAAACAGGCTGAGGACGAACAGGAGGGAGAGTATCCACAGGCTGTAATAGCCGCGCCGGTCCGCCTTGAAGCGCAGCCAGGCGCGCCTTCCCGGTGACAGCGTTGTCAGGCTGGCGGCATTGCGGCCCGGGCTTTTCATGTCGGATTCCCCGGGAATAACTGATTACATTCTATGTGTTTATCCAATGATGAAAAGACACTACGCTTGAAATTGATCATATTATTAATCTTGGTCATGCTCACCGCCCCATGCTCTCGAATTGCAGGCGTGGATCGACCAGCACGTAGCACAGGTCGGTCACCAGCTTGGTGACCAGGCCGATCAGGGTGAACAGGTACAGCGTGCCCATGACCACGGGGTAGTCGCGCTTGAGCACCGCCTCGTAGGACAGCAGGCCCAGCCCGTCCAGCGAGAACAGGGTTTCGATGAGCAGGCTGCCGGTGAAGAAGGCGCCGATGAAGGCGGCCGGGAAGCCGGTGACCAGCGGGATCATGGCGTTGCGGAATACATGCTTGTAGAGGACCTTGCGTTCCTCCAGGCCCTTGGCGCGGGCGGTCATCACGTACTGCTTGCGGAATTCCTCGAGGAAGGTGTTCTTGGTGAGCATGGTCACCACGGCAAAGCTGCCCACCACCGAGGCGGTCACCGGCAGGGCGATGTGCCACAGGTAGTCGAGCGCCTTGCCCATCAGGGAGAGTTCGCTCCAGTTGTCAGAGGTGAGTCCGCGCAAGGGGAAGAGCTGCAGGAAACTGCCGCCGCCGAACAGTACCAGCAGCAGCACGCCCAGGACGAAACCGGGGATGGCGTAGCCGCCCAGGATGAGCAGGCTGGTGGACAGGTCGAAGGCCGATCCGTGGCGCACTGCCTTGGCGATGCCCAGTGGAATGGAGATCAGGTAACTCAGGAGGAAGGTCCACAGCCCCAGGCTGATGGATACCGGCAGCTTGGATTTCACCAGCGTCCAGACATCGGCGTGGTAGAAAAAGCTCTTGCCCAGGTCGAATCGGGCATAGCCCTGCAGCATGTGCAGGAAGCGCTCGGGCGCCGGCTTGTCGAAGCCGTACAGGGCCTTGATCTCGGCCACGCGCTGCGGGTCCACGCCCTGGCGCGCGCGGTAGCCACCGGCGCTGGCATTGCCCTCGCCGCCGGAGGTCACCGCGCTGATCTCCTGCAGCGTCTGTTCCACCGGGCCGCCGGGCACGAACTGGATGACGACGAAGGTCAGCAGCAACACGCCGAACAGCGTGGGGATCATCAGCAGCAGGCGCTTGGTGATGTAGGCGATCATTTTTTCTTTACTTCCCAGGCGCTGCTGACGAACCAGGCGTCGGCCTGGTAGTAAAGCGGCAGCTTGTCAGGCAGGCCGAAGCGGTTCCAGTAGGCCACCCGGTGGGTGCCGGAGTACCAGTGGGGAATCACATAGTGGCCGTGCAGCAGCACCCGGTCCAGGGCGCGCACCGCCGTCTCCAGTTCCACCCGCGAACGCACGCTGCCGATGCGCGACAGCAACTGGTCCACCGCGGCATCCTTGATGCCCCAGAGGTTGCTCGAGCCGGGGATGTCGGCTGCGCGCGAACCGAAGCGGTCATTGAGTTCGACACCCGGTGTTTCGCTGTCGCCAAAGCGGGTGCTGATCATGTCGAACTCGAAGTTCTCCTGGCGTTTCTGGTATAGCGCACGATCCATCTGGCGGTAATTCACCTGGATGCCCAGCTTGACCAGATTGCGCTGCAGGGGCGCGATGACGCGGGCGAAGGAGCCCTGGTCATCCATGATCTCGAAGGCCAAGGGTTCGCCCTTGGCATTGCGCAAGGCGCCATCGCGGTAGGTCCAGCCCGCCTCGGCCAGCAGGGCCGCCGCCTTCTGCAGGTTGGCGCGCAGCGAGGAAGGCGGGTCGGTGTTGGGCGGCACAGGTGCGGCGCCGAAAACGGCCGGAGTGGGTGGGGGCGAGAGACTGCGCAGCAGCTTCAGTTCATCGCCTTCGGGTATGCCGGTGGCCGCCATGCGGCTGTTGTTGTAGTAGCTGTAGATGCGCTTGTACTGGTTGTAGAAGAGTTGCCGGTTCATCCATTCGTAGTCCAGGGCCAGGGTCAGCGCCTGGCGCACGCGGATGTCCTGGAAGATCGGGCGGCGCAGGTTGAAGACGAAGCCCTGCATGCCGGCGGTGCTGCCCACCGTCAGTTCGCGTTTCACGATTTCGCCGGAGCTGAGCTTGGGGGTGATGTAGCCGCGTGCCCAGTTCTTGGCGCTGTATTCGACATTGAAATCGAACACCCCGGCCTTGAAGCCTTCCAGCCGCGCCACGTCGTCCTTGAACATTCGGTAGACGATGCGCTCGAAGTTGTACATGCCGCGACGCACCGGCAGGTCGGCCGCCCAGTAATCCGGATTGCGCCGGAAGGTGATGGTGCGGCCGGAGTCGTAGCTGTCGATGAGGTAGGGGCCACTGACGACGGGGCGCTCGAAGGTCATCTGGTCGAAGGCCTTGCCGGCCAGCCACTTCGGCGAGAAAACCGGGATGCCGCCGGCCAGCACCGGCATTTCCCAGTTGCTGCTGCTGAACTCGAAGCGGATGTGGCGTGTATCGATCACGACGGCGCGGCTGATGTCGGCATAGATGATCTGGAATTGCGGTGCCGCGGCCTTGCTCTTCAGGGTCTCGAAGGAGAACTTCACGTCGGCGGCCGTCACTGGCGTGCCGTCATTGAAGCGTGCCTTGTCATGGATGCGGAAAGTCGCCGCACGTCCGTCGGTCGCCACCTGCACATCCTCGGCGAGCAGCCCGTAGGAGGTGGCAGGCTCGTCGGCGCTGCCGGTCATCAGCGATTCGAACATCAGCATGGCCACACCGGCCGGGGCCTGGCCCTTGAGCGTGAACGGATTGAACTTGTCGAAACTGGTGCGCCGGTCCGGATTAGACAGATACAGCGTGCCGCCTTTGGGGGCGTCGGGGTTGACATGGTCGAAATGGCGGAAGCCGGCCGGATACTTGGGCGTGCTGCCCAGCGAAATTGCATGTGCGGCGAACGCCGCAGATGGCTGCAGCAGCGCCAGAATGAGCAGCAGTCCGAAGCCGGGGAGAAGCAGTTTGGCGCGCATGCCCCGAGTTTAGCCAAGCCCGTGCCCGGCGTCAGCGGTATATGGGCCGGCCTCCGCGACATCCGGCGCATCAGGAGGGGAGATGCGCCGGAAGCAGGCGATAATGGCGCCGGAGGGGAATCGCGCACCGATGCACCGAAGCAAGAGCTGGTTTTCGCAGGTCCTGTCGCTGATACCGGCGATGCTCGTGCCATGGCTGGCGATGATCATGATGGGGCCGGGCATGACGGGTCTGGGTGTGCAGCAGGCCCATGCGGCCGCCCCTGAAAAGGCCCGCATGCCGGGCGAGGTCCGCAAGGTGCTGCGTATCACCTTCCAGGCCGCGGAAACCGGGTTCGACCCGGCGCGCATCTCCGATTACTACTCCGGCATGGTCATCGAGGCCATTTTCGAGCCGCTGCTCACCTACGATTATCTGGCCCGGCCGGCGCGACTGGTGCCCAATACGGCCGAGTCCATGCCCGAGGTCGGTGAGGGTGGGCGGACCTGGACTTTTCGCCTCCGTCGCGGGATCCACTTCACGCCCGATCCCGCTTTCAAGGGCAGGCCGCGGGAATTGCAGGCACGCGACTACGCCTATGCCATCCGCCGTTTCATGGATCCGGCCAACCGCTCCCCCTATGCCTTTCTGTTCGAGGGGCGCATCGCCGGCCTGGACGAATTGGCGGCCCAGGCGGCGAAGTCGGGGCGTTTCGACTATGACGCGCCGGTGGCCGGGCTGGAAACGCCGGACAGCCACACCTTGCGTATACGCCTGCGCGAGCCGGACCTGGGCTTTGCTTACATCATGGCGCATTCGCTGACCGGGGGCATCGCACGGGAGGTGGTCGAGGCCTACGGTGCCGAGGTGGGTGCGCATCCGGTGGGCACCGGCGCCTTCATGCTCGGCCAGTACACGCGTTCCTCGCGCATCGTGCTCACCGCCAATCCCGGGTATCGCAGCGAGCGCTGGAATTTTTCCGCGGGCACTGATCCCCAGGCGCTGGCACTCGATGAAAAGATCGTCTCGGTCATGCGCGGCCGGAAAGTGCCGGCCATCGATGCGGTCGAGATCAGCATCATGGAGGAGACGCAAAGCCGCTGGCTGGCCTTCGTCAGCGGCGACACCGACCTGGAGTACCAGTTGTGGGAGGTCGCACCACGCTTCATGAATGGCGATGGCACGCTGAAGGCGGAGTTCGCGCAGCGCGGCATCCGCCTGCATCGCAGTGTCGATCCGGAAATTGTCTATCTGCACTTCAATACCGGCAGCACGCTGGGAGAAGGCGGTGCCGCCAACCCCCTGGGCGGCTTCACACCCGCCCGCATCGCGCTGCGCCGCGCCATCGCCCTGGCCTGGCGCATCGATGACCAGATCGCCATCATCCGCAAGGGGCAGGCGGTGAAGGCGTCCTACCCCATCCCGCCCGGGGTGGCCGGCCACATTCCGGATTATCGCGGCATCCTGCGCCATGACCCGCGCACGGCCAATGCGCTGCTCGACCGCCATGGCTATGCGCGCGGCCGTGACGGCTACCGGCGGCAGCCCGATGGCTCGCCGCTGGTGGTGCGCTTCTCCTCCATGCCCTCGGAGCGGGACCGGCAGTTCGACGAACTGATGAAGCGATCCCTCGATGCGATCGGCATCCGCGTGGACATCCACAAGGACCACTTTGCGGAACTGATCAAGCAGCAGAAGCAGTGCCGCCTGATGATGCGCATGTCCTCGTGGATCGCCGACTACCCGGACGGCGACAATTTCATGCAGCTGCTCTATGGCCCCAATACCGGCCAGAGCAACAGCGCCTGTTATCGATCCCCGGAGTACGACGCACTATATGAACGTTCACGCAGGCTGCCTGACGGTTCGGAGCGTGATCGCCTCTACCGGGACATGACCCGCCTGATGGAGGTGCACACGGCCTGGCGCATCACCGACAGCCGTTATCGCAATGTGCTGACCCAGCCGCATGTCGTGGGCTACAAGACCCATCCGGTGATGCCCGCCGTGTGGAAATACCTGGACATCGATGCCGCCGCCGCAAGCAACCGGCGGGATGTACGCTGACAGGCAGGGGCCACACCATGCAAACCTATCTCCTCAGGCGGCTATTGCAAAGCGTGCCCACGCTGCTGGGTGCCATCCTGTTCGTGTTCCTGCTGTTCAACTGGGTGGGGGGCGATCCGGCCTATGTGCTCGCTGGCAAGTTCTCCAGTCCCGAACAGGTGGAGGCCATACGCCGGCAACTGGGGGTGGACCAGCCGTTGTATGTGCAGTTGTGGATCTTCGTCCGACAGATGCTGACCGGGGATTTCGGACTGAGCTGGGCCACCAACGAGCCCGTGGCGAACATCCTTGCCACGCGGTTGGGGCCGTCGCTCACCGTGCTGCTGCCCATGCTGGTGATTTCCACCGTCATCGCCCTGGCGGCTGCCATGCTGGCCGCGCGCCTGCGCGGCTCGCTCACCGACCGCATGGTCATGGTGTCCTGCACCGCCGGCCAGTCCATCAGCATCCTCGTCTACATCATCGTCCTGCAGTATCTGCTGGGTTACCGGCTGGAGTGGTTTCCGGTGCAGGGCTGGGGCAACAGCCTGGGGCAGAACCTGCTGGTCTACAGCCTGTTGCCGGTGCTGGTCGGGGTGCTGGTTTCGCTGGCGCCGGACATCCGCCTGTACCGCAGCTTCTTCCTCGAAGAGGTCCGCCAGGATTATGTGCGCACTGCACGTGCCAAGGGCCTGGGCGAGGCGCGCATCATGGTCGTGCATGTGCTGCGCAATGCCGGCATTCCGGTGATCACCCATGTGCTGATCCAGTTGCCGGCGCTGCTGACCGGCGCCTTCCTGATCGAGCGTTTCTTCTCCATCCCGGGCATCGGCCGTGAAGTCATCCTGGCCGTGGAGCGCAGCGACTTCCCGGTGATCAAGGCGGTGACGGTCTACATCGCCATGGCCACCATTGCGGTGAACATCATCACCGACCTGGTCTACCGGGCGCTGGATCCACGGGTGAGGCTCGAATGAACACCGCCACCGACCTCAATGTCGCCCCGGACGCCGTTCCACGCCTGCCGCCCCGGACCGGGCTGGGACAACTCGCCTGGCTGCGCTTGCGCCGCGATGCGGTGGGTATGGCCTCGCTGGTCATCGTGGCGGCCTTCTTTCTTCTGACACTGGGGACTGCGGTGAGCTGGATCGCCGCGGACTGGGCCGAGGTGAAGGCGCCGTCGAATGCACCGCCCGGCCGGCACCTGCCCCCGGTGCAGGCGGTCGTGGATCCCTCGGCGGTGGCTGACCCCAGTGCGATTCCGGATCCGCTGGCCGGCGTCCTGGCGGAGATCGCGGCGCAGACCGTGGTGGCGGGCAGTGTGCAGGGCGCGGAGAGCTGGCTGCCGCTGGGAGCGGATCGCTGGGGCCGGGATGTCCTGGCCAAGGTGCTCAAGGGGACGCAGACCTCGCTGTGGGTCGGGGTGTCGGCTGCCCTGGTGGCGGTGTTCATCGGCACCTTGCTGGGGGCACTGGCGGGCTACTGGGGAGGCCGGATTGATGACGCGTTGAACTGGTTCTACAGCGTGCTCACCTCGATGCCCTATCTGATGCTGATCCTGGCCATTGCCGCTGTGCTGAACCAGAAGGGGACCATGACGGTGGTGCTGATCCTCGGGCTGACCGGCTGGACGGGCATCTTCCGGCTGGTGCGGGCGGAATACATGAAGCAGCGGGTGCGAGAGTACGTGAGGGCTGCCGAGTCACTGGGTGCATCGCATGCCCGGCGCATGTTCGGCCATATCCTGCCCAACATCAGCCACGTCGTGCTGGTGCAGTTGTCCCTGCACGTGGTGTCTTTCATGAAATCGGAAGTGGTGCTGAGCTTTCTTGGTTTCGGCGTGGCCATCGACGATGTTTCATGGGGCAGCATGCTCAATGAGTCGCAGAGCGAGGTGCTGCTGGGCAACTGGTGGCAACTGGCGGCGGCCACCGTGGCCATGGGTTTGCTGGTGACGGCCTTCAGCCTGCTGACCGATGCCCTGCGGGATGCCATGGATCCGCGCCTGGCACATCGGCGCGGGGATTGAGCGTGCCTAACAATGCGAGGGGACACATCCCCTCGCGCTCCCCTCAGTAAGACTCAGCCGTAGATCAGCTGCGCACCTTGCGTTTCGGATCCGGCTTGGTCGGCGCAGCCTTGCGGGCTGCGCCCGGCTTGGCGGCAGGGCGTGCAGCAGGCTTGACGGCCTTGCTCGCGGCTTTCGCCGTCGGCGCGCGTCGGGAGCTGGCCGCGGGTGCGACGGATTGCACTGCCACGGCACGTTCGATGGTGAGCTTCTGGCCGGCGGCCAGGCGTCCGATGTTGTTCATCTGGCGCAGCCGGTCCACGCTGATGTCGTAGCGATCGGCGATCGATGCGAGGGTCTCGCCCTTGGCGACGATGTGGGTGCTGCGGCGGACTACCGTGCGGGTCTGGACCTGGCGCTCGGCGGCCTGGCGTGGCGGTGTGAACAGGGCGGGCAGCGGCTCCAGGGCACCGGCCATGCCCTTCACCGGCAGCAGCAACTGGAAACCGGGACCGACCTTGGTCGTGGCGCCTATGCCATTGGCCTGTTTCAGCTTGGCCAGGGCGATGCCGTGGTGGTTCGCCAGCTTGTCCAGCTTGTCGCCTTGCTGCAGTGTGTAGCGCTGCCAGCTCACCAGCGGCTTGTCGTGGTTCTCCAGATTGGTCTTGAAGATTTCGGCCCGGTCTGCAGGCAAAACCAGGGTATCCCCGTGGGTGATGACCGGCCGGTTGTGTGCCGGATTGAGCGCGATCAGTTCCTCGATCGGCATCTCGGCCAGCTTGGCGGCCACCCGGATGTCCATGTCCTTGATGGTGACCGTGACGAAGTAGGGCTCGTTGGGGATGGCGTCCAGGCTGATGTTGAAGCCCCCCGGATTGGCGATGATGTTTTTCAGGGCCTGGAGCTTGGGCACGTAGTAGCGGGTCTCCTGCGGCATGGTCAGGCTGAGGTAATCGGTGGGCATGCCTTTTGCGCGGTTGCGTTCTATGGCCCGGCCAACTGCGTTCTCGCCCCAGTTGTAGGAGGCCAGTGCCAGATGCCAATCCCCGTGCATGCCATAGAGGAACTGCAGGTAGTCGAGCGCTGCATTGGTCGAGGCAATGATGTCGCGGCGCGCGTCGTACCACCAGTTCTGTTGCAGGTTGTAGCTCTTGCCGGTGGAGGGTATGAACTGCCACAGGCCGGCGGCGTGGGCACTCGAATAAGCCATGGGGTTGAAGGCGCTTTCAACCATGGGTAGCAGCGCCAGTTCCGTGGGCATGCCGCGTTTTTCCAGCTCGTGGACGATGTGATAGAGGTAGCGGCGGCTGCGCTCGACGATGCGCTTGATGTCGCTGGGCCGGCTGGCGTACCAGATCTGCCGGTCGACGACCAGCGGGCTGGTCAGGTTCGGCATGGCAAAGCCGTAGCGAATGCGGTCCCAGAGGTCGTCCTGGGGGGTAATGAGGTCAATGACTCTCGGCACTGGCAGGGTGTCCCTGATCTCCACGGCCGGGAGGGGCGGGAAGGCTCGGCCTGGCGGCGGAAAATCCAGGCGCGCTGAGGCGCGCAGGGTGGTCTGGGGCGGCGCCAAGCGTGGGACGGCCGGCGCCGCTGCGGCCGGAACGCCGGCGGTTGGCGGCGCCTCTGGCAAGCCAAATGGAGAAAACAGCACCGGCGCCGTGGCGTCGGTTGCTGCAGTCTGGGGCGGGTTTGTCACCTGATTCACCGGGGCAGTGCTGCAGCCTGCGAGCAGGGCCAGCGCTGCAGCGCCAAGGGTATTCAGGGACCGGGGGTGATAGGCCACGATTACTCCTAGCCTCCCTGTCATAAGATGGCCGGAATGGTAAACGCAGCCGCCGGACAGAGCAAGGAAGTCATCGATTTTGAAGGGAATTTTTCATTGTTGCTTGAAATATGTGGCCGACTGTGTGTAGGGCGGGCTGTGCACCCGCGTTGCGGATTCAGCAGGCAGGTAAGACGGCCTTTTCGGCCATAATGGCGGCAAGTACCCGAGCAGTGGAATCCCATGCCCGACAGGCAGCACCAACCCGAATCCGGCAAGGACCAACCTGGCGCATCGCCCGGTGGTCAGATGCCCGGCTTGCCCACCGCCCAGGCCCTGGATGACTGGTATGACACGCCGCGGGGGCGCTACGTCCGTGAATGGGAGCAGCGCCAGTTCGACAATGCTGTGGATGACATATTCGGTTTTCATGCCGTGCAGGTGGGGTTGCCCGGGCAGGATTTCCTGCGTGAAAACCGCATCCCCTTGCGTATTCATGCGGGCCGGGAAGGTGGGTGCAGCCTCAAGGCCGATCCCACCCATCTGCCGCTGGCCTCGCACAGCATGGATCTGGTGGTGCTCCCGCATGTCCTTGAATTTTCTGCCCATCCGCACCAGATCCTGCGTGAGGCCGATCGCGTGCTGCGACCCGATGGCC
>CANJJT010000101.1:0-15288 GCA_947474715.1 Betaproteobacteria bacterium
CCGGATCAATGCATTGCCGATTAAATTCGGCCGCAAGCCAGCGGCGCCGGCCCCGGCCAACCCGCACCTGATTGTGCAGTACACTTTTGGCATGATCTTTGGGCATAACTCCAGGGAGACTGAATTGAAAAAACTTGCCGGACTGAAATTCGCGGTGTCAGTGGTCGCGCTGGCGCTGCTGGCGTCTGGTGTTGCGGCGCAGGAGGTTGACTTTCCTTCGCGCGCGCTGCGCTTGGTCGTACCCTACCCGCCCGGCGCTTCGACCGATATTATTTCCCGCGCCGTTGGTGACGAGGCCGGCAAAAGACTGGGGCGGCCTGTCCTGGTTGAAAACCGGCCCGGTGGCGGCACGGTCATCGGCACACGGTTCGTAAAAACAGCCCCGGCGGACGGCTACACCATCATGTTCCAGGCATCCAGCCTGGTCAGCAACCTGTATATCCTGAAGGATCCCGGCTACAGGCTTTCGGACTTTACGCCGGTGACTACGCTTTCCAATGCCGCCTACGTGATGCTCATCCCCTCGGGCATTCCAGCGAAAACGCTCAAGGAGTACATCGCCTATGCCAAGGCCAACCCAGGCAAGATGAACTACGGTTCTCTCGGCCGCGGCACACGCACCCACGTTCTGCCCGATCAGTTGGGAACCCTCGCGGGTTACCAATGGACCGAAATCCAGTTCAAGGGCACCGCGGAGGCCGCTCAGGCCGTCATGATCGGCACCGTTCAGGCGTATTTTTCGACCCAGGCATTCGCCACGACACAACTCGGTTCGGACAAGCTGCGCCTGCTTGGCATCTCGAGCGCGCAGCGCGTCGATTTCCTGCCGGACGTGCCCACGTTCCGTGAAATGGGTTTTCCGGCTATCGTCGACCAGACTTGGTACGCGCTTTTCGTGCGCTCGGAGACGCCCAGAGCGATACTGGAGAAGCTGCGGTCGGTCTTTGCGGATGCCATGAAGTCGACCATGATTCAGACCCAGCTCAGAAACAACGGTCTTTCGCCGTACGACGGCAGGCTCGAGGATTTTCCGGCAAAGCTGGAGTCCGAGCTCAAGCGTTTGACCGAGGAAGCAAAAACGCTCGGGCTGGTCGCGCAGTAATATTCAAAACCCGGAGAGATCAATGCAATTTGACGTCAGTCTGCGCGTGCGCGACCTGTGCACCATCGCCACGGCCGCCAGGGCTTACGAAGACATGGGCTATGGCGCACTGTGGAGCAGCGAAACCGGCCGCTGCCCGTTTCTTCCGCTCGCCATCGCCGCCACCACCACCGGTCGCGTCGGACTGGGAACCGCCATCGCGATTGCCTTCGTGCGTTCACCGATGGTGACCGCGCTGACCGCCTGGGACCTGCAAAAAGCCAGCAACGGGCGCTTCACGCTGGGTCTGGGAACGCAGGTTCGCGCCCACAATGAACGACGCTTCTCGGTCCCCTGGACGCCGCCGGCGCCGCGCGTAAAAGAACTCATACAGTGCATACGCGCCATCTGGACGAGCTTTCAGACCAATGCCCCGGCGACGTTCAAGGGGCAGCATTATCAATTCACACTGCTCACGCCGACGAACAATCCGGGACCGATAGACCATCCGGACATCCCGATTATGCTGGCGGCAGTCAATCCCATCATGTGCCGCACCGCCGGCGAAGTGGCTGATGGGCTTCAGGTTCACTCCTTCCATTCGCGCCGCTACCTGCGCGAAGTGGTGCGCCCGGCCGTGGAAGAAGGGCGCCGCCGCGCCGGAAAGACGCCCGAGGGATTCCAATATAGCGCCGCCCTGTTCTGCGTCACCGGCCACACCCGGGCGGAAATGGAACAGTCCGAGCACCAGGCCAAGGATCGCATCGCCTACTACGCTTCCACGCCGGGCTACCGCGGCGTCATGGACACCCATGGCTGGGGCGGCGTGGCCGACGAATTGAAACTGATGGTACGGCGCGGAGAATGGGACCGGATCGCCGGAAAAATTACCGACGAGATGCTCGCCGAATTTGCCGTGGCCGCGCCGCCGGAACGCCTGGGCGCTGCGATTCGCGCCCACTGCGACGGGTTGCTGGATCGGGCCTCGCTGTATATGCACATTCCGCCCGACGATCCGGATGGACGCTGGCGCGCGGTGCTGCGCGATCTGGGGCAAGCCAGCCCGGTGCCCTGACAAGCCCAATGGATAGACTGGTGATGCCGGGCAGCGCTGCGACGTATAGGAAATTCCCCCCCTTTTCCCCCCATACGCAAAGGTATCACCGGGTCAAGAAGCGATCAATTTGCGCGGTGTATTGTGAAAAATCCCCCCTCACGCGGGTTGGTCGGTCTCTGGGTCGCCCCGTGAGGGCCGATTTCGACGCGCACTGACCACCATGTGCGAGCGCAGGCCGCGCAGGATCGTCGGCGCTGTTGCAGAGCCGGTCTCGCATTGAGTATCAGTCCGCCTGGAAAAGCGCCGGCAGCCGTGCCGGTGAGCGCGGCGGCGCTCTAGCCGGCAAACCCAGGTGCGTGAGTATCCTCGCGATCACCTCTGGGGCCTCGATGGCGGCGATGATCTTGAAATCACCGCCACACTGCGGGCAGTGTTCGAGGTCCAGGTCGAACACGCGCTTGAGAAGACGCGCCCAGCCCATGCGCGCCGGCGCGCCAGGGGCTCTTGAGTTGCAGCACGACGTTACCCGCGCCATCGCGCTTGAGCCGTTCGTTGGCGATCGCGGGGCGCGTGATGTACCGGCACAGGCGTTCGAGCTCCTTGCGCTGATGCGTGCCACAGCGCACTCCAGCATGCAGGCTGAAGCCGTGCGCAGCGGCGCACAGGCCCGCCGGTGGTGCTGTTCGTGCCTGGCGGCGCCTACGTCGGCGGAGCGAAAAGCCGACCAGGCGTGCCGTTGTATCGGAATGTCGGCGTGTTCTTCGCACGCAACGGGGGGGTCGCCGTGACGATGAACTACCGCCTTGCGCCCAAAGACAAGTGGCCCGCGGGCGGGGAGGACGTCGCGGCAGCTCTGCGCTGGGTGCGCAAGAACATTGGTGAGTTCGGTGGCGATTCGGCGCGGAATATTGACTGACGCAGTCAGATCGATCCATCGCTTGCGCGCGGTGCAGCCGACAAGCAGGCCCCACATATCGTTGCGATAGTCCCAAAACGGGACTAAACTGGCCCTGTGCGCATCATTGCCCTGTCAACGCTGAAGGCCTTCTGGGAAGACAAGCCTGCGTATTCCGATGCCAAGGAGCCAGGGCTGGCCTGGTACCGCCATACCCTCGGGACTGACTGGGCATCACCGGCAAACGTGAAAGCGGACTTTGGCAGTGCCAGCATCCTGCGTGACGGGCGCGTGGTATTCAACATCGCCGGCAACAAGTACCGCCTGGTGGTGTGGATCAATTATCCCTACCGGGTTGTGTACGTCCGTTTCATCGGCACGCACGCGCAGTATGACGACATTGACGCACAGACTATTTGAAGGAGACTGCGATGAATATCAAACCGATCAAGACCAAGACCGACTACCGGACGACGCTCGCTGAAATCGAGACCCTCATGGGTGCCAAGGCCAATTCTGCCGATGGTGAACGTCTGGACATCCTGGTCACGCTGGTCGAGGCCTATGAGCGCAGGCACTTCCCGCTCGAGCTTCCCGATCCGGTCGAGGCCATCAAGTTCCAGATGGATCAAAAGGGACTCACCCCCAAAGACCTCGAACCGATGATCGGTCGCCTGAACCGTGTTTACGAAATCCTCAACCACAAACGCCCGCTGACGCTGAAGATGATCTGGAAACTTCACCTCGGGCTTGGGATTCCTGCGGAAAGCCTGATACGGCAGCCGGATGATGTTCGTGCGGCCTAGCCGGTAAAAAAAAATGGAGGGAATATGCGCATAGGTGCATGCTTGATCGCGGCAGCATTCGGAATGAATCATTTACCTTCGTATGCCCAAGCTGATCGATTTCCCAGTAAACCGATTCGATTCGTACTGGCATTTGGCGCTCCGGGGGGTGCGCCTGACTCGATAGCGCGCTTGCTTGCGCCCAAGCTCACGGAGGCGTGGGGACAGGCAGTTGTAATTGAATCTCGAGCAGGTGCAGGCGGCATAATTGCGACTGAGTACGTGGCAAGGGTAGCTCCAGATGGCTACACCTATCTTTTGACCAGCCCCGCGCATGCGATCAACCCTGCTATGCACGATAAGCTCACTTACGATCCCATAAAGGATTTCACCCCTGTGTCGCTATTGGCGGAGGTTCCCAATATTCTGGTTGTCCATCCCTCAGTGCCGGCGAGATCGGTGAAGGAACTAATTGCCTACGCAAAAGCAAATCCAGGGAAGATGAACTTCGGCTCAACCGGTCCAGGGTCCACAACACATATCGCTGGTGAGCTATTCGCAAAGATGGCAGGTGTGAAAATAGTACATGTGCCTTACAAGAGCATTGGCCCTTTGATCACCGACCTTTCATCTGGCCAATTGCAGATGGCATTTCAATCTTCCACTACGATGCCAATCGTTCGCTCGGGAAAGGTGCTTGCCCTAGGAGTTACAGGTTCGCGGCGCGCTCCCGTCTTGCCAAACATTCCTACGATAGCGGAGGCCGCCTTGCCAGGCTATTCCGCATCGGCATGGTATGCGTTATTTGGCCCTGCAGGCACCCCAAAATATGCGGTTGAAAAACTGTATCCTGAGTTTCAGCGGATATTTAAGCTGGAGGACATTCGTGAAATGCTCAGCGGTCCGATGATTCAGCCCATTGCGTCCAACCCTCAGGAGCTCGCGTCCTTTCTGGAGTTGGAAATTGCAAAGTGGGGAGCAATTGTGAAGGAGACGGGGGTTAAGGCTAATTGAGCAAAAAGTTGATTTCGCATTGGTCCAGCACTGACTGGGCCCACAGTGTTGCGCCTTGTCTGGCACCGATTTCGGCCTTTTTCGCCAACTTGGAGCAGGTCTTGGTGCTTAGTCATATTCAACGAACTAACGACTCAGGACACTAGCGGCAGTCGTAACGCGCCACCCCGGCGGCTAGCTGCACGAATTGAGCACAGGATCGAATATCCGACTATCCATTGTTGATCTGAGGAGGTTGCATGATGAAGATTTCGGCTGCCCTGACACAACTGCTGATCGTAGGTGCACTGGTGTTTTTTTCGGGCTCAGCTGTGTCCCAGCAGCCTTATCCGAACAAGCCGATCCGATTCATCATCCCCTTCGCGCCGGGAGGTAGCACCTCCATATTGGCGCGCCTTGTCGGTGAGAGGCTGAGCGAAAGTTGGGGTCAGCAAGTGCTGGTGGACAACCGTCCAGGCGGCAATACAGTGATTGGCACCGAGGCCTTGGTAAGGTCTCCGCCCGATGGCTACAGCATCCTGTTGATAACCACATCCCATGTCACGTACCCTCTCTTGCTCCCCACCCCGTACGACCCAATCAAGGACTTCGCAGCGGTGGCGACTCTCGGCATCAGCGAATATATGCTGGCGCTTAATCCTTCAGTTCCTGCCAACAATCTGCAGGAGTTCATCGCTTATGCAAAATCCAAGCCCGGGCAATTGAATTTCTCCACTGCGGGTAGTGGGGGACTGGACTATTTGGCAGGGGAATTGTTTAACATCTTGGCGGGCGTCAAGATGCAGCATGTGCCCTACAAAGGCGCAGCCCCCGCCATTACCGACTTAGTCGGCGGTCAAGTGCAATTATCCTTCGCCCTTCCCATTAACGTCTTGAACTTTGTCAAAGCAGGCAAGATCAAAGCTATCGCCATCTCCGGCAAGATTCGCATGGAAGCTGTGCCGCAGATGCCCACCTTCGCTGAAGCCGGCATGCCAAGTTTTGAAATAAGCGTCTGGTTCGGGCTGCTGGCGCCGGCAGGTACCCCGAAGGAAATCATCGACAAACTGTCGACTGAGATCGCTAAGATTATCGCCATACCGGACGTCAAGGAAAAGCTTGCCAGCTTAGGCATGAACCCATTCACCTCCACACCAGAGCAGTTCACCTCGCTGATAAAGGCGGATAGTGCCAAGTACGCCAAGGTCATCAAGGCTGCCAACATCAAACGCGACTAAGGATGGACTGAACAAGCGGGCTACGCCCGCTTATATATCCCCCACTTCAGAGGAAACATTTGAACGAATATCCTCGATTCAAGACTTGATCAGTGTTTCCCTAAGCGACTTCTTCACCAGCAGACTGTTGGACCTGAACAAGTTTTGCCTGCCAGTCGATGAAGGATGCTGGCTGCCGCGGCTGCACAAAGGGTTGCTTGCCGCCTGATTTCGGCGCATAGGTGCTCGCGTTCTCGGTGAACAATCGAGCGATCTCCGATGAGTTGCGGTCAGTCGCGCGGTGTTTGCTGAAAACGCACACTCGCGCGTGGCTTCTCCAGGCCCTGCGTCGGACCGAATCGCCTCACGCCTGGGCACTCCGACCACTTGGCGCAAGCGTGGGCCGGGCCGGGGAGCGCGGCGCGGCTCACGCAGGCAAGCCCAGGTGCGTGAGGTTCCTGACAATCACCGCAGGCTCTTCAATGGCGGCGATTATCCTTTATTGGCCG
Source organism: Betaproteobacteria bacterium (assembly GCA_947474715.1). Classification (GTDB taxonomy): domain Bacteria; phylum Pseudomonadota; class Gammaproteobacteria; order Burkholderiales; family SG8-39; genus CAIYPG01. The sequence goes on from CANJJT010000101.1 coordinate 6,538, forward strand.
CCACACTTCGGGCAGTGTTCAAGGTCGAACTCGAACACGCGCTTGAGCAGGCGCACCCAACTCATCCGCGCCGGTGTGCCGTGCGCGTGTTCGTCTGCAGGTTCGCTCTTCGCAGGACCCGGCACGATCGCCGCGCGCAGCCCTCGAACTCGTCTTTGACAAACTCCGGCAGGCCCGTGCGGGTCCTGGCTTCGACCTGGGCAAGGAAGGTCTCGAGATGTTCCCGCACCAGGCCATGCAGGCTTGTCCCCTCCGGCCGCCACCGCTCGTACCGGACCGTGTGCGCCGGCGCGGCGCGCAACACGGCTTTGCGTTCCAGTCCCAGAAAAGCGCTACTTTGCGGCTCTCACCGCTGCCGTACAGCGGTCATTGTTCCCCCGCCCCCACCATCTGCCCCTATAATCTTACCAATTAGATATCGATTAAAGAAAAGTACGATCATGGCCGCCAGCGCAACACTGTCATCGAAATACCAGATATCCATACCCAAAGTCGTCCGCGAACAACAGCACTGGGAGGCGGGCCAGCGGTTTGTCTTCATACCCAAAGGCAAAGGCGTGCTGGTCATGCCCGTGCCTGAGCTGAAACAGCTCGCCGGCCTCGCCAAGGGCGTAAAGAGGAGCGATTATCGTGATCGCAAGGACCGCTTCTGATGCGGGTTGTCGATACGTCGGCATGGATCGAGTGGTTGATCGGTGGGCCGGTGCAAAAGCGCTTGATGAAAGAATTTCCGCCCGAGGCGCAATGCGTTGTGCCGACCATCGTGCAACTGGAACTGGCGAAATGGTTGACGCGGGAGGTCGGTGAAAACGAGGCCGACCAGGCCATCGCCTACACGCAGCAGTGCGTGGTGGCGCCACTGGATACGCGCATCGCGCTCGCCGCCGCCGACCTGCATCGACAGTACAAACTGGCGACCGCGGATGCCGTGGTCTATGCCACGGCCATTGAATATGGCGCGGATCTGCTCACCTGCGACGCGCATTTCGACAAACTGCCGGGTGTCGTTCTGGTGCGCAAAAACACATGACAGGATAGGCGGTGCACAAAAAGGGGCCAGCCTGGCCCCTTTTATTCTCTTGGAAATTAGTGTTACTAAAGTAGCACCATCGGTAAAAAGGGGCCAGGCTCATTCAAGTCATGTGCCCGAAACGCCTCACCAGGTAAGGATCTACGGGCGATTGCCGAGGGAGCGGTGGCTAGTCGAGACTGAGCAAGGGGGGATAAATGAGCCTGGCCCCTTTTATTCCGCCAACCCGCCGATCCATTCCAGCGTTCGGCGCACGCTGGCCGCGCGGTCAGCGCCTGTCCCCATCACCGACAGGATCATCTCGTCGCAGCCGGAGACGTCCATGAACTGCCTGAGCTGGCGTTCGCAGTCGGCTGGGGTTCCGTGCAGCACCACAGCATCTGTCATGGCCTGCGACCACTTCCCTTCGCGGGCCTCGGGCATGCCGGCGGCGGCGAACATCTCCTGGTAGTTGCGATGGTGGGGATAGTGGGTGAGCGATTCTGTGATGCCGCGCGTCAGCTCGCCGACGTCGGTGGTTAAAGCAACAAAGGCGTGCGCGATCAGCCTGGGCCTTGCGCGTCCGGCGGCTTTCGCGCCCTTTTCCATCGCCGGTAGCGCGACATCGCGAAGGTACGGGGCAGGACAAAGCCACGTCACCGCGCCATCGGCAATCTCACCCGCCAGTTGGAAGGAGCCGGCGCGCAGCGCAGAGATGATCACCGGCACCTCGCCCGGATACGCCAGTTTTGCGTTCACCGTGTAACGCTTGCCCGTCACCTCCACCTGCTCGCCCTTGAGCAGCGGCTTCAGGATGCTGACGAACTCGCGCACATGCTCAAGCGGCCGCGTGTAGGTAATGCCGAATCGCGCCATGGAGGGCGCGTGGCTCGGCCCCACCCCCAGCGTGAATCGATGCGGCGCCAAGTTCACGATATCCGCCGCCTGCTGCGCCACCACCAGCGGATGGCGCGGAAACGTTGGCACAATCGCCGTGCCAAAGCCGATCTTGCTGGTGCAGGACGTCGCCGCGGCAAACACCGTCAGCGCATCCGGGCCGGCGCCCGTCGTCAGCCATATCGTGGGCACCCCCGCCTGCTCCGCGTGGCGGATAGCTGTGAGCATTTCTGATGCGGTTTTTTCGTGGACTGCTGCGCCTACATTGATCATTGCCATGATTTGGTCTTTCCAGTTGGGCCTGTCACGCTGGGGGAATTGTGACTATTTTACGATTCGTCAATTGAGTCCCGTCAGAGTAGCGCAATAGCTTGTGAAGGCCCTGCTGGCGTGGTGCGACATGATTTGCCCGATCTTCAAACCCTCTACCTGGCGCCCTGAACGCGGCGCCGGCATCGGCGATACGGCGGACCTGCCATCCCGGGGGCTGCCGCTTTCCCAGTACTCTGATAATAATCAATCGACTTATTTAATACTGTTGGTGCATCACACCTGAATTTGATACTAATAGCCTGCAGCAACACCGAAGTCCTTCAAGGTGCGCCGCTCAATGCAGTTGATCGATGTCGCCCTCTGTTGAATCAGCACAGCCCAGGGCGCGCCAGGTTTTTCCAAACATTTCACAGTGTCGCCACACCTGAGCGGGTCACTTTCGGCTTAATGCGGGCTCTCAAACAAGAGGAGTTCGAAAGCATGACATCCATGACCGGTTCGCATTACACAGCGCCCCTGGGACAGCTTCGCATGGCTGACGTGGAGCGCGTGGGCGGAAAGAATGCCTCGCTCGGGGAAATGATCAGCCAGTTGTCCGGGGCGGGCATCCGTGTGCCCGGCGGCTTTGCCACCACGGCACAGGCCTATCGGGATTTTCTTTCGCAGAGCGGCCTGGACGAAAGAATCCGCCTGGCACTGGCCGCGCTCGACCCGAACGATGTCGAGGCGCTGGCACGCTGCGGATCGCAAATCAGGCAATGGATCATGGATACGCCGTTTACCCCGGCACTGGAAAAGGACGTCGCCGGGGCCTATCACGCCATGATGGAACAGGAAGGTGGCGAGGTGGCCGTGGCGGTGCGCTCGAGCGCAACCGCCGAGGACCTCCCGGACGCTTCCTTCGCCGGCCAGCAGGAAACCTTTCTCAACATGCCGCGCTTTGCGGCGGACTGCAGGACGGGAATCGCTTTCCAGCTCCGGAAAAGGAATGTACGCCGGAGGGAATGCAGGACGCCGTTCCGGAGGGTGATCTCCAGGGCCTCGGCCGTGTTCACGATGCTGCTTTTCATGGTTTGCCTGTATCGGTAGCTGTTGTCATCACGGAGCGGATTACAACAGGCGGCCGGCAGGCAATAGTGTCAGGACTGTGAAATTGTCCAAAACTGTTGGCAAGCTTGCGGCAAGCTTTGTCGCATCCGGAACTGCCGCGGTCCAGGATCAAAGATCACGGCATCCCGGTTAATCATTTGACGGTGAGTCGGTGGGCGACCCGAACGGCTCGCTGAGGGAATTTCATGTGCGAGCGTGAACCTGAACCCGGTCCAGCCAGAACGGCTCCTACTCGTAGCGCAAAGCCTCCATGGGCAGCAGCCGCGAGGCCTTCCGCGCCGGGTAAAAGCCGAAGGAGATGCCGATGGCTGCGGCAAACCCCACTGACAGCAAAATGGACTCCGGCTGCATCTCGGTGCGCCAGCCGGCCAGCTCGCCGATGGCCAGCGAGCCACCCACGCCAAGCAGGATGCCCAGCACGCCGCCCAGCAGCGACAAAGTCACCGCCTCCACCAGGAACTGCTTGAGGATGTCGAGGCGCCGCGCGCCCACCGCCATGCGCAGGCCGATCTCGCGGGTGCGTTCGGTCACCGACACCAGCATGATGTTCATGATGCCGATGCCCCCCACCAGCAGCGACACCGAGGCCACCGCGGCCAGCAGATAGGTCAGCACCCGGGAGGACTCCTCGCGGGCCTGCAGGATCTCGGTGAGGTTGCGTATGGAGAAATCGTCCTCCTGGCCGGGCTGGCGGCGATGGCGCTGGCGCAGCAGCTCGGCGATCTTCGCCTCGGCCTCCTTCATGTCCATGCCCTCGCGGGTCTTCACCGAAATCTGGTGGACACGGTTCTGGCGCCCCTGGGGATTGCCGAAGAGGCGGTTGCGCGCGGTGGTGATGGGCACCATGACCACATCGTCCTGGTCCTGCCCGCCCATGGTCTGGCCCTTGCTCTCGAGCAGGCCGACGATGGTGAAGGGCACGTTGCGTATGCGCACCATCTGGTCCACCGGATCGGCGCCCTCGCCGAACAGCTGCCTGGCGGTGCTCTGGCCGATGATGGCCACCTTGGCCGAGCGCGCCACGTCCTGCGCTTCGAACATGCGCCCCGAGGCGATGCTCCACTCGCGCGCCTCGAAGTACTCGGGCGTGATGCCCATTATGGTGGCCGACCAGTTGTTGGCGCCGGCGACGATCTGATCCCCGCCGCGCAACGCGGGTGCCGCCACCTGCACCTCGGGAATCTCGCGCGCGATGGCCGCGGCATCATCCTCGGTGAGCGTCTGCGCACCCCCGGTGCCGATGCGCGCGCCGCCCGCGGTCACCGAGCCTGGAATGATGATCATGAGATTGGAGCCAAGGGCCTTGATCTGCTCCTCGACACGCGCCTGCGCGCCACCGCCCACCGAGATCATGGTGATGACTGCGCCCACGCCGATGATGATGCCCAGCATGGTGAGCATGGAGCGCAGCGCATTCACGCGCAGGGCGCGCAGCGCAACGCGCAGTGTGGCGAACATGTCCATCAGGCACTCTCCTGTTCGGCACCGTCGTCGAAGGCGCGCAGCGCCGCTTCGGCATCGTTGGCCTGGACGGCAATGTCGCGCACCACACGGCCATCGCGGAAGTGAATATTGCGGCGCGCGAAGGCGGCAATGTCGTGCTCGTGCGTCACCAGCACCACGGTCATGCCGCCACGGTTGAGATGTTGCAGCAAGGTCAACACCTCCAGGCTGGTGCGCGAATCGAGCGCTCCGGTCGGCTCGTCGGCCAGGATGAGCAGGGGATCATTCACCAGGGCGCGCGCAATGGCCACGCGCTGCTGCTGGCCACCGGACAGCTGCGAGGGATGGTGGTCCATGCGGTCGGCCAGGCCCACCTCGGCCAGGCGTCTTTTGGCGCGCTCGCGACGCTCCCTGGGCGAAACGCTGCTGTAGAGCAAGGGCAGCTCGACATTGTCCAGGGCGCTGGTGCGCGCCAGCAGATTGAACTGCTGGAACACGAATCCGATGCGCCGGTTGCGGATCGCCGCGAGGGTGTCGCCGGACAGCTTCGACACCTCCTCGCCGGCCAGGAAATAGCTGCCCTCCGTCGGGGAATCCAGGCAGCCCGCCAGGTTCATGAAGGTGGATTTGCCCGAGCCCGAGGGCCCCATGACCGCGACGAACTCACCCGCGTCTATGTCCACCGAGACACCGCGCAGGGCCGTGACCAGTTGCTCGCCCACGACGTAGCGCTTGACCAGATTGGCGGTGCGGATGAGCGGCTCGGCCATGGTTGCGACGCCTACAGGGGCAGGCCCGGCGCCTTGCCGGCCCCGCCCTTGGCTGGACCACCCTTGGTGGCACCGCTGGCGCCACCCGAAGTGCCTCCCGTGGCACCGATGAGCACCAGCTGTCCTTCCTGTAATTCCCCGCCCACTACTTCGGTCATGGCACCGTCGGACAGGCCCAGGCGCAGGGCCACCGGGCGCGGCTGCCCCTTGTCATCCAGCACAAAGACCCGGCCGCGCGCCGCCTGGCGCCCTGCAATCTCGGCGAGGATCTCGCCATAGCGCTGGCGCTGCTCGGGCTTGAGGATTTCATGGATGCGCATGCGCAGCTCGGCGCGATTGCGCTCCACCGCTTTGGTGCGTTCCTCGGGGGGCATGGCACGCATGGCCTGGGGGTTGAGGCGTTGCGAGGCGAACACCTGGTCCAGGCGCTCCTGCTGCCCGGCATCCAGTTTCAATTCATTCACCAGGCGCTGACGGAACTGCGCGGCGGCAGCCTGGGGGCCGGAGGCCGGCGCCGCGCCCCCATCCTGCGCCGCAGCGCCACCCGCTGTGCCACCCGCTGTGCCACCCGCTGTGCCTCCTTTGACAAGGCCATCCTTCGCCGGTGCACCTTTGGCCTCCGGCGTCGCTGCCCCGGCCTGGCGCTCGCGCGCCCGCGCAGCCAGATCGGCCATGATTTCGGCAAAGCGCGGTTTCTGCCCGGCCTTGAGGATCTGCTCGATCTGCGTGCGCAGTTCGGCGCGGTTCTTTGCCATAACCTGCTGCCGCTCGCCTTCGGGCAGATCGCGCGCGGCGAGGGTGCGGTCACGCTGGGCGGCCAGGATGGCATCGAGCCTGCCCTGCTGTTCCGCATCGAGCTGCAACTCGGCGACCAGGCGCTGGCGGAACTGCTGTTGCGCCTGGGACGCACCGCCCTTGCTGGCCGGCGGCTCGGCAGCCAGCGTCGCGGAAAACAGCCAATCGAGCAGCAGGGAAGTCGCCGCCGGCGGCCGCGCGGGCGCATCCACCCAGCCCGGAGGCCGGAAGCGCAGCGCTGCATTGGGCACCTTGAGCACGTCGGTGCGCTGATCGGTGATGATGCGCACATTGGCAGTCATGCCGGGGAGCAGGCTCTGGTCGGGATTGTGTGCCCCGATGACGGCGATGTAGGTGACGACGTTCTGCACCACGCGTGCCGACTTGCGCACCTGCAGCACCTCGCCACTGAAAATGCGGCCGGGAAAGGAGTCCACGGTGAATGTGGCGCGCTGGCCCAGCTGCAGACGGCCCACTTCGGCCTCGTCGATGGAGGCGTCCACCTGCATGTCGGTGAGATTGCGCGCGATGATGAACAACTCCGGGGCCTGCAGCGATGCCGCCACCGTCTGTCCGGCATCGACGCTGCGCTTGATGATCACGCCTTCGCCCGGTGCACGGATGGCGGTGCGCTCCAGGTCGACCTGGGCCTGCGCCAGCTGCGCTTCGCGCTGCTTCACCACGGCCTCGGCATTCTTGGCCTGCGCCTCGGCCACGGCAAGCTGGGCGCGCGTGGTCTTCACCTGCTCCTGCGTGGTATTGACCAGGGCCAGCGCCCGATCACGCTCGGAGGTCGAAATGAAACCCTTGTCGAACAGCGTCTGCCTGCGCTCGTAGTCGCGGCGCGCTTCCGCCAGATTGACCTCCTCGCGCGACACCCCGGCGCGCTGGGCGCCAACGGCCGCCTGCTGTGTGGCCACCGTTGCGCGCGCCGCCTCCACGTCGGCCATGGCCTGGCGCACCCTCAGCTCGAAGGATTCCGGGTCTATGCGCGCCAGCAGCTGGCCCTCTTTCACCACATCGTTGAAATCGACATACATCTCCTTGATCTGGCCGGAGACCTGCGAGCCCACCTGCACCGAGCGCACCGGGTTGAGTGTGCCGGTGGCCGAGACGCTGGCCGTGATGGGCCCCTTCTCGACCTTGGCCGTGCGCCATACGGGCGCCGACTTCGCCTCCGACCACTGCCTCCAGCCATACCACCCAGCCGCGCCCAGGCCGGCAACCACGGTGACGATGACCGCATATCGCAATGTCTTCCAACCAGCCATGCGGCTGCCCTCCCCTCCCGATGCGGCCCTGATCAGTCTCAGGGCATGCTTGCGCCGGACGATACCAGCAAGCCCGGATGGCTGTCCAAGCAAGTGTTGCGCGTCTCCGTCGAGGTGGCCGGGGAGGGTCTGCACGGAACGTCCATCCAGATAATATTTGCCATATTTACCTAATCAGGATAAAGGGTAGTCTCTGGAAATGATATTAATCACTGCCAGTCTTCACCCCTTCGGTCTGGCCGACGCTCAGCCCCTGAGTGCCTGCACCAGGAAAGGCAGGCTGGTGTCCATGCGGTAGTCGATGTCCGAGTGGGTGTCGTCAAACTCCTCGTACACATGCTTCACACCGGCCGCGGTCAGGCGGCTGGAAAGCAGGCGCGCGCCGGTCCTGGCTTCAACCTGGGCAAGGAAGGTCTCGAGATGTTCCCGCACCAGGCCATGCAGGATCGTCACCTACGGCCGCCGCCGCTCGTAATGGCCCGTGTGCGCCGAGGCGGCGCGCAACACGGCTTTGCGTTCCCGTCCCATCCAGACGAAAACGCGCGAACCGCGATCGCGGGGCACAGCGATCTGGTGCGCGCCCCAAAAAGAGAATGCGAGTCAACGACCGACATAACAAGGGCCTTGAAAGAGAGATTTTCACGCACGTAGGCATCGATGAATCCGATCGACCCGGCGAGTGTGCGTCAAGACGCGAAAGCGCTCTGATCGAACTCAACGAAGCCTTTGCCTGCCAGGTGCTGGGCGCGCTGAAGGGCTGGGCTGGAACGATACGGACAAGTTGAACGTCAATGGCTCGGAGACTTCCCTCGGCCACCCCATCGGCGCCACTGGCGGGCACATCCTGGCCAGCATGGATCGCCGCTGGCCTGTTTGGGATTTTCTCTGCAGCAATTTGGGGCCGCCGCAAATTTTTCAGGCGCTTGGACAAGTCGTTTCGTGCTCGGTGCTATGCCGGCGAGCTTCGGCGATGACACGGTCGAGTCCAGACTGCTCGGGGACGGGAGACTGGGTCATAACCGGGACTCGCGGAATCGGGGGGGGGAATAGGTACTTTACCAAGGGAAGGCCGTGAATATCTTGAATGTCATACTTGTCTTCAATAGCGTGCTTTGCCCGACGCAGTACCGCCTTTCCGCGGCCTTTGCGACATTCACGATATTCACGATATTCACGATATTCA
>CANJJT010000102.1:0-15157 GCA_947474715.1 Betaproteobacteria bacterium
CTCATGCAGTTGCGCTTCGCTTCGTTCGCTGTGATCAACTTACGGCGGGACTTGCACCCGCAAGAATGCGCCCATGCTGGGCGCACAAGGGGGCCGACTGGCCGCAGGCCAGCGGGGGGATTTTGGCCAACCAGGCTGATCTCATGGCCTTTTGCCGACATTGCATGAACCCTGAGCACGGCTGTTGCCTTGCAGAGGGGAAGCACCGGAGGACACTCAGGGCCCGCATCCGGTCATGACGGGCGAACGATCAAGGCAGCGGGAGAAAATCCCCCCGCTCGTTCGCTGCGCTCACGAGTCGGCCCCCTTTGACAAGGGGGTTAACACCCCGCGTTTTCGTTCAGGGCCCGGCCAACGCCCTGATCGCCGCATTGGCAGCACGGATCAGCATGGCCGGTTTCAGCGCCTTGCGTGGCACATGCAGGAAACCCACGCGGGTGTCCGTGCCCTTCAACCCGTGCAGGGCCAGATAGAGCGACGCATTGCAGGCAAAGGTACCGGCGTGGAAGGAAGGCGCCGCCGGCACGCCCGCGGCGACCATGGCATCGGCCACGGCACAGGCATCCCAGCTGGCACGCAAGGCCAGTTCGCCATCGGGCACCACGGCTCGGCCGCGCACCACACGCCCCGCATTGTCGGGCGTCTCGCTGTCGATGATATTCACCGCCACCTGCTCCACCGACACCTTGTCCCGGTCCGCCTCGCCCATGAGCAAAAGGGCACGCGGCTTGCGCGCGATCAGGTCGGCCAGAAAATCGGGCAGGGCCAGAAAATCCACAGGCAGGATGGCGCTTTCCTGGCCGGGACGCGGCAGCAGTCGATGCAGCGTCAGCAACGAGCGATTGGTCTTGCGGCCATCGAAGGGCTCGAAGGCGGTGACGAGGAAGGGGCGATCCGGCACAGCGGCAACCACAGCGGCAGCAGACCGCCGGGCGGCGGTTCGCTTGGGGGAAGATTTTGCAGCAGGCGCCGGTGCAGATGGACCGGCACTGCCACCCTGCCGCGGGCTCACGCGGGCCTCGCGGCGGGCAGCGGCATCACTTGGCCGGGGCCCTTGACGTCAGCCTTCGGTGCGTCAGCCTTCGGTGCAGCGGCCGGTGCTGCAGCAGCCGGCTTCGCTTCAGCAGCCGACACCGGCAGGAAGGCCTGGCATTCGGCCGGCAGTTCGGACTTCTTGCTGGCGCTCATGTTCAGCGCCAGGCCGGCCGGGCAGTTGGCCTTGTCGGCAGCCAGGGCACGCTCCAGCGCGGCCAGGGCGGCTTCGTTGTCCACGCCATGGCTGACCTGCCCGATGATGCCCACGCCGGCCAGCACATTGGCGCGTACATTGGGCTTGGCCGTCTTGGTCGAGGCTTCCAGGACCGGCAGGATCTGCTGCTCGATGCTGCCGAGCAGGGCCTTGAGGCTGTCGGCTTCCTTCTGCTTCTTCTCCAGTTCGGCGACACGCGCCGTGGCGGCAGTCAGCTTGGCCTGCGCGCCCTTCAACTGCGTGCCGGCATCTTCACCGGTGCGTGAGGCCATCTGCAGCGCGGATTCCAGTTCGCCCACCTTCATGTGGGTCATGGCTGCGTAACCGACGGCAATCAGGAACAGGGCCAGCACGATCTGCAGGACCAGCTTGTCTTTGGATATCGACATTTTCATGCGTCACTCCCAGGATTCATGGATTATTGGAATGGCGTAACAATGATTACAGCGACAGCCTGGTCACCGCGTCCGCCAGGACAGGCGGCATTCTCTCACCTGTCACCGCGTGCGGCCAGTCCCGATGCAGGCAAAGTGCACAGCCGGCACGGAATACGGGAATGGATAAGGCCCTGGGGAGGCCAGGGGCGCGGGCATCCGCGCCGGTTGGGCTGATCTTACTGCCATTTCCCAAGTGCTCATGAAGCCTGCGCATGGTTGTTGCCTTGCCGTTGAGAGAGGTGCGACAAGAAGTCCAGGGCATCGAAGTGGCAGTCACTGGCAAACTGCAAACACTCAGCGGTGGAAAAATCCCCCCCGCGCGACTGCGTCCTCATTGACGTCAATGCGGGCCCCCTTTGACAAGGGGTAAACCTCGCCATCCCCGCAAATCGGCGAAGAACCTTTGACAAGGGGGTAAACCCTGGTGCTTCCCGGAGATCAGCGAAGCGCATCCTTTCGTCGGCCCCCAAGCCTGCTTCCTGTTATACCAACGATGCCACAGGCCCCACGCCTGCACGCCTTCCGGCGATATCCCCCTTCAGCCCTACAATGGCCGGTAGTCCGGCTATGGCATCGGGTGCCACCCATGCATCCGGAACAAGGCAGCACCACAGTCACGAACGTCACGAGCCGGGACGGCATCAAAAATAAACAGAGGATTCACCCAAGGAGAGGGACATGCAGACATTCCTGAAGCGCTCGCGCAGCATTCAAAGGCCTGTCATGGCCGCCACACTGGCCCTGAGCTTCACTGCCACAGCATGGCCGGCGATGGCCCAGAACTTCCCCACGGGCCCCTTGCGCATCATCATCCCCTTTACCGCCGGCGGCACGGCCGATGTGGTCTCCAGGGGCGTGGCGGTTGGCCTGGGGGAATTGCTGGGACAGCCGGTACTCTCGGAGAACCGCCCCGGCGCCAACACCATCGTCGGGGCCGAGGCCGTCGCCCGATCAGCACCCGACGGACACACCATGCTGCTCTCCACAGGTTCGGCGCTGGTGGTCAATCCGGCCGCGTACAAAAAGCTGCCCTATGATGCGATCCGCGATTTCACCGCGGTCGCCAAGGCGGCATCGAACTTCCATCTGGTCATGGCACGCAAGGGTTTCGGCCCGAACAACATTCCGGAACTGATCAAGCTGGCGAAGTCCAAACCCGGCAGCGTGAGTTACGGCTCCTCGGGCATCGGCTCCCCGCCGCACTTCGCCGGCATGCTGCTGGAGTCGGTCACCGGGACGCAGATGCTGCACATCCCGTACAAGGGCATTTCGCAGGCGGTCACTGACCTGCTGGGGGAGAACCTGGACATCGCCGCCATGGGCCCCTCGGCCGCCATCGGCCATATGAAGGCCGGCAAGTTGAAGCCGCTCATCGCCACCTCGGACAAGCGGCTGGACACGGCGCCGGATGTACCCACCATGCAGGAGATCGGCTATGCCGGATTCACCACCGGCTCCTGGTTCGTGCTGGTGGCCCGTGCCGGCACGCCGGTCCCGGTCATCACCCGCCTCAATCGCGACATCAACGCGGTGCTGCAGCGGCAGGCGGTGCGGGAGAAGCTGGAGGCCGAAGGCTTCATGGTGGATGGCAATCTGTCACCCGCGCAGGTGACGAAATTCATCGCCGACGAATACACCCGCTGGGGCAAGACCATCCGCGATGCAAAGATCCAGTTCGACTGAAATTCCTGCGATGGCGCGGGAGTCCGGGCAGGACGTCAGGGTTTGACGAAGTCCGGCCGCTTCCTCATGTAGTCGATGAAAGCTGGTCCCAGGCCGCATTCTTGTAATTGCGCCGTGGTGACGGGCGGCCGCTGCGGCTGCCAATCCAGATCCACGACGCGCCTGGGCCAATCGGGATTCAGGATGGCCGAACGGCCCAGCGCCACTGCATCGCCACCCAGTGACAGCACCTTGCGTGCATCGTCGCGCGTCCAGATGTGGCCAGCCGCCATGATGGGAATGTCCTTCGGCAGCACTTCGCGGAACAGCCCGAGTGAATGCCGGTCCGGACGCTTCACGGTGTTACGGCCATAGTCCCACAGCGAGACATGCAGGAAGTCGATGCCGTCTTCGCACAGCCATTGCGCGAGCTGCAGGTTCTCGTCGAGGTCCAGACCGCGGGCATTGCCGAAGTCCTCCGGGGAGATACGGATGCCGACCAGGAAAGCCTCGGGCACCGAGGCGCGCACCGCGCGCGTGACCTCGCGCATCAGCCGAGCACGGTTCTCCAGCGGGCCACCCCATTCGTCATCACGCTGGTTTTCGGTGCGACTGAGGAACTGCGTCAGCAGATAGCCGTGGGCGCCGTGGATTTCCACCCCGGCCATGCCCGCCTCGCAGGCGCGCTGCGCCGCCGCGGCAAAGGCCGTGATGACCTGGCGAATGTCCTGCTCGGAGGCGCCGCGAGCCTGGCTGTAGTCGCCCACCAGGCGGCCGTCACTGGCACTCCAGGGACGGCTGCCGGACACGCTGCTGTCGGCACGCAGCCCGCCATGGAAGATCTGCACCAGGGGCAAGGCACCGTGCTCGAAACAGCCCTCGGCCAGGCGGCGCAGCCCCGGCAGGTGCGACTCGTCCCAGATGCCCAGTTCGCCCGGCCAGCCCTGCCCGTCCTTCATGACGTGGGCCGCGCAGGTGATGATGGTGCCGAAACCACCGTCGGCACGCAGGCGCAGGAAGTTGAACTCCTCCTCGCTCAGGGTGCCGTCGGCGTGGCTCTGGGTGTTGGTGAGCGGCGCAAGAACCATGCTGTTCCTGGCCTGGGCACCATTGCGGAATGCAAGCGGATTGAGTATGTCTGACATGATCAATGTGATGGTACGCGATGGTCGGTGATGTTCCAGTACCGTAACGCGTGGGTTAATCGGACCTGATGTTTCCGGCCTTCACCACGCCCTCCCATTTCTCAAGTTCGGCATGCACGATCTTGCGCAATTCTTCCGGTGAGGCCGCTGGCGCCGGATCGACATAGTCGGCCGCCAGCTTGGCCGCGAGCTCCGGTGAGCGCACCACCTGGCTGATTTCCCTGTTGAGGAAGGCAAGGATGGCCAGTGGGGTCTTGATCGGCGCGTAGACGGCGTAGGTGTTGCTCAGTTCGTAACCGGGAAAACCGGATTCGGCGGCTGTAGGCACATCCGGATACTGCTCCAGACGCTTCGGTGACAGCGTGCCGATGAGCTTTAGCTGCCCGCTTTTCACCAGATGCATGGCGGAAAGCCCGCCGAACATCATCTGCACGCGGCCGGCGGCCAGATCGATGGTGGCCGGTCCATTGCCTTTGTAAGGCACATGGATCATGTCCAGACCGCCCATGCTCTTGAGCAACTCGGTCCCCAGATGCGCCACGCCGCCGGTGCCGGAAGTGGCGAAGTTGATCCTGCCCGGATTGGCCCTGGCGTAGGCCACCAGCTCACGAATGGAACTGGCCGGCACAGAGGAATGCACGAACCACATGTAATAGGACACGGTGGTGCGCGCCACGGGTGTCAGGGTCTGGCGGATGTCGAAGGGCAGCTTCTTCATCACGTTGTTGATGAGCAGGCTGTCGCCGGTGCCCAGCACCGTGTAGCCATCGGCTGCGGCCGAGGCCACGATCTGGGTGCCAATGACACCGGTGCCGCCGGCCTGCACGTCGATGATGACCGGCTTGTCCAGGCGCTGGCCGACCCGCTCCATGACCTGGCGGGTGATGATCTCCAGCCCGCCGCCTGCCGCTGAAGTCACCACCACGCGAATCGGCTTGGCTGGATAGCCAGCGGGGGCAACCTGCTGCGCATGCAGCATCGAGGTGGACCATGCCAGTACGACAGCCAGTCCGAGGCGTGCTGCGGACAGGCGGGAAACGGGCTTGCAGAATCGGTTCATGAGTCTTCCTTGAAGGGCATGACAATGCAGGCGCATTCTAACCAAGGCCGCATGGGCCACATGACACAGGCCGCAGAAGACCGCGCCATTATTATCAATAATCGATGTACCTATCCATCATTATTAATTTAAATCGTAGATTATGATCATATATCATTGGCCTTTCCTGCCCCATTCCCGATCTGGCCATTCCCCATCCAGCCCGGTTCACGAAAGCGTCACGCCGCTGGCTTAAGATGGGGCTGACTGATGAAAACCGAAAGACAAGCATGGATCTCATCCTCTGGCGGCACGCCGAAGCCCGGCCGGCCCTGGAAGGCGAAGCCGATGCAGAGCGCGAACTGACCGGTCGCGGTACCCGGCAGGCCCGCCTCATCGCCGAGTGGCTGGTCAAGCGGATCGAAGGCCGCTACGACCTGCTGGTCAGCCCTGCCCTGCGCACCCGCCAGACGGCAGAACGACTGCATCATGACTTCGAGGTTTCCGCAGAAATCGGCACCGATTCCACCGCCCGCCGCATGCTCAAGGCCTGCGGCTGGCCCGAGCGGACCGGGACCCTCATCCTGGTCGGACACCGCCCTGGCCTGAACCGGCTGGCATCCCTGCTGATGACCGGCCGCGAAGGCGAATGGGAGATGAAGAAAGGCTCGATCTGGTGGTTTCAGTCACGTGGCCATGGGGAGCCGGCGGCGCTGCGCGCCGTGATCCGCCCCAAAGACCTGCAGCCCTGAACCAGCACCCCTCGGCGGCTTCTGTGAGGGCATCGATGGCGCGCAACACCCTGAATGGACCACTGGCAGGCCGCTGCGCCGCCAGGCCCGCTTCACACCTGCGGCGCACCCTGAAAACCCTTTGCCTGCAGGAGAAACCGATGAACGCCCACCGGACACGGCGCCGGGAAGCATCCACCGCCGGGGAGGCGCTGGTGAAAAACCTCGACCTGCTTCTGTGCGAGGCCAACTTCTCCCGTCAGCAATTCCGCATCGCCGATGGCATCCTTCAAGGCACCCAGCACTGGGTGGCACAACTCGCCGGCACGCTGCTGGATCGGGAACCCATGGCCGGACCGCCACGCAACACGGCAGTCCGGGCCGCCCGGATCGACACCGGGAAGCTGGCCGAACAATTGGGCAACCTGGGCGAATTTCTGTACGAGGCGATGGGCGATGACCCCTACGCCACGCTGCATTGAACGCCGTGCGGCAGAACATGGACCTCTTCGCGCTGATCGAGGAAATGGTCGAGGACCCCGCCCGGGCGGAATGGCTGCTGGCACTGGAATGTGCCATCGTGCTGCTCTGCCTGGGGCTTGCCTGGCTGCTGCCCATCTTGGATTGACTGCAGCAGGCAGAATCCACGCCGCAATGGGAACGGGGGCCTCGCGCCCCTCCCAGCCCGCCCTGTTTGGGCAAGCGAATGAGCTTCAGCGACTGGTCTTCAGGAACAGCCTCGAAGGCCGCCTCCGGTCCGACTGCGGAACATCCCGCAGTTCATGCAGGCGCCTAAGTTGCGCCAACCAGCGGAAAGCGCACTGTCACCGTCAAACCCTTGCCATTGGCCCCGTCGGACAGGCTGACTGTGGCCTTGTGCCGCTGAGCCAGCTTCTCGACGATGGCCAGCCCCAGTCCGCTGCCTGTGGTGCTGCCGTCGTCGTGACGGTAGAAGCGGTCGAACACGCGCCGGCGCTCCTCAGGCGGAATGCCGCAGCCGGTATCGCGCACGACTAGGCAGGGCCCCCCGTCCCTGACCAGCGCCTCCACATCGATGGTACCGGGGCTGGGCGTATAACGAATGGCGTTGTCAACGAGATTCCCGAGCAATACCCGCAGGGAATTGGCGTGCCCCATGACCACGACATCGGATTCGCCGGACATGCCCAGGTCTATGTCCTTCGCCTCGGCGATCGAGGCCTGCTCGGCGACCACGCTCCTCACCACGTCGGCCAGGTTCACCGGCTCCAGTGGCTGGCTGATGCCTTCGGGCTCCGCGCGAGCCAGCGCCAGCAACTGCTTGACCAGATGGGTGGCGCGATCCAGGCCGCCCTTCAGCCGGGACAGCGCAGCAGAGCGGGCCTGTTCGCTTTGTGCACGTTCCGCCAGTTGCAGCTGCAACATCACGGCCGTGAGCGGCGTTCGCAGTTCATGGGCAGCGTCGGCAATGAAGGAACGCTGCACGCGCATGGCCTGCTCCAGCCGGTTGAGCAGTTCGTTGAGGGCCAGCACCAGGGGCCTCACTTCATCGGGGACCGGCCGGTCCGGCAGGGGGTCGGGCGAGGTCGCCGAACGCGCACGCATCTCCGCCGCCAGCTCGTCCAGGGGGCGGAGCCCGCGCCCGATCGTGATCCAGACCAGGGCAATCAGCGCAGGAAACAAGGCCACCAGCGGCAGCATCGCGCGCAGTGCCATATCCGTTGCGAGTTCTTCACGCACGCGGGTGGACTGGGCCACCTGCACGGTGTTGTTGCGCACCGTGGCGGTATAGATACGCCAGTTGCCGTTGTCTCCGGCAATGCTGGTGAACCCGGGAGCATGGGCAAGCGGGGCAACGGAATCCTTGTCGGAAGAATAGATTTCATTGCCGCTCTGGTCCCAGATGCGCACCACCACATCGGGATGCTCATCGTCATAGGCCTGGATCACCCGGCGCCCGAATCCCTCGCCGGGAAAGGCGCTGACCATCTGCTGCAACTGGAAGTCAAAGATTTCCCGCGCCTGCGCGCGCGCGCGCGAATACACGGCCCAACTGCCTATGGCGGTTGCTATGGTCAGGCCTAACACCAGCCAGACCAGCAAGCGCTGGCGTATGGACGTCATGCTTCGCGGGGGATGGTGTAACCGACGCCGCGGATGTTCTTGATGAAATGCTGCCCGAGCTTCTTGCGCAGGTTGTGGATGTAGACCTCGACGGTATTGCTTTCGACTTCCTGGCCCCAGCCGTAGAGCTTCTCCTCGAGTTGGATGCGCGAGAACACGATGCCGGGACGACTGGCAAAGACTTCCAGCAGGGCAAACTCGTTGGGCGACAGCGACAGCGGATTGCCGTCCAGCGAGGCCTCGTGCGTGGACGAATTGAGCATCAGCGAACCAACCTGCACCACCGACTCAGCATGCCCGGCGTGGCGCCGCAGCACGGCACGCACGCGCGCTGCCAGTTCATCCAGGTCGAAGGGCTTGGTGATGTAGTCATCGGCCCCCTGATCGAGGCCCTCGATCCGGTTGGACACCGAGTCGCGCGCGGTGATCACCAGCACCGGGATGCGCTGGCCGCGCCGGCGCAGGCCCTTGAGCACATCCAGGCCATCCTTCTTGGGGAGACCAAGATCGAGCAGCACGCCGTCGTAGACATTGTTGCGAAGTGCACGCTCGGCGGCCTCGCCTTCGCGCACCCAGTCCAGCGCGAAACCATCCAGGCGCAAGCCCTGGCGCACGCCCTCTCCGATCATGACGTCATCTTCCACCAGCAGCAGGCGCATCGGATGTCCGGTTGGAGTAACTCGTTCTCTGATCGTAGCCATGGCAGCTTAATCCCCACTTAATATCCTGCATGGACCGGCGCACCGGCGCACGACCAGCAGCGGCTCTGGATCTATCGAACGCCTGCTCGGCACTGGCGCCGGTTGTGCGGCCTCTGGGCCTTGATCAGCCGTTCGGCCATACCAACCTCCGCCATATCGGCCAGGAAATCATCCTGGCCGCGTCCGCTTACCCCTGTCAAAGCAACCCGTCATCGACAGGATTCCTGTTTTGTCGAACTTCTTGCCCTCATGCTGGACTAGGGGAATCCCTGCACAGACTCATGTAAAAAAGAAGGCGTTTTCAGCGCATTCTTAAGTTCCAATTAATTCTCCCTGATAACAATGGCGCCGGCGGATCCACTCCGCCTGCCCACCACAAAACCAAAGGAGACTCTCCATGCCAGTACGCCTGATCGCTGCCATCCTCTCGATGCACTCCCTGGGGGCACTGGCCGCCCAGGGCCCACCTCCCCCGTCCGAACCATGGGGGGTCATTATTTTCGTGAGTGCATTGGTCCTGTTCATCGCGTGGTTCGTCTGGCAAATCATGCGTGAAAACCGCAAGAAACCCTGAGTCTGCGCTCCGGGTGGTGTTGCACGACCTGCGCTTGCTGGCCATGCAACACCCGCCCCCCCCCCGGCCCAGGTCGAATTAGATATCGCGAGCCAGAACCGGCGCCAAGCGCTCCGGAATTCAAGCGCCCTCGTTGGGCCGACGCGCCATGCCGGTCTCAGTCAAACTGGATATTGGCGTCGCGCACGATCTTGCTCCACTTCTGTATTTCGTCGGCGACAAATTTGGTGGTTTCAGCGGGCGTCAGATCCCCATCAACGCTGAAGGCCTCGGCCTCGAGCAGCTTGCGTGTCGCCGGTTGCTGCAAGGCGGCGTTGGTGTCCTTGTTCAGGCGGTTGACGATGGCCGCAGGCGTACCCGCGCGTATCGACAGCACATACCAGGCCCCGGTGGTGAAGCCGGTGTAGCCCATCTCCCACATGCTCGCCACGTCCGGATAGGCCGGCAGGCGTTTGGGCGAGGTCGAGGCCAGCGCCTTCAGCTTGCCGGCCTTGATGTGGGGTATGACGGCCGAGGGTGCCGAGGCCGAGATGTCGACCTGTTCGCCCAGCAGGTCATTGACCACCAGCGCGATGCCTTTGTAGGGCACGTGCAGCATCTTCACCCCGGCCATCGACTCGATGAGCAGGCCGGCGAAATGCGTCGGTGATCCGATGCCGGTGGAGGCATAACTCACGCCATCGGACTTCTTCCTGGCCAGCGCCACCGTCTCGGCCATGGTGTTCGGGGCAAAACCCTTGCGTGCGACGATGAGGTGGTAGTTGGACACCACCTTGGCGGTGTGGACGAAGTCCTTCATGGCATCGTAGGGCAGCTTCTTGTATCCGGCCGTATTGAGCGCCAGCGTGGAACTGCTGGCCAGGAACAGGATGTGGCCATCCGGTGCCGAACGGGCGACAAACTCTGCCGCGACGATGGTGTTGGCGCCGGCGCGATTCTCCACGACCACCGACTGGCCCAGCGACTCGCCCAGGGACTGCGACAAGGGCCGCGCGATCGCATCCGCCGCACCGCCGGGAGCAAAGGGCACGATGATCCTCACGGTGCGAACCGGATAGTTCTGTGCCTGCACCGGAGCAAGCGCGGCGAGCATCAGGGCACCGGAAACCAGTCCGGTGGTAGCGCGTATCAATTGTGCAGACCGATGCCTCATTTCCTGCCTCCTTCTTGTCGTTCTCGTGTTCGTGTGGGGGCCGGCGAATGGCCAGGTGCGTAATCCGGTCACAGCCGGATCACCGGCCGGGCGTGAAACATGTTGCGCTTCAGATTGAGGAAATGCGGGCGCACCTGCAGGCTCCAGGGCGTGCCGCGCACCGCATTCCAGGCGTCTGTCTCGCGTATGCCCGAATTGGTGATCTCATAGCAGGCGCAGGAGGTCTGCTCGGGGCCCTCTGTGAGGAAGCGCCGCGCATGTGCGCAACCTGGCACCGCAGCCAGACCGGGCATGTGCTCCTGGTCATACCACCCGGACACGGCCGGCATGTTTTCTCGCTTCGAAGTGATCTCGACGGTGTAGAAGAAGGGAGCGGCCTGCCCTTCATTGGCGCCGGCAATGTCGCAGATGCCGGTCAGTGCCCAGGCGGTGATTCCGGTACCCGCGAGATGCCGGCCGGCAGCCTCATTCACCGCCTCGGCGAACTGGGCGGCATTGCGGGACTGCGCTGGCAGGTCGAGATAGATGTAGGCCTCACTGCCATCCAGGGCTTCGTAGGGCCTGGCGCGCAAAGCGCCGAATTCGGCACCCAGCGCTGTCAGCGCCCCCGATGACAGCGTGGCGGGACAAGCCGGGCTTTTCAGCAGAATGGCGGCAAACGCTTGCATGCGGGGAATTCCTCCTTGGCAACTGGTTGTTGGCGGCAGCGCGGCGACGCCCTGCTTCTGTGCCGATGTTAGTGGACTTTGCCACCCGCGACCATGACCTTGAGGGCATCGGCCACCTTGCGATCGATCAGCAGGCCGTCGCGCCTGGCCTCGTCGCGCACCCGGAAGCTGCGCTCTGAGGGGATGCGCACGGCATCGACGCCGTCCTGTGTCGGCGTGGCCTTGATCTCGGCGATCAACTGGTCGACATGGGCCTTCATCTGCTCGATGGGCATCAGCAGATCCGGACGAAAGGCAATGAACAAGTGCCCGTAGTCGCGTGCCCGGCCGTGCGGGATGGCAGCGCCGGCCACCGCACCCAGGGTCTGGATCATCAACGACAAGGCATAGCCCTTGTGTTTGTCGCGCCCGCCGAAGGTCAGCAGGCTGCCCTTGAGTGCGGCATTCGGGTCTAGGGTCGGCTTGCCATCGGCATCGATGGCCACGCCCTCCGGAAGTGGTTCGCCCAGGCGAGCGCGCAGGGCCATTTCCCCGCGCATCACCGCCGCCGTGCCCAGGTCGATCACCATGGGGTGTTCCTGGCCGGTGGGAAAGGCCGCCGCCAGCGGATTGGTCCCCAGCATCGGGCGCTTGCCGCCTTCGGGCGCCACCACCGGCCAGGCACTGGAGAAGAGCATGCCGACCAGACCTGCGCGGGCGATCATCTCGACGTAATAGGCGTTGCGTCCGGACAACCCGCTGTCGTACATGCCGATGAGCGCGATGCCGTTCTGCTTCGCCTTCTCGATGGCCATCTGCGTGCCTTTGTAGACCACGTAGTAACCGATGTTGTTGCCGCCATCGACCAGTGCCGACACTGGGGTCTCGTGCATCACCTTCATCGGATGGCGCGGCTGGCTGAGGCGCTTGTCCTCGGCAATCTCGAGGATGCGTGGCAGGCCGGCAAAGGTGTAGCCGCAGGCGGCCGCATCGACCAGATGGGCCGTGATGGCCTGCGCCTGCTCCGGTTCATAACCTATGGCCTTGAGGGCACGCTCGCCCAAATCTGTCGCCTCGCTGATGGTCATGCGGACTGCGTCTACGGGTTGGTGCCTCATTTTGAATCTCCTGATCAGACCTAGGGTTAGGGTGCCTTGGGCTTAAGGGGCGGGCGTGACCGCCACAGCCCGCGATAAAACCATGCGCCGGCAAAACTCGCAATGCCGGAACACCAGAACAGCGGCGCCACGCCCACCAGTGAGCTCGCGGCGCCTGCCAGCAAGGGCAACACTGTCTGGCAACTCATCATGATTGCGGTGCGCACACCCAGTGCCTCGCCCGAGCGATGCGGCGGCGCCACATCGAACAGCGCGGCATTGCCGATCGGCCCCCCCAGGCCCTGGCCAAAGCCGATGCCAAAGGCCAGCAGGAGCAGGACGGCGAAGTTGCTGCTCATGCCAAAGCCCAGACAGCAGGCGGCGGCCACGCCCAGGGACAGCAGCAGCAACTGCCAGTTGCTGAACAGGCGCGTCAGTGGCGTGGTGAAGACCCGGACTGCGAACGAGGCAAAGGCGAAGGTGCTGATGATGATGCCGATGCGGGACGCCGACAGGTCCAGTGCGGCGCCATAGATGGGGGCCAGCACCATGAAGGTGTCCCACACCAGCGTGAACAGCACGGTGATCACATAGACCGGTTGTATCGCCGGGTCACGCAGCAATTCGACAAAACTGCCCCCCGTTTTCGTATCCTCGCGTCGCGCCGGCACCTCATCCAGCAGTGGCAGTTTGCCCAGCAGCACCAGCGCCAGTGCCAGAAGCGGCAGCACGGCAATGACCAGGAAGGTGTGCGCATGGCCCAGGTGATCGATGCCGAAACCGGCGATGAGCGGGCCGATGCCATTGGCCACGGAAAGACCCATGTGCATAAGCGCAAAGTTGCCGGCACGATGCTCCGGTCCGCCATAGCGGCCGGCCAGGTTCGAATTGATGATGTAGAGCGTGAAATACGCACCGCCGACGAACAGGCTGGTGATGAACAGGGGGGCCAGTCCTTCCCACATGAACGGCAGCAGCGAGCCCACCGCGCTGAGGAAAATGCAGGCCAGCATGGGAAGCCGCGCCGGGCGACGGTCCACCATCTTGCCCATCGGCACCGAGGCCAGCACGGCCGGCGCACCGAACAGCCCGATCAGCACCCCGACCACCACGGCTGCCGAATCCAGGCTTACTGCATACAGGGTCACCGCCACCCTGGCTGCAGACAAGGTGGCGTGGCTGAGCAAGGCAAACAGCACCAGGTGATGGATCGGTCTCATGGGATGCGGGAGCGCGCAGTCAGGCCTGCGTCGATATTTTTGTCTTTGGAAACGGGAGCCTATTTTATTTCATCAGGCTGGCCCGCCTTTCCCACGACCTGCCTATAGGCCATATTGAACGCGCTGCTGGAGGACCGCTTCCGGCTCGTGGGAGCGCATCGGCTGTTCGAGGCCCTGGCGAGGATCGCCCAAGCCTGGCACGCCTTGCTGGACGTGCGAGAGCAATTCGTCAAACGGGAGTTTGCCGACTGCCTGGCCGCAGCGGAGCTGACCAGTCAAAAACGCGAGGCAGCCATCACCGGGGGATGACGGCCGCCTGACCTTCGCAGGTGCGCTAGAACGAGTAGCGCCTCAGTCCGCCATCAACGGGGATGACCGTGCCGGTGATATAGCGCGCCAGCGGCGAAGCCAGGAAGGCCACCAGGCTGGCGATATCCTCAGGCTGGCCGTACTCGCCCACGGGAATTTCGTGCTCGGACTGCCATTGACGGAATTCCGGCGTGTAATTGCGCAGGATCTGTTCGCTCATGATGCGCCCGGGCGGAATGCAGTTGGTGGTGATGCCGTGCTTGCCAATCTCCCGCGACAATCCCTTGGACCAGGCATGCATGCCCGCTTTGGCAGAAAAGGCCCCGTTCAGTCCTTCCGGCTCGCTCTTGCCGGTGATGTTGATGATGCGGCCCCACTTGCGCTCGATCATCTGGTCGATGAGCCTGTGGGTCAGCTGGCGCGGGCGCGTGAAATTCAGCGTCATCGCCTCGGTCCAGTCGGCATCAGTATTCTTCAGGGTGAAAGCGCGGCTGCCGCCGGCATTGTTGACCAGGATGTCCACGCTGCCCAGTCCCGCCAGCGCCTCCCTGGCGATGCGGTCGGCGGCATCCTCGTCCAGCGCATTGCATTCGATGATGACCGGCTTGGCATGGCCCTTGGCTTCAATTTCCACGGCCAGTTCTTCCAGCAGATTGCGCCGGCGCGCCATCACCGCCAGGCGCACACCTTCACCTGCCAGCTTGAGGGCAATGCCGCGTCCGATGCCCGTGCTGGCGCCTGTGACCAGCGCGGTCTTGCCTGAGATTCCGAGTTCCATGCGTCCCTCCTGTGTTTGAGCAGGCGGAACATAGCAATATTCCATGCTGCAGTCGACCGGGGCGTTGCGAATACCCGCGACAGCCCCCGCCTGTTGCTATACTGAAATCTGACAACTTTGAAAGGAGGTGATTCCGTGAGAAATGATCAAGGCCACAGCGTGGGGCAGTCCACCGCCACCGGATCAGCATCCGAGCAGGGACAGGCCTGAACCTGGGCCCGGAACCGGCAACGCCGGTTCCTGCAGCATCCAGAACGCCCCGGGGCCTGCGCCCCGGGGCGTTCTGCCTTTCAGGCCCCCCCCCCCCCCCCC
>CANJJT010000103.1:0-14988 GCA_947474715.1 Betaproteobacteria bacterium
TGCCTCCGAGAAAATGGATCCCCGCCTGCGCGGGAATGACAGTAGTGAGTTATCCCTGCTTCCAGATATGAAGCCATTGTTTCGGTAGGCACTGCAGACAGATTCGCAGATACCAGACCTTTCCCCGCAAATTGGTGAAGAACCTTTGACAAGGGGGTTAACACCGGCAGTCCTGCTACTCCTTGGGTATCCCCGTCGCCGCCACCAGCTTCGCGTACTTCCCGATCTCCGCTTTGATGTAAGCGGCAAACTCCGCCGGGGTATTGGTCACCGGGTCGGCGCCTTCGTTGGCCAGTCGGTTCTTGATCTCCGGGTTCGAAGTGATCTTCACCAGTTCCGCATGCACGGCGCCGATGATGGCCGCGGGGGTTTTCGCCGGGGCGAACATGCCGTTCCAGGAGACGAAGTCGTAGCCGGCGACGCCCGCTTCGGCGACGGTGGGCAGGTCGGGCAGCACGGAGGAGCGCCTCGCGCCCGAGACAGCGATGCCCTTCATCTGTTTGGAGCGGATGAAGTTGGTCACGGAGGGTGGTGCGGCGAACATCATGTCCACCTGGCCGCTGATGACGTCGGTGTTCTTCTGCGAGGTGGATTTGTAGGGGATGTGCAGCAGCTTGGTGCCGGTGGACATGCGCAGCAGTTCCATGGCCAGGTGGGTGGAATTGCCGAGGCCCGCGGAGGCATAGCTGGGCGGGGTCTTGGCGCCCTTGGCCAGCGCAATGATGTCGGCGATGCTCTGCACCGGCAGCTTGGGGCTGGTGACCAGCACCAGCGGCACCACCGAGGTGAGGCTGATGGGCGCCAGGTCGGTCAGCGCGTCGTAGCGCAGTTCCTTGTAGATGCTGGGGTTGATGGCAATCGCGCTGGAGGCCACCAGCAGGGTGTAGCCATCCGGCGTGGACTGCACCGCTGCTTCGATGCCGATGTTGCTGCCGGCGCCGGCGCGGTTGTCGATGACGAAGGGCTGGCCGAGGTTCTCCTGCATCTTCATGGCGATGGCGCGGGCGACGATGTCCACGCCGCCGCCGGGCGTGAAGGGCACGATCACGCGCACGCTGCGCGCGGGCCAGGCCTGGGCCAGTGCGCTGTGGGGGAGCGCAGCGAAGGCGGTGGTGGCGATGGCGAGTGTTACTGACAGCGCGTGTCTGGTGTTCATGATTGATCTCCCAGGCGGATGGCCTGCATGCCGATGGCCAGTGAAGGTGCGCCGCCCATGGGCAGCAGGCAGGAAATGGCTTCCATGACCTGGCGCTTCGTCATGCCCCAGGCGTAGGCGCGCTTGATGTGGCGCGCGGCCATCTCGACGTAGCCCTTGCTGCACAGCCCGGCGATGCACACCAGTTCGCGCGGGCCGGGCCCGAGCAGGTCCTTGTCGCCGGGCCCGCCCACCAGCAGCGCGTAGTCGAGCAGGCGTGCCGCGCGCGTGGCCAGCTCCGGGTCGATCTTGGCAATGTCGGCCCAGTCCGGGTCGGCCAGCAGGCCGGCGTCGTCCACGCCTTTGGCCAGGGTGCGGCCCTGGATGAGCTCGACGAAGGGCTTGAGGGTTTTCGGTTCACCGCCATCGGGGATGGCGCCATCGGTGTAGTTCGGATCACCGGCGGTGATGACGGCCAATGCCACATGCGGGATGGTGGACCACCCCGTGGCGGGCACCATGGCGAGCGCCGCTTCGAAGATCACCTTGTTGGTGACGCCGATGCGCCACATGCGCCGCACATGGTTGGGCGCGAAGCGGTCATCGCCCTTGGCAGCCAGCATGCAGGTGGCAATCAGCTCGCGCATGGGCAGGGACAGCAGCTGTTCATCGGTGCCCAGCTTGTCGTACTGATGCACGTAACCGACGGCGCGCTGGTTGATGGAATAGGCCTTGGGGTCGGCCTGGATGAAGATGCGCTGCTCCGGAAAGATGTCGCCGCGGCGGGCGATGGCGAGCCGGATGATTTCCTCTGCCGAAAAATTCTCTTCGGCCAGAGCCTCCTTGATGGTTGTCATGTGCCTTCTCTTCTGTGTGTTGCCGTTGAGGAAGATGCTGGATGACCGACGCAAGGCCACGATGGACCCTGGCGACTGCGGGGATTCTAGGGGGAAATGCCGAGAGCCGTATGGCCCCCTGTTCTGGCCGGACCAGGCGAAGATTCACGTGCTTTGCCGTCGAGAAAACCTTACACAGCTTGCAGGAAGAATCTGCCAGCCAGGCGCAATCCGGCCACATCCGCATGAGAGAATATTTTCATGTGCCCCGGCCAACCCATCATTCACCCACTTGATCCGCTCGATCTGGATTTCACCGGGCATTTCAGCCAGGCGGACCTGCGCCAGGACCTGACGCCGGACATGCCGGCCGGGCCGGTGATCTCGCCCGACCTGCTGATCGGCGTGGACACGCTGGCCAAGCAGCACTACTTCGTCAACGTGGCGCATCCGCGCCCGCCGCGCCAGATTGACCCGGCCAGCACCACGGTGCTGGTGCTGGAGGATGACAACACCACGCGCAACATCCTGGCGTTCATGCTGACGCGCGACCAGGGCTACCAGGTGCGTGCGGCGGCCGATGTGCCGGCCTTTGTCATCGCCATGCAGCGAAAGCCGATGCCCGATGTGCTCATCCTCGACCTGGAATTACCGGACAACGTCAGCGGCTTCAACATCCTCGCCAAGATCCGCTCGCATCCGGCGCTGGCGCACCTGCCGGTGATCATCTTCACCTCGCACGCCGAACCGGGCCACCTCAATCGCGGCCTCACGCTGGGGGCGGATGCCTATCTGTCCAAGCCGGCCAAGGCGGGCGCGCTGGCGGCGGCGGTGAAGGCGGTGCTGGGCGCTGCGTGACAGCCTTGCTGCTGCTTCAGCGCGCGTCGAAGAATTCTCGCAGCAGCACCTGCTCCAGCCCGGCGTTGTCGGCCAGGCGTGCCGACAGCGTGATCTCGCGCCCCAGGCGGGCGGAGTGCCAGGAGAAATCCTCCTTCTCATGCTCGCGGATGATCTCGATCATCTTCTTCACGATGGCGATGCGGATGTCGCTGTTGGCGCCCTTGCGCACTTCGATGCGCTGCGCGGTGCGGCGGCGGATGTCCTTGCTCCAGCCGTAGAAGAGGAATTCCGCAGAGTCATAGCCCAGCGTGTCCACCTGGAACACGCCGCCGCCCTTGGACGGGTCGTAACCGAAGACCTGCGAATTGGGCGCGGCAATGTTGGCCGCGACGATGCGGTTGCGCCGCGCGTTCTCGTCCTCCACCGGCTGGGGCTGGGCATCGGCGCCCTGGGCGGTGATGCGGTCACGCCGGCGGGCGTCGACCAAGGCGGAGAAGTCGCCCTGCGGTGCCGGGGGCGTGGCGGGGGCAGGGGTGGGGGCCGGCAAGACGGCTGGCGCCGATCGGGATGGCGCGCGCAGGGCCACCGGGTCGTTGGGCGGGGCGAGCGAGAAGTTGGTGGTGGAGGGGCTGCGCAGCACCGGTTCGGTGGTTCGTGATGCGGTGGATGGCGTTGCGGTCCGCGCCGGCGCGGACTTCGCCTGTGCCCGGGGTTGGCTCGCGCGCGGGGCCGGTGCCCGGGCCACCGGCGGCGCCGGTGATGAAGCCGAGGGTTCGACCAGCCGCAGCCGGAAGTTCTGCGTGGTCTCGCCCGGTTGCTGGTCCTGCTTCGGTGCTTGGACCACCCAGCCCCACAGCAGCAGCGCATGCATGAGCAAGGACACGATCACCGCCAGCCAGATCACGGGCAGGGCGATCACATCCCCGCGCGGGCGCGCGGTGTAGGTGAAGCTCATGGTTGGGCCGGGTGCTGCAGGGGCATGGGCGAATCTTAACGCCCGTGGCTGGAGAGGGTGGGCTGGGTGCCTGGCGTT
The DNA here is from genome assembly GCA_947474715.1 of Betaproteobacteria bacterium. Lineage (GTDB taxonomy): Bacteria > Pseudomonadota > Gammaproteobacteria > Burkholderiales > SG8-39 > CAIYPG01. The sequence goes on from CANJJT010000103.1 coordinate 3,845, forward strand.
CTGACCTGGTTACCTGATAATAATGTGTATGCAGTTCCAATGATGGAAAGCATTAGCACGGTAAAGTGATATTAATGGAAGTGGTGTAAAGGGGTTGCGCGGCAATACCATGCCGACTTGCATTGATGGCTGACCGTGGTTTGAGATGGTGTTCGTCAAGGCTGCGGTGCCCGGCAAGCCGGACACCGCAGGTCCGCATCAGGGCTTCATGCCCAGCCGTTCGGCGGTCTTGCGTTCATCGACGGCGGTCTGGGCGGCCCACTTGAGGTAGTCCTCGGTGGGCATGTAATAGCGCTCGAAGTTGATGGCGTCCAGTGTCTTGAGGAAGCCCGGGTCTTCGCTGGCCTTGCGAAAGGCGTCGTTCAGCATCTTCACTATCTTGGGGTCCATGCCCGCCGGGCCGCCGATTCCCCAGGGGGCGTTGGAGACCATGCCGTAGCGTTCCTTGAGCGTGGGGACGTCGGGTGCCTTGGGCGAGCGCGACGGGCCCCACATGATGAGCGGGCGCAGGTCGCCGTTCTTCACCATGGCCCAGGGTGGCGCGCTGGCATAGAGCTGCACGGTGCCGGCACGCGTGGCGGCCAGGCTTTCGGCGGCGCCCTTGAAGGCCACGGCTTCCCACTTGATGCCCAGCTTCGCGGCGATCTCCTCCATGGTGATGGAGGGCGTGGTCCCCGGGCCGGTGGAACCGTAGAACAGCTTGCCCGGATTGGCCTTCGCGTAGGCAACCAGTTCGTCCCAGTTTTTCCACGGCGCATCGCCGCGCACGATGGTGGCGAATTCATAGCCGGCGATGTTGGAGATCCAGGTCAGGTCCTTCATCGGATCGAAGCTGGTCTTGATCATGAAGGGCAGGCGGAACACGCCCAGCGGCAGTTGTGTGAGCGTGTAGCCATCGGGCCGGGTGTTGGTCATGGAGGTGGCCCCGAGGGTGCCGCTGACGCCGGGCTTGGTCTCGATGATGACGCGCTGGCCCAGTGGCTTGGAGGTCGCTTCGGCCAGCGCGCGCATGGCGATGTCGGTGGGGCCACCGGCCACCCAGGGCGAGATCATGACGACAGGCTTGGACGCAGGGTAGGTCTGTGCCTGCGCGAGGCTGGCCGCGCAGGCCAGTGAGGCTATGCTGATGGCGCGTAGCAGGTGTTTCATGGTGACTCCTCCACAGGGTGGGCACGCGTTGTTGATATGGGCAGGCGTGATGACCGGATTCTAGGGCAAGGATCGGTTGCAGGCTGGTTTACCCCCTTGTCAAAGGGGGCCGACTCGGGAGCGAAGCGAACGAGCGGGGGGATTTTCTCCCGCTGCCTTTATCGTTCGCCAGTCATGACCGGAGGCAGACCCTGAGTGTCCTCTGGTGCTTCCCATCTGCAAGGCAACAGCCATGCTAAGGGTTCATGCAATGTCGGCAAAAGGCCATGAGACCAGCCCGGCTGGCCAAAATCCCCCCGCTCGGCTTCGCCGTGTCGGCCCCCTTTGACAAGGGGGTAAACCCATGCCTGCGCCGGCCTGCCGCCAGTACCGTCCCCGGAAATTGACGAAGAACCTTTGACAAGGGGGTTAACACCGCCGTTACTGCCGGCGGCCGCGGGGCCTGCGCTTGGCGTGCTACAGCAGCGCCTGGGTCATGCGTCCGCGCACCAGGTCCTGCGCCTGGGCGACGATGCGATCGAGCAGCTCCTGGCAGGTGGGCACATCGTGGATGAGGCCCAGCACCGGCCCGGAGGAGAAGGCGGCGTGCTGCGGGTCGCCCATCTCGTAACCGACGCGATTGCGCTCGCCGCTGACCAGGTGGCCGAAGGCGGCATAGCCGCCATCGGGTTGCTGCTTCTCGATGTCGAGGATTTCCAGCGAGGCCTTGTTTTTGAACACGCGCCGGGGCCGGTGGATGGACTTCATGATGTGCACCGAGCCGCGCTCGTCGGCGGCCAGCAGGGCCTGCTTGAAGCTCTCGGGGATGGGGGCTTCCTTGGTGGCCATGAAGCGTGTGCCCATGTTGATGCCGTCCGCACCGAGCGCGATCGCCGCGGCCAGCCCGCGTCCGTCACCGAAGCCCCCCGAAGCCAGCAGCGGGATGCCTATCCGGTCCGCGGCGATGGGGATGAGGGTGATGTTGCCGACCTCATCGCGCCCCGGGCTGCCGGCGCAGTCCCAGCCGTCCATGCTGATGATGTCGCAGCCCATGCGCTCGGCGGTGACGCCGTGGCGCACCGAGGTGCACTTGTGGATGATCTTCACCCCGGCCTTCTTGAAGATGGGGATGAAGGGCTCGGGGTTGTTGCCGGCGGTCTCGACGATCTTCACGCCGCTGGCGGCGATGGCCTCGGCGTAATCGGTGTAGGGCACCTTGTTCGGGCGCGGTGTGAAGCTGAGGTTCACGCCGAAGGGCTTGTCGGTCATGCTGCGGGTGCGCTCGATCTCCCGGATGAGCGCCTCGGGGTCGGGCTGGGTGAGCGCGGTGATCAGGCCCAGGCCCCCGGCATTGGACACGGCCGCCGCCAGCTCCGCACGGCCGATCCAGGCCATGCCGCCGCAGACGATGGGGTACTTGATGCCGAGCAGTTCGGTGACGCGGGTTTTCATCGGGCCTCCTGGGATGGCGTGCGGTTGGGTCCGCATCGAGTACGGACATTTTAACGGCCATGCTCGGACAGGCCGGAACGGCCGCGCGGGCCGCGCCCATGGTCATTCCGGCTGGTCACTTTGTCGTGAGTCGGCTAATCTGTGGCGGCACACTGTCCGCAGCCGGCGAATCAGGCTTCAAAGTTCGCCAAGACAAACAAGGACAGGGCACAACAAAGGAGGTAGCAACGATGACGATGGCCATTCGCCATTTGGGTGAAAAGATCGGTGTCGAGGTGTCTGGTGTCGATGTCAGTACCATGGATGACGCCGACTTTCGCAGGATGTACCAGGCCTGGCTGGACCAGAGCATTCTGGTGGTGCGCGGGCAGGACCTGACCCCGCCGGAGTACCTGGCCTTCGGCCGCCGCTTCGGCACGCTGATTCCGCATCCTTCGGCCAATGTGCCGCACCCCCAGCATCCGGAGATCACCGTCATGGGCATCGACAAGTTCGATGCCGAGGGCAAGATCAAGATGCACATCTATCGGCGCGGCGCCGAGGCCTTCCACACCGATGGCAATTTCGACGAAGACCCCTACAAGGCCACCGCGCTGTATTGCCTGGCGGTGCCCAGCCGCGGCGGGGACACGCATTTCGCCAGCATGTATGCAGCCCACGATGCGCTGCCCGATCGCATCAAGCAGCGCCTGGATGGCGTCAAGGGCGTCTATCTCTATTCCGGCAAGCGCGAGTTCAATCCGGAGTACATGAAGTCGGCCAAACTCAAGCCCAGCAAGCCGATACGCCATCTGCTGCTGGGCACCCATCTCGAGACGGGGCGCAAGGTGCTGTTCTTCGATCGCATCAAGATTGTCAGCATCGATGGCATGGACCAGGCCGAGAGCGATGCCATGATCGATGAACTCACTACCTACATGATCCAGCCCGATGCCCAGTACACCCATAAATGGGCCAAGGGCGACATCGTGATGTGGGACAACCGCAGCAGCTACCATAAGGCCGCCGGTGACTACCCGGTGGAGGAGGACCGCATCCACTGGCGGGTCTCGATCAAGGAGTATTCCTCGGCGGCGCAGGCTGACCACAAGACGTACTGAAGGCGTACTGAAGGCGTAGCAGCACGACAGAAGCAGGCGCGCTCGCCCGACGCAGTTCAACAGGCGCGACGCAGCACTGCCGGTGTTGGTCCACACAAAGGAGAGGTGATGAAAGCGATTCAGGCGTCGTGGTTTGCCGCGCTGGGCGTGGCATGGTGTATTGCGGGTGGACAGGCGGGGGCGCAGTCCTGGCCTGCCAGGCCTGTCAAGTTGATCGTTCCCTATGAAGCCGGTGGCGGCACCGACAACGTGGCGCGCGGGCTGATACAGCGCATGGCCGAGGGCACTGGCGGCACCTTCGTGATCGAGAACCGTCCCGGTGCCGGCACCATCATCGCTGCGGAGATGGTGTCCAAGGCGGCGCCGGATGGCTACACGCTGTTTCTCACCACGGGCACGGCAGTCAGCATCAACCAGCACATGTTCAAGAAGCTGCCCTACAACCCGGAGAAGGATTTCGTGCCGGTGGGCATGATAGGGGCGAGTCCCTACGGCCTGTTCGCCCATCCATCGGTGCCGGCCAATACCTTCAAGGACCTGCTCACCTATGCCAGGGCCAATCCGGGCAAGCTCAATGTGGCCCTGGGCGGGGCGGGCACACCGACGCACTTTGCCCTGCAGATGCTGGAGCTGGCTTCGGACACCAGGTTCACTGCCGTGCAGTACAAGGGCAATGCCTCCTCGCTGCAGGACACGCTGGGTGGGCGCACGGAACTCATCATGGGGGTGCCGCCGCTGATCCTGCCGCATGTCAAGAGCGGCAAGCTGAAGGCGCTGGCCATCACCTCGCCGACACGCTTTCCCACGCTGCCGGATGTGCCGGCGATGGCTGAACTATTCCCTGGCTTCGAGGCGCAAACCTGGTACGGCATCGTCGCGCCGACGGGTACCCCCCGCGACATCATCAACCGCCTCAACAACGAGATCCAGGCGTACACGAAGGATCCGGCCGTGCGCGAAAAGTGGCTGGCCCAGGGCACGGTGATGCAAAGCGGCCCGCCCGAGCAGATGGCGGCCTACATCAAGACGGAATCCGAGCGCTGGGGGGTGTTGATCAAGCGGCTGGGGCTGTCGCTGGAGTAGCGGCCTGCCAGGTGTTGGGTAGCGTCTGGCCAGACTTGCCCCCACCCTGTCCCTCCCCCGCTTCGCAGGAGAGGGAACCTTCTGCTGCTGGTGTGGGGGTTTCGGCCGTGATCGCAATGTGCAAGCCATGTCGCAAGCGACCTGGCAATTCAGGGAAGCGCCTTGAGGGCGGCTTCCCGGGCCGTGCCTGGAAATCAGGCGGCGGCGGTCTTCAGGGCGGCTTTGCGCGCGCGCTGGGTGTTCTTCAGGTCGATGCGGCGCTTGTTTTCGGCCGATTGCTTCTTGCGACGGCTGGCAAGCAGCTTGGAGTGCTGGGTCATCGTGCTTCCTTTCAGTCCCTGATCGCCAGGGGGATGGGGGAGGTTCCCCCGGGGTCAGATGCTCTTACTTGGAGCGGAATACGATGCGTGCGCGGGTCAGGTCGTAAGGTGTGAGTTCCACCTTCACCTTGTCGCCGGGCAGAATGCGGATGTAGTGCTTGCGCATCTTGCCGGAGATGTGTCCGAGGACCATGTGGCCGTTCTCGAGTTTGACGCGGAACGTGGCGTTGGGAAGGTTCTCCGTGATGGAGCCTTCCATTTCAATGACGTCTTCTTTCGACATTTTTCTCTGGGTATCTGCAGTCCGGGCTCAGCCCTGCACTGCGGGTTGTAGGGAGGTTAAAGGCGGCAAGTCTACGCTTGAGCGCGCCATTGTGCATCTGTCATGAAAAAAAGCGGCCCTGGGGCCGCTTTTTTGTCGACTGGAAGCAGTAATTATGCTGCTTGCAGGTTGGCTGCAGCTTGCTTGCCACGCTCGGTGACAACGTCGTAGCTGATGCGCTGGCCTTCGGTGAGGGTGCCCATGCCGGCGCGCTCAACAGCGCTGATGTGCACGAAAACATCCTTGGAGCCGTGTTGCGGCTGGATGAATCCGAAGCCCTTGGCTGAGTCAAACCACTTTACAGTGCCGATTTCCATAGTAGTAACAATCCTGATAGTCCACGCCAAATCGGGCGTGGTAGCGAACAAGCGAGTATTGGGGGTAGCTTACGCAGAATGCCGCAGGACGCAGCAATAATAGTAGGGTAGCCAGAATCTCTTTTGCCGAGGGATCATGACGGTGAATGGTCTATCGGTCAAGCGGATTCTGAAAATAGTTTTCCCCGTATAACTCTTGCAAAATCAGCCTGTTCAGTGCGCCGGCCGCGCGGCCGGCATTGCTATCAATTCCGAACATAGACAGAGGGGGCTAGGCATGGAGCTGCTCAAGGGGCGCACGGCCGTGATCACGGGTGCTGCATCCGGCATCGGCCGCGCGACGGCGTTGCTGTTTGCACAGCATGGCGCAAGGCTGGTGTGCATCGACATCAATGATGAAGGCGGCGGCAAACTGGTTGATGAGTTGCGCGCGGCCGGGGCCGAGGCCTGGTACTGCCATGCCGATGTGGCGAATCCGGAGGAGGTCGAGGCTGCTGCTGCGGCCTGCGCGAAGCAATCGCGCGAGGTGCATGTGCTGTTCAACAACGCCGGCAAGTCCATCAAGCAGCGTTTCGAGAACACCAGCGAAGCGGACTGGTCGCGCAGCCTGGCGGTCAATCTCACCGGGACGTTTCTTTGCTCGAAGCACTTCCTGCCCTTGATGAAGGCGGCAGGCTCACCGGAAGGCTTGGGCGGGGCGAGCATCATCAACCACGCGTCCATCGATGCCATCCTGGGCAACCCCAATATCGCCGCCTATTCCGCGGCCAAGGGCGGCAACCTGCCGCTCACCCATGTGATGGCGCACGACCTGGCGAAGTACGGCATCCGCGTGAATGCGATCAGCACTGGGGGCATCGAGACGGCGGCCACGGCCGGGCGCGGCGCCATCAACGAGGCGCGCATCGCGAACACGCCGCTGGCGCGCATGGGCACACCGGATGAGGCGGCCAGGGCCGTGCTGTTCCTGGCGTCGGACTGGTCGTCCTATGTCAATGGCGCGAATCTCGTGGTGGATGGCGGGCGCACCGCCATCACCCAGGGGTGCTTCGCGATGTAACCGGACTTGACCGCTCCCCCACAGCCCGGGGTGGGCAGGGGGGGAGGGGGGGGGGGCGCCGCGGGAATCCCTGTACGGCAATGGCGTCGAAAGGCTGCAGTTCACGCCGCGCCATGCAGGGATACTATATTTACTAAATAAATTCATTTTTTTGAGATTATGCGGCACATGTGAATATTTTTATCATTTTTGAGGTAAATTACGCATGCTGGATGCATAAAAAGCAGTTGCGCGCTTGGGTCGAACAGCGGCCAGGGGAATACTAGTTCGTATGGTTCTGCTACCGGATGTCCCGCAAGGACCGGTGTCACTGGGTCAGCCCGGCTGCCATCTCCATCTGTTTGGCAACAGCGACGTTATTGTCTGGATTGAAGCAAATGGAACGGGTCTCGGCAGTGGGACAGCAACAGAACACGGTTCTGGTCATTGATGATCAGGCGACCAGTCGTGCCATTCTCTCGCGGGTGATCGCAAGGGCCGATGACACGGTTCAAGTGCGGGAGTTTTCTTCGGCCCGCAGCGCGCTTGAATGGGCAAACCACGGTGTCGCCGATCTGGTACTGGTCGATGTCGAGATGCCCGGGATCGATGGCATCGAATTCATCCGCAGGCTGCGCGCCATCGAAACACATTCTCAGGTGCCCATTGTCACGGTATCCGCCCATGCCAGCCTGAGAAACCGACTGCTGGCGCTGGAGGCCGGGGCGACTGAGTTCCTCTGCAAGCCGGTTGACCTGCGTGAATGTGGCCTGCGATGTCGCAATCTTCTCAATCTGAGACGGCATCACATGCTGGTTGAGCATCGTTCCTCGCTGTTGAGCCGCATGGTTGAGGAGGCGACTGCGGAAGTGGAGGACCGGGAGCGTGAAACCCTGATGCGTCTGGCCAAGGCCGGGGAATTCCGTGATGAGGAAACCGGCAATCACGTCCTGCGCATGGCACGTTACTCCGCACTCATCGCCAGGGCGGCCGGCATGAACGATGAGTATGTCAATTTGATCGATAGGGCGGCGCCTTTGCATGACATCGGCAAGATCGGAATTCCTGACGGTATATTGCTCAAGCCAGGGAAGCTGGACGCCGACGAATGGGGCGTCATGAAGCAGCATGCCAGCATTGGCTACGAAATACTCCGTGGCAGCAAATCCAAGTTCATGTGCATGGGGGCGGACATTGCCCTGGGGCATCACGAGAAGTTTGACGGATCGGGTTATCCCAACGGATTTGCGGGTCACGATATCCCCTTCGCCAGCCGCATCGTGGCCATTGCGGATGTCTATGACGCGCTCACCTCCAGCCGGCCCTACAAGCAGCCGTGGCCGGCAGAGAAGGCCCTGGAACACATAGTGCAGAGCGCCGGCACACACTTCGATCCGGTGCTGGTTTGCCGGTTCCAGTCGATTCTCTCAGAGGTTCTCGAGGTTCAGCGCCTCTATGCCGACTAGCGAAATGCCGATGGATCGGCACTGCCCCTGGATGGCGCGCGGGCCCGAATCTGGGGCGTTTAAAGGCGGTGGCCATGAAATTGCAACTGGTCGAAAGGACGAGCATTGACCTCAGACAGCCGATCCGTATTCGCCCGTCTTGACGGGGGATTGCCGATAAGCCATTCCCCATTGGTGCCGGGGAACGTGCCGGCGCGTGAGGCATCCATGGTCAACACCGGCTTTCGCAGCATCACGCCCTGGCACTTGCTGGGGTTTGTCCTCGCATCAGCCGTTTTGGTGGGCATCATCGCGGCAGCGTGGAAGTTCGGGTTCGAGGAGTGGATTGATCCCTTTCTGCCCGGGGTGCACGGCGTGGATTCCGAGGGCGAGCAGTGGGAATTCGTGCTGCTGAGCAGTTTTTTTTCCGGCCTTGCTTTGGTTTTTCCGGCATTCCAGTTTCATCGCATGCTTCATAGGGCCGCCGCTGCAAGCAGGCTTACCGAAACCGTGTTCGAGTTCGCCCCGCAGCCCATGATGGTGGTCAGCTCGGCGTTCGACATCCTGGCGGTGAACATGGCCTGGGAGATGCTGGCAGGCGTATCAGGAAATGCCGTACTGGGCAGGAAGATCACCGCCATTGAAGGCGGGGTCCGGCTTCCTGGCCTGCAGCAGAAGATGTTGCAGGGGCTGGACGAATCCGGTTTCTGGGCAGGCGAGCTGGAGTGCGTCAGGCCAACCGGTGATCAATATGTGGTGTGGCTTTCCATCAGCGCCATTGCCGAGGCTTGCTCGTCCAAGGGTGACCATATCTGCGTCTTCAGTGACATCACCTGGCGCAAGAGGCGGGAGGACGCGATGCTTCATGAATCCCTGCATGATGCCCTGACCGGACTGCCGAACCGGCGAATGTTTCGCGATCGGCTGAGCGGGATCATGGCCGACTCCCGCATCTTTACGGACCCGGTGGCAGTGCTGTTCATGGATCTGGACGGATTCAAGCGGGTCAATGACCTACATGGCCATGCCATTGGTGATGAGGTGCTGAAGGTCATTTCCGAAAGGCTTCATCAATGCGCACGCCGTGGTGACACGGTTTCCCGTTTTGGTGGCGATGAATTCGTGATGCTGACGCTGGGTGTGACCTCACTGGAGGACCCCAAGCGGATCGCCAGGCGATGCCTGGAATCCCTCGGTGCTGTCATTGAGGTGGGAGGCTTGCAGTTGCAGGTGGGGGTAAGCATCGGGATCGCCATCTCCTCGATCGCTTGCAGAAGCCCCGATGTAATACTGGAGGCGGCAGATCAGGCCATGTACCAGGCCAAGCGTCTCGGCAGAGGCACCTTTGTCGTGTACGAGGCCGGGGTCGGTAAGGGCTGATCCTGCATCGAGGCTCAGGCTGGCGGCTTCATCACGAACTGGCAGCATAGCTGCAGCCCGGCCAGCGCTGCGTCGGGGGCGGCATCGAACTGCGCACGCACGATGGCCCCATCCACGACGATGGCCAGGGCCAAAGCCTGCTTGCGGCGCAGGCGTGACGCGGGCAGCAGGGCGGCGATGGCTACCCCCATCTCGGCCTTGTGGCGCCGCGTGATCGCCACCACCCCGGGCAGTTCGGCGCCGAGTTCGCCGACGCTGTTGATGAAGGCGCAGCCGCGGAAGTCCGGGCTGCGTAGCCATTCGGCCAGGGTTGGAACCAGCGCATCGGTATCGCCGCCGTGGCGGGCCAGCGCATCGGTGAACCAGGCCATCCAGCGGGCGTGGCGATGCTCGAGGAAGGCGAGGATAAGGTCGTTCTTGCCGGGGAAGTGGCGGTAGAAGGTCGCCTTGGTCACCGCGGATTCGGCGATCAGCCGGTCGACGCCGGTGGCGCGGATGCCGTCGCGGTAGAACAGGGCGAGCGCGCTGGCGAGGATCCGTTTGCGTGCCTCCGAGGGCGCGGGTTCCGCGGTGGCGGCGGCTGGTGCAGTCATGCGGCGGGCGGGCATGTGTCCATGGTAGACAAGTCTGTCTGCTTTGGGTAGGCTGGCCACCAGGTAGACAGATCTGTCTACTACCGCCATCCTGCCGGACCGGAGCCAGCCATGGAAACCAAGCCGCCGCTTCCCCCCTTCAATGCCGACACCGCCGCGCAGAAGGTGCGCATGGCCGAGGATGCCTGGAACAGCCGTGACCAGGACCGCGTGGTGCTGGTCTATACCGAGGACACGCGCTGGCGCAACCGGGCGGAGTTTCCGGTGGGACGGGAAGCGGTGAGGCAGTTCCTGGTCCGCAAGTGGACGACGGAACTGGACTACCGCCTGATCAAGGAACTGTGGGCCTGCGCGGAAAACCGCATTGCCGTGCGCTTTGCCTACGAGTGGCACGATGGCTCGGGCCAGTGGTTCCGCTCCTACGGCAACGAGAACTGGGCGTTCACCGAGCAGGGTTTCATGATGCACCGCTACGCCAGCATCAATGACCTCGTCATCCGCGAGTCCGAGCGCCAGTTTTTCTGGCCGCTGGGACGGCGGCCGGATCAGCATCCGAGTTTGAGTGATCTGGGGTTGTGAGTGCAGGCGCGGAACGCCGCATCGTTTTCGGGGATGCAGGGGCTGCAAGCTTGCGGGTGTTAACCCCCTTGTCAAAGGGGGCCGACTGGCCGCAGGCCAGCGGGGGGATTTTGACCAGGCACGCTTGTCCGAGTCGGTTGTATGAATCGTGCGTGGCAGGCACATCCACCCGGCTGGTGAAAATCCCCCCGCTCGTTCGCTGCGCTCACGAGTCGGCCCCTTTGACAAGGCTCTTCGCCGATTTGCGGGGAAAGGTCTGGTATCTGCGAATCTGTCTGCAGTGCCTACCGAAACAATGGCCTCATATCTGGAAGCAGGGATAACTCACTACTGTCATCCCCGCGCAGGCGGGGATCCATTTTCTCGGAGGCAGTCAAATCGGTGAA
>CANJJT010000104.1:0-14689 GCA_947474715.1 Betaproteobacteria bacterium
AAGCTTGGCATGCAACTCGTCCCGATTCCTCAAGCCGCATAAAATTACGCCGCTATTCAATGTGATAGATTGTGTTTCTTAAGAGGGCTATCGCCATTCGCTGCCAGCCATGTCGATCCGATCGTACGCGACAAAGATCACGGGCGGTCGGAAAAGGGGCCTGGCTCGGAATTTTCTGACGCCTGCCTCGGCCTCCCTCAGGAACCCGATGATCTGCTCTTCCGTAAACCGTTTCTTCACGTCCGATCGCCTTACCCAGCGTCGGACGCTAAACCGTTATGCTACTCAATACTGGGGGGGCGTCGGGGGTTGAGCCCCCCTCTTGATCCGTATTTCCTTCAGCGAATTCAGCGTCCGGTCCAGGCTGTCTCGATCAGGCGCGCGCTTGGCCCGTCGTATTGCTGCAGCTCCTCGCGCACGAAGGGGTAGTAGTCGCTCTTGCCGTAGAAGGACCGGGTGAGCTCGGCGAAGAATTCGCGCTCGCTGGTGGCGGCGTTGGAGCGGCCCTGTTTGCCATTGGCCAGCTTGACCTGGGCGTAGCTGCCCACCTTCATGGCGTCGCGATAGCCGCTGCGCACACTGGCATTGTCTGCCTTCAGCGCCCGGTCATGGTAGGCATGGGCCAGTTGGTGCATCACCAGCCAGGGCTGGGTCTGCGCCGTTTCCAGGAAGGCCGCGGCGCGGGGGATTTCCAGCATGCCATCGCGCGAGGTATCTGCCGCCTTGGCATCGGGCCAGTTGTAGCGGATTGCTTCGCCCTTGCCCTGGTCCCAGTGGATGATGATCTGCACCTTGCGCAATTCGGCCACCGCCGGGCGGGGCAGGGCGGCTGCAGCGCGGTCCAGCTGGCGTTCCAGTTGTGCCAAGACCTGATCGGACAGCGTGGTGTAGCGATCCGAAAGCTTGCGCTCCAGCACCACCGTCCAGCCGCTGGCGAAACTCGTGGTCTGGTTGTCGTTGCGGTCCCGGTAGCTGAATTTCTTGGGACCAGCCTCATCGAGCTGGGCTTGACGGGGCGCCGATGCCGGGTCTTCGCCCGGCGCACCCGGGGCACCAGGGACGCCGCCCGCCTTCATGGCATTCATCTGCTGCATCAGCGCTTCGCGTGCCTCCGGAGGCAGGGATGCCAGCGCCTCCGGCGACAGGGCTGCGGGGTTGATGGGCTGGCCATCCAGCGCCTGCGTCGACAGCGGCAGGCCGCCACCCTGGCCCTGCGCCGCCATCATGGCCGGATTGGCCATGGACAGGATCTGCTGGGTGGAGGCCTTCTGCCGTTCCAGCACCACGTAGGCGGTGATGAGGGAGATGATCAGGCCGATGATGGATTTGCGCATGGTGGCGGGGTCGGCAGTGCCGGATGAGCGTAGCGACCATTATACGAATGTCAATAAAGTGTGCCCGTGGATTCTGCTTGTGGCATGGGAAAAACACCTGTAGTGCTCAGAGCCGGGGCAAGGTGCAGCAGGGCAGGTGGCCATCAGGTCGCCTTTGCCGTCCGCCTGATGGATAGCGCCTGAAGGCGCGATTACAGACCTGACACCAGCTCCCGAGGCGGCGGGGTCATCGCGGCACACCGGGAGCACTGGTAGAACAGATTGCGGCCCGAGGGCTTGCTCTGCAGCAGGTAGGCAAGCATGCCGCCGAAGGTGACGATGCTCGCCACCCACACGCCGAGCGTCGCCCCCGTGAACAGCTGCCCGCCGAATGCAAGCGCATAGATCGAGCACAACAGGAGGATGCGCGTCCGTCGCGATATCTCCATTCCGGCAACCGGCGACCCGGTGTCGAGAATGGAGGCGCTGGTCAACAGGGTGGCGGTACACACGCAGATGACCGTGATCCAGCCGACCGGGCCGCAATGCAGGTCGCGGTACAAGGAGACCATGAATAGGCCCACCAGCAGCATGGCCAGGCCCGGGAGGGTCCAGTCCGCGAGGATCTGGCTGCTGGACTGCAGCTTGCGTCGCAGCGCCATGTGGCCGTCGCAACGCTTGCAGGCCTGGCGAGCGCTGTGGAGCGGGTGTCGCTCGCTGGTTGGTTTGCCGTGGCTGCCGGGCGCAGCATGGACACCGGACAGTCGAGGATGGCGCACAGACGGCGCAGCAGTTCCTCGCGGTCTTCATGCAGCACGCCGCTGCTGAATATCAGCACGGCATCCGCCGGTGTCGTGCCCAGGGTCGCGGCGGTCACCGCTTGCGGCAGGTCGAGCACATGGATGGGCGGTGCCTTCATGCCGCGCGCGGCAGCCGCGGCAGTGACCTGTTCGAACAACACGCTGTGAGGTTGGCCGGAGGTCGGATCCACCCGCCTGGTGTCGAGCGATGCGGCCAGGCCTTCGCCGCCTGCTTCGCGCAGGGCGGACAGGCGTTGTCCCGCAAGCAGCATGGCACCCAGCGGGCCGCCGATGGCGATCACCCATCCTACCCAGCCCGGGCGAAAGGCCGCCAGCAGCGCAGTAATCCACGCGGTGATGCTTTCGGCGATGGTGCGTTCCACCGGGGCGCTGATGTCGCTGGCCAGTGAGTTCATCCCCACCTCGTCGGCCAGAAACTGGTGGATGGCCATGAACATCACCACGGCCAGCGCTGTCAGCACAAGATTGGCCGCGATCACCTGCAGGTTGAAGCGCGACCAGTTGAATCCAGCAACAGCACTGCCTGGTACCGACATATATCCCTCCCCGTGGCTGCACCGTGCCCATCACCTGGGTGGAAGTCAAATGGTGCAGGTTTTCGAAAGGCCGTTCTGGATGGGTAAGGGAGCCTCTCCACTGATCGGCCTGCCCCAGGGGACTGCCGGCTAAATTGCCTCCAGCCCCTGCTCCATGAAAGCCTCGATGATGGGGGCGAGCTCCGCCGGGCGCTCCAGATGCATCATGTGGCCGGTGTCTTCGAACCAGAGGGTCTTCTGATGGCGGAAGCAGCCGAAGCGGTCCTCGGAGGTCGCGCCGGGGGTGAGGTCGGGCAGGCGGTTGAGGGCGCCGCCCTGGCGGGCGAGGAAGATCAGCGTCGGGGCGGTGACTTCGCGCCAGGCCGCCATGGCTTCATCGAGGCGGTTGCTGAGGTCCATGCCGTCGTTGCGCGCGTGGGCCGGGTCGTGGCTCAGCACCACGCGGCCATCCTGCTCCGCAGCCCAGTGCCGGGCGAGGAAATGGATGCGCTCGGCCGGCACGCGCGGATGGGCGCGCTGCATGCGGCTTTCCATCTCCTCCCAGGAGGCATAGTCGTGCACCGGCATGGGCCGGTTGATGCGCTTGATCCAGCGGCGGTAGTGCCGGAGGGCATCCTCGCCGTCGCCCGGCTTGGCACCGTAAGCATCGATGTTGACGAACTTCTCGATGCGCTCGGGCCGGATGCCGGCATACACGCCGGTGACGCTGGCGCCGAAGCTGTGGGCCACCACCTTCACCGGTGCGTTAGGTTGATAGTGCTTGAAAATCTGGTCGAGGTCGGCGATGAAGTCGCCATACCAGTAGGTGTCGCTGCCGCTGCGCTGGGTGAGGCCGTAGCCGCGCCAGTCCGGGGCGATCAACTGCCAGTCGCCCTTCAGCTCATCGACGAGGAACTGGAAGGAGGCCGACACGTCCATCCAGCCGTGGATGAGGAACAGCTTCGGCGCGCCTTCGCGTCCCCAGGTGCGGATGTGGTAACGCAGGCCACGTATGGTGATGAACTGCGACTGGCTGGGTTTCAAGCGGCGGCCGGGCGCGTGGTGTTGTCTGGGGTGGCCGGTGCCGCATCAGCCACCGGATGCGGGGCCGGATGCCGGAAGGGGATGAAGTCCTCCACCATCTGGGCCATGGCTTCGGGGCGTTCCAGGTGCACGGCGTGGCCGGTGTCTTCCAGCCACAGCAGCCTGCAGTCGCGGAAATTGGCGAGGCGGTCCTGCTGCAGGCGTTCATCGGTCATGTCATCGGGACGGCGCAGCGGCGAGCCCTGGCGTGCGAACACCATGAGCACGGGCGCGGTGACCGCGCGCCAGCAGGCCTGCGCGTCATCGATCCGGCTGCTGAAGTGCATGCTGTAGTTGCTGCTCATGGCCGGATCGTTGAGCAGCACGATGCGGCCCTGCTCATCCTGGCGGCTCATGGCCTGGGCAATCAATTGGATGCGCTCTGTCGTGACAGCGGGGAATTCCTTTTGCAGCCGCGCGGCGAAATCCTCCAGGGAGGCGTAGTCGCGCTGGCGCCAGCCTTTCTTCAGCATGGCGATCAGTTCGGCATAGCGCAGGTTGCCTTCGCTGGTTTTCCAGCTGCGCGGGCCGAGGCCTTCGACGTTGCACACATGGGCGATGCGCGCCGGACGCACGCCGGCATACACGCAGGCGAGGGCGCCGCCGAAGCTGTGACCCACCAGATTCACCGGTGCATCGGGTGAATAGTGGTCGATCAGCTGTTCGATGTCGGCGAGGAATTCCTGGAACCAGTAGGCATCGGTCTTCGCCCAGTCGGTGAGGCCGTTGCCGCGCCAGTCCGGGGCGATGACATGCCAGTCCTGCTTGAGGGCGTCGACGGTGAACTGGAAGGCGGCGGATACGTCCAGCCAGCCATGCAGCAGGAACAGGCGCGGGGCGTCCTGCGGGCCCCAGTGGCGCACGTGTGTGCGCAGGCCGCGGATGTCGATGAATTCGGAGCGGCTGGATTTCATTGGCCGGACTCCGTCATGAAGGACTCGACCAGTTGCGCCAGCAGTTCCGGCTTTTCGATGTGCACCATGTGGCCGCACTCCGGGATACGCACTTCGCGGCGCGTCCTGAAATGCTGCAGGCGCGATTCCGCGCCGCCATTGGCCAGTTCCTTGGCGCGCGACTTCGAGGCGCCTTCTTCGGGGATCAGCCACAGCACCGGGGCGCTGATGGCCTGCCAGCAGCCAATCGCCTCGTCCATGCGCACGGTGATGTGGATGCCATCGTTCTGGGCATTGCCCGGGTCGGTGGACATCATGATGCGAGCGTCCTCGCGCAGCTTGCCCCAGTGGCGGGCAAGGAAGGCGATGCGCTCGGGCGTGACACGGGGATGCTCGCGGCGCAGGCGCTTTTCCAGGTCCTCGAAGGTGTCGAAGTCCTTGAAGCGCGAACCCTTCTTCACGCGGTCCAGCCACTCGGCATAGCGTTTGGGCGGGACCTCCACCGTTGCCTCGGCCACGGGTTGCCCTTCCTTCAGGGCCTTGTGTTCCAGGCGCGCCGGCTTCACGCCTTCGGCGCGCGGTCCGAAGGCATCGATGTTGACAAAGCGCGCAATGCGCTGCGGCATGGAGCCTGAATAGATGCTGGCGATGTTGCCGCCAAAGCTGTGCGCGATCAGGTTGACCGGCGCTTCAGGCTGGAAGTGGTCGAGGATGCGGTCCAGGTCCAGCACGTAATCGAAGAACCAATAGGTGTCACTGCCCTGCCATTGGGTCTGGCCGTAACCGCGCAGATCGGGCGCGATCACATGCCAGTCACCCTGCAGTGCATCGACGAAGAACTGGAACGAGGCGGAGGCGTCCATCCAGCCGTGCAGCATGAAGAGTTTCGGGGCGCCTTCGCGACCCCAGCTTCGCACGTGGTAACGCAGACCGCGGATGTCCAGATAGGTGGACGTGCTGTTTTTCATTTTTCAGGTCGTATTTTAACCGGGTCACCCACCCGGGTCACGGCCGGGGCGGTGATAAGCTGCCTGCTCTTGTGCACGGGAGGTGGCAGGCATGAACATAAACATCAGACAGAAGACCGTGGCGCTGGCCGGTATGGTCGCGATGGTTTTGGCGGCGGGCACGGCCTGGGGGCAGGGCGCTGTGGCCAACGCCGCTGCCAATTACCCGAGCAAGCCGGTCCAGGTGGTGATCCCCTTTCCCGCTGGCGGGCCCAACGAAATGGAAGTGCGCCTGTACCTGCCCTATCTGCAGGAGAGCCTGGGCCAGCCCTTCGTGATCGACCTCAAGCCCGGCGCGGGCGGCATGATCGGCGCGCAGCACGTTGTAAGGGCTGCGCCCGACGGCCACACCCTGCTGGTGGCCTCCTCCAGCCTGACTACGGGCGCTGCCATCAACAAGAAGCTGCCCTTCGATGTGACCCGTGACCTTGCGCCCGTCACCGTGATGACCAAGCGTACGCTGCTGCTCATCTCCCACCCCGCGCTGCCAGTCAAGAATGCGGCCGAATACATCGCCCTGGTGCGTCAGCGTCCCGGGCAGATTAACTTCGGCTCCATCGGCAACGGCAGTTCCTTCCACCTGGCCGGCGCCTGGCTGCACAACGCCACCAGGACCAGCGTCACCTTCATCCAGTTCAAGGGCGTGGCCCAGGTCAACCCGGAAATCGTGGCCGGTCGGCTGGATGCCACCTTCGTGCTGCCCATCATCGGCCTCCCGCTGATCAAGAGTGGCAAGGTGCGTCCATTGGGTGTCGCAGCCGGCACGCGTCTCAAGCTCTTCCCCGACCTGCCCACGCTGGCCGAGCAGGGCGTGCCCGATTACGACTACAGCAGCTGGCTGGGCTTCGTTGCACCGGCGAAAACGCCGCGCGCCATCATCGACAAGTTGCACGGCGAATTCGCCAAAGTCGCGCGCGTGCCCGAACTGGTGCAGAAGATGGAGCAGGAGGGCAGCCAGTTGGTGGGCTCGCCACCCGAGGAAGCTGCGCGGCTCATCAGCCGCGAAATGGCCACCTGGAACCGGGTGATCCAGGAAGCCGGTATCCAGTCGGACGAGTAGGGTTGCAGGTGGCGGGTGTTAACCCGCGCCGCAGCCTGGTCTCCGCGACATTCGGCGAAGCCTCTTTGCCCAGAGGTCCAGCGGCCCTCAGGCGAATTCCAGCGGATATTCCTCCATCGCTGCAATCTGCTCCTTTAGCTCCAGAATCCTGTCCTGCCAGTAGCGCTCGGTGTTGAACCACGGGAAGGCGGCGGGGAAGGCCGGGTCGCCCCAGCGGCGGGCGATCCAGGCGGAGTAGTGCAGCAGGCGCAGGGTGCGCAGGGCTTCGACCAGGTGCAGTTCGCGCCGGTCGAAGTCGCAGAAGTCGCGATAGCCCTTCATCACACTGGTGAGCTGGCTTTGCATTGATTCTCTATCCCCGGAGAGCATCATCCACAAGTCCTGGATGGCCGGGCCGCTGCGGGCATCGTCGAAATCGACGAAGTGCGGCCCGTCATCCGTCCACAGGATGTTGCCGCCGTGGCAGTCACCATGCAGGCGCAGCGTGGCGACCTGCCCGGCGCGCTCGTAACAGTAAGCGACGCCTTCCAGTGCCTGGTTGGCCGCGCTTTGCCAGGAGGCGAGCAGGTCGGGCGAGATGAAGCCGGATTTCAGCAGCCAGTCGCGCGGTTCGCGGCCGAAGCTGTTGGCGTCCAGCGCCGGGCGCTTCTGGAAGCGTGAGGCCGCGCCGGTGGCATGGATGCGCGCGATGAAGCGGCCGGTCCATTCCAGGGTCTCGGGGTTCTCCAGTTCCGGCGCGCGACCGCCACGGCGCGGGAACACGGCAAAGCGGAAGTCACCGTGCACGTGCAGGCTGCGCTCGTTGATGACCAGCGGCGCCACCACCGGGATCTCGCGCGCCGCCAGTTCGGCGACGAACTGATGTTCTTCCTCGATCTGGGCATCGCTCCAGCGCGAAGGCCGGTAGAACTTGGCGACCACTGGATTGCCTTCTTCCAGCCACACCTGGTAGACGCGGTTCTCGAAACTGTTCAGCCCCAGCAGCCGGCCGTCACCGCGCAGGCCGACGCTGTCCAGCGCGTCCAGCACCAGGTCCGGGGTCAGCGTGGCATAGGGCGTGGGGCTCAGGCCGCCGGGCAGGCGGTCCCCGTTACCGTGGTCCCGTGCAGGGGAGGTGGCTGGCTTGCCGCGCTTGGTCGGGCCGGAACGGGGGGATTTGCGTGTCATGCCGGCATTGTAAAGGGCGCTGTCTGCCGCGCCGGACGCCGGGTGCCGGCAAGCCTATAATTCCGCCCACTTCACCCACATTCCGGTACCGCCATGCCCCTCAGCAATTATCTCGATACCCTGCCCGTTGTCGGCGAAAAGGTCTTCCTGCACGACTCAGCCCAGGTGATCGGCGATGTCGTCATCGGCGAAGACTGTTCCATCTGGTTCAATGCCGTGATCCGCGGCGACGTCAACCATATCCACATCGGCCGCGGCAGCAATGTGCAGGACCTGGCCATGTGCCACGTCGCGCACAAGACCGCGGACAAGCCCGAAGGCTCGCCGCTCATCATCGGGGATTACGTCACGGTGGGTCATTCGGTGGTGCTGCACGGCTGCCGCATCGGCAACGAGGTGCTGGTGGGCATGCAGAGCCTGATCATGGACGATGCGGTGATCGGCGACCAGGTGATGATCGGTGCCGGCAGCCTGGTGCCTCCGGGCAAGGTGCTCGAGTCGGGCATGCTCTACGTGGGCCGTCCGGTGAAGGCAGTGCGAAAGCTCACGCCGGAAGAAATCATCGGCCTGCGCTACTCGGCCGACCACTACATCAAGGTAAAGAACAACTACCTGAAGTGAGCGCGCTCATTCCACACAATGCCGTCTGCCGCAGTCTGGCAGGGCCTGGAGCGTTTCCCCGATGCTGCTCTTTCTCATCACGCTGAAGTGCTGCTTCATCGCCCTGATCTGCATCCGACGTGTCGGGTGTGCCGTGGGCGTGGGACTGACGGCGGGTCTGACGATGGCCAGCCTGATCGCCATGGCGCCAGGCTTCGAGTCAGCAACGACACCCGCAATGGCTGCATTGCAGGCGTTGGCAGGCCTGCTTCTGGCGCTGACGCTGACCTGGCCGATGCGCAGGCGGGCCCGGATAGTCTGATTACAATTAATCTGTAGACCTAATGATGATAAGGAATATCGTCATAAATTGATCACAATTACGTGTGATCAGCAAGGCCTCAGGTTGGTTGTATCTTCGAGGCCACCGGATCGCTGGCATGGACGGCCAGCAGGTTCAGACCGACCTGGAAGGTCTGGTAGCCCAGGGCGGTGACGAAGCGCTGCAGTTCGGCCTCGTCCGACTTGATCTTCTCCACCATCAGGATGGGCTTCCACGCTGCGATGGAATTGCGCGCGCCTGCGAGGGCTTCCATCTCCATGCCTTCGATGTCGATCTTGAGGAAATCCAGCCGGTTGAGTGCCAGGTCATCGATGGCGATCATCGGCACTTCCTGCATCCGGTCTTCGGAGTAGTCGATGTCCTGGCCGATGAATTCGGTGCGCTCGGTCTTGCGGATTTCCAGGCTGCCGAAACTGGAGGGCGCGAAGTAGTTGGGCACCGGCACGCGGATGGTGCCGCGTTCGCGGCCGACCGCCACCCACATGGCCTGGGCGTTGAAGCAGTTGTTCAGGGTGATGTTGCCGGCGAGGGCGTAGAAGATGCGTTCCTGCGCCTCGATGGCAATCACCTGGCCCCAGCCGTGCATGAACTGCGCCCATTCGATGGTGTGGGTGCCGATGTTGGCGCCGCAGTCGATGGCCACCACGCCGTCGCCGAAATGCCTGCGCCGGGAATCCAGCAGCTGGATGCCCAGGTCCACTTCATCAGGGGAGAAAGCGGAACGGTTGAGCAGTTCATAACCAACACCGTAGGCGTTATCCCCGTCCACCCGGTAGTCATGCCGGTTGACCAGCATGCTGCCGTGGTTGGTGGCTACGAGCACGAAGGCGGTGGGGCGCAGGCTGGATCGTTTCATTTGGGAGTGATGGGTGAGGAGTGAGGAGTGAGGAGTGAGGGGTGAGGGGTGAGGGGTGAGGAGTGAGCGTGCCGGCTTACTGTTCTTCCTCGACACCCAGGGCCACGAGGAAGCGCGACACCATATTGTAGGTGGCGATGGTGCCCACCAGTTCCACCACGATCTGGTCGCTGCCCAGCGCCGCGCGGATGGCGGCGAAGGTTTTGTCATTCACCTTGACGCTGCGGGTCATCTCCAGGGTCAGTTGCAGCGTGGCGAGGTCGGTGGCATCGAAGCCTGCCTCTTTCCAGAAGGCGCCGCCGAAGCGCTTCAGTGCATCGAGCTGGGCCTGGCTGCCGCCTTCCTGCAGGTACACCGGTGCATGCTGCATCCATTCGAACGGGGCGCCATTCAGCACGGCGATGGCGCAGATGGCCAGTTCGCGCAGCCGGCCGTGGAGCGTGAGCCCGGTGCGCACCGCGCCCAGATGCGAATTCCATCCCTGCGCAAAGGCCGGGCTGTGCAGCAACATGCGGTCCAGTTCCGACAGCTCACCGCCGCGGCGCTTGCGGATGGCGGTGACGATGTCGGCGGGCTGTGCCAGGTCTTTGGGCTGGTAGGGGATGCGGGGCATGGCGGTCTCACGGGTGGAGGGATGCGCTATTTTAGAGCGCCCAACAGAATGGCCGTCAGGCGCCCTGACGCGGGGGAGTGCGAGGGGATGTGTCCCCTCGCATTGTTACGTACTCAGTGGGAAGGCGCTGTGCTGCCCGCCCGGGCTCTACCAGTAGCGCAGCGCGCTGCGGAACAGCCCGGCGAGGTCATCGCGGCTGACCGTGCGCGCGGCATTGGTGATCAGGCGCTGCTGCGCCCAGGCGCCCGCTGTGAGGTCTTCCACGTCAGTCTCGCTGTAACCGACGCCGGCAATGCCATTGGGGATGCCGGTGGACTGCATGAGTTCGATGATGCGTGCGGCGAGCACTTCGCCGGCATCGTCTGCCGATGCGCCGCGGGTGTCGGCGCCGAGAAAGCCGGCGCCGTCGAGGTGGCGTTGCGGGCAGGCCGCGGCATTGAAGCGGAACACCGAGGGCGCATTGACGATCACCGACATGCCATGCGGCACCAGCGCTTCATCCTGCGGATAGCCCTCGGCGCGGAACTCGCGCACCATGCCGGCCACGGCGTAGGACATGCCGTGGGGCACGTGGCAGCCGGCGTTGCCGAAGGCGATGCCGGCCAGGGTGGCGGCATACATCATGTTGTCGCGTGCTTCGTGGTCGTTCGCGTCGGCTACGGCACGCTCCAGGTGGCGGCCCAGCAATTTGAGCGCAGCCTCGCAGCCGATGTCGCTCCACGGATTGGCGCCCTGACTGGCCGGGCGCTGCGCCGGATCATCCGGCCGGGCACGCTTTGTATAGGGGCGCGCGGTGTACGACTCCAGCGCATGCGAGAGCACATCAAAGCCGCTGGCCGCCACGACATTGCGCGGCAGGGAGTAAGTCGTTTTCGGGTCGATCAGCGCACGCACCGGCTTCAGGTGGCGCGACACGATGCCGGTCTTCACCCGCAGCGACAGGTAATCGAACACGGCAATGCCGGTGCATTCGGAGCCGGTGCCGCAGGTGGTGGGGCAGGCGATGTGCGGCTTGACGGGGCCGGGCACGGCGCGACCTTCACCGATGGGCGCATTCACGTAGGCGGCGAAGTCTGCCGGCCAGCTGGCGTAGAGATTGGCGGCCTTGCAGGTGTCGATCACCGAGCCGCCACCCAGCGACAGGTAGCCGTCGAAGCGGCCTTCGCGGGCAAACTGTGCCGCCGCCATGAAGGACACCTCGGTTGGTTCCACCTTGACCTCGTCATAGACCACCACGTCCATGCCCGCCGCACGCAGCGAAGTTGCGACGGTCTCGACATAGGGCAGGGCGGCCAGGCGCCGGTCGGTAAAGAGGGCCACGCGCTGCATGCCCAGCGCGCGCGCATGGGCGCCGGCTTCGGCGAGCACATCGGGGCCGAAGACGATGCTGGCCACATCCACGGCGAAGGCGGTGTCGCCCCCCGGATAGGAACAGAAATAATGGTGGCAGCAGGACATGGCGCGGGTGCTTCTCCCGGATCAGGCAATCCAGCCGGCGCGGATGCGGTTGCGCGCGATCAGCATGCGATGCACTTCCGACGGGCCTTCGAGGATGCGGAACATGCGGATGCGGTTGGCCATGGCCTGCAGCGGTATCTCCTTGGTCATGCCCATGCCGCCAAAACTCTGCATGGCATGGTCCACGGTCTCCCAGGCCATTTCGGTGGCAAAGGTCTTGATCATGGACAGCTCCGATTTCAGCCGCTCGCCCTGGCCGATGCGCCGCGCGGCATCGAAGAGCATCAGCTTGCAGGCATGTATTTTCGTCGTGGCATCGGCGATCCACCACTGGATCGCCTGGCGGTCCGAGAGCAGTACGCCGAAGGTCTTCCGCTGCGTGACATGGTCCACCATCATGTTGAGGGCGCGGTGGGTGAAGCCCAGGTTCCAGGCGCCGATCTCCAGGCGCCTGAGCGACAGGCGCTGCTGCATCGGCCCATAGCCCTGACCTTCCTCACCGAGGATGTTGGCAGCCGGGATGCGGCAGTTGTCGAACAACAGTTCCGCGGTGTATTGCCCGCCGATCATCGGGATCTTGCGCACGAAGTTGAAGCCGGGTGAGTCCTTGTCCACGATGAAGGCCGAGATGCCGCCCTTGGAGCCCTTGTCGCGGTTGGTGGCGGCCAGCACCAGGCCGAAGTCCGCGTCCGGCACGCGGCTCGCCCAGATCTTGCGGCCGTTCAGCACGTATTCGTCACCGACGCGGGTGGCGGTGGTCTGCATCGAGGAGGGATCACCGCCGGCGCCCGGCTCGGAAATGGCGATGAAGGACTTCTTCTCCCCGCGCGCCAGCGGTTCGGCATAACGCTGGCGCTGCTCCGGCGAAGCGGCCATCAGCAGCATGGCCAGGTTGGGTGCATCGGGCAGGGTCTTGTAGGGCGTGATGGTCTTCCACAGTTCGATGTGGATGGCGACCATGGTTTCCGGGGGCAGGTTGGCGCCGCCGAATTCCTCGGGCACATCGAGTCCCCACAGGCCGAGCGACCGGGATTTCTCGTTGACTCGAGCCTCGTCTTCCGGGGTCATGGTGAGTCCGAGGCCGGTGGCTTCGCGCGCGAGCACCGATTGCTCCAGCGGGATCAGGTCCTCCTTCACGAAGCGTCGTACCACATCGACGATCATGCGCTGCTCTTCGTTCAGCATCGGGTAGTCCATGCGTCCTCCTTGAGATGCCCAGTTCTTGTGTACGGATCTTGTGTCCGGGGATTGCGCCCCATCCTCCGGTGATTACCACGAGGGGGATACGCATGCAGATTGGCATCTTACCTTCACCACTGGCGGTGGTGCGGTTCAGAGGTGTCGTTTGCCTGGGGAGGGGCTGAACATCACCTCGTCAAGCCGGCTGACATGGCAGACATCCACAATGTCCTGCAAGGCGTGCGCCGCATCCGTCGTCCGACCGGATCAGACCGACTTGTATTTCAGCCGCTTGACCAGGTCGAGGTTGGTGCCTTCGATGCGCACCAGGCGCGTGGCAGCGTCACGCCGGGGTGAATGGAGGTCGCCC
Source organism: Betaproteobacteria bacterium (assembly GCA_947474715.1). Classification (GTDB taxonomy): domain Bacteria; phylum Pseudomonadota; class Gammaproteobacteria; order Burkholderiales; family SG8-39; genus CAIYPG01. Next base: position 13,279 of record CANJJT010000104.1, read on the forward strand.
TCGTTGTAGAGCCGAACCATGCCCGGCTTGAGGGTGTAGTTGCGGATGGCTCGCACCTGGCCGGGAGTTGTCTCCGTGGCCGCTTCCAGTTTTTCCCAGTCGGTCATGACGGTCTCGCCGGTGGCCTGGCCGTAGATCGCCCAGGAGTGGCCATGGTCATGCGGTTCGCTGTGCTTGGCGCCCCGATGAACGTGGCCGCAGATGCAAAAGCCCAGTTCGGCATCCTCGAACAGGATCACGCGTTCGGTGCCGTCCTCGGGCAGGTGATCCACGATGAAGTCCTGATCCTTCAGCAGCGTGGCGAGCAGGGCGCAGACCTTGCGGCGTCCCAGCGGGCCGGGGTTGGCCTTGAGCTCGTCGTGGCAGTCGGATGCGAAGCGTGCGAGGGCGTTGGTCATGATCAGCTCCTGCAGGGGAAAGGCTGGCGGCCTTCCGGGATTGGACTCGGATGCTGCAGCAAGATTCTAGCCGAGTGGCGGACCACCCAGCGTCGCGGGCCGCAATGCTGCAGGCGCAGGACGCGCCCGCGGTTCAGGCGCTCGGGATGAATTCCTTGTCGTCCTGGTGGCTGCGCTCGAACTTGATGAAGTCGTAGTAGCCGCATTTGTTGCCGTTCGGGTAACTGCGGCAGACATGTGGTCGGGCCTTGTACACGGTGCACTGGCGTTCTTCCTGGTCGAAGAACACGCACGTCGATTTGTAGATGTGGTCCTTGCGATGGCGCAGCACGATGGTGCCGTCGGACACGACCTTCAGGTAGCGCTTGCTGAAATCCTCGAGCGACATGTCGAAGTGCTTGGCGAGCCGCTTCGCATCATTCTCGGTGGCTTCGATGTGGTCGTAGCTGCAGCAGTAACCGGGGCATTTCGAACAGTTGTAGGCCATGGGTGCTTGTCGTCGTTGTTTGATGGTTGTGGGGAGTCCAGCAGCGGCTTTATAGCAGACCGTGAGCCGGCTGGATACCCTTTGCACGCTGCCGGTGCGGCATTCCCGCGCAGACCCCGTCCTGCCCATGTAGGATGCGCATTTCCCGCAATGCATAGGCGCTGAAGGCCATGACGCAAGGTTCGCTGCACCGGCTGCTGCCCTATCTGCTGCTCACCCTGTCCAGCCTGTTCTGGGCCGGCAACTGGGTGACGGGCCGCGCCCTGCGCGAGGCCTTCGGCCCGGTGGCGATCTCCTTCTGGCGCTGGGCGATTGCCGTGGTCATCGTGCTGCCCTTCGTCTGGCGCGAGCTGCACGCGCAGCGTCACCTCATACGCCGGCACTGGCGCCTGCTCACCGTGCTGGCGCTCTCCAGCGTGGTGTTCTTCAACACTTTCGTCTATGTCGGGCTGCGCACCACTCAGGCCATCAATGGGGTGCTGCTCAGCTCCTGCATTCCGCTGTTCATCCTGCTGGCGACCTGGTG
>CANJJT010000105.1:0-14597 GCA_947474715.1 Betaproteobacteria bacterium
CATAGAACCACTATGGCCGCAGCCTCGCGCCTTGCATCCATCCGCTTCAAGGCGCAACGCATCTCGCGCGGTGAATGTCAACAGACCCTAGGTCCCGCGTACCTACGAGTTCACCTTTGCCCACCATTTCACGCAACGAAACCGCTGAAAGCCATCAAAACATCATGACGAATCCAAACGCCTACACCGTCGAAATCTCGCCTCCGGACATCACGCCCTATCGCACGGGCAATACCGGCATTGATTACGTAACGACACTCGACAGCGGGGGCCCCGGCCCCCACGTGATGCTCTCCGCACTAGCCCACGGCAACGAAATCTGCGGCGCGATCGTCCTCGACGAACTGATGCGGGCAGGCATCCGTCCGCTTCACGGCCGCCTGACCCTTGCTTTCTGCAACGTTGCCGCGTTCGGCCGCTTCGATCCGGCGAATCCCGAGGCTTCGCGCTGGGTGGATGAGGACTTCAACCGGCTGTGGACCGCGGAGGTTCTCGACGGCGACCGCGACAGCATCGAACTCCGCCGCGCGCGGATTTTCCGCCCCATCCTTGATACCGTTGATTGCCTGCTCGACATCCATTCGATGCAGCACCCGTCGGAACCCCTGCTGCTGGCCGGACCGCTGGCCAAAGGCCGTGCACTCTCCCGTGAAGTCGGCTATCCGGCGCTGGCAGTCTGCGACGCCGGACATGCCGCCGGCAGGCGCATGCGCGACTATGCCGGCTTCGGCGACCCCGCCAGCGCCAACAATGCGCTGCTGGTCGAATGCGGACAGCACTGGGCGCGGCGCACCGTCGAAATTGCCCGTGAGACTACCCTGCGATTCCTGGCCCGCTTCGGCATGATCGACCCCGAACGCGGGCCTTTCCATTTTGCCGACACGCCGCAGACGCAGCGCGTGGTTGAGGTCACCCACCCCATCACCATCGCTTCCGAGACCTTCCGCTTCGCGCGTACCTTTACCGGGCTGGAGCTTATCGACCAGGCCGGAACCCTGATCGGCTGGGATGGCGAGCAGGAGGTACGCACGCCCTATGACGCTTGCGTACTGGTGATGCCCTCGAAGCGGCTCTACCGGGGACAGACCGCCGTGCGCCTTGGCCGTTTTGTCTAACAATCTGCTGCAGCCGGTGATTTACAACCAGTCCATCGCCCGCATGCACCCGTCATGCTGATTACGTGCTGCGCCGCCTCGCCGGCAGTGTCGTTGCCCTGTTCGTGATGTCATTGCTGGTATTCAGCGGGGTCCATCCCATCGGCGACCCGGTGGATCTTCTGATCAACCCGCAGGCCGACCAGGCCGAACTCGCCCGCGCCACCGCGCTGCTCGGCCTCGCGCCCCCATCGCGCCACCCCGTCCAATCAGCGACAATCCACACCCTGACGTAACAGCCCGGCGCTGGACGCGCGCTGGTGCGCGGCAGGCTGGCCATCGATAACTTCCTCAAGGATAAGGCGTGAGCGCACCGCAGGCCGGCAAACCCCTTTTCTACGGCTGGTACATCGCCGCCGCCGGCGCTGGCACCAATTGCATCGTCCTGGGCATCACCCAGTTCGGCTTCGGCGTGTTCCTCGAGGAATTTCGCACGCTGTATGGCTGGAGCATGACGGCCATTGCACTGGGCTTTACCCTGCGCACTTTGGAGCAGGGCCTGTTCGCACCCTTCACCGGCTACATTGCCGACCGCATCGGTCCGCGTCGTATGGCCTCAGTGGGCGTGACCATCATTGCACTATCCCTGCTCATTTTCTGGCAGGCGCATACCCTGCCCCTGTACTACCTCGCCTCGGTCACCATGGCCCTGGGCCAGAGCGTGGGTGGCGCCAACGGGCACACCCTGGCCATCATGCGCTGGTTCACACGACGACGCGGCAACGCCATGAGCGTGGTCACCACCGGCAATGGCTTCGGTTACCTGGGCACGATCAGCCTTTCGGCCCTGCTTTCCATCATGGAGTTCCACCAGTGCTTCCTTGTGCTGGCCCTGATTGTCTTTGTCACCGGCCTGCCGCTGGCACTGGTGATCCGCGACCGGCCCAAGGACATGGGCCTCGAACCCGATGGCGAGCCACAGCGCACGCCCGTGCCGGCATCCGTTGCGACCGCTGGCGCGGGCACGAGCGGCACCCGGGTGCAGGTCCGGTCCGAAGCCGGCATGGGTGTGCGCGAAGCCATCCGCTCAAAGAACTTCTACCTGATGACCGCAGCCATGAGCGCCGGGGCTGCCGCGCAACTGGTATGGATCGTGTTCCAGGTGCCGCACCTGGTGGCGCAGGGTTTTTCAATAGCCTTCATCGGAGCCCAGGCTGCCATCTACGGCTTCATCGCCATCCCGCTTCGCTGGATCGTGGGCTGGCTGGGTGACAACTACGGGCGGGCCCGCACCTACATGCTGGCGGTGACATTGGAGGGCATCGGCCTGTGCTTTCTCGGCTTTGTCACCCCCGAGCAGTGGTGGCTGTTCATTCCCTTCTACCTCACCTTCGGCCTGGGTCATTGCGGCTGGCTGGTGCTCAACCAGACCCTCACCGCGGATTTCTTCGGGGCGAAGAACTTTGCCACCATCCGCGGCCTGGTGAACACGGCGCAGATTCCCATCGCAATGCTGCTGCCGCTGGTGATGGGCTATGACTTCGACACCCATGGCAATTATCACCTTGCCCATGTTGGCATCGCCGTGCTGGTGATCGCGGGAGCGCAGTGCCTGCGCTTTGCCAAACGTAAGGAGGCCGTAGACTGAGGAGAGCGGGTCATCGACACCCCGGCCCCGAAGTGATTGAATGGGCCTCCCGACGCCAGGCACAACACGCGGAGGCAGCATGTCCAGAATTCTCGCCGCATTGGCTGCATTCATTCTCGCCCTGCCCCTCTCGGTGCAAGCACAGTCTTTTCCGGCCCGGCCCATCCGGCTGGTGGCCATGCTGCCACCGGGCAGCGGCATCGACATAGCGGTCCGCTTGTTCACCCCGCACATGTCGGAACGATTCAGGCAACCCATCCTGGTGGAGAACCGCCCCGGCGCTGGCGGCATCATCGCCACCGAGCTCGTGAAGAATACCCGTCCCGATGGATACACCCTGCTCGCCACCTCTTCGGCTTTCGCCATCAATGCTTCGCTGTATGCCAGGCTGCCTTTTGACCCGCTGAAGGACTTCAGCTTTATCGGCATGTCCGGCGCCACGGCCACCCTGCTGCTGGTGAACCCCGCACTTCCCGTCGGCAGTGTGCAGGAACTAATCAGTCTGGCCAAGACACAGCCAGGCCGCCTCAACTACGGCTCCTCCGGCACCGGCACCACAGTCCACCTGTCAGCCGAGCTGTTCAATATGATGGCTGGCATCAAGGCCATCCACGTTCCCTACAAGGGTGTGGCCCAGACGCTGACTGACCTGATCGCGGGCCAGGTGCAGTACACCTTTGGTGGCATAGCCTCCACCAAGGCCCTGGTGGCCGCCGGAAAGCTGCGCCCGCTGGGTGTCAGCAGCGCTCGCCGCCAGGCCGATCTGCCCGCCATCCCGGCAATCGCCGAATCCCTGCCCGGCTACGAGGCCATCGTCTGGTTTGGCATCATCGGGCCAGCAGGTTTACCGCAGGCGGCCGTGAGTGCCTTCAATGCAGCAATGAATGAAGCGATACTCGCACCGGAAATCAAGGCCAGGCTGGTGCGCGATGGCGTCGACCCGGTCACCAGTACGCCAGAACAATTTGATGCCTATGTTCGCGAGGAGATCCACAAGTGGGCCCAGGTGGTGAAGCTCTCTGGAGCGCGTGCCGAATGATGCCTTCTTGAAGGAACCCTATGGCAGCCGCCCTGGCCTCATCCAACGCGACAGATCGCATACAGCAGCAGATTGCCGCCTACGCCCACGGGCTCCACTTTGACAGCCTCCCGGCCGCGGTGACAGACGCCGCCAAGCTGCACATGGTGGATTCAATAGGCGCATTGATCGCCGGCTTCGACGGGGAGCCCTGCCGGATTGCACGGAAGCTGGCAGCAGATCTGCCCTTTCCCGACGGCACCACGGTGGTGGGCACGCGCATGAAGACCACACTGGACCTGGCTGCCTTCGTCAACGGCACCACTTCGCGACAGGCCGAGATTGCCGGCCGCTATGACATGCCGGGCAGCTTCGGCGCGCATACCAGCGATGCGGTGCTGCCACTGCTCAGTGTTGCCGAGCACGTGCATGCCAGCGGGCGTGAACTCATCACGGCCATCGTGCTTGCCTATGAACTGTGTTCGCGCATCTCGCATTTCTTCCGCAACCATGGCTTCGACAACACCAACCTGAGTTGCCTCGCCATCGCCGCGGGAGCCGCCCGACTGATGGGATTGCAGCGCGAGGGCATCGCACAGTGCCTGTCCATGGCCGTCGTTCCCGGCGCCATCCTGAAGCAGGCCAAGTCCGGCCGCTTGACCATGTTCAAGGCCGTCGTGTCCGGCGCAGCAGCACGCCATGCTGTCTTCGCTGCCATGCTGGCCCGTGCCGGCATGGCGGGACCCAACCTGCCATTCGAAGGCAAGGCGGGTTGGTGCGACCATGTCGCCGGTGCCCGTTTCTCGTTGGATGTCCTGGGCGGCGGTGGCACGCCATACACCATCCTCGATACTCGTATCAAAATCCGTCCCGCGGCGGGGCCCGCTATCGCATCCATCCTCGCTGCCGAAAAACTGGCGCCGATCGGCATCCGCGACGTGCGCGAGGTCCTGGTCGAGGTCAACGGCATGTGCATGCAGAGAACCGTGCCGGGAGGCGAGCCGCCCTGGCCGCTCGAATCCAGGGAAGACGCCGATCACAGCACCCCTTATCTGGTTGCAGCAAGCCTCATCCATGGCACGTTGAATCTTTCCTCCTATGAGGACGAGGTACTTTGCAATCCTGATGTGCTTGCACTCATGCAGAAGATCCGCATGGTCGAGAACCCCGAATTCACGGCAGCCTACGAGCGGGTGCCGCAACAGAATCACGCCCGTATCACGGTTACCCTCACCGATGCGCGCAAGGTCGTGGGTGTAGCAGGCGGCGATGCAGAGGACCTTGCCTCGCCCAAGAATGCGGCACAGGTCGAAGCGAAATTTCGCTCATTATGCGAAAGCCGGCTGGGCACGCCCGGGACCAATGCGATACTGGCCCGCCTTTGGGCGCTGGAGACCCTCACGGACATCGGGGATATCCCGCCCCTGCTGGTTATCGAGTAGCAGGAAGCCGCAGGTAAAGGGCCTGGCTAGACCAGTACGCGTATCGGATTAGTCAGCAACAGTCCCCAACCACAAAATATCGAATGTCAATCAGACCCTGGGGTCTGTTCACATTCATCGCGAGAGATGCTGAATGTGAACAGACCCTAGTCTGTCAGCTTGGCATTGGTACTCTTTGCAATATCGGAAAAAAGCTTGGCTTCAGCCGCCAGTCTTTTTGCAGCCATATCCGGCGTGTTGTTGACAATGTCAACACCAAGCTTCTCATAGCCTGCGATCACGCCCGGCTGCCTCAGTGCCTGGGATGCAGCGGAATACAGTCTGTCTAACGCCACTGTCGGCACGCCAACCGGTGTATTCAGCGAATAGGCAGTGCCTTTGATCTGCGTATATCCCAACTCAGCAAGAGTGGGCACATCCATGTAGGGGGCGCGGCGCTGGCTCCCAGTAACAGCCATGAACTGGTACTTGTCACGCAGGCTGCTGGCCTGGGCCACCGTCACAAATCCCAAATGCACGTCGGCATTGGCGAGCGCCACCATATAAGCCGATCCTGAACTGTTATAGGGAATATAGTTGGCCTTGACGCCCAGCGCGCGCAGCAGTGCCAGCATATAGAGATACAGACTGGAGGCCGATGTGCCGAAGTTGAGCTTGCCTGGATTGGCCTGCGCATACCCCACCAACTCCTTCACCGTCTTCCAGCTCTGCCCCTTGGGTGATGCAAAAAGAAGACGCGCCTCACCAATGTCCAGAATGGGCGGTAAGTCCTTGAGAGGGTCAAACTGAAGGTCTTTCATGATCAGCGGCAGGCTGGTCATGCTGCCCACCGACACGGCTGCGATCACATACCCGTCGTTCGGCACCTGCTTGGCGACATAGGTGTAGGCGATGGTCTGGTTGCCGCCGGTCTTGTTCTCCACAATCACTGTCTGACCGAGGGACTTGGTCATTTCAGCGGCGATCAGCCGCACTGCTGTATCAATCGAGCCGCCAGCTGCGCTGGCGGAAACAATCCGCACTGTCTTGTTAGGAAATTCCTGAGCCAACACGGGCTGCAGCGTTACGCTCACCAACCCTACCAAAATACCCCCCAGCCTCCACTTCATTCGGGCTTTCTGCATGATTCCTCCATTGTCAACTGTTGGAATAGCTTCTGGACTGCTTTTAGGTCAATCGTGATTCGCAGGACCGGTCAAAAGCCATGATGGTCTCGCCGTTACGGATGCGTCGGGCCCACCCCGGATCCGAAAGCAGTGAGCGGCCCGAACCCACCAAATCGAAGTCGCCACGCCGGAAGCGGCGCATCACTTCCGGCAGATTGTTGTGCGCGCTAGCGGCGGCGATGGCCGTGCGATTGCTGGCATGCTCAGGAGCATCGAAATGCAGTCCGATACCCCCGATAGTCATGGTTGGCTTTCCGGTCACTTTTTTAGCCCAACCGGCGAGATTGAGATCCGAGTCTTCGAAGGTCGCACGCTCCACGCGGCGTTGGCTGGCATCGAATAGATCTACGCCGGCATCAGCCAGTGGAACGAGGATTTCCTCCAACTCTTTGGGATTGAGCACCAGATTGTTATGGTAGTCCTGCTGCTTGTGCTGCGAAAAACGGAACATGATGGGCATGTACGCCCCGACTTCCCGACGCACAGCTCGGATTACCTCAACCGCAAAACGGGTACGGCCGACGTGATCGCCGCCGTAACGATCGGAGCGCTTGTTGGTCTCGCGCCACAGAAAGTTGTCGATCAGATAGCCATGGCCGCCATGCAATGCGATACCGTCGAAGCCGACGCCCTTGGCGCTGCGTGCGGCAAAGACGAAAGCGGCCACGATGTCCTCCACCTCCCGTTCAGTGAGAGATTCACCGGGCACCATCAGTTCCTTGAGCAGTTCAGGCTGTATGGAATGCTTCCCGACCGTCCCGATGGTGCCCGAGGGCCGCGCATTCGGATAATCCGGATAACGAGAAATCTTCGCGTTACGCAGTACCCCCATGTGCCACAGCTGGGGGAAAATTTTGCCTCCCACTCGATGCACCTCATCAACCACACGCTTCCAGCCGGCTAGCGGCGCATCCCCATGCATCGCAGGAATGCCGGGCCGATCCACCGCAGCGCGATGGTCCACCCCCACGCCTTCGGTGACGATCAGGCCCACGTCGGCTTCTGCACGCCGGCGATAATAGGCGGCCACATCCTCTCCGGGCACCCCCTCGGGTGAGAACATACGGGTCATCGGTGACATCACGATGCGCGTACGCAAGGTGACCGAGTTGATCGTGAAGGGCTCGAACAACGCCGCGACTTCGGGATTCATCAGCTGGGTTCTCCTTGCATCGGATCCGCCAACGCAGCCTCGTTGCGCAACACCATCAGGGCATCTACGGCCACAACGCCTGCACCTGGCCCACCCACAATAACCGGATTGACATCGACTTCATCAAAATTTTCCCCGGTCTGCTCCAGCAGCCCGGCAATGAGCAGCACCACCTTGATCAAGGCTTCGTGATCGATGGCCTGTCCCTGCAGTACCGGCAGACGCTTCAGCAAACGCGCCGCTTGCCGGCGCGTAAGTGGCAGCGTGCAGAAAGCGGCGTCGCTTCGGCTATCCACGTCGGCACCACCGGCGCCTACGGCCATGACCAGACCCAGTTCCGGATCGCGCACCGCGCCAATGATCATTTCGACACCTGCGGGCGCCATACGCTGCACCAGGATGCGTGCGTCACCGAGCCCCTCAGCCACAGCCTGAATGCGCGCCCAAGCCGCGCGCACCGCATCCGCATCGCTGAGACCGAGCAGCACCCCGTGGCCCACGCCACGGTGCAGCATTCGTTGCGAAAGCAGCTTGAGCGCCACGGGGTAGCCAAGCAAGTTGGCCGCCGCGACTGCCAAGTCTGCCGAAGGGGCGAGTTTTTCAGCAGGACAGACTACCCCACAATGCCGCAGGATCGCTTTGCCCTCGTCTTCCAGCAAAGCGGCATGACCGGCGGCGCGTGCCCGCTCGATGATGGCATGCACTTCTCCAGGCAGAGCAGGCCCCTGTTCCTCGCCCCCGTCTGCCGCATCGTGCTCAGAAGGCGAATACTCCAGCCAGGACTTGATCGCCTGTATGCCAGTATCGGGTGCCTCGATCACGACAAGCCCCGCATGGCGCAACATCTGGTGCGCTTCACACCCTGGAAGGTCATAGCTGAGCAGTACCACTGGTTTGGGCAAATCGGCCGTAGCCTTGATGATGGCGGGAATGATGACCTTGGTGCGTTCCCGCTGTGTGGCAGTTTCCATGATAACGATGACGCCCATGCCCGGATCTTCGGCCAGGGCACGCAGGGCCCGGGGCAACTCCGTACCATCTCCGCTGAGATACACGCCGCCCGTATCAAAGGGATTACTGGGAGTGACCGTGGTGAGGGCCGCGCGCATTCTTGCCTGCGTCTCGGGTGAAGGTACCGGTGCCACCAGGCCGCCGCGTACGAACATGTCGGCCAGCATCACAGTAAGTCCGCCGCCCATGCCCATGCCGCCCACGGTCTTGCCGGTGCTGGGGCCGTGCCTGGAAAAAAGCAGCGCAGTGGTGAGTGCATGATCGATGGATGCTGCCTCGATTACACCCAGTTGAGATGCGATCCCCCTCCAGACAGAACCGTCGCCGGTCAGTCGGCCGGTGTGGGAGGCGGCGGCACGACTGCCTGCCGCCGTGGTGCCACCCTTGATGAAGATCACCGGTTTGCCGGCCCGGTTGCAGGCGGCGATGCCCCGGCGCAGGTCCCCCAGATCACGCACGCCCTCCATGTAGCAGATGACCAGGCGCGATTCGCTGCGGTGCGCAATGTACTCGAGGACCTCGCCGAACGTGACATCCATCTCGTTGCCAATGGCGACCTTGAAGCAGAATCCCAGGCCCATGGCGATGCCGCGGCTGAGAATGGCCGTGGAAATGCCGCCGCTCTTGGAGACGATGGCCACCGGTCCATGCGGAACCACAGAAGGCATGTTGCCGGTGGCTGTGCTGACCGTGTGGGTGGCAAAACTGCAAACTCCAATGGTGTTGGGCCCGATAATGCGAGTGATTGAAGATCCGCCGTGTGCACGAGCCAATCCATCCTGGAGTGCATTGCCCTCCTCATTGTGCTGTTCGGTAAAGCCGGTGGCCACGATGGTGACAGCCGGCACTCCCAAGCGCACACACTCTGCCAATACCGGCTCTACCGACTGCCTGCGTACGCCAATCACACATAAATCAGGCCGCTGGGGCATGGCCGACAGGCTGGGAAGACAGGGAAATCCATCCACGCTGGTCTGCCTGGGATGAATGGCCGTGACCGGCACGGTCGCGCCGAAATTGCGAAGATTCCACAGCACTAGCTCAGCGAATCCTCCCTTTTTCTCACCGGATGCACCGACCACAGCGATGCTCCTGGGTTCAAAAAAGGGCGTCAGGGAGGCCTTAGTCATCACAGGCACCTGGATGAATGGGAAGCGATACCGATAGGGGCAATTCCGGCCATTGGGTCTGAGTCAGTGACTGCCGGACTGTTCGATGACTTCGAAGAAGGGCAGCTTCATACCGCCCCCGATCTGCACGAATTTTGCGCGGACCGGGGAGTCCATGGGCGTTTCCTCTCCCCTGGGGGAAACGATCCGGGTCACCATGCGAATGCCCTCTTCAAGCCTCACCATGCCCAGAATATAAGGTACTTCCGACGCCCAGGCTGCGTTCATCGGCCGGTAGACAACTGAGAATGTTTCGAGCACACCCCGCCCGGACGCCGGCTTCCACGTGAAACCGTCCGCACCGCAGGCCACACAATGCGAGCGTGGAAACCAATTGATCGTGTTGCAGGCATTGCAGCTCTGCAGCAGGAACTTGTCCTCTTTGCAACCTTCCCAGAACGGCCTGCTTTCGGGACGGGGCTGCGGGATCGGCAGCTTGTATTCCTTCATGGCATCCCCCTTCTCAGGATGGTGACGGGGAAAGCGCCCTTGTTCGCTCCATAACCCTGCATGATGGAAGTCCGGGCACCGGGAATCTGTCGAGCACCAGCCTCCCAGCGCAACTGCCGGGCCATCTCGATGAAATGAAATGTCCCGCCCGGAGCGCCGGTGTGACAGTAGGAAAGCATCCCGCCATGGGTGTTGAGCGGCGTCCTGCCCCCCGGCCCCAGTCGCCCCCCGCGAATGAATGCGGCACCCTCACCCTCACCACACAAGCCCAGTGCCTCCATGTACAACCAGGGCATGAAGGCAAACGGGTCATAGCAGAAGTGAACATCGAAATCCGTCGGCTTGAGGCCGGTACGATCCAACGCGCGCTTCACCGCGATGGAAGAACCCTCGCGTATGGAATACAGCGAAGCGATCTGGCCCAAATCATCCGTCACGATGCCGTGGCCATTGCCATAGACGACTTCCGATGCCAGCAACGTCAGGGCGCGATCCCCATACTCCCTGGCACGCTCCAGGCTAGTGAGCACCATGGCCGTCCCACCATCGGAGACCAGCGAACAGTTCAGGCGACGCAGCGGACTGGCCACCATGGGCGAAGCCAGCACATCTTCCTTGGTGATGCGCACCTTGCCCATCTGCGCCTTGGGATGAAGATTGGCCCAGGCCCTGGCCGCCACCGACACCTCGGCCAGATCCTCCTCGGTGGCCCCGTAATCACTCATGTACTTGCGCGCAAACATGGCGAAGGTCGCAACGATCAGCGTGCCGAAGGGTGATTCGAACTCGGAATCGCGCCGCTCTGCCTTCTTAGTCAGCGAGACATCACTGCCGGCCGAACCCTCGCTTTCGGCACCCGCAATCACTACGTAATCGCAGACGCCAGACCGGATGGCCATCATCGCCTCGCGCAGGGTGCCTCCGCTGGAAGCAACCGAGCCATGCTTGCTGGTCTGTATCCATTGCATCTTTTCGCTGTTAAGACCGACGTATTGCGCCACACTCATGGCATGGCGCGTGCGCGGCTCGGCATTGGAGTCAATGGTGATTAAGCCGTCTATCTGCCCCTTTTCCAGACCGGCATCCCGGATGGCTTCATTGATGGCCTGGGCGTATAGCGAATGCGAACTACGCCCCAGCGACTTGCCGATGTCCGACTCGCCTATGCCGATGACTGCGACGCCAGTTGAATAGTCCTTGCCGGTCATCTCTTCTCCGAATGCGGGCGTGTGTCAGACCGGGGCGCCACTAACTGGCTTTCCCGCAACGCGGCGTCCCACGAATCGCCCCGGCCGGCGCTTTTTATAAGTATCAGTATGAGCTGTCAAAACTTTTCGCAGCAGATGCTACCATGCCTGCATGCTGCGTCGCTCGCCTTCTCTAGGCCAGAACGCGAATCGGCTTGCCCTGCATGTACGCCCGTGCATTTTCCACACAATCGGTAAAGTAGACCCGGTATCCCTCCTCCACCACATAGCCGATATGGGGTGTGGAGATCACCTGCGGAAGGTGGCGAAAGGGATGGTCATGCCGCAGTGGTTCTTCCTCGAAAACATCGACGCCATAGCCAGCGATTCGTCCGGAAATCAGCATATCCAGGAGCGCCACCTCGTTGACAAGGCCTGCCCGAGAGGTATTGACCAAATAGGCCTCTTTTCGCATCTGCCCGAGGTCAAGCTCATCGATGATGAGGCGGCTGCGCTCGCTCAGCGGCATGTGGATGGTGATGGCATCGGCAGTGGAAAGCAGTTCCTGCTTGGACACGGCACGCACCCCTTCGGCCGCAGCGCGCTCCGGGTTCAGATTGGGACTCCAGGCAATGACCTTCATGCCGAAGGCCCTGGCCACCTTCGCCACCGGTATACCCAGTTTACCCAGGCCCACTATACCCAGGGTACGCTCCCATACCGATTGACCCAGGCTCATCTGCCACCCACCAGCCCGGACACCCGCATGCTCATGGGCCGCTTTTCGGAACAGCGAAAGCAGCAGCCACCAGGTGATTTCCACGGTAGCCGTTGCAAACGAGCGCGTCTGGCACACGGTGATTTTCTGTTCGCGTGCCGCCTCCATGTCGATCGTGACCTCATTGCGGCCTCCCGTGGCCAGAATCAGACGCAGCTGCGGCAAGCACTCCAGAATTGCGCGAGTCAGCTTCGTACGCTCGCGCGTGAGACACACGGCATCGAAGGCGGCCAGGCGATTGACCAGCTGCCCCGCATCCGTCACATGGTCGGCAAAGGCCACCACCTCGGTGCCGGGCAATGACGCCCAGTCCGCCAGGGAAATAGCCACCTGCTGATAATCATCGAGTATTGCGATGCGCATGTTGTGTCCCTCATTCATTGACAAGCGATCTCGCCGTACGGGCCTCTTTATCGGAGGTTGCAGCGTAGGCACATAGGCTCAAGTGCAACACTTCACAAACGATGGTTGAAGTTGTTGATTCTCGTTTTGCAGTATAAGTCGATGCATCTGCTGCATCGCAGCAGATGCATCGGGCAAGTCGAAGAGGGTTGGAGTATTGTTGGATTCGACATACGCTTTCGGACTTCGATCTCTATCCCTGAAACAATCTGCGCCGCAATTCCATGCGCACCCGCCAAAGAGGAGTGAACAATGAACAAGCTCAGGCACATCGCCATCGCCGTAAAGAAACCCGAGGAAGCCGCGAAATTCTTCGTCGACGTCCTTGGCATGACGGTGAAGGACAAGGGCGAAGGGCCCAATCCGAATTATTACCTTACCGATGACGGCACCATCGAACTGGCGCTGATCAATCTCTCGGGCAACCACGGCATCATGGGCAAGGAGCGGGCGCCGGACTACGAAGGCCTGCACCATATCGGTTTCGAAGTCGATGACATGGAAGCGATGGAGAAACGCATGGCCGGCTCCGGCTTCTCCCGCCGGGATGACATCAACAATGCCATCCAGGACCGCGACGAAGCCCGCGAGAAGGCCACTGGCGTGAAGAAGAAACCCCGTCGTGGCGGTGTCGAGGTCAAGTACTTTGGCCCCGCCGGCATCACCTTCGACCTCACGCGCAAGGAAGAGTAGCGCAGTCCCGCCGGAGGGCAGATCCCCTCCTGGCGATCCGGTTCAGACGTCCCAGAAACAATCCCATACGGTCCGCTTCAGACAACAGGGCCGATGGATATCAAGGAGGAAGGACCATGAACACCAGCGCCTCACCGCATCCGAACGTCCGTGCGCCACACGTGCTGACACTGGCCATGCTGGCTGGTCTCGGCCTGCCAGGTGCCTCACTCACCAGCCACGCCCAGGACAAGTACCCCAGCAAGCCGCTCACCATCGTTGTACCGACGGCACCGGCCTCCTCCACCGACGCCAGCGCGCGCCAGGTGGCCGCCAAGCTCGCACCGCTGTTCGGGCAGTCCGTCGTGGTGGAGAACAAGCCCGGCGCCGGCGGTATCGTTGGCATCGCCTACCTGGCCAAGCTGCGCCCGGACGGCTACGCCATCCTGCACAGCGCCACCAGCAACCTTGCCACCGCCCCGGGCATGGTGAAAGCCCTGCCCTTCGATCCCATCCAGGACTTCGCCGGAGTGACGATCAGCAACGAGGGCTATGTGGCCCTGCTCACGCGCGAGGAGTACAAGAACCTCAGTTTTCCGCAGTTCCTGGACCGCATGCGCAGGAACCCGGAGCAGTTCCCCATTGCCGGCACCAACCTGGCGAACAAGGTCTTCCTCAAGCAGATTGCCGATGCGGCGAAGATTCCGCTCACCTACGTGCCCTACACCGACTACGGACGCATGATGAATGACCTGTGGGGCGGACGCCTGGGCGGCACACTGGGGCTACTCAACCTGACTATGCCGATGGTGAAAGGCGGACAGGGCCACATCGTGGCGATGTCATCGGCTGAGCGCCTGACGCACATGCCCGGCATGCCCACCACCGAGGAAACCTTGCCAGGGGTCTCCTACACCTCCTCCGGCAGCTACTTCGCCCCGGCCAGAACGCCGCGCGCCATCGTCAATCTGCTGTACACGCAGATTTCCACCGTCGGCAAGGATCCGGAAGTAATTCGACGAAATCAGGAAGGCGGCCGGCCGATGTTCCTCGGCCCCGAAGAAACCGATGCCTACATGAAGAAGGAAGTGCAGCGCTGGTCAGCGCTGCTGAAGGAGTCTGGCATCGTCCCTGAATGAGGCACAGGGAGCAGCAAGGATTACCCCCTTGTCAAAGGGGGCCCTCATTCACGTAAATGAGGCCGCAGGCCAGCGGGGGGATTTTGGCCAACCAGGCTGGTCTCATGGCCTTTCGCCGACATGGCATGAACCCTGCACACGGCTGTTGCCTTGCAGATGGGAAGCACCGGAGGACACTCAGGGCCCGCATCCGGTCATGACTGGCGAACGATAAAGGCAGCGGGAGAAAATCCCCCCGCTCGTTCGCTGCGCTTACGAGTCGGCCCCC
>CANJJT010000106.1:0-14597 GCA_947474715.1 Betaproteobacteria bacterium
CGGCGCGCGCTGCTGGCTAGGTTAAATCAGGCGTATAATGAAACGCTTACAACGCCTGAACCATCGCGCCTGACCTTGCTGATCGAGCAGCACGCAATCAAGATCAAGAGGTCTGCTCATTCAATCCCGATCATGCATCCCTAGCGCTGGATTCAGGCCGCATGGAGTCCATTGTGTCGTTTGCTGAATTAGGGTTGTGTCCCGAACTGCTGCGTGCCGTCGAGGAGCAGGGTTACACCGAGCCTTCGCCGATCCAGGCCAAGGCCATTCCGTTGGTGCTGCAGGGCCTGGATATCATGGGGGCAGCCCAGACGGGGACCGGTAAGACCGCCAGTTTCACGCTGCCGATCTTGCAGCGCCTGCTCCCCCACGCCAATACCAGTGCCTCGCCGGCGCGCCATCCGGTGCGTGCACTGATCCTGACGCCGACCCGCGAGCTTGCGGCCCAGGTCGAGGAAAGCGTGCGCGTCTACGGCAAGTACCTGCCGCTGCGCGCTACCGTGGTGTACGGCGGCGTTCCCATGGATCCTCAGACGGCTGCACTTCGTCGTGGTGTCGAGATACTGGTGGCCACACCTGGCCGGCTGCTGGACCACGTGCAGCAGAAGCAGCTGAATTTTCATGCAGTCGAATTCATTGTGCTCGACGAGGCCGACCGCATGCTCGACATGGGCTTCATCCCGGACGTGAAGCGCATCCTCTCGCTGATGCCCAAGAAGCGGCAAAGCCTGCTGTTTTCGGCCACGTTCTCCGAGGAAATCAAGCGCTTGGCCGATACGTTCCTCACCAAGCCGGTGCTGGTGGAGGTGGCTCGACGCAATTCCGTGGCTGAGTTGATCACGCACAAGGCGATCCCGGTGGCGCGCGAGCGCAAACGTGAACTGCTCGCCCACCTGGTGAAGGAACGCGACTGGAAGCAGGTGCTGGTGTTCTGTGCCACGCGCCTGGGGGCCAATCGCCTGGCCTATCAGCTCAATCTGGACGGCATCCATGCCAGCGCCATTCATGGCGACAAGAGCCAGCCGGAACGCCTGCTGGCCCTGGAGGAGTTCAAGTCAGGCAAGGTTGGCGTACTGGTGGCGACCGATGTGGCGGCCCGCGGCCTGGACATTGAGGACCTGCCGCTGGTGGTCAATTTCGATCTGCCTGGACAGCCTGAGGACTATGTGCATCGCATCGGCCGGACCGGTCGTGCCGGTGCATCGGGCGAAGCCATCTCCCTGCTCTGCCCGGAGGAGCAGGAGCGCATCGAAGCCATCGAGAAGATGATCAAGATCGCCATTCCGCGCGAACTGGTGCCCGGCTTTGAGCCGGATGCGGGCACAGTAAGCGGCATCATCGGCACTCCCGGCCGCAGCCGTGGTCGTCCGGGGGCCGATCGTGGCGCAGACCGTGGAGCCGAGCGAAGCCCGGATCGTGACCGTAACCGTCGCGGTGAGACCCACCTGCCGCGCAATCCGGAGCGTTCGAGTTACAGGCCTTCGGCGCCTAAAGCCCCCGCTGACCCCATTTTCAGCGCACCCTATGAGCCGGGCAACGCCTCGGCAAAGTCGGACTCTATGCAGTCCCGGCCTTCGGTTCAGCGGTCACAGCGGCCGGTGGCTGCCCTGCTCGGTGGATTGCCCAAGCCGAAGTAGCGGCGGTACAGGCGGCTTCCGGCGCGCCAGGGCACGCGCCGTTTTCGGGTTGTTCAGCCGAGCATACGGATAATCTCCGTGGCGTCCGCCAGGTTCTCCAGGTTGTGCACGCTCTCGATGATGCGGTCGGCCGTTGCCTTGTCCATTGGGCGCGCGGCAAAGGACACGCAGTCACGAAATTTCGTTTCCAGCAACTCCCAGTCGACGGGGTTGTCCGGGTTGCCAGGCAAGGTTTTGGGGTGGCAATGCAGCACACGGCCATCCACTGTCTTGATTTCCACCGCAGGATACTTGTGGTGCGGTGTGCCCTCTGCGGCGGGCCGGTAGCTGACCCGATCGGCCATGGCCAGCACCTTCGGATCCTTGAGGCCTTCTTCGGTGTAATCGCGCAGGGTTACATTGCCCTTGGCCATCATTACCGCCGTGGTGAAGGGCACACTGAATTTGCCGTCGATGGCGAGCCCTGGCCGGCGTTTGCGCTCGATCGGCTCTGACAGTTGCTGGGTGTTGGCGTGCCCGCCGATGATGGTGATGGTGTTGACATCCTCGGGCTTGATGCCGTGCTCGCGCCTGAGTTGCAGCACGGCGGCATTGGTCGGCCGGGTGAAATTGCAGGCCGGCCAGACCTTGAAGGCGTGGCTTCTGAGCAAGGGATAGTCCCTGCCCAGCCCTTCGGTGAGCTCTTCCCAATTCGGCGATTGCGCACGGATATAGGTGCGGAACAGGCCGTATTCACCTTCCAGGAAATCCTTGGAGCCGATCATGCCGCGTTCGGCCAGCAGCGCGGCCATGGTGGCGCCCTGGCCGGAGAATCCCGCCTGCATGGAGCGCATGTGGGTGGAGGCGCCCACTGCCATCTGGCGTGTGCCACTCAGCTGGTTGAAGCCGATGCCCAAGGCGTTTTCCATGCGTGCTTCGTCCAGCCGGAGTGTCCGGCCACCGGTAGCCGCGCCGGCGATGAAACCGAACAACTGTGTGGCGAACCAGCCTTCGGCAGCCGTCCATTCCGGAATGGGCACGGCATTGTCCATGCGCATCATGATGTCGGTGCCGCAGGTCACCGCGGTGATGAGTTCGCGCCCGCTCAATCCGCCCATGCGCTCGCCCAGTGCCAGCGCGACGGGGATGGTGGCGATGCTGACATGGCCGGCGGAGACATCGTCGTAATCCATCATGTGGCCCAGGCCGCCATTGACGAACGCGGCCAGCGGGGCCGTGGTCTTGCCGCCAAAGCCGAGGATGCTGCTTTCCGGCTTGCCGCCCTGGTCCATGACGTAGTCCCGGGCGATGCGTCCTTCGGGGGCCATGCCGCTGGCGCCGATGATCACGCCCAGCGTGTCGAGCACGCATTTCTTGGTGAGTGCCACCATTTCGGGCGACAGGTCGTCGAACTGCAGGCTGGCGGCGTGGCGGGCGATCCGGCGCGTGGCCCCCTGTGCCTCGGCAAACGGTTTTGGTCGGATGGCGCGTGATGTACTCATTTTAAAGCTCTCCTCATTGTATTTATTAGCCTGAAAGGCTGATTGTTATCAGTTACTTTCCAGTGTGATGCGGTCCAGTTCGCTCATTTCGGCGGCGCTCAACATCCATTCAGCCGCCCTGACGTTCTGTTCGAGTTGCTCCGGCCGGGTGGCGCCCGCGATGACGCTGGAGACGCCCGGACGTGCAGCCAGCCAGCTGAACGCCAGTTCGAGCATGGTGCGCCCGCGGGCGTCGACGAAAGTCTGCAGTTGGTCGATGACCTTCCAGTTCCGATCGCTGGCAAAGCGCGTGGCCACGGCCTTGTCGTTGCCCAGGCGCGTGCCGGCCGGGTAGCCTTGCTCGCGCGCATGGGCGTACTTGCCGGTGAGCAGTCCGCCGGCCAGCGGGAAGAAGGGTAGCAGCCCCAGCCCGTAGGTATCGATGGCGGGGACAAGGTCACCGTCAATGCCCCGTTCGAGCAAGTTGTAGTGGTCCTGACAGGAGATAAAGCCGTTCAGGTTCTGGTGCTTCGCTGTCCACAGGGATTCCACCACGCGCCAGGCCGGGAAATTGGAGCAGCCCACATAGCGCAGCTTGCCCTGGCGGATCAGATCGTCGAGGGCTCTCAGCGTTTCCTCGATCGGCGTGTGCGGATCAAGGCGGTGCATCTGGTAAAGATCTATCCAGTCGGTCTTGAGGCGCCGCAGGCTCGCCTCCACCGCGCTCATGATGTAGCGGCGCGAGCCGCCACGCAGCCGTCCGGCATCATCCATGGGCAGGCCGAATTTGGTGGCGAGGACAATGTCCTTGCGGCGGTCGCCGAGCACCTGACCCATGAGAGTCTCCGAGCCGCCACGATTGCCGTAACTGTCGGCCGTATCGAATAGCGTGATGCCGAGGTCGAGTGCCTTGTGTATGACCTTGCGGGTGGCTTCCAGGTCGATGCGTCCGCCGAAGTTGTTGCAACCCAGTCCGACCAATGACACCTGAAGGCCGGAAGGCCCCAGTCTGCGCTGTTGCATGATGTCCTCCTTGTTGTGCGCCCGATGATACCTGCCAGGCAGGTGTTCAGTCGCCCGCCTTACGGAATGGCATGCGGTCGGTGAGTTCGTCCATGTAGTTTTCGATGCCGCTGCTCTCGCGTTCCAGGAAGCGCTCCACCGCATCGGAAAACGCCGGATGTCTCAACCAGTGGGCAGAACTGGTTTGTACCGGGCGAAAGCCGCGGGCGAGCTTGTGCTCGCCCTGGGCGCCGCCTTCGAAAAGGCCGATGCCGCGTTCGATGCAGAACTCCAGGGTCTGGTAATAGCAGGCCTCGAAGTGCAGCAGCGGGACGTGGGCAACGCAGCCCCAGTAGCGCCCGTAAAGCGTGGTTGGACTGAAGAGATTGAGCGAGCAGGCGATCGGCTGGCCGTCCAGGCTGGCGATGACCAGCAGCAGGTTCTCCGGCATGTCACGGCCAAGCCTGCCGAAGAAGTCGAGGTTGAGGTAGGGCGAGGAATGGTGGGCGCGGTAGGTGTTGTTGTAGCAACGCACGAAGAATTGCCAGTGTTCGTCGCGGATATCAGCCCCGACCAGTCGCTGCCATTGAACGCCGGTGTCGGCAACCTTGCGTCTTTCCTGGCGGATTTTCTTGCGTTTGGCTGAGGACAGCGTCCCAAGGAACGCTTCGAAGTCGGCGTATCCCTCGTTGATCCAGTGGAATTGCACGCCCTGACGCAGCATCATCCCTGCGGACTTCAGTTCGGCCGCCTCCGCAGCGGGTGGGAACAGCACGTGCAGTGAGGATGTCTGTCCGGCCAGTTGCAGTGCAGCACTTGCCAGGGCCTCCCGGCTTGCCTTGTCCGGGGCAATGAGTCGTGGCCCGGTGATGGGCGAGAAAGGCACTGCGCTCAACAGCTTCGGATAGTAGTCGAGTCCGGCACGCTGGTAGGCATCGGCCCAGGCCCAGTCGAACACATACTCGCCATACGAGTGGCTCTTCAGATACAGCGGCAGGGCGCCGGCTAGCCGGCCGGCACGCCACAGGGTGAGGAAATGCGGTTGCCAGCCGGTGGCTTCCGAGGCGCAGCCGCTTTCATGGAGGGCGTGCAGGAAGGCATGCCGCAGGACCGGATGGTCTCCCCCGCAGGCCGCCACCAGCGTATCCCACTCGTCCGGCTCGACAGCGGACAGTGAATGGATGATGCGTATGCCTGCCTGATCGTGATCCATCCGGCGATTATAGGAGCGCGTACGGGACAGGCTTCGGTAAGGGTAAAATTTGACCCATGGCTCAAGAAATCCAAGGAACGGTCAAGGTCGCCATCGCGCAACTCAATTGCACGGTGGGCGACCTGCAGGGCAATGCGGCACGGATACTCGATGCGAGCAGGCGCGCACGCGAGGCCGGGGGGCGCATCATCGTCACGCCGGAACTATCCCTGTGCGGCTATCCGCCGGAAGACCTGTTGTTGCGGGACGGCTTCTACCGGGACTGCGATGAGGCACTGGCGCAGCTGACCGCTGATCTTGCGGCGATCAAGGGCATCATCGCCATCGTCGGTCATCCGTGTCAGATCGGGGGGCGTCGTTACAACGCCGCTTCGGTGCTGCAGGACGGGCGCATCGTGGCCACCTATCACAAGCACACCTTGCCCAATTACACGGTGTTCGATGAAGAGCGCTACTTCGATGTGGGCAGCGAGCCCTGCGTATTCGATGTGGACGGGGTGCGTTTTGGTATCAATATCTGTGAGGACACGTGGGGACCACAGGGGCCGCTTGCGGTCCGGCCAGGTCGCCTGCCCGGCAATGTCGCCGCTCGCGCCCCGGCACCCATGCTGGCGCGCGACGCGGGAGCCCAGGTGCTGCTGGTGCTGAATGCCTCTCCCTACCATATGCGCAAGCAGGGGACGCGTTACGACGTGATGCGCACCCGGGTTGCCGAATGTGGCATGCCCTTGGTGTACGCCAACATGGTCGGGGGGCAGGACGAACTGGTTTTTGATGGCGCTTCCTTCGCTCTGGATGCCTCGGGCAAGGTGGCGTGCCAGCTACCCTTGTTCCAGGAGACGCTGGGTTACGTCACGGTGCATGATGGTGCGCTCGGTGGTGGCGAATGTGTGCCCGAGCAAGCGGTCGAAGCCGACATCTACCAGGCACTTTGCCTGGGTGTGAAGGACTACATCGGCAAGAACCGTTTCCCTGGTGCGCTGATCGGCCTGTCCGGTGGCGTGGATTCGGCGCTGGCGCTGACCATCGCCTGTGACGCACTGGGCGCAGACAAGGTGCGGGCCGTGATGATGCCGACGCAGTACACGGCTGGCATCAGCGTGGAGGATTCGCGCGAGATCGTGCGCAACCTGGGGGTGCGCTACGACGAAGTTCCCATCCGCCCGATTTTCGATTCCTTCCTGTCATCCCTGGAAAAGGAGTTTTCCGGGTTGCCGGTGGATGCCACCGAAGAGAACCTGCAGGCGCGCATTCGCGGCACCATCATGATGGCGCTGTCGAACAAGTACGGTTCCATCGTGCTGACCACCGGCAACAAGTCGGAAATGGCAGTGGGGTATGCCACGCTGTATGGCGACATGGCCGGCGGGTTTGCCGTCATCAAGGACATTCTGAAGGGCCTCGTTTATCGTCTCTGCCGGTATCGCAACAGCCTCTCGCCGGTGATCCCGGAGCGGATATTGACGCGTGCTCCTTCCGCCGAGTTGCGTCCTGACCAGACCGACCAGGACAGCCTGCCGCCCTACGATGACCTGGACGCCATTGTCGAGTGCTACATGGAAAATGACATGAGCCCGGCCGACATCATTGCCCGGGGCTACAAGGTCGAGGATGTGAAGCGCGTGGTGGAATTGATCCATCGGAATGAATACAAGCGACGCCAGGCTCCGGTGGGCATCCGTATCACCCATCGCGGTTTCGGCAAGGACTGGCGCTACCCCATTACTTCCCGCTATCGGGAGCCCTACAAGTGATGCTGGCGAGAGCCAGTGGGGGCAAGGTCAGGCACGCCGATTCCGGGCAGATCCATCCGCTGGTTTATACTTGCGGCCTAGCCCGGAGAAATCCATGAAAAAAATCGAAGCCGTCGTCAAACCGTTCAAGCTGGATGAAGTGAGGGAAGCGCTTGCCGAGGTGGGCGTCACCGGACTGACCGTGACGGAAGTCAAGGGTTTTGGGCGCCAGAAGGGGCACACCGAGCTCTACCGTGGAGCCGAGTATGTGGTGGACTTCCTGCCCAAGGTGAAGATTGAAGTGGTGGTCACGGAGAAAATGGTCGATCCGGCCATCGAAGCTATCATCAAGTCCGCGCGCACTGGCAAGATCGGTGACGGGAAGATTTTCGTCACCTCGGTCGAGCAGGTGTTGCGCATCCGCACTGGTGAAACCGACGAAGCTGCCATCTAGCCACTCATTTGGTTCCGTAGCGTTCAGGCGCCGAGCAGTATCACCAAGGCGCCGCTGCCTCCCTGGTTTGGCGGAGCTTGGCAGTAGGCGAGGATTTCAGTGTGGTGGGCAAGCCAGCGCTCCAGTTTTCCTTTCAGGACCGGCTGGCGTTGGGGCGAGCGCAGCCCCTTGCCGTGAATGATGCGCACGCAGCGCAGGTGCCGCCTGGTGCATTCCGACAGAAAATCTCCTATCAGGGCCTGCGCCTGGACCTGGTTTAGGCCATGCAGGTCCAGTGCGTCCTGCACCACCCATTTGCCACGCCGGAGTTGCTTGAGCACATTGATTGGCAAGCCTGGTCGCAGGTAAACCAGTTCCTCGCCTGTTTCCATCGCCTGCTCTGGCGTTATGGGGCCCGAGCGGCTTTCCTCCAGTGCGGCATGGCCATCCAGCAGTGACTGGACTGGAACCGGTGCCGGGCGCGGTGTGTGAAGGATCCGCGACGTTACCTTGATGGGCTTGGCATCGCTCATCGCCTCGCGAAACAGGCGAGCATCGTTATCCACTGGATGCGGAATTGCCGCAGGGCCCCTGCCTTTACGGTCCTGGCTCATGATGGATGCCAGCTGGGCGGCTTCTAACTCAGCTCGTCCAGGTACTTTTCTGCGTCCAGCGCAGCCATGCAGCCGGAGCCGGCACTGGTCACGGCCTGGCGATAGATGTGATCTTGTACGTCACCCGCGGCGAAAACGCCCGGCACGTTGGTCGCCGTGGCATTGCCTTCAGAGCCGCCCCTGGTGAGTATGTAGCCGTCGCGCATGTCGAGCTGACCGCTGAAAATGCCGGTGTTCGGCGTGTGGCCGATGGCGATGAACAGGCCCTGGAGATCGATTTTCTCGGTGGCGGCATTGTCCGTGCTCTTGATCCGGATGCCGGTGACGCCGGTCTTGTCGCCCAGCACTTCGTCGAGGACGTGGTTCCAGCGGATGGTGACATTCGGGCGTGCGAAGAGCTTCGTGTGCAGGATCTTCTCACCCCGGAATGAGTCGCGCCGGTGCACGACCGTGACATGCCGGGCGAGATTGGACAGATAGAGCGCCTCTTCGACGGCGGTATTGCCACCGCCGATCACGGCCACGTCCTGCCCTTTGTAGAAAAAACCATCGCAGGTGGCGCATGCCGACACGCCCTTGCCCATGAACTCTTGTTCCGAGGGCAGTCCCAGGTACTGGGCTGATGCGCCGGTGGCGATGATCAGGGCGTCGCAGGTATAGGTTCCCGAATCACCTTCGAGGCGAATCGGCTTTTCGTCCAGGTGGGCGGTGTTGATCTGGTCGTAGACGATCTCGGTTTCGAATCGCTCGGCGTGCTTCTGGAAACGCTCCATGAGTTCGGGGCCCTGGACGCCGGCAACATCCGCGGGCCAGTTGTCCACTTCCGTGGTGGTGGTGAGCTGGCCACCGGGTGCCAGGCCGGTCAGCAGGACGGGATGCAGATTGGCGCGTGCCGCGTAGACGGCTGCGGTATAGCCGGCCGGGCCCGATCCAAGGATGAGGAGCTTCGCGTGCTTGCTTGTTTTTGTCATGTCAGGCGGACTTTTCAGAGATGGCGGGTGAGATTCGGTAAGCGGTCACATTATAGCCCTGAGCTTTCCTCGCGAATGCTCAGCAAAGTCTTTTGGAAACCTATGCTAAATGGTTGTTTTTTAAACGCTCAGCGGTTAGGATGTGGCGCGCCATGAGGCCACGAAAATTCGCCCTTAAACATCCAAGAACGAACTAGTGATTTTCATTTTCCGGCTTGCGGTGGTCCTGTATTGCACTGCCTGGCTGACTCAACCGTCCAACCTGCTCGCCCAGGTCGCTCAGGCCCAGCCTGCAGCGCAGGATCCCCGCTTCGAGATACGCCGCTTCGTTGTGGAGGGCGCCTCCCTCATCACTACGGCTGAACTCGATGCGGCAACCCAGGTTTTTATCGGCAAAGACAAGGATTTTGCCGATGTGCAAAAGGCCCTGGAGGCTATCGAGCGACTTTATTCCAGCAAGGGTTACAGTGCTGTTCAGGTGATTCTTCCCGAGCAGGAACTGGACCGTGGCGAGGTCCAGTTCAAGGTTGTCGAGGCCCGCATCGGCAAGGTGCTGGTCGAGGGGAACAAGTTCTTCGATGAGGCCAATGTGCGTGCCAGTCTGCCCGCTTTGGTGCCCGGGATTGCGCCCAACGTCGATCGGATTGCCCGCAGCCTGAAGGTGGCGAACGAAAATCCCGCCAAGCAGACAACGGCACTGTTGCGGGGCGGCACCGAAGAAGGGACCGTTGATGCGGTCATCCGGGTGACGGATGAGCGTCCCATGAAATTCAGCATGACGCTGGACAATACCGGCACCCCGGAAACTGGCGCTTTTCGGGTGGCGTTCGGTTTTCAGCATGCCAATCTTTGGAACAGGGATCATGTCCTGTCGGCCCAGTACGTGATATCCCCTCATCCTGCGGAGAATCCCCATTCGGTTCGCCTCTGGCCAAATCCCCGGGTTGACATCTTTGGCCTGGCCTACCGAATGCCGCTTTACCAGTCAGGCAACAACCTCGAGTTTTCCGCTGGTTATTCGAATGTGCGCTCGGGGATTGTGCAGGGGCTTTTTGGTCAGTTCAATGTGGCGGGCGCTGGTTCCATTTTTGGCGTTCGCTACAACTATAACCTGCCCAAACAGGGGGAGTTGGACCATCGGCTTGCTTTTGGCTTGGACTGGCGGGGGTATGACAACCGCACCACCACGGTTGCCGGCAATCAGGCTGTGCTGCCCGATGTGACCGTACATCCGATCAGCGTGACTTATGCAGGCGTTTACCGCACCTCGGTCAGTGAAACGTCGTACTACCTTGGGGGATTCAAGAACCTTCCCGGCGGCAATGACGCGGATACCAAGACTTTCGACGCTTTCCGTGCCGGTGCGGTGCCCGGTTACACACTGTGGCGATTCGGCGTGGCGCACAACCAGGCGTTTGGAGACGATTGGCAGGGGCGCTTTTCCCTGAGCGGTCAGGTCACCCGCAATCGGCTCATTTCGGGGGAACAGTTCGGAATAGGCGGAGCAGATTCCATCCGTGGTTTTCTCGAACGAGAAGTGGCTAATGATAGCGGGGCGCGGTATTCGATTGAGGCGTACACCCCTGATTTTGGTGGAAAAATTCCGCTTCTGAGTGGTCTCAGGGCGCGCCAGGTATTTTTCTATGACTGGGGGCGGGTCAAGCGTTTCAACCCGTTACCGGGTGAAATACGTCAGCAAGGCATCTCCAGCGCGGGGTTTGGTTTCAGGGTTTCCCATGGCACCAATTTCAGTTTGCGGCTCGACTATGGCGTGGTGCTTGATGCAGGGGGCAATCAGGGCAAGTGGGAAGGGCGGCCGCATGCGACTGCCAGTTACATTTTCTAGTCCAAGGGGCGTATTTCTGGATGACACCCGGCCCTGGGATCGCACACGCGCCCTGGTGCGTGGATGAGAAGGGCGACAATCTGTGAACTATTCACGATATCCATTGGTAAGCCCTTGTTACTTTATGACATTTGAGTGAGGCGGCCATACAATACCCTAGTAGTAGTACGTGTAGGCACGACAACGTGCCGGGCATGAATATTGGGACATAGATGGCGCCAGGTTTTCGCCCGAATTTGAATATTCAAGCAGCGCGGCGCAACGCATTGTCGTTCGCCGTGGCGTCCTGCTTTGCGTCTCATATCTTCGTGGCTCATGCCAACCCTACTGGCGCCCAGGTTATAAACGGATCGGCCGCCTTTAATCAGGTTGGCAAGACGCTGAATATCACCAATTCGCCTGGCGCCATCATCAACTGGCAAGGTTTCTCCATAGGGGCGGATGAGGTCACGCGGTTCATCCAGTCAGGCGCGAACTCTGCAGTACTGAATCGCGTCATCGGCGGGGGGGGCTTCCAACATCCTGGGCCAGTTGCTTTCCAATGGCCGGGTTTTTCTGCTTAATCCCAACGGCGTGTTCATCGGTGGTGGTGCTGTTATCGATGTCGCCGGTCTCACGGTTTCCACTCTTGGATTGACCGACGCGGACTTTCTTGCGGGCCGCTTCAAATTCACCGATCAGATCGGAGCAGCCAGGCTCGTCAACCAGGGAACCATCAAGACGCCGCAGGGTGGCGTGGTCTATCTCATCGCACCCAATGTCGAGAATCATGGTGTGATCACCAGCCCGAACGGAGAGGTGATTCTGGCGGCGGGCAGATCGGTCGAGATCGTCAATCCCGCCAGTCCCAATGTGCGTGTGGAAGTGACTGCGTCACAGGGCGAGGCGGTCAACATCAGCAAGATCATTGCCGAAGGCGGCCGTATCGGGCTGTTCGGAACCATCGTTCGGCAAAAAGGCCTGGTGAGCGCCAACACGGCGAGCGTCAATGCACAGGGGCGCGTGGTGCTCCAGGCGAAGAAGGATGTTGTGCTCGAAGCTGGCAGCAGAACCGAGGCCAGCGGTCCGGCGGGTGGCACGGTCACGATCAAAGCGGAAACGGGGACGGCAACCATTGCAGGCACGGTGGAGGCGCGGGCAGTGACGACGCCCACGATTTATCAACTACGGGATCCGCTGCCAACCGGCCATCCGGCATCCGATCTGCAGTCAAAGCAGGCGCAAGCCGTTCCGGTGACCGTCACGGTCAATCTCGCACCCCCGGCTGAATCCGACGTGGCGCTGGTTCGACCGATGAGCCAAAGTCCGGTTGCAGGTCCGGGCATTGGTGGAACTGTGCAGGTACTGGGCGACAAGGTTGCCCTGGTCAGCAATGCCGTGCTCGATGTGTCCGGCGTTTTTGGCGGTGGCACCGTGCTGGTGGGCGGTGACTATCAGGGCCTGAATCCGGACGTCATGAATGCGCAGACGACGTTTGTCGGCCCAGGCGTGAAGATCATCGCCGATGCCATCGCCCGCGGCGATGGCGGCAAAGCCATTGTGTGGGCAGACAAGGCCACGCATTTTGTAGGGTCGTTGTCGGCACGCGGTGGCAGCGATGGCGGCAATGGCGGGTTTGCGGAGATCTCGGGCAAGCATGCGCTGTATGCCAGGGGGCGCCTGAGTCTGAGTGCGCCGAGCGGTCGCCCGGGAACGGTGCTGTTTGACCCGGACTACATCGAAATCATCGGTGGGGCCGCGACTGACGGGGACGATGCGCTGACAAGCGCGACCGCGCTTGACGCAAGTGGCACTGGTGCGATCCTAGGTGAAGTGCGGTACGACGCCACGCCAGTGGGAACCAGCGGTACGCCATTCAGGATATACGAGTCGGAGATCGAAGGGACTGATGCCAACATCGTGCTTCAGGCCGGCATCAGTATCACCACGACAGCATCAGGCACCTTCACCAACACTGGCAATACCGGCGATTCCGGAACAGGCATTCTGGCGCTCAAAACGAACAGAAGCTTGACTCTGGAAACCAAGAATGATGTGACAAGTGGAAGTATCAATGTCTCTGCCATTCACATCAA
Source organism: Betaproteobacteria bacterium (assembly GCA_947474715.1). Taxonomy (GTDB): domain Bacteria; phylum Pseudomonadota; class Gammaproteobacteria; order Burkholderiales; family SG8-39; genus CAIYPG01. The sequence goes on from CANJJT010000106.1 coordinate 12,985, forward strand.
GACGGATGCTGGAAGCATTACGATCAATGGCGGTACTGGTGCCACCACGAACAAAGGCGATGTTGTCGTCGGCGCATTGACGACGCAGAACGGCGGAAATGTGAACTTGGCCGCAGCCGGCGCCGGTGCGACGGTTACGCTCAACGGGAACATCACGACGACGGGGGCGGCCGACAGCGGTGCGGTGTCAGGCGCGGTGGGCATCACGACGACGGCGGGGAACATCAACCTGGCAGGTGACATCGTTACCACGGGTGCGGGCCGCACGGGGACCTCGAGTTCGGTGGCGAGCACGGGCGGCCAGGTGGATCTGACGGCCAATGGTGGCGCGATCACGGTGGCGAACATCACCACGAGTGGTGGCAATCACGCGGGTGCTGGCGCGGGTGACAACGGGGGCAACGCGGCGGCGATCAACCTGACGACGACGGGCGGGACGAACACCATCACCTTGAATGGTGGGCTGAGCGCGCTTGGTGGGACGGGCACGGCTGCGGGTACGAGCGGTGTGGTGACGCTGACGGCTACCGGGGCGGTGGGGGACAACAGTGCGGCGGGCAGTGTGGTGGCGGACAAGCTTGTGGTGAGTGCTGCCAGCAGTTCGAGCCTGACCAAGGCGACCAACGACGTGGTGACGCTGGCGGCGAGCATCACGGGTTCGGGGCAGAGTTTCACCTACAGCGATGCGACCGGGGTGGCCATCGGGACGGTGGGGGCGACCAACGGCATCACGACCAAGGGTGGTGCGGTGGTGCTCAAGTCAGGCGGTGTGCTGACGGTATCCAACGCGATCGCCACGACCGCGGGCACAACCGATGTGGCGAGTGGGGCGGTGGTGCTGGAGGCGGGCGGTGCGATCACGCTGGGCACCGGCTCGATCACTACGAACAGCTTCGGCAACGCGGCCGCCGGTGATGTGTTCATCCACCATCTGAGTGGCAACGGCAACAGCATCATCACGCTGACCGGGGCGATCAACGCCAAGGGTGGGGCGACGGGCACGGCCGGTGCGAACAGCAACGGCGGTGCGGTGACGGTGTGGAACGAGGCGGGTGCGATCAGCCTGGATGGCACGCTCGACGTGTCGCGCGCGAGCACAGCGGCGGACGGGACAATCCGTCTGAATGCGACCAGCGACATCACCGACACGACCAACGCGAGCCTGGTGGGTGATACGAACGGCAAGCTGAGCGCGTACTCGACCGGGGGCAAGATCACGCTCACGCAGGGCGCGACGGTGGCGGGCACGGGTACGGGCGAGCTTGGCAACGCGACGGTGGGCCATCAGTTGGCGACGGTGGCGTTCAAGACGGACACGGCGGCCGGTACGAACGGCAGCGTGAGCTACCTGGATCGCACGGGGCTGACGGTGGACACGGTGACGGCGGGGGCCGCCACGCCGGTGTCGGCGACCAACGCCAATCCCTCCAGCGTGGGTGCGGTGACCGGTATCACGACGGTGGGGGGCAGCAGCCAGGGAGCGGTGACGCTGCGTGCGGGTGTGGCGGCGACCAACAACACGCTGACGGTGAACGAGGCGATCAACACGAGCGCGGGCACGGCGGCCACGGCGGGTGGCGCGGTGGTGCTGGAGGCGGGCGGGGCGATCAGCC
>CANJJT010000107.1:0-14389 GCA_947474715.1 Betaproteobacteria bacterium
GCGCCGGTTGGCCCACCACTGCAGCAGGTTGATCACCAGCAGCATGAACAAGGAGATCATCAGCATCACCACCGCCAGCGCCGTGGCACCCACATAGTCATACTGTTCCAGCTTGGTGATGATGAGCAGCGGCGTGATCTCGGTCTGCATCGGGATGTTGCCGGCGATGAACACCACTGAGCCGTATTCACCGATGGCGCGCGCGAGCGCCAGGGCAAAGCCGGTGAGCAGCGCCGGCAGGATCACCGGCAGGATGATGCGCACGAAGGCCTGCAGGCGCGAAGCCCCCAGGCACGCGGCCGCCTCTTCCAGCTCGCGCTCGAGGTCTTCGATCACCGGCTGCACCGTGCGCACGACAAAGGGCAGCCCGATGAAAGTCAGTGCCAGCACCACGCCCAGTTGCGTGAAGGCCACCTTGATGCCGTAGGGGGCGAGCAGGGAACCGATCCAGCCGTTCGGGGCATACAGGCCGGTGAGCGCGATGCCGGCCACTGCGGTGGGCAGGGCAAAGGGCAGGTCGACCAGCGCATCGAGCACGCGCTTGCCGGGAAACTCGTAGCGCACCAGCACCCAGGCGACGATGAGGCCGAACACCGCGTTGATGCTGGCGGCGATGAGCGAGGCGCCGAAGGTGAGCTGGTAGGAGGCCACCACGCGGGGCGTGGAGATGATGCCCCAGAACTGCTCCCAGGTCAGCGAGAACGTCCGGATGAACACCGCCGACAGCGGGATCAGCACGATCAGGCACAGATACATCAGCGTGTACCCCAGGGCCAGGTTGAAGCCGGGCAGGACGTTGTGGCGCTTGGCGGTACGGGACACTGGTGGATGCTCGAATAGGTATCCGTGAGTCTTGAATCGCTCGTGCCAGGAAGGCAATGTCCGAAACCATCAATCCCGCGCGGGCGGGATTGATGGTCGCAGATCCGAATACCTGGCGGCTATGCTACTTCTGGTAAATCTGGTCGAAGCTCGCGCCGTCGACGAAGTGGGCCTTGGTGGCCTTCTCCCAACTGCCGAAGACCTGCTCCACCGTCACCAGGTTGATGGCCTTGAACTGACCGGCATGCTTCTTCGCCACGCTGGCCACCGAAGGACGGTAGTAGTACTTCGCCGCGATCTCCTGGGCCTCGGTGGACCACAGATATTCCAGGTAGGCCTGGGCCTGCTTGCGGGTCTTCTTCTTCTCGACCGTGCGCTCGACGATGGCCACCGGGTTGTCGGCACGTATGCTCATGGACGGATAGACGATCTCGACCTTGTCCGCGCCCAGTTCCTTCTGGATCAGGAACACTTCGTTCTCGAAGGTCACCAGCACATCGCCGATGTTGCGCTGAGCGAAGGTGGTGGTGGCCCCGCGTCCACCGGTGTCGAGCACCGGCACGTTCTTGAACAGCGCCTTGGCGAACTCACGTGCCTGCACTTCGCTGCCGTTGTACTTCTTCAGCGCATAGGCCCAGGCCGCGAGATAGGTGTAGCGGCCATTGCCGGCGGTCTTGGGATTGGGAATCACCACGGCGACACCGGGCTTGACCAGGTCATCCCAGTCCTTGACCGCCTTGGGGTTGCCCTTCCTCACCAGGAACACCATGGTCGAATAGTTCGGCGCGGCGCCGTTGGGAAAGCGCTTGGCCCAGTCCTTTGCAACCAGTCCCTTGTCGGCGAGGAATTCGATGTCGGTGGCCTGGTTCATGGTCACGACGTCGCCTTCCAGCCCTTCGGCAATGGCGCGCGCCTGGGCGCTGGAGCCGCTGTGGGACTGATTGACACTCAGTGTTTCGCCGGATTTCTTCTTCCAGTAATTGACGAACACCGGGTTGTAATCCTTGTAGTACTCGCGGGCCACGTCATAGGACACATTGAGCAGGGTCACCTGCGCCTGTGCCGTGACGGGCCATGCGGCAGGCAGGGCGGCTGACAAAGCCAGCGCAGCAGCAGCACGCCAGTTTTTGAATGGAGCCATGGAATGAACCTCTTGGATGCAGGTGCGCAGAGCGCGCGGGAGCGACACTCTAAAGGCGAGCCCTCATAACCCGAACGAACTTATAGAGAGTTTCTAATAACAAATAGTTATTAAGGCACAAGGGCGCGCAAGCTCACCGCCATGGTCTTTCGCATCAGCTTGGGCAGGGGGCAACGACCCCAAGACGGAGCGCTGGCAGCCACCCCGATTTCCGGGGAGCCACCGGGTTTACCCCCTTGTCAAAGGGGGTTAACACCGGCCGCTGCGTACACCAGCAGATAAAATGCCGCCATGAGCCGCACCAACATCCGCGCCACCTACCTGGTGCGCTGCCCCGAACAGGACGCCCAGTCCTGGGCCGACGCCATCCGCGTCGAGCAAAGCGTGGAGATGCCGCTGGCCGGCATCGCCGACGCGGGCATCCTGCGCGATGTCGTGGGGGAAACGCTGGCCATCGAAGCCAACGGGGACGGGCGCATGCGCATCGTGCTCGGGCTGGCGCTGGAGACGGCACGTCCGGGCATCGCCCAGCTCATGAACATGCTGATCGGCAACACCTCGCTGCACGAGAATGTTGAACTGGCCGACGCAGAATTCCCCGATGAACTGCTGGCCGCATTCAGCGGGCCGCGCCACGGCATCGCCGGACTGCGGCGCCTCACCGGCGTGGCAGACGGACCCATCACCTGCGCCGCCCTCAAGCCGCAGGGGCTGCCTGTCGAAGGCCTGGCGCAGCTTTGCCACACCCTGGCCGCCAGCGGCATCCACCTCATCAAGGATGACCACGGCCTGTCCGATCAGGCCTACTCACCCTTCGCAGCACGACTCAAGGCCTGCCAGGCGGCGACGCGGCAAGCCAATGCCGCCTCGGGGCTGCGCGCGCTGTATGCACCCAGCCTCTCGGGCACGCCGGAGCAGGTGCGTGCGCAGGCCCGCATGGCACGCGAGGAAGGCGTGCAGGTGGCGCTGCTCGCGCCCATGCTCATGGGCCTGCCGGCCTTCGAGGAGGCGGTGCGCGAGCACCTGGACTGTGCGGTGCTCGCCCATCCGGCGCTGGGAGGCCTGCGCATCGCCCCGGAACTGCTGTTCGGCAAGCTCTACCGGATGCTCGGCGCCGATGCCGTGATCTTTACCGGGTACGGTGGACGTTTTTCCTACTCGCGCGAGCGCTGTATCGCGATCGCCCAGGCTTGTCGCGCCCCGCTGGGATCGCTGCTGCCGGCCATGCCGGTGCCGGCCGGTGGCATGAAGCTCGAGCGCATCGAAGAACTGGTCGGCTGCTATGGCCAGGACACCATGCTGCTGATCGGCGGTGACCTGCTCATCGCCGGTGACCACTTGCTCGAGCGAGGACGCCAGTTCGCAGCGGGTGTCGCCGGTGTGCCCCGGATACCGGCCTGAACATCATGTCCGCAGACCAGCCAGCCCCCGTTCGCAAGGCCTTCCCCGGTTGCCGCTGGGAGGGCGTCGAGCCGATGCAATACAAGCAGGAAGGCAGCGCGCCCTTTCGTGACATCACCCGCCAGGTGCTGTTCGACGATCCCGCCCTGGCCGCGCAGGTGCGCTATTTCGAGATGCAGGCCGAGGGTTATTCCACACTGGAGCGCCACCAGCACCTGCATGCGGTGATGATCCTGCGCGGCAATGGCCGCTGCCTGGTGGGCGACCGGGTCTTCGATGTGGCGCAGGGCGATCTGGTCAACATACCGGCCATGGCCTGGCACCAGTTCCGCGCCACCTGCGGCGAGCCGCTGGGTTTCCTGTGCGTGGTCAACAGCGAACGCGACCGACCGCAATTGCCCGGGAAGGACGAGTTGGAGGCATTGCTCGCCGATCCGGCCATTGCCGGGTTCATCAGGCGCTGAACATGTTCTACGGCCTCGCACAGGAATCCATTCCGCGCTTTCAGGAAGCGCTGCGTGCCGTGCTGGCGATCTATCCACGCCACTTCGCGCAGGACATGCTGATCACCCTGGATCGCAACATGGGCTTCTACGAAGACTCGGCCTTCATGCAGGCGTTCAAGGGCGAGGCGGGCAAGGATCAGGAGGCCAGCCTGCTGTGGCGCCTGCATGTGCTGGCCTGGGAGGCCGATCACTGCCGCCATCTGGAAGGGGATTTCGTGGAGTGCGGCGTATTCGAGGGTTTCTCCACGGCCGTGCTGGCGCGCTATCTGGATTTCGCCAAGCTCCCCAAACGCTGGTATCTGTATGACACCTTCTCCGGCATCCCGGAACATCAACTCAATTCGAATGCCTCCAATCCGGTGAGTTACACAGACCCGGGACTGCATGCCCGCGTGACGCAGCGCTTCCAGGCCTATCCCAACATCCAGGTAATCAGGGGCCAGGTGCCGGAAGTGCTCCCGGGGCAGTCGCCACAGCGCATCGCCTTCATGCACATCGACATGAATTCCGCCGATGCCGAACTGGGCGCCCTGGAGCACCTGTTCGAGCGCATAGTGCCCGGGGGCGTACTCATCCTCGACGACTATGGCTGGTTCTATTACCGCGAGCAGAAGTATGTCGAGGATGCCTACTTCCAGCGTCTCGGCTACCACGTACTGGAACTTCCCACCGGACAAGGCATGGTCATCCGGCGCTGAGCGCCCGCGCAAATGATCGAACTGGAACCATCCCGCTTTGCTGCGGGGAAACACCCGCATGCTGCAGCGCAATGTCGATCCGGCTGTCAAAACCGGAACAAAAGCAATGGACGCCTCCCCTAGCGGGCGTTAGATTACGGCTCGCCCGCCACCGGAGGCGCCAACAAAAAGTCCAGCTCCCGACAATCGGGCAGTCCATTCGCAAAGGAGAGTTCCATGAAAGCACACGTCCGTTCCGCACTGTTCGCGCTGGCCGCAACACTGGCGCCCGCCACCTGGGCCCAGGAGTTCCCGACCAAACCCATCCGCATCCTGACCCCCGCGGCACCCGGTGGCACCACGGACCTGCTGGCGCGCCTGTTCGGCAACCGCCTTAGCGAGAAGGTCAAGCAACAGGTGCTGGTGGAAAACCGCGCCAGCGCCACCGGCGTGGTCGCCGGCGAACTCACGGCGAATGCCGCACCGGATGGCTACACCCTGTTGCTCGCCTATCACCAGCACACCGTGAATGCCGCGCTCAATGTGCCGATGCCCTACCACCCGGTGAACAGCTTCACGCCGGTGACCCAGCTCACCTCCTCCGGCCTGTTGCTGGTGGTCAACCCTAACTCCCCCCCGCGCACGCCGCAGGAGTTCATCGAGTGGACGCGCAAGAACCCCAACCAGAGCTTTGGTTCTGCCGGCATCGGCAGCGGCGGCCACATGGCCGGCGAACTGTACAAGCTGACGACGGGCACCAAGGCCGAGCACATCCCCTACAAGGGCACCGGACCGGCCATGACGGACCTTCTGGGCGGCCGCTTCGAATACAACTTCAGCGGCATCGCCGCCGGCCTGCAGCTGTCCCGCTCGGGCAAGCTGCGCGCCATTGCTGTCACCAACGCCAAGCGCATCGAGGGCGCGCCGGACATTCCCGCCATGGCCGAGGCGCTGCCGGGCTTCGAGGTGACCGGCTGGTACGGCCTGATCGGCCCGGCGAAGATCCCCGCCCCGGTCCTCAAGCGCCTGAACGATGAACTGGTGGCCATCACCAAGGAACCGGAGATCCGCAAGCGCATCCTGAACGATGGCTCCGAGCCGGTCGGCAGCGATCCGGTCGCCTTCCGCAATTTCATGCTCAATGACATGAACAAGTGGATCAAGGTGGTGAAGGACGGCAACGTCAAGGTCGAAGGGATCTGACAGGCTGTTGAAATAGGGGGACACGGTCCCCTTGAACCCTTGATTGGGTTCTGCGCCGATTTCCCGGGGAGACGAGGCTGCAGGGAGGTTTACCCCCTTGTCAAAGGGGGCCGACTCGTGAGCGCAGCGAACGAGCGGGGGGATTTTCCACCGCTGCGCTCGCAGTGCGCCATGGACGCCTGATTGATGCATGGGATGCCCTCTGGTGCCTTCCTGCCTGCAAAGCAGCACCACTGCCCGAAATTCAAGGTGAGCGCTTGCGAAGGCAGGCGGATCGGGCTCTGGCCTGTTGGCCAAAATCCCCCCGCTGGCCTGCGGCCAGTCGGCCCCCTTTGACAAGGGGGGTTACATTGCCGCGGCTTACGTCCCCGGAAGTCAGTCAGCGAGCCCGGCATGGCCGGGGTGGCCGTGAGACCTGCCTGCATCACTTCTTCGTGTAGATCTGGTCGAAGGTGCCGCCGTCGGAGAAGTGTTCCTTCTGCGCCTTCTGCCAGCCACCGAACAGATCATTGATAGTGAACAGGTTCACCTTGGGGAAGGTTTTGGAATACTTCACCGCAATCTTCTGGTCAATCGGCCGGTAGAAATGCTTTGCCGCAATCTCCTGGCCTTCCGCGGTGTACAGGAACTTCAGGTACTCCTCGGCCACCCTGCGCGTGCCACGCTTGTCGACCACCTTGTCGATTACGGCAACCGGGGGTTCGGCCAGGATGCTGATGGGTGGATAGACGATTTCGAACTTGTCGGCACCGAACTCTTTCAGCGTCAGGTGGGCTTCGTTCTCCCAGGTGAGGATGGTGTCACCCAGCCCGCGCTCGGCAAAGGTCACTGTCGATCCGCGCGCGCCGGAATCCAGCACCGGCACGTTCTGATACAGCCTGGCGACGAATTCCTTGGCCTTGGCCTGGTCGCCCTTGGTGCGCCGCAGTTCATAACCCCAGGCCGCGAGATAGGCCCAGCGCGCACCTCCAGAGGTCTTGGGGTTGGGCACGATCACGGCCACATCGGGTTTGACCAGGTCGCTCCAGTCCTTGATGCCCTTGGGATTGCCTTTGCGCACCAGGAACACATAAGTCGATGTGTAAGGTGAGGCATTGTGCGGCAGGCGGTTCTGCCAGTCGCGCGACAGCAGGCCCTTCTCGGCAATGGCGTCGATGTCGTAGGCCAGCGCCAACGTGACGACATCGGCCTCCAGGCCATCGATGACCTTGCGGCCCTGCGAACCTGAGCCGCCGTGTGACTGGCTCACCGACACATTGTCGGCAGGCGCCTTGGTCTTCCAGTACTTGGCAAACGCTGCGTTGAAATCCTGATACAGCTCGCGTGTCGGATCGTAGGACACGTTGAGCAGCTTGATGTCGGCCGCCTGCGCTGTTGCGACCACGCCTGCCAGCAGCGCGGTGGCGGCCAGACGTGCGATGAAATGCCTGCGTTGCATGGGGTGCTCCCTTGAAAATGATGTTCAGCGGAGCGAACCTTAGCGGCAGGTGTCAGGAAGCAAAACGAATATCGCAGCCTTTGCAAAGAAGCATTTGCAGATAACTGCCGGTTGCAAAGCCCTGCCAACAGGCGTACTGTTGCGCCGCACAAACCCACCCGGCACCCGCGGCCCATGGCCGAATCCCATACCTCCCAAAAATCCTCACTCGCCACGCTCACCCTGGGCGCGCTGGGCATTGTCTTTGGCGACATCGGCACCAGCCCGCTGTATGCCTTCAAGGAGGCCTTCGGCGGCACCCATGGGCTGCCGCTGACACCAGCGAACGTGTTCGCCGTGCTGTCCATGATGTTCTGGACAGTCACCCTGATCGTGACCGTCAAGTACGTCAGCATCGTGCTGCGCTTCGACAACAACGGCGAGGGCGGCATCCTGGCGCTGCTCGCCTTTGCCTCGCGCAGCCTGCGCCGCAGTCCGCGCCTGGTATGGATCGCCTCGACCCTGGCGGTGGCCGGCGCCTCCCTCTTCTATGGCGATGCCATCATCACGCCGGCCATCTCGGTGCTGTCGGCGGTGGAAGGCCTGGCCGTGGCGGCACCGGGCCTGCAACATTGGGTGGTGCCCATCACCATCGGCATCATCGTCGGCCTGTTCGCCATCCAGAGCCGCGGCACCGGCAGCGTCGGCCGGTTCTTCGGCCCCATCACCGTGATCTGGTTCCTGTGTCTCGCCGGACTGGGCCTGCGCAGCATCTGGTCCAACCCCGAGGTGCTCTCGGCGCTAAACCCGGCGCATGCGCTGCACCTGGCCACCACGGCGCCAGGCATGGCTTTTCTCACCATGGGTGCGGTGTTCCTGTCAGTCACCGGCGCCGAAGCGCTGTATGCGGACATGGGGCATTTCGGCCGCGCCCCCATCAAGATCGGCTGGTTCGGCCTGGCGTTTCCCTGCCTGATGCTGAACTACTTCGGCCAGGGCGCCCTGGTGCTGCGCGATGCCGCCGCCGTGAAGAGCCCCTTCTACCTGCTGGCCCCGTCGGAATGGGTGCTGCCGCTGGTGGTGCTGGCTACCGCGGCCACAGTGATCGCCTCGCAGGCGACCATCTCGGGCGCCTTCTCGGTGACGCAGCAGGCCTCGCGCCTGGGCTACCTGCCGCGCATTCCGGTGGAGGTCACCTCCGACGTGGAGCGCGGGCAGATCTACATCAGCCGCGTGAACTGGCTGCTGATGGTCATGGTGGTGGCCCTGGTGATTGCCTTCGGCTCCTCCAGCGCGCTGGCCTCGGCCTACGGCATCGCGGTGTCGCTGACCATGCTGCTGGAAACCCTGCTCATCATCATCGTGGTGATGCAGCTCGCGCACCGCGCGCGGCTGTTGCTGGCGGCCGTGCTGGCCGGCATCGGCGTGATCGAACTGCTGTTCGTCGCGGCCAATGGCGCCAAGTTTTTCGAAGGCGGCTGGTTCCCGCTGGCCTGCGGGGCCTTCCTCTTCATCCTGCTCAGCACCTGGAAGCGGCTGAGCGCCATCATCAGCGCGCGTGAAACCGCCTACAGCGTGCCCATGGAAGGCTTCCTCAAGTCGCTCAAGGGCGGCAGCATCCACCGCGTGCCGGGCACCGCCGTCTACCTCACGCAGGACATCGACAGCGTGCCCGCCACGCTACTGCACAACCTCAAGCACAACAAGGTGATCCACGAGCGCATGGTGTTCCTCACCATCGCCACCGAAGACGTGCCCTATGTCGCCACCACCGAGCGCACCCAGGTGGAAGTGCTGGAGCGCGGTGAAGCCTGGCGTGTGACCCTGCATTACGGTTTCCGCGAGGACCCTGACGTGCCCCTGGGCATCAGCCTGCTGAGGAAACGCCATGGCCTGGCGCTGGACATGGAGGACACCACCTTCTTCCTCGGCAAGACCACGGTGGCGCGCGCGGAGAAGGCGGGCCTGTTCACCTGGCGGCGCGAAATCTACCGCTGGATGCAACGCAACAGCCCCAGCACCGTGGAGTACTTCAAGCTGCCACCCTCGCGCGTCATCGAACTGGGCACCCAGATCAGTCTCTGAAGTCCGCCGGGATGACGCCATGATGCAAGCTGATTAATATCAGATTACGATGGATCACCCGGTCATCATTGGACGGGTAATGACAATATGATCAGGAGGCTTCCCCGATGAAAGTCCATGGCAAGGTCGTGGTGGTGACCGGCGCCGGTTCCGGCATAGGGCGGGCGATGTGCCTGCGCTTTGCCAGCGAGGGTGCCGCCGGCATCGTCGCAGCCGACCTGAATGCCGATGCCGCGGCGGCCACCGCACGCGAAGTGAACGGCCTGCCCTTCACGGTGGATGTCACCGATGAGGCGCAGGTCGGTGCACTGGTCGAAGCGGCCATCGGCCGCTACGGGCGCATCGACCTGTTCTGCTCCAACGCCGGCATCCTGCAAAGCCGTGGCGAGGATGCCCCGCCCGCGGAATGGCAGCGCAGCTGGAATGTGCATGTCATGGGCCACGTGCATGCGGCGCGTGCGGTGCTGCCGCACATGCTGGCGCGCGGCGAAGGCTACCTGCTGCACACCGCCTCGGCCGCCGGACTGCTCACGCACGTCGAAGTGGCGCCTTATGCCGTCACCAAGCATGCCGCGGTCAGCTACGCCGAGTGGCTCGCCATCACCTACGCCGATCGCGGCATCCGCGTGAGCTGCCTGTGTCCGCAGGGCGTGCGCACCCCCATGCTGATGGGCGCCAGCGGTGACCGCAATTCCTTCCTGCTGCAGGAGGCGCTGGCCCCCGAGGATGTCGCCGCCTGCGTGGTGAAAGGCCTGGAGGAGGAACGCTTCCTCATCCTGCCCCACCCGGAAGTGCTGGACTACCTGCGGCGCAAGACGGCTGATTACGATCGCTGGCTGGGCGGCATGCGCAAGCTGCGGGCGAAGATTTTCGGCACCGCCTGAGGGCACACGGGACTGCGCATCACTCCTCCAGGACGATCCCGCCGCGCTTGATCATGCGGCCCCAGCGATCGGTCTCGCCGGCGATGTGGCGGGCGAATTCCGCCGGTGAACTGCCCAGCAGCTGCGTCTCGTGCTCCAGCCGCTTCACCACATCGGGATGCTTCACCACCTTGCCCAGCTCGGCGCTCAGCAGGTTGACGATGACCGCAGGCGTCTTCGCCGGCGCAAGCATGCCGTGCCAGCTGGAGTACTCGAAGTCCTTCAGGCCCTGCTCGGCCAGCGTCGGCATGTCCGGAAAGGCCGGATTGCGGGTCAGATTGGACAGGCCCAGGGACTTCAGCTTGCCGGACCGGATGTGCGGAATGCCGGTGGTCATGGTCACCGGGGTGAGGTGCACGCGTCCGGCCAGCAGGTCGGGGATGATCTGCGCCGCGCTCTTGTAATGCACGAAAGTCATGTCCACATCACCGGCATCGGCCATCCAGGCGCCGGTCAGGTGCTGCTGGCTGCCCGGACCGTTGGTGCCGAAATTCACCTTGCCCGGATTGGCTTTGGCATAGGCGAGGAACTCCTTCACCGTCGAGGGCACCGAGGGATGGACCAGGATGGTGCCCCAGCGCTTGCTGATCAGCGACACCGGCTGGAAGGCGGTAAGCGGGTCAAAGGACAGCTGGATCGGTCGCAGCGGCACCAGGCTGAAACTCGCGGAGGCCAGCAGCAGCGTGTAGCCGTCCGGCGCGGCGCGCGCCACATGGGTCAGACCGATGACGGTGCTGCCACCGGGCTTGAAGTCGATGACGAAGGACTGCTTCATCTGCTCGGACAGGCGGGTCATGTGCACGCGCCCTTCAGTCTCCTGCGAGGAGCCCGGCGTGAAGGGGATGATCACCGTCACCGGCTTGCCGGGGTAGGCAGCCTGCTGCGCCCTGGCCGCGGGCAGGACCGCCGTCATGGCCACGATGCCCGCCAGGGCTGCCGCCACCACGCCTGCATGCTTGCACTGTTTCACGTCACACTCCTTGTCGTTTCCTGGTTTTTTGTGTTGGTGGTTCCATCTACGCGCATGACTATACCGCGTCGCCAGTGCCGTGGCTGCCCTGCCGGCTTCAGTCGCGATGGCGCAGGGCTGCGCGCATCTCGGGTACCATCCCGGCAGCAAAAAGACCCGCAGGCCGCACCCGAACTGGCCCCACCGGCGGCTGCATTGAATCGCGACTGTCCCATCTGGAGGAAATCATGCACATCCGCTTTCTTCGCCCGCTGCTGGCCGCACTGGCATTGTCGACCCTGGGCACCGGTGCCCTGGCCCAGGGCACCGGCAAGCCGGTGCGACTGATCGTGCCCTATGCCCCTGGCGGCCCCATTGACGTCACCGCCCGTGTACTCACCGAAGCGGTGAAGAATACCCTCGGCACGGTACTGATCGAGAACCGTCCCGGCGGCGGCGGCAACATCGGCGTGGACATCATCGCCAAGGCGGCACCGGACGGCAGCACCATCGGCATCAGCGCCGTCGCCACGCACGCCATCAACCCCTGGCTGTACGCCAAGATGCCCTTCGATGCGGCGAAGGACTTTGCCGCCATCACGCAGATGGTGCGCGTGCCCAATGTGCTGGTGATGAACGTCGAGACGGCGCAGCAGCATGGCATCAACAGCGTGGCCGACCTGATCCGCTTTGCGCGCGCCAACCCCGCGAAACTGGATTACGGCTCCGGCGGCAACGGCAGCGGCGGCCACCTCGCCGGTGAAATGTTCAAGAAGGCCGCGGGTATTTACGCCGTGCACATCCCCTACAACGGCGGCGCACCGGCACAACTGGCGCTGCTGGGCGGCCAGGTGCATTTCAATTTCGACAACCTCGCCACCGCGGCGACCAACATCAATGCCGGCAAGCTGCGCGCCCTGGCGGTGACCACGGCGAAGCGCTCGGCAGCCCTGCCCAATATCCCGGCCATGGCCGAGACCCTGAAGGGCTTCGAGGTGGACACCTGGTGGGGCCTGGTCGCCCCGGCTGCAACCCCGGCGCCGGTCATCACGCGCCTGAACCAGGCCTTCGTGGCCGCGCTCAATTCGGCCGAGGCCAAGTCACGTTTTGCCACCCTGATGGCCGAGCCCGTGCCCACCACCCCGCAACAGTTTGCCGACTTCATGCGCGCCGAACTGGCGAAGTACGAGTCCGTGGTGAAGGCGAGCGGGGCGACGGCCGATTGAAGACACCAGTCTCCGGGGAAAGTCGGGGCGGAAACTGATTCACCAAGACCAATGACTTATCATTGTTGGTTGTAGCTTTATAAATCGAACAAAAGGAGATTTGAATGTCTACGGATTCCTATGACGTGATCGTCGTCGGCGCGGGCAATGCCGCGCTGTGCGCCGCCATTTCCGCCCACGAGCAGGGCGCCAAAGTGCTGGTCCTGGAAAAGGCGCCGGTCGACGAACGCGGCGGCAATTCGCTGTTTACCGCTGGCGGCTTCCGCTTCGTGCACGACGGCCTGGCCGATGTGCGCCAGGACATCCTCGATGACCTCTCCGCCGCCGAAGCCGAGCAGATCGTGCTGCCGGATCTGAAGAAGGAGAACTACCTCGACGATCTGCGCCGGGTCACCGAGGGCCAGACTGACGACATGCTGTCCGAGCTGCTGGTGGGCCGCTCGCGCGACACCATGCGCTGGATGCGTACCAACAAGGTCCGCTTCATTCCCATGTTCGGCCGCCAGTCCTACAAGATCGAAGGCAAGCACCACTTCTACGGCGGCGTGAACATCGAGGCGGTCGGCGGCGGCTGGGGCCTGGTGGACCAGCTGATCAAGCGTGCCGAGAGCCTCGGGATCGAGATCCGCTATGCCACGGCCATGCGCAAACTGCTCCAGGACCAAAAGGGCGTGGTCACCGGCGTGCACGTCATGGGCCCGGACGGCTACGCCGACATCCACGCCAAGTCCGTGGTGCTGGCCTGCGGCGGCTTCGAAGCCAATCCTGAAATGCGCGTGCGTTATTACGGCCCCGGCTGGGAATCCTGCCGCGTGCGCGGCACCCGTTACAACACCGGCGACGGCCTGAATGCGGCCCTCGCCATCGACGCACAGGCCTTCGGCGGCTGGTCCACCTGCCACGCCGTGCAGTGGGACATCAGTGCCCCGCCCTTTGGCGACCGCGTCGTGCTGGACAACTTCCAGAAGCACTCCTACCCCATCGGCATCGTGGTCAACATGAAGGGCGAGCGCTTCGTCGACGAGGGCGCCGACTACCGCAACCACACCTATGCCAAGTACGGCCGCGAAGTGATGAAGCAGCCGCAGCGCGCCGCGGTGCAGATCTTCGATGCCAAGACCATCGACATGGTGCGCGACGAGTACCGCATCCACCAGGTGACCAAGGCCACGGCCGACACCATCGAGGAACTGGCGCAGAAGCTGGAGATCGATGTCGAGGGCCTGAAGAAGACGGTGAGCGAGTTCAATGCCGCCTGCCAGCCGGGCAAGTACAACCCGTCCATCCTCGATGGCGTGAAGACCGAAGGCATCACCCCGCCCAAGTCCAACTGGGCGCTGCCGATCGACAAGGGCCCGTTCACCGGCTTTGCCGTGACCTGCGGCATCACCTTCTCCTTCGGCGGCCTGCGCATCAACGACCAGGGTGAAGTGCAGAACACCAGCGACCGCAGCATCCCCGGCCTGTACGCCGCCGGCGAAATGGTCGGCGGCATCTTCTACGAGAACTACCTCGGTGGCGCCGGCCTGATGTCAGGCGCGGTGTTCGGCCGACTGGCCGGCGACAGCGCCGGCAAGCGCGCCAAGGGCTGAGCTAGCTGCCCGGGCCGGGCTCAGCAGGCCGGCCCACAGTACCCCGGGGTTCGCGGCGGCCGGATTCCCCGGTGCGGCGATGGTCAGCGTCTCTGGCCATCAGCCCTTGCCTGATCGGTTCGGAGACGACCATCGGCGCCATCTCCACTGGCCGACTGATATGATCAATTTCACGAGCTCTATCCTGTCGGCAATGCGCTTGTAACGGCAATGTAATCAGTCAGCCATGGCCATCCCGCACTCGGTCGCCTCCGGTTACATCAGCATTGCCTGCACTGACTTGGTCATGGGAAGTGCCCTTGCAACGAATCATCAATGACAGGGGAAGGGAAGCTGCCCCCACGCTGCTGCGCGGCACCCGGAGTGATACCCTTTTGCAGGCAAGGATGCCTCATGAATCTGCCGGGGGCCCCCCCCCCCCCCCCCCCACCCACACACCCAAACCAA
>CANJJT010000108.1:0-14204 GCA_947474715.1 Betaproteobacteria bacterium
ATCCGCTCCAATGTGCTGGCGCCCGGTGCCAATACCCGCATGACTCAGAGTGTGCCCGCCGGCCTGCGGGGTGGCGACGAGGCCAACAAGAGGCGACTGGCGGCGTTGCCGCCCGAGTCTCCCGGCTCCATGATGGCCTTTCTGGTCAGCGATGCTGCAAAGGACGTGCACGGCCAGATTTTCGGTGCCCGTGGCTCGGACATGATGCTGTTCAACCATCCGCGCCCGCTGCGCTACCTGCACCGCGACGGCGGCTGGAGCCCCGAATCACTGGCCGAAGCACTGCCTGCCTTTGACGGCCTCTATACGAAGATGGCCAGCGGCAAGGGCGTCATCCCCTGGGACCCTCCCACCATCGTCCCCGAGTGACAGCGACACGGGACAAGGGGCGACTGATTGCGCAAGCGCCGGGAGATGCGGCGGCGAACAACCAACAAGGAGCAGCGGACATGGCAGGAGATTTGCTGAAGGGGAAAGTGGCGGTTGTGACTGGCGCGGGGCGGGGCATCGGGCGCGCCACGGCACTGATGATGGCAAGCCAGGGGGCGAGCGTGGTGGTGAACGACATCGGCGCCAGCCTGGATGGCAACAACAAGGAAGGCACCCCGGCTCAGGAAGTGGTGGACACCATCAAGAAGGCCGGCGGCAATGCCGTGGCCAATTATGAATCGGTCACCAGCTGGGATGGCGGTCGACGCATCGTCCAGTGCGCGCTGGACACTTTCGGGCGCATCGACGCGGTGGTGAACAATGCCGGGATCCTGCGGGATGGCATGTTCCACAAGATGACGCCGGAGGATTTTGACGCCGTGGTGAAGGTCCATCTGTATGGCGTGTTCTATGTGAGTCGCGCCGCCGTGGAACATTTTCGCAAGCAGGAGAGCGGGGCGCTGGTGCATGTGACATCGACCTCGGGGTTTCTGGGCAATGTCGGGCAGGCCAACTATGCGGCAGCCAAGAATGCCATGCTGGGTTTCAGCCAGACCCTGGCGCTGGAGCTGGGTCGCTACAACGTGCGCTCGAACTGCCTGGCCCCCGGTGCCTGGACACGCATGACGGACAGCGTCCCCGGCCGCAGCGTCGAGGAGAAGAAAAAGCGCGAGGCTGCACTGCCGCCGGAGTCGCCGGCAGTGCTGGCCACCGTATTGGCAAGCGACGTGGCCAAGGGTGTCAACGGGCAGTTGCTGGGTGCACGCGGCAACGAGATCATCCTCTACAGCCTGACACGGCCCATCCGCTTCCTCAACAAGCGATCGGGCTGGACCCCCGAGGACCTGGCCGCCGCACTGCCGAAATTCCAGCCGGTGTTTGTACCCGTGGCCAGCGGCAAGGAGATCTCGCCCTGGACGCCGGATTGACCTGATCTGAAATCGGCGGTCAGCGTCGGGTCAGCCGAGCGGGCTTGTGGGGGCGGCGGGCAGTTGGTGCCTTCCGCCCTTTGACTTTGGCGGGTGCTGCGGATGGCCCGGACTTGGCTTTGACGGGCTTGGCGAGGGAGGGGCCACTCAGCTCGGCATGGCGGAAGCAAGTTTCGAGGTGGTCGTTGACCATGCCGGTGGCCTGCATGTGGGCATAACAGATGGTGGACCCGACGAAACGGAATCCCCGCTTCTTGAGATCCCGGCTCATGGCGTCTGATTCAGCCGTGCTGGCCGGCACATCCTTCAGTGATTTCCAGCGATTGATGATGGGTTTGCCGCTGGTGAACTGCCAGTGATAGGCAGCAAAGGAGCCGAATTCCTTTTGCACCGCAAGAAAAGCCCTGGCATTGCTGATGGCAGATTCGATCTTCAGTCGATTTCGGACGATGCCGGCATCCTGCATCAGACGCTCCACATCCGGCGGGCCGAAACGGGCCACCTTGCGTGCGTCGAACGCGGCAAATGCCCGGTGATAACCCGCGCGCTTGTTGAGGATGGTCGACCATGAGAGGCCGGCCTGGGCACCTTCCAGAATCAGGAACTCGAACAGTCGCCGGTCGTCATGCTGGGGCACGCCCCATTCCTCGTCGTGGTAGCGCACATAGGCAGGAAAGGCGAGGCACCAGCCGCAGCGGATGCGGCCATCTCCGCCTGTGTCTTCAGCGGCCATGCGTGGCTCCTCGGAGAAGAGGGCATTGATCACAATGAGCGACAGGATGTGTTGTCATTCGACAGAAGCCCCTTAAACTGATAATATTTAAAGATTCACCGATGGAGGTACACGATGCGTGGCGAACGTCTGACCCAACTATATCTGGAACTTTCCTCTGGCAGCACGGTGACAGCGACATCGCTGGCTGAAACCCTGGGCGTGTCCAAGCCCACGGTGCATCGCGACATTGAACGCCTGCGCAGTGCGGGCGTGCCGATCCGCGGCACCACCAATGTTGGCTACTCACTGGGGGATACCCCCGAGGTTCCACCACTGTTGCTGACGCGCGATGAATTGGTGGCCCTGATTGCCGGCGCCAAGGCAGCCGGCCCGGCCAATGCCGAGGCATCACGCACGCTGCTGGACAAGGTGCGCGCTCTGATTCCTCCGCGCAGTCGCAAGAAGTACGGGCTGTAAGCCGGGGAGAACATCCCCTTCACCCCTTGGATGTGTTCTGAGAAGGCCGGTTTTCAGTGAGCCCACTGGGGTGATTGCGCTTCGGATCGCGACAGGATCATCCAGCGTCAAACCACATCATCCGATGCCAGCCGGCAGGGATGCCTGGCGTCGCCGCTTTCCACTTGCACGGTGACGTGTTGAATGCCAAATTTTTCCTCCAGGTCGGCGGCCAGTCGGGCGTAAAACTCGTCCCCAGGTCGTGCACCTGGCACCACCAGGTGTGCGGTCAGGGCGGTTTCCGAAGTGCTGATGGACCAGATGTGCAGGTCATGCAGTTCTGTCACCCCCGGGCTCTGGCGGAGGTAGGCGGCCACGGCGGCGGAGTCCACCGACGGTGGCACGGCCAGCAGGCTCATGTTGGCGGAGTCACGCAGCAGGCCCCAGGTACCCGCCAGTATGACGAGGACGATGACCAGGCTGGTGGCTGCGTCCAGCCAGAGCCAGCCTGTCCACATCATCAGCAGGGTGGAGACCACCACACCCAGCGACACTGCAGCGTCAGCCAGCATATGCAGATAGACCCCGCGCCGGTTGAGGTCCTTGTGGCTATCTCGCATGAACATCAGCGCGGTGGCGGTGTTGATGAGTACGCCGATGGCGGCCACCGCAATCACGGGCAGGGCGGAGACCGGTTGGGGGTTGCCAAGGCGCAATAGAGCCTCCCAGGCAATGCCGCCACACGCCAGCACCAGCAGCAGGGCATTGATCAAGGCAGCCCAGATCGAGGTGCCGCGCAAGCCATAGGTATAGCGTGAGCTTGGCTTGCGGCGCGCCAGCACCACAGCGCCCCAGGCCAGGGCCAGCGCGATGATGTCCGAGAGATTGTGTCCGGCATCTGCCAGCAGGGACAGCGAGTGGGTCAGTAAGCCGGTGGTGAATTCGATGAGGACGAATGCCAGATTGAGCGCAAAGCCCACCGCGTAGCCACGGCTGTTACCGGCGTGGCCGTGGTGAGGGTGCCCTGGGTGTCCATGGTGTCCATGGTCACCCAGGGCGCTTTGGTGGCCGTGGTGACCGGCATGCGGGTCGGAACCAGGCCGATGGGCATGCTCATGCTCCTGGGGCCCGTGGTTCACCGGGATTGCCCGAAAGGTTTCAGTGAGCCGGTTCCGGCTTGGGCCCCAGGTCCTTCAGTGCCTTGTCGATGGCAGCATCCAGTTCGACAGGAAAGAGGTCGGCCATGACCGGCTGGCTCTGGCTGCCGTGGGCACCGGCCTCACTGGACAGGCGCAGGCGCATGGCCTCCTCGACAGAGCGTCGCAGGGTGTTGCGGCGGGGTCGACGGTGGGCCATTTTGTTTCCTCTAGGAAAATGCCTGTATGCCGGTTTGCGCACGACCAAGGATGAGCGCATGCACATCGTGGGTGCCTTCGTAGGTATTGACCACCTCGAGGTTGACCAAATGGCGGGCGACACCAAATTCGTCGGAAATGCCGTTACCACCCATCATGTCCCGGGCGAGGCGGGCGATATCCAGGGCCTTGCCAGCGGAATTTCGCTTCATGATGGAGGTGATCTCGACCGAGGCCGTGCCTTCGTCCTTCATGCGGCCCAGGCGCAGACAGCCCTGCAGCCCGAGCGTGATTTCAGTCTGCATGTCAGCCAGTTTTTTCTGGATCAGCTGATTGGCGGCGAGCGGCCGGCCGAACTGCTTGCGGTCCAGCACATACTGGCGCGCGCGGTGCCAGCAGTCCTCGGCGGCTCCCAGTGCGCCCCAGGCGATGCCGTAGCGGGCCGAGTTCAGGCAGGTGAACGGTCCCTTGAGGCCTTCCGCGCCGGGCAGTAGGTTCTCTTCGGGGACGAAGACGTTGTCCATGAGAATTTCCCCGGTGATCGATGTGCGCAGGCCAACCTTGCCCTTGATGGTCGGGGCCGAAAGGCCCTTGGCGCCCTTTTCGAGGATGAAGCCGCGTATCACCTCGTCTTCGGTCTTGCCCCACACGACGAACACATCGGCGATGGGCGCATTGGATATCCACATCTTGGCGCCACTCAGGCTGTAACCACCAGCCACCTTCTTGGCGCGGGTGATCATGCTGCCCGGGTCCGAGCCGTAGTCGGGTTCTGTCAGCCCGAAGCAGCCGATCCACTCGCCCTTGGCCAGTTTCGGCAGGTATTTGGCCTTTTGCGCGTCGGAGCCAAAGGTTTCGATGGGCACCATGACCAGCGAGCTTTGCACGCTCATCATGGATCGGAAGCCCGAGTCGACCCGTTCCACCTCACGGGCGATGAGTCCGTAGCAGACGTAGTTCAGCCCGGAGCCACCGTACTGGGTGGAGATGGTCGGGCCCAGCAGGCCCAGTTCGCCCATTTCCCTGAAAATGGCCGGATCGGTCTTTTCGTTGCGAAAACTGTCGGTGACCCGGGAGAGCAGCTTGTCCTGGGCGTAGGCACGGGCAGCCTCCTGGACCATGCGCTCATCATCGGTGATCTGGGCGCTCAGCAGGAGAGGGTCCTCCCAGACGAAACGGGCGCGATTTCTGGTCTTGTCGTTGGCGGTCATGGCATGGTTTTCAGGGGTTGGTGATCGAATGGGGCGACAGCAGCAATGATAGCGCAGCAACAGGTGCATTTCCGGGCCGAATCTACAGATTGACGTGACAGCCGGAAGTATGCAAAGTGCGTATCACGGCTGGACCGGATTCCTTCAACAGGCCTGTCCATGAACAGGTCGCAGGGAGCCGGGAATAATGTGGAATGGCAGGTTCACCTGGAGGGAAGCATGCAAGACCTCACCAGGCTGTATGGCAGCATTGGCTCCAGGCGATGCGTGGAGGTCGTTGCTGCGGAAGACGTGACAGTCCCCTTGTCCCGATTTTCTTGCCCGGTGTGTCGTCGCCAGCCCTTAACGGCTTCTTCACAATCGGCAGGGATGATGGGTGGGCATGACTGCCGCGTCGAGTGAACTGTTGGTTGTCTGTACTGACGCATGGCAGTGAGCGGGCGCCCGGGTGGCGCTTTCAATCGTTGGTCTTTTTGCTGGAGTGCACACCATGTTCAAACGCATTCTGATTGCTTATAACGGCTCGGTCGAGGGACGCGCTGCCTTGCTCACCTGCAGGGAAATGGCAGTTTTCACCAAGGCGGACGCGCATCTGCTGGCAGTGGCCGGCATGCCGGCCAACATGTTTCTGACCGAGGGTTTCCTTCCCGAGGAATTGATCGAGGAAGAAAAGACCCGCGCCCAGGAGATCCTCAACGAGGGCATCTCGCAACTGGAGGAGCGCGGTTTCAGCGTGACCGGCCATCTCTCGGTGGGTGAG
The DNA here is from genome assembly GCA_947474715.1 of Betaproteobacteria bacterium. Taxonomy (GTDB): domain Bacteria; phylum Pseudomonadota; class Gammaproteobacteria; order Burkholderiales; family SG8-39; genus CAIYPG01. Next base: position 5,856 of record CANJJT010000108.1, read on the forward strand.
CCTGTGGAGGAGATCTGCCGCCTGGCCATGGAAATCCAGGCCGACCTGATCATCGTCGGGCATGCCCAAAAGACCAAGTTCGGCACCCGCTGGTGGCGTGGGTCGGTCGGCAAGTCACTCCTCGATCACGCCCCCTGTGCCGTGCTGGTGGCGCGCACACGCAGTATTGCGGCACCGGCTGTCACGCCGGCGTCCGAGACCACTGCCGTCGCCTGAACCTTGCGGCAATGCGGGGTTGCCTGGCAGCCCCGCACAAGGTCCTTGGATGAATCTGCATTTTTTCTAGCAGATCAATTGCTTGCATCTCCCATGCAGGCACTTGGCGCTTATAATCGCGCGACATCATGACGCGCACTGCCATGCTCCCATTGAGCCGAAATGCCCCCCGGAAGGCGTGGGGTCGTCCTTGCCTGACCTGGCGGCTGGCTGTGATTGTGGCAATGCTGCTCTCCTTGTCTGCGGTACCGGTACAAGCACAGACAGCGCCGCAACGTCCGATTAAACCACCTGCGGTCAAACCCGCCGTCAAACCGGCAACCACGCAGTCTGCTCCCAGCCCGTCTCGCATCGACGACCGCCAGTGGCAGCAACTGGCCGACCGGGCCGAGGATCAACTCGCAAAAGGTGACTTTGGCGCCTCCGAACTGACAGCCCGTGAACTCGTGGAGGAGGCGAAGCGGGTGTTCGGTGTGGAGCACGTCAACATGGCTGGCAGTCTGGCCATACTCGGGGGCAGCCTGCTCAAGCAGGGGCGATATCCAGAGGCGGAATCCAGCTTTCGGGAATCACTGGGCCTGTATGAGCGTCGATCCGGCGAGGATTCGGTCAATACCGCGGCGGCCCTGAACAACCTCGCCCTGGTGCTGGAGCGGCAGGGCGATTACGCCGGCGCCGAATTGTTGCTGCGCCGCGCCTACCGCATCCTCGAGAAATCGCTCGGGGTGAATCACGCCGATACCGCCACCACTCTGTCCAACCTGGGACGGGTGCTGGACAGTCAGGGCAAGTTCGGCGCGGGGGCGGCATTGGTGGCAGCCGCGCCGGCTGCCAAACCTGGCGCAGAGGATGACCCGCGTCAGTTGCTGGCACGGGCGGAGGCACTGGCATCCCAAGGCGACCTGGGGCAGGCGGAGACGCTACATGACCGGGTGCTGGCCATCTATCAACGCACCCTGGGGCAGGAGGACCCACTGACCGCCACCGGTTGGTCCAACCTGGGCAACGTGCGTTACCTGCAGGGCAAGTTTTCCGAGGCCGAGGCAGCACATCGCCGCGCCTTGAGCATACGCGAAAAGGCGCTCGGGGCAGCCCATCCCGATACCGCCACCAGCCTGAACAATCTGGCCAATGTGCTGTTCGAGCAGGGCAAGGATCAGCGCTCGTCAGGAGCGGAGCAGCGGGCGCGGGCGCAGGCCGGTGAGCGCATCCAGGCCATCAGCGAGGTCGAAGGACTGTATCGCCGCGCCCTCGCCATCCAGGAACGCTCCCTGGGCGCCGCACATCCGGCAATGGCCAATACGCTGAACAACCTGGCTGCGATGCTGGACCAGCAGGGCAAGTACACCGAGTCCGAGCCATTGCAGCGGCGTGCGCTGGACATACTGGACAAGGCCCTCGGTCCGCTGCATCCGGATACCGCCGCCACCCTGACGACTCTGGCCGTGTCACTGGACCGGCAGGGCAAGATCGTCGAGTCCGAACAGGCTTACCTGCGTGCGGTCGAAACTTCACGCCGCGCCGGCAATCCGCGCACACTGCTGCTCAACAGCAGCCGCCTCGGGTTTGCACTGGCCAAGCGCGGACGCTACCGCGAGGCGTTGCCCTATTACCGGGAAGCCATCGACACGCTGGACCGGCTCTATGTGCGCACACGCGGCTTGTCCGAGGACACCCGCCAGGCCTTCCTCGGGCAGTACAGCAACATCTACCTGGAAACCATACGCTTGATGCTGCAATTGCATCGAACCAGCCCGCAGGCAGGCTTCGACAGGCAGATCCTGGAAGTGGCTTCGCGAAACCAGAGCCGCGTGTTCACGGAACTGATGCGGATTGCCGACGTCGAGCGCTTCTCCAGTGACCCTGCCTTCCAGTTGTTGCGCGATCGTCGCGAGGTGTTGCATGGCCGCCTGGACGGCCTGCGCCAGGCTCTGGTCACGCTATCGCCGGGGCAGGCCAATGTCGATGCCCGGCGCACCGATCTCTCCGGTCAGATCGACGGTGCCAACCGCGAGTTGCGCGTGGTGGAAGATCAACTGCTGGCGCGCTATCCGCGCTTCATGGAGCTCACCAATCCGCGACCGGTGACCGTGGAGGACCTGCAGGCAAAACTGTTGCGCCCGAGGGAGGCCTTGCTGACCTTTGTGCTGCTGCCGCAAGAAACCGTGATCTTCGCCATCACCCGCGAGCGCCTGAAGATGGTGGTCAGCACGGCACGGCGTGATGACATCGCCCGGCGCGTGCATGGCATCCGGCGGTCCATAGACAAGGTGACATCGGGCGAGTCAGTACTGTTCCTGCGTGAAATCGATCCTGCGGTGCTGCATTCCTTGCATCAGGATCTGGTGGCACCGGTGGCCGACGTGCTGGTCGGCAATGACAAGCTCATTGTCATCGGCGACGGCCCGCTGCACACCATCCCGCTGGAGTTTCTGGTGACGCACTGGACCGCGGCCGAGCAGGCGCGTTTCCGCTCGCTCCGCAGTGCCTCCGATGGTGACAAGGCGCGCCCCTTCCTCGGTGAATATGCCGTGCCGCAATATCTGGGCGGCAACTACCGCATGGCTTATCTGCCCAGCCTTTCTGCCCTGACTTCGCAGCGGTTGTATCCGAAGGCGGGTGGCGAGCGAGCCTATTCTCTGATCGCTTTTGCCGATCCGGAATTTGCGCCGGTGGCGGGGACACTGAAGCAGTTCTCCACCGAAACCCGGGCTTCCCTGGATGCACTCGGGGGCAGCGTGCCCAGGAGCCGGGATGGCCAACCGGTGATTCCGCGCCTGCGCGAAACCGCCGATGAGGCCAGGGAGATAGCCCAGGTGCTGGGCGGGAAGAGCGAGCTTTACATCGGCGCGGATGCGCAGGAGCGCACCGCCAAGCTGGCCAGCCTGAAGTCGGCGCGCTTTGTCCTGTTTGCCACCCATGGGTTCCTGGGCGGTGAGTTCCTGGCATCGGGGCCCGAAGTCGAACCGGGGGCACCGGTTCAGGCAAGCGCGTTGCAACGGGTTGGGACCAGGCGCCAGGCGCAACCGGCTCTGGCCATGAGCCTGGTGGGTGACCTCAAGGGCGAGGATGGCCTGCTGACCATGCGCGAAGTGATCGAGGACCTGGAGCTGGATGCCGATCTGGTGGCCTTGTCCGCCTGCAATACCGCCGGGGAGACCGCCCAGGCGAACAACGGCGAGGGCTTTGCCGGGCTGACGCGCGCCTTCATGTATGCCGGCGCGCGCAGCCTGGTGGTGTCCCACTGGAGCGTCGATAGCCTGTCCACCCAGGCGCTGATGACGGCGATGTTCCGCAATATCAATGGCGGGCAGGCTGCGCTTGCGGCCATGAGCGAAGCGCAACGCGGCATGCTGGGCGGGCTGTACAGCAGCGGCGACTACCATTTCTCGCGCAGCCATCCATTCTTCTGGGCACCATTCGTTTTTGTCGGGGATTGAACCCGGGCTTGTGCGGGCCCGGGGAGGGCCCATCGATGTTTAGCAAAATCACAGGGGACAGGGCCAGCCATGCGTGAAACCAGGTCTGAACGCATGGCGGCCCTCCGCAAGAAGCTGTTGCGCCACGTCGGCGTGCCGCTGCTGGCCTGTTTTGCCGCCATTGGCCTGGCGCGCACCAGCTGGCTGGAGTCGATGGAGAACGTCTATTACGATTACTGGCACATCGTTTCCGGGGTGCGTTACATGCCCCAGCATGCGGCTGTCGTTTCCATGGATGACGAAACCCTGGTGGCGCTCAAGGACGACCCGCTGGCCTTCTGGGCACCGCATTTCGGCAAGGCCATGGACGTGCTCACCGAGGCGGGCGCCAAAGCGGTCGGCCTGGACTTCATCTACCAGGTCAGTGCCGAGAGCTGGCTGAAAAAGTTGAAGCTGCCAGACAGCGAGATCAGCCGCAACTATGATGCGCCGCTGCGCTCCGCCCTGGCTTCCGGCAACAAGATACTGATCACCCACCTGGTCGAGCTGAACAATGGCGAGCTCGACCTGCTGATGCCGCCGGATGACCAGCGCTACCTGCTACCCGGAGGCATCAACGACCTGGGCATCGCCAACCTGTTCCCGGATCATGACAAGTACGTGCGCAAGTTCTATCCGGTCATGGACCCCGACCCGGCACGACCAGGCGTGAGCTTCGGCCTGCAACTGGCGCTGCGTGGCGCGGACAAGGATTCGGCGCAGATGGAATGGGAGATCGGCGGGGTGAAACTGGCGCGCAGCCTGGAGCGGCGCTGGATTTCCTATGCAGGGCCTTCGGGCACCATACCGACCGTGTCCATGAATGCGCTACTGCAACCGGATGCCTTGTCCAATCCCAGGGTGCAGGCACTCAAGGGCAAGGTCATCGTGCTGGCGGCCAACAACGCCGGCAGTTCCGACCGGCACTTCACCCCGTACTCCCGTGGCACTTTTGCCGACCAGATGGCGGGCGGCGAGATCCACGCCAACATCATCGAAACCATACTCGGGGGACGCTACCCGCAAGTGCCGCCGCAATGGCTGCAGGGCCTCTATGTCTTTTTCATCCTGTCGATGGCGACCATCTATTTCCTGCGCATGCAGCCGGAACGCGGTGCGCTCGTTGGGGTGCTGATTGCGGTCAACCTGCCCATTCCTGCCTTTCTGGCGTTCCGGTATGACTGGGTGCTGCCGGTGGCCGAACCCCAGGTCGGCCTGGCGGTGGCCTTTCTGCTGACCGTCATCCTGCGCCTGACCGGTGAAGAGCGTGAACGCGCGCGCATCACCCAGTTGTTCGGCAATTACGTGTCTGATGAAGTGGTGGACATGCTGATTGCCGAAGGACGCAAGGTGAACCTCGGCGGCGAACAGGTGAATGTCACCATCCTGTTTTCGGACATCCGCAACTTCACCACCATTTCCGAGAAGCTCCAGGCCGCCGAGGTGGTGGAGATGCTCAATGCCTACTTCAGCCTCGTGACGGTGCCCATCCTGGAGCAGGGGGGCAATGTCAACAAGTACATCGGCGATGCGGTGATGGCGGTGTTCGGTTCGCCGGTGCACTATCCGGACCATCCACGCCGCGCACTCATTGCCGCGTTGGAAATGGTGAAGCAGGCCGAGGACTTCAGGTTATGGATGGAGGAACGCTTTCCCGGTCGCGGGCTGCCGCCTTTTGCCATCGGCGTGGGCATCCACACCGGCGACGCCGTGATGGGCAACATCGGCTCGGTAAAGCGCCTGGAATTCACGGCTATCGGTGACACGGTGAACGCCGCCTCCCGGCTGGAGGGCATCACCAAGGAAATGGAATGCGCGCTGGTGGCCAGCCGCCAGACAGTGCAGGCCGCCGGCGGTGGCGTGCTCACGGGCAAGCACGAGAACGTGATGGTCAAGGGCAAGGCCGAGCCCATGGAGGTCTACGAAATCATCGGGCTGGAACCAGTTTCTTCCGCGGGGGCGTCGCCATGAGGGTGAACAGGAATGCGGGGACGAGCGGCAAGGCAGGCATGCAGCGAATCGGATCGATTCGGTCTGCGTGGCTGATGACGCTGACCTTGGTGCTGGGCGAAGGGATGCTGTCACATCCAGGGCAGCCCCTGGCGCAGGAAGCCGTCGATGTCGGCCTGGTCAACCAGATGACGGGTGCCGTGACCTACCTTGCCGGCAACGCTCCCGGTCCCGGCATGCCCTCGCGCGCTTTCATGCGGGTGCGCCTGGGAGACCGTTTCACGGTGGCGGATGGCGCCAGCCTGCGGCTCATCTATTTTTCCAGCGGTCGCCAGGAAACCTGGCAGGGGCCGGCCAGCCTTCGTGCAGGCAGTGTGGGCAGCGAACTGCAGACCGGGAAACCACCTGTGGTTGTGGCTTTGCCGGTGAGCGTGCCGCAACGCATGGCCAGGGTGCCCGATCTGGTTCAGGGCGCGCGCCTCGGTGGCATCGTGGTTCGTGGTGGGGCGCGTGGCAGGGTTGCGGCACCCGCTTCCCCGGAACTGGAGCGAGCACGGGGGCTCTATCGGACGATGCGCGAAGACACCAGCGCAGATGACGTGACCCCCGAGTTGTACCTTCTGTCAGTGCTGCAGGAGCACGGGCAACTGGACGAGATCGAGTCCATCACCCGGGACATGTTGAAGCGCCAGCCGGATACTCCGGAGGTGAAGGAACTGGCAAAATGGGCTCAGGAACGGGCCGAGGCGCCGAGGTAAGCAGATTCTGCGTGGAACCATGCTGCAAATAGTGTGCATTACTGCACTTTTCCCATTGAAACCCGGCGCTTGCGTGCATTATTCACTCGGTACTGACGTACATCTGGCCTAAGCTGGTGCCCTGTCGTCAGTGAAAGGGAGAGATTGAAAATGAAAAGTATCAAATCGATGTTCGCCGCGGTGCTCTTTGGCGCCGTTGTCTCTGCAGCACAGGCCCAGTCTGCCGATGTCGGCCTGGTCAACATGCTCAACGGTGATGTGTCTTACGTCAGTGAAGGCTCGGCGGCTGCCAAGGCGCGGTCCTTCATGAAGGTGCGACAGGGTGATCGCTTCACCCTGCCGTCGGGTGCGCAGGTGCGTGTCGTTTATTTTCAGGGTGGTCGGCAGGAAACCTGGAAGGGACCAGCCTCATTCCGCGCTGGTGCCCAGTCCGGGGAGCAGGGCAGTGGGGCCAATCCCGAAGTCACCACGCTGCCAGCCGGCGTTCCCCAGAAGATCGCCCAGGTCCCCGAACTGATGCAGATTGCCAAACTGGGACGCTCCGGTGGGGTGGCCGTACGGGGTGCCGGCAAACCGCCGAGGCTGACCGCCGAGCAGCAGGCCGAGGTCAAGACTGCCCGTGACACCTACGGCAAACTGCGCAAGCAATCGTCTGCTGATGACATCACCCCGGAGCTGTACCTGTACTCGGTGCTGCAGGATTACCTGCTGTATGACGACATGAAGCCCATCGTCGAGGAAATGGCCAAGCGCCAGCCGGCCAATGCCGAAGTCCAGGAACTGGTGGCCTGGGTGAAGAGCCGCACCCAGTAAGTCGCAAGTCAGCATAAAGAAAAGGGGCGCCGCGGCGCCCCTTTTTCATTGCATCAGATCCATCTGGTAATTTTAAAGGTGATCACAATCCTTCTGCCAGATCAATGGTCAAAATGGCTTGCATTCGAAAATGATCATTTTCCCCTGGCGGTATGCTCACGGTACTGCCGCAACTCCAGTTTGGCGATCTGGTTGCGGTGCACTTCGTCCGGACCATCGACGATGCGCAGGATACGGGCACGTGCATAGGCCTCGGCCAATCCGAAGTCCTCCGACAATCCGCCACCGCCGTGCGCCTGTATGGCCCAATCCAGAATCTGGCACAGCATGTTCGGGGCGATCACCTTGATCATGCCGATTTCCTTGAGTGCCGCCTTGTTGCCGACCCTGTCCATGCGATCGGCGGCATTCAACACCAGCAGCCTGGCCTGGTCGATCATGATGCGTGAATCGGCGATGCGCTCTTGCCAGACGGTCTGATCCGAGAGCTTGCGACCAAAGGCGGTTCGATCGGAGAGGCGCCGGCACATCTTTTCCAGGGCTCGCTCACCCTGGCCGATGGCACGCATGCAGTGGTGTATGCGCCCCGGCCCGAGTCGACCCTGGGCGATCTCGAAGCCCCGGCCTTCGCCCAGCAACATGTTGGAAGCGGGCACGCGCACATTGTCGAACAGCACTTCGCCATGGCCGCGGGGGGCGTCGTCGTAGCCGAAGATGGTCAGTGGTCGCAGTACCGTGAGGCCGGGCGTGTTGCGAGGCACCAGGATCATGCTCTGCTGCTTGTGGCGGTCGGCGCCGTCCGGGTCACTCTTGCCCATGACGATGAAAATCTCGCAGCGCGGGTCCGGGGCATTGGTGGTCCACCATTTGCGTCCATTGATGACGTACTGGTCGCCTTCGCGGCGGATCTGGGTCTGGATATTGGTGGCATCGCTGGAGGCAACTGCGGGTTCGGTCATGGCGAAGGCCGAACGGATCTTGCCTTCCAGCAGCGGTTGCAGCCATTGCTTGTTCTGCTCCGGCGTGCCATAGAGGATGAAGGTCTCCATGTTGCCCACGTCGGGAGCATTGCAGTTGAAGACCTCCGGCGCCCACAGCACGCGACCCATGATTTCGCACAGGGGGGCGTACTCGAGGTTGGTCAGGCCGAGACC